>NZ_JBXAON010000008.1:0-243579 GCF_058802865.1 Caulobacter sp. GW822-FHT01G02
GCCGCCCGTCTTCCGACAGGGCCGCGGCCTCGATCTTCGTGCCGCCAAAATCGATGCCGATCCGAACCATGGCGCGCCTCGCCTCCCTAAGCTGGACGCGCGGCCGATGGCCAACGGTCTCTTGCCCTGGCTTACCCGTGCGAAACCGGGCCGCCAAGGGATTTAGAAAAATATTTTTGCTTATTTTACACCGAGGTCACGGCTGGACTTTTAACATGACGACGCCATGCGACGCCGCGGTCGCCTGGTACCGGCCCGTATGGATCCCGACGTCCTTGCCCGCCCAGAGATCGCGAACCTTGGCCTGCAGCGTCGCCGGGTAATCCATCTGGCTCCAGTCGAGGCTGATCTGGGCCGGCGCCGCGCCGCGATTGAGCAGGACGACGGCCCTGCCCCCGCCCTGCAAAGGCCGGATCCAGACTTCCAGGTCGCCTTCCTTGGACACCCGTCGCGCCTGTTGGCCGAGCGGATCCTGATCCACCGCGATGACCTCGCGGTTGGTGAGGATCGCCTGGGTCGAGGCGTCCATGCTGACGATGTCGTTGCCGGCGATCAGCGGCGCGGCCAGCATCGCCCAGAGGCTGAAGTGCGAGCGATACTCCTCGGCGGTCATGCCCCCGTTGCCCACCTCCAGCATGTCCGGGTCGTTCCAGTGGCCAGGACGGGCGTAGGGATAGAGTTCGGCCTGCTTGTCGACGATGTTCATCACGCCGGAGCTGTAGTCGCGCACACCCTCCCACTTGTCGTAGATGTCGCCGGTGGTGCGCCAGAGATTGCCGACCTTGTCGGCCCACAGCCAGGGCTTGGAAGTCCCCCACTCACAGATCGACAGCACGATATCGCGGCCGCTCGCCTGCAGGGCCGCCGACATGATGTAGTAGGCCGAGCGGGCGTCCTGCGCGCCGGCCATGCACCAGTCGTACTTCAGATAGTCCACGCCCCAGGCCGCATATTGCTTGGCGTCCTGATACTCATGCCCCCAGCTGCCGGGGCGGCCGCCGCAGGTCTTCAGGCCCGCGTCCGAATAGATGCCGAACTTCAAGCCCTTGGCGTGGATGTAGTCGCCCAAGGCCTTCATGCCGCTGGGGAAGCGCTTGGCGTCGGGCTGGATATCGCCGTGCGCGTCGCGCGCGCCGTGCCAGCAGTCGTCGATCACCACGTACTGATAGCCCGCCTCGCGCATGCCGGAACTGACCATCGCGTCGGCGGTCTTGCGGATCAGCGTCTCGTCGACATCGCAGGCGAACCTGTTCCAGCTGTTCCAGCCCATCGGCGGCGTGCGCGCCAGACCATTGTCCTTGAGCGGCGGCGGCGGATCGTCCGCCCGCGCCAAGCCGGCGGCCGCCAGGAGGGAAAGCGCCGCGATCCCTGGGACCACCCAACGACGTTTAGGTCTCAACTGGCGATCCATGGCGATGATCCTCCCCGCTTTTTTGACGCTGACCACAAGCCAGAGCCACGAAATTCACCTCAATCCACGCTTAGTGGCAATTATAAAAATAACTTCATTTTATTATCATGCCGACCGAACGCCTTTGATCTCGTGGACACCAACCGTTCCGACGCCAAGCTGCGTTGAAGCAGCCGCTGATCGCCCCAATGGTCCGCCCGCTCTTGCGGCGCCAAACCCGCTTTCGAATCCGATTGACTTTCTTGCCTCGCGGGATGAGAACAATTCAAGAACTCGAAGTCGCCATGTCCGCTTCACGCGCCTTCAGCGCGCGCCCCAACCCCGAGCGGATCATCCGCCGCATGACCGTCAAGCTGCAGCGCGTGCGCCAGTGGCGGCGCCGCTTGGCCGCACCCTAATGTTCACCTTCGAGGCGGCACGCGCCGCGCCCGTGATCTGCCGCGACAGGATCGCGTCCCCCCCCGTGCGCATTGGTAACAGCCGCCTATCGACAGTATTTTCCAGGTCGATGGCGCGCAGCATGCTCCCCCGAAGCTTGAGCTTTAGAGCTAGAAGTGTTCCCGCCTGAATTGCAAGTTTTGAAAACTCAAAACCAGGAGGTGCTCATCGTGGGTCGCCTTGAAAGCGTCACCAATCGGGCGCGACGTCGCGCTCTCGCGCTGACAGGAGGAAACATGCGCAAGTCCCTCGCTCTCGCCGCCGCCATGGTCATGGCGCTTTCCGCATCCAGCGCGGCCCTGGCCGCCGCCCCGTGCCGCGACGCCAAAGGCAAGTTCATCAAGTGTCCGGCTGCGGCTGCTCCGGCCAAACCGAACATGTGCAAGGACGCCAAGGGCAAGTTCGCCAAGTGCGGCGCGCCGGGCGCCAAGCCCGCCTGACCTCGGCGATCGAGAGGCGGTGGCGACACCGCCCCTCTACTTGAACGCCTCGTTGAGCAGCAGAGCCAGGCGAACGCCGGCGCGCTCCACCTGCAGGGCGACAGCCTCTTTGGCCTGGGCCTCATAGCCGTCGGGCAACGCCAGGGGAGCGGCGTCGCTGGCGCATCCGGGCTTTGACCCGAGCGTGTAGACCTTGGCGCGGGCGACATCGAACGCTTCCATCGCCCAGGTCGTCGCGTCGCACCTAGACGCCTCCGGTTGGCGCAGCACGCCTTGCGAGCTGCGCGCCTGAGCCAAGCCCGGGATCTGGCGGCGGCAGGGCCGTCTGATCCTAGAGGCGCCGATGAGACAGTTCCTGACCACCGAGGAGGTCTCCGAGCGCTACCGCGGTCAGATCTCGACGGGGACGCTGGAGAATTGGCGCACCCAGCGGATCGGTCCGCCCTTCGTCAAGATCGGCAGAGCCGTGCTCTATCCGCGCGACGAACTGGACGCCTGGAACAAGCGCAACCTGGTGACCTGCGCCAACGGCAAGATGGAAGGCCGCCGGCGCCGGCGGACCGTCGAACGCCCGGCCGAGCCGCGCTCTTTCGGCGGACGCCATCGGCTTCCAGCGCGCCGGGACGGGCAGACACAGTCTGCCGCCCGTTCCTTCTCTATTGAGAAGCACATTCTTGTACAGCTCAAAAACATGTGCATAGGATGCGTTCAAGTCAGGCGCCTTAAAATGGCGATCCGGCATCAGTGATCGGTGCTCAGGCCGACGGGGAGGAAAACATGAACCAGCCGAAATTCGGCGCGGGCGAAGTCGTGCGCGCTGTGCGCAAGGTCGGCCTTTTCTGGCTCTGCGCGAGCAGTTGCCTGACCTTGCCATCCATCGCCCTGGCCCAGACCACGTCCACAGCGCCCGCGGCCAACACGCTAGAAGAGGTGGTGGTCACGGCTCGCCGGCGCGAAGAGCGGCTGCAGGACGTGCCGATCGCTGTGGTGGCGGTGAGCGAGCGTCAGCTGGAAGAAAAGAACATCAAGAACGTCAACGACCTGACCGTCGTCGCGCCAGGCCTTTCCATCCAGAACACCACGGGCAACCGCAACAACGTCACCTATTCCATCCGGGGGCAGGGACAGGCGTTCGGACAGAATTCGCCGGGCGTCGTCGCCTATTTCGCCGAAGTGCCCGACTTCTCGAGCGCGATCTTCGACCTTCAGAGCGTGCAGGTTCTCAAAGGGCCGCAGGGGACGTTGTTTGGGCGAAACACCACCGGCGGCGCTGTGCTGTTCTCGCCGCAACGTCCGACGGAGACCCTCAGCGGCTACGTCGTCGGGCGAGTCGGCGACCTGAACCGGCACGATCTTGAATTCGCCGTCGGCGGCCCGATCATCGGCGACAAGCTCATGGTCCGCGTCGCGGGTCAGACCCTCAATCGCGACGGATACACCAAGAACCTCTACAACGGGCGAAAGCTCGACGACGAGAACCGCCGAAGCGTTCGCGCCAGCGTGCTTCTCCGGCCCTTCGACGGGTTCGAGAACCTCACCATCTATCAGGATGACGAGGTCAAGGAGAGCGGCTCGGGCTCGAGCCTCGCCTTCGTGGCGCCCAATATCAACAACGCCCCGATCCTGTCGCAGCTGCAAGGCTACCTGGCGGCCCAAAAGGCGCGCGGGCCGCGTGTCATCAACGCCAGTTGGCCCGACTATACGGTCCTCGATGGTCACGGGATCCTCAACTCGACCTCCCTACGCCTGACCGACCACATCACGCTGAAGAACATCGTCAGCAACCGTCACTACACCGGCGGGCAGTCCTACGACCTGGACTCCACGCCGCTCGACCTTCTGAACGTCACCAACCCGCCGGGTAAGAAGATCGAGTCCACGACGGAGGAGTTCCAGATCCAGACCAGCTGGAACGCGGTCAACACCGTGGTCGGTTACTACCGGGAGAACACAAAATCGCCGGTCAATGTGGGCTTCGACACCAAGCAGTTCTTCTCCGCGCCCGTGCTGGGCGCCCTGGCGCCGCCCTTGGCGCTGGCCTTCCCCAATGGCGTCGCCATCCAGGCCATCGCCTATGGCAACAGCTCCAACTCGTCCGAGGCCGTCTTCGGCCAGGTGGACTGGAAGGCGACCCAGAAGCTGACCCTGACAGGCGGGATCCGCCGGACGGAAGACTATCGGCGCTCGTTCTCCCAGACCTTCCTGGTCCTGCCTGGACAACCCGTGCCCACCGGCCCCACCGCGACGGGCCCGTCCTCGTCGGGCGTCTTCAAGGCCACGACCTGGAACGTCGCAGCCAACTACACCTTCACGCCCAACCTCAGCGCCTATGCGACGGTGCGGCGCGGCTACAAATCCGGCGGCTTCAACGGCACGGCGCTCTCGGCGGCGGACAAGTATTTCCAGCCTGAGTTCGTCACCGACCACGAAGTCGGCGTGAAGGGTCAAACCACCCTGGGCGACATGCATTTCCGCTACGCCGTCGACGCCTTCTACGACGACTACACCAACATCCAGCGCTTCATTAACCTGCCCACGACCCCCGCCTCGACCGTCACGCGCAACGCCGCGTCCGGGAGCATCAAGGGGCTCGACGTCGATGTGGCGGCCCAGCTGGCGGCCCATTTCGACGTCTCGCTGATCTACACCTACATGGACGCCAGCTACGACAAATACGAAGATCCGGTGCAGGGCGATCTGACCTCCAGCCGGTTCCCCAACACGCCCAAGCACCAGCTGACCCTGACGCCGCGCTTCACCTACGACCTGGCCGGCGACTGGGGCTCGCTGAGCGCCCTGGCCAGCATCTACTACCAAAGCGGCATGGCGCTGGATCCGGCCAACAAGCCCAACGGTAATCCCGCCGTGGCCCTCTCGGCGATGGGCGCCAATGTGCCCGGCTACACGCGGGTCGATCTGCGGGTCGACTGGCGCGATATCCGCCAAAGCCCGGTCAGCGCGGCCTTCTATGTCCGCAACGCCTTCGACAAGGACTACGTGGTGGGCAGCAACAATCAGCTCTCAACGCAGTTCGGCGTCGGGACCTTCCTCTACGGGGCGCCGCGCCAGGTGGTCTTCGAGCTTCGCTACGCGTTCCATTGATCCCTGTGTCGCGCCGGTCCAACGCCGGCGCGCCACGTCACGACGCGATGAGCGCCGCCTCCCGGGGCGGCGCACTTTTTTTGACCCAGACCCTCGCGGAGATGCTGGCGTTGGCGGACCGCTGACGGGCGTCTTGGCCCTCGATCCGCTGCTGAGGCGCCCCGCCCTTAGCCAATCTGGAAGGCGGGGCCAGTAGGCTAAAATAGGCGCCTGTTTTCATCCGACGCCAATCTGTCTACTAGGAAGAAGGGCAGATTGGGCCGGGGTCTCCGCAGTTGACGACAGAACCGTTTGACGCCGTGTCGCCACCGGCGGATTTCGGGCCGGATTCGGCGGGCGCTCGGCTGGCGGAAAGAATCGCGCGCGAGGTGCTGAGCGCCCGCTCGCCCCCCGGAACGGTGATCGCATCGCAACAGGACCTGCGCGCCTCGCATGGCGCAGGACGCGCCGTCTTCCGCCAGGCCGTACGCATCCTGGAGGAACGGGGCGTGGCCTACATGCGGCGCGGCCCCGGCGGTGGGTTGGTGGTGGCCGAGCCGAATCCGGACTTCGTCGCGCGCTCGCTGTCGATCTTGGTCGAGAGCCTGACCCGCGACATCCAGCAATTGGGCGTCCTGCCCTACGCGCTCGAGACCCACCTTTTTCTCCATGGAGCGCCCCGTCTAGGCCCAGAAGCCTGCGAGCGGATCCGGGGCCTGATCCATCGCCTCGATCGGATGGCCGAGGCCCAATTTCAGGCGGTGGGGGGCCACCGCCTACTGCATCAGGCGATCCGGACCGCCTCGCGCGAACCGGCGGTGCTGCTCGCCAATCGGACGGCCAGCGAGTTCGCCAGCGACATCATGCCTTACAGCATCAATGTCAGCGTTGAGAGCGAGCGCGGAGAAGCCTGGCGCATCACGCGCGAAGCCGCTGAAGCGCTGATCGCCGGCGATACGCCCACGCTGTTCGACTGTCGCCGCCGGATGCTGGCGATGTTCCACGCCAGGTGGCCGACCTGGAACGAGACCGACCACGACCCGGGCTCGCCGCCGAAGACCGGCGATCCGGGTCGGCCCGAGTTCAACCGCGCGGGCAACCAAGCCGAACGCCTGACCCGCGAAATTCTGCGCGAGATCCGCTCCAAGGGCTGGCGAGCCGGAGAGCGTATCGGCAGCGGCGCCGAATTGATGGCGCGATATGGCGCCAGCACGACCATCCTGCGCCAGGCCGTGCGAATGCTCGAGGAGCACTCGGCGGTGGAGTTCATCCGGGGCCGCAAGGGCGGGCTCTATGTCGCCACCCCCAACCGCGCGCGGACCATCGCCCAGGCCGCAGCCTTCCTTGCACGCAGCGCGCCGGCTCCCGCCGACATCCACGCCTTTCTGACCCAATTGATCCTGGAAGGCCTGAACCAGGCTCGCGCGGCAAGGCTGGCTGGCGGGCGCAAACAGCCCCAGGCCCGCGAGACGATCGCCTTTGGTGATTTTTGCACGTTCGCCGCGACGCAGTGCGCCAACCCGATGGTCGAGCTGTTCGTCGAGATTCTCTTGCCGTTCGGGGTCCAGCAAAGTCAGGCCGCAACCCAGCCCGGCGCCGTCCTTGACGCCTTTACGGCGGGCGATCTGGCCACCCGACGGCGCCTGTTCCTGACGGCGGCCTGGAAGGCGGACGGCTCGGAGGCGCGTTGACGATCGTCCGGACCGCCTCTGAAGGCGTTCTGTGAGGCGATGTCGGCTGGCGCGCCGGACAGTGGGGTCGGCGTGGCGGGACCGCCTTGCACGGCGCGATGCGGACCGGCCCCGGCTTGAGCGCCGGGGCCGGCGATCGATCTAGCGGGACGCCACCTTGACCGGCGCCTTGCAGGACCAGTTGTGGGCCTCGCCAACCGCGCCCGGGACGCTGGCCTTCGAGCGGTCGAAACTCGCGACCAGCGGATAGGGGCAGAGCAGGAAGTCGCGGGCCTCGCCGGTCGGCGGCGGCACCAGAACACCGGAGACCTGCTTGGTCTTGGGATCGGCGAAGGTCAGCTGCACGCGATCGGCGCCGCGGTGGGCGACGGCCGGGCCGGGCTTTTGGCTTTTTTCCACCCAGTTGATCAGCTGGTCGAGCAGCACGTCGGGGGCGTCTTGCGGGCCGGTGCCGCCGCCGCAATGGCCCATGCCAGGAACACGGTAGAAGCTGGCGAACTCACGCAGGGCCGCCATGCCGCCGACCTTGGCCGCGGCGTCGGCGTAGTACTGCTGCATTTCGGTGTCGATGCAGCAAGGATCGCTGACACCGTTCCACATCAGCACCTTGCCCCCGCTCTTCTGCAGGCCGCGCAGATCGGCGCTATAGGGGTAGCCATAGCCGACCCTTTGGGCCGCCTTCCACCAGGCGTCGATCTGATCCTGGTTGTTGAAGTCGAAGTCCTTCAACGCGTCGAAGTCCTTGCCGAAATAGACCTTGGCCAGCGAGCTGCCGATGACGTAGCCGGCCGAGGACTTGGCGATGTTCTCGTTGGTCGGCGCGTCCGACCAAGGCGGCGGCACCATGCCCAGGAACCCGGCCCAAATGCCGATGTTGGAAACGGGGAAGCCGACCTTGATCGCGCCCTTGGGTCCGCGCGGACCGGCCACGATCGCCTGCAAGGTCTTCAGTTCGGCGGCGGTCAGGCATTCGGGGCCATCGGCCGACGCGCACTTGATCTTGGTGAAGTCGAAGCGGCAGGCGGTGTGGTCCCAGATGACGCCGTCCTTGGCGCCGTCGAGTTCATCGCAATCGGCCGTGACCTTGCGATCGACCATGGCCAGCTTGGCCGGCGACAGCCAGGCGCCCGGTTCGCGCTGGGCTTGCTGGGCGGCGTTGATGAACGCCAGCATGGTCGCCGAACTGCGCCCGCCGGGCGCGCCCAGCAGGACCCCGTCGAAATCACCCGGATATCGCTGGATGGATTCGGTCGCCATGCGCCCGCCGCCCGAACAGCCCGAGAAGTAGCGATAGAAGGTCGGCCCGCCGTAATAGGCGCGGGTGATTTGCTGGGTGGCCACGGCCGTGGCGTGGGCGGCCAGATGGATGTGGTCCTCAGCCAGCACCGGGTCGCTGAGGAAGCCCCAATCCAGCATGTTGCCCTGGTGGCCGGTATCGGTGCCGGCGACGGCGAAACCCTTGACCAGGGGATTGCCGCCGGGGATTTGGGAATCGGTCGGCACATAGCCGGCCGAACCGCCCATGCCGATGAAATAGTAGCGCTTGGTCCAGCCCTCGTCGGGCAACTGGAGCCGGAAATTGGCCTTGTTGGTCGCGCCGCCGGCATGGGTCGTGGTCACATAGCCGTCGATCTTGCAGTGCGGCGTCGGCGCGGCGGTCGGCACGGCCGAAACAATGGTGGTGTCCGCCGGCGAGATGGCTTGGATGGCCTTCACGTCGCACGTCGCCGCGGCGGCCGCAGAGGATGGCGACCCGTACAGCGTCGCCGCGCCGGCGATCATGGCGCAGATCGCCAGCTGAAGTTTCAGTCTGTCTTTCACCGCTTGCTCCCTAAGGTTTCGCCGACTGTGTTCGGCTTGCTCGTTCTTGGCGGGGCGTCGCGACGGCTGGCCTAAACCGTGACCTCAATTCCCATTTCGGGATCGCACGCCCTTGGCCATTAGAGGCCTTTGGAGAACGGTGTCCAGTCAAGAGTTCTGTATCTAGAATCTCGTTCTGAATATTTAGATCCGGTAACCCGGCCTGCGGCCGGGTTACTGGACGCGGCGGACTAGCTCACGACGATGCGGGCCGACGCCACGTTTTCGATTTGCCGGCGAGCTGTCGGGTCACCCTCGCGGTTCAACTTCACCCGGGCCGTGGCGAAATACGTACCCGGCCGGTCATAGGCATAGGCGAGCGACAGGGTCAGTTCGGTCTGGCCCGGCGCGATCGGCTGATTGACGGCGAAGCTCCCCGAACCATCCAGGTCCCAATCGACCCGCGTGAAGGTTCCCGCACCGGGCGGCGCCTCGGCCCTCACCGTCAGCTCGACCTGTCCGCCGGGCGAGATCTGGCGGCGCAAGGCGCCGTCGGCGGTCACCGACACCACGGGCTGAGTGCCCCCGCGCGCCTTGGCGGTCGGCGGCAGGCTGATCTTGCCGTCGACGAAGCTATACTGCGTCTCGGGGGGAGCCACGCCCTTCTCCACCCAGGCAGCGAGATCGACCAGCCCTTGTTCGACGCTGGGCATGTAGTCGATCAGCCAAGTGGCGGTGGCGCGTTTGGGGTCGGAAGGCAGGAGCATCGGCGGGACATGCTCAGCGTTCTGGGTCCACTGCAGCCGGAACCGTTCACGAGCCTTTTCCGCACCTTGGGCCTGCTCCACGGCGCGTTTGTAGATCACGCCCTGAGGCGGCCAGAGCGAGGCGTCGTGGGTGTGGTGGATCCACAGGAGCTTGCCCTCGTACTGCCCCGAATAGGGCACGCCCATAAGCGGCGACTGCATCGGCAGGCCGTGCTGGGGATAGATCGGCTGGCCATCGACCCGGAGGAAGTCGTTCAGGGGATCATCGGAAATATGGTGCCGGTAAGCGTAGCAGAAGGCCAGGAAGGCGTGGTTGTCGACATGCACCTCGTCGCCGACCTGGACGCCGCGGAACCGCTTCAGATTGGCTTCGGCGCGGCCATCACAGAACAGCATGTCGCCGATCGACTTGGTGCAGTAGAGCTGACGTCCTTGCGCGGCGCCGGAAACGACACGAACGCCGGTCCCGCTGCGGTAGCCCTCGCCCAAGCCCTTGACCTCGACGCCGATGGGCATGTCGAACTGCCCCGTCGAGGAGGCCATGAACATCGCCATCGGCTTGGCGTCGGCGAATTCGGGACCCGCGAAATCCTCTCCGCTCAGCAGGTCCTGAGCGGTGATGACGCGGGTGACGGGCAGGACCTGGTCGATCAGATCGTCGCGCACGGCTTCTGGCTGATCGAAACCGACATAGCCTGGCTGGGTCCAGAAGGCCTTAAAGTAATCGGCGTCCTCTTCCAGCAACATGTCGGCGATAGACGACCACAGCCAGATCTGGCCCATGGGCTTGGCGATCATGAATTCGTCGCCGCGGGGATATCCCAGCCGATAGAGGTTGGCCAACTCCTCGCGTTCGTGGGTGTTCAGCCCCAGGAAGGGATCGCCGCCGCCGCCGGGTTGCATGGCGTCGATGACGCGTTCGAGCTTGCCGCCGCGCAGCAGGCGCTGAACGTTGAACATCGCGCCAAACGATAAGGGCTGCTCGCTCCGCACGCGCGAATTGGTGCCGTGCGGCTCGATGTTGCCGCCGCCCATGAACGGGAGGGCGCCGTCATAGACGCCGTCGCAGTATTCGAGGCACAAGGGCGAGCGGCGGCCGCCGCCGCTGCCGCCCCAGACATAGCTGAAATCCGGCTCCCGACCGTAGACCTGCTTGGCGATATGCTTGGAGAAGCGGGCGCTCTCGACGCTGGCGCGATAGCCATAGAGACCCGGATCGACGCCGGCCCTTGGATCCACGTCGTCGCCGATATGGCCCGAATTGGATTCGACCATGTAGCCGCCCAGCTTGGTCATCATCTCCAGTCCGCCAAGAATGGCGCCCATGGCGCCGGCGAACGCTTCTTCATGGCCCGCGTGCGCGCCCTCGAGCGGGTGGTACATGCGCCCGCCCCACTCGCCCGCGTCCGGAAAATAGAAGGTGAAGCGCGTGTCGGTGTTTTCGAACCCGCCGTGGACGTTGCGGTGGGGATAGGGCTGCTGGCGAAGCTCATCGCGATCGATGTATGGCCGGCCGAAATAGGCGTCTCTGACGGTGTAACCCTTGGTGTCGAGGCTGGATTTAGCTTCTGACATCACACTCCCCAATCTGTGACCTCTATGCGTCCGATCCTTGGCGCCGGCGCGTCTCACGGGTAGTGCCAAGCCGGCGCCTCCGTCAATCACCGCGCTTGGCGATTTCCGATAAAGAGCCCACTAATTTCCGCTATTTTTCCAAATGATCACGACGCTACGGTAAGCCATTTCGAAACTGGGGCGCTTAAATAGCTTCGCGCGCGCAGCGCACCGCGATATCGAGATCAGGGAAAACCGACGCCCTATTCAAGCATCCGCGCACGCGACGGCCCTCACAAGCGCTGGGCGTCCGTCCCGAGGCTGACGCCCAGTCCGCGCCTCATTGCTCGCGTAAGGCACGATCGATTGAGAGGGTGAGCGTCGATGATCGTCAGAGACAGACCAGGACTGGGCGAGGTCCTGACGGCGATGCACGGCTCCATCGTTCCCAAGATCGCCGGCCGCTTGCTGATATTGGCGGCGATCTCAGTCGGCGCGGTCTTACTCCACCGCACCTTGCCCGAGCCCATGGGTCACCTTGGCGCCATGCCCTTCACCTTGATCGGCCTGGCGCTGTCGATCTTCATGAGCTTCCGCAACAACGCTTGCTATGATCGCTGGTGGGAAGCGCGCAAGCTCTGGGGGCGATTGATCATCGCCGCCCGGTCCTTCGCGCGCCAGACCGCCGTCCTCGACGCCGAGGTCCGAGAGCCCCTGCTGCTGGGTCTCTGCGGCTTCGCCCATGGCCTTGCCGCCCGGCTGCGGGATCAGGACGAATCCGCCGCGATCAGGCCCTGGATCGCCGCCGACGACGAGCCTGAACCGCCCAACCCCACTGATGCGGTGCTGGCCGAGGTCGGCGCGCAATGCGCGCGATTGGCGGCGCAAAAGGCGCTCTCCGACATCCACTATGCGGTTTTGGAAAGTCAGCTATCGGACCTTAGCCAGGTCCAGGCCGGCTGCGAGCGGATCAAGACAACGCCCCTGCCCTTCGCATATTCGCTGCTGCTGCATCGGACGGCCTTGCTGTTTTGCCTGCTGCTGCCGTTCGCCCTGGCGCCGGCGTTAGGCTGGTGGACGCCGCTGCTGGTGCTGATCGCCAGCTACACTTTCTTTGGCCTGGACGCGCTGGGAGACCAGCTGGAGGATCCGTTCGGAACCGACCACAACGACCTTCCACTCGACGCCCTGGTGCGCACCGTTGAGCGCGAGCTTCTACACGCCATCGGGCGATCCGACCTGCCGCCGCCGCTGGCCCCGCTCCGTTATCGGCTCACCTAGGCGTTTAGGTGCTGGGCGGCTTTGGAAAACTCGGCCTCGAAGTCCTGATCGCTGATGTCGCTTCGCGCCACCAGCAGGCTGCAATCGAGATTATCGACGATGTAGGCCCCGTTGGCGCCGCTCCACCAACGCTCAAGCAAGCTACGCTTGCGGTGACCGACCACGACCAAATCGGCGCGGACCTTTCTGGCGTAGTCTCCGATCTGCTGGGCCGGCTCGCCGCGAACCAGCGCGCCGGTTGAATCCAAGCCCAGCATCTCCAGCTTTCGAAGCCCTTCGTCGAGGACGGCGCGATAGGCTTCCAAGTGGCCGTGGGCCGCGCCGACATGCGCGCCCTCGGCGAGAGCCAAGCCGCCGCTTTCGGCCAGGACCGACAGCAGGAAGACCTTGGCGCCGCATCGCTTGGCCAGCAACGCGCCCTCTCGCAACGCCGCGCGCCCCGCCTTGGTGCTGTCATAGGCCAGAACAATCCGCCGATACATGATGAAGCCCTATTCCTTGCGCGCTCGGGCGCTGAACGCGGCGGCGCCGGAAACCCCCGACGCCAGCCTTCGAAACCGATCTTCTAATCTTGAACGAAATTGACAAGCTTGTTCAGCTTTTCGTTGGCTCCGTCGCGGGCTCGCTCGCCAGGCGCTGCATGGGCGCCGCCGCTCAGGCCGACATCATCACCCCCGAATGGAGCGCCATCTGCCCGCCGTCGGCGTTGAGGATCAGCCCCGTGAGATAGGAGGCTTCGTCAGAGGCCAGGAAGGCGATCGCCTCGGCCTGCTCCTGCGCGGTCCCCATGCGCCCGAGCGGGACGCGCGCGATCCGGGCGCGCAGCCGCTCGGAAGCCATGCCATCGGCCCCGGTGGTCAGGTCGGTGGCCGTAATGCCCGGACACACGCAGTTGACCCGCAGGCCATAGCGTCCCCATTCGACCGCCAAGGACCGCGTCAGGCCGATCACGCCATGCTTGGAGACCACGTAGCCCAGTTGATGGGGCACAGCGGCCAGGCCGGCAATGGAGGCGACATTGATGATCGCGCCCCGCGCGGCCGGGATCATCGCCGCCTTGGCGACCGCCTTCGACCAGAAAAATTGCGAATAGAGATTGATGCGCAGCACCCGGTCCCAGGCCACGAAATCCTCGGCGGGCGCGACGACCGACAAGCCGGCGTTGTTCACTAGGATGTCGATCCGATCGCGGGCCTGCATCACCTCGGCGACGGCCTGCGCCGCTACCGTCTCGTCGGAGGCGTCGCCCGGTATGGCGAGGGCTTGGCCGCCCGCCGAGCGGATGTCGGCGACGCTCGATAGGGCGGCGGCCTCGTCAAGGTCGTTGACGGCGACGAACGCCCCTTGCGCCGCCAACAGCAGCGCCGTGACCTTGCCAATGCCGCCGCCGGCTCCCGTCACGATGGCGACCTTGTTTGCGAACCGCATGGTGACTCCGTCCTGAGCGTTCATCCCGTTAGGCCCGCGCCAGCTTGACCGAGGTCGGCGACACCTGGGCCGAGACTAGGCTGGCGCGGCCGGCGATCAGGCCGGTGACGACCAGACCGGCCCCGATAACCACCACTAGGCCGGCGACGGCCTGGAACCCGCCCGTCCACTGACGGACGAGCCCGACGCTGAGCGGCGCAAACGCGGCCGGGACGTAGCCAACGCTTTGGGCCATGCCTGACAGGTGCGATGCGACATGGCTGTTGGGCGAGCGCAGCAGGACCATGGTCAAGGCCAAGGCGAACAATCCCCCCTGAGCCAGCCCCTGGATGACCGCCCAGACCCAGACGCCGGAAAGCGGCGCCAGCAGCAGGCCCAATAGTCCGGCCGCCGCGGCCACCGAAAGCACGACCGCGATCATCGACTGAGCCGGCTTGCGCGTGGCGAGCGAGGGCACGGTGAGCGAGGTCGCCAACTGGACTACGATCAGGACGGACAGCACCAGTCCCGCCGTCACCGCGTCCAATCCCCGTTCCCGCAGGATCGGCGCCAACCAGCCCAGCACGCAAAACGCGAGCGCCGACTGCAGGCCCATGAACAGGGCCACGCTCCATGCCAGTCGATCGCGCCACAGGCCCACGACCGGTTCGACGACCAGATCGTCGCGCTCGACCTTTCGCCCCAGCTGTAGCGACCACAGCAGCAAGGCCCCCACCACCGGCGCCGCCCAGATCGACAGGCCCACGCGCCAGCCACCGCCCAGCGCGGTCTCGATAGGCACGGTGACGGCGGCCGCCAAGGCCGCGCCGCCCGAGATCGCCGTGACATAGGCGCCGGTCAGGATTGCGGTCCGATCCTCGAAATCCCGCTTTACCAGGGTCGGCAGCAAGACGTTGGCTATGGCGATCGCCGCGCCGGCGAGGATGGAAAAGGCAAACAGGGCCCACACCGCCCCGAGCGCGCGCCCGGCGGTTCCAAGCCCGATCAGCGCCAAGGCGCCAAAAAGCGCGCGCTCGGTCCCCAGCCGATGGGCCAACCGCGGCGCCAAGGGCGCGCACAGGCCAAGACACAGCACCGGCAAGGTGGCCAGCAGCCCGACCTGCCAGGCGGTCATTCCGGTCTCATGCACGACCTCGGGCAAGCGCACCGACAGGCTGGCGAACACCAGGCGCAGGCAAAATGCGGCGCCGACAATGCCGGTCGCCAGCATGAGACGGCCGCTGGGCTTGATCTGCTGCATCGCTCGCCTCCCCACGCGCCATACGAGATTCTGCCGGCACGGGTTGCCACAGATCATTCGACGGTGAGAATATCAATCTAATAACAGATCGACGAGGAAACCATGCTGATCGACGTGCACGCCCACCTCTTCACGCCAGGCATGATGAAGCGACACCCGTTCTGGGGCCCCTTCATGAAGCCCCAGGGCCTGACGGTCGGGCACTTCTCCCTGGGCACCAAGCAGCCCGCCGAGGCCAAGGACGACGCAGAGGCCGAAGCGAACCTGCTGGCCCGCATGACCCATTCGGCGAGACTGGCGGTCATGGAGCAGCGCGGCGTCGACAAGCTGGTTCTGTCCACGCCTTCGCACGCCTTCATGTACTGGGCCGGCGCGTTCGGCACCGAATACGCCAGGATCTGCAACGACGAACTCTCGGCCTTCTGCCAGGTGATGCCCGACAAGTTCGACTTCTGGTCCCACGCCAACTTGGCCGATCCGGATGCGGCGGTCGAGGAGATCGACCGCGCCGTGCGCGTTCTGGGCGCCAAGGGCCTTTGTGTCGGCGGCACTAATTTCGACGGGCTTCAAACCTACGACGAGCGCCTGTTTCCCGTCTGGGCCAAGCTGGCTGAACTCGATGTTCCCATCATGGTGCACGGGTTCAACCAGTCGATCTATCTGGGCGAGCGCCATCACGAGGATCGGTTCGAAACGACGTCCATCGTGGGCGACTGCGTCGATGAGACCCTGTTCTTCTGGTACCTTATCTGTGGTGGAGCCCTGGACGCCTTCCCGACTCTGAAGACCTACATCACCCACGCTGGCGGCATGGCGGTGTTCCAGCTGGGCCGGCTGTCTGAATTGAACGGGGCAATGGCCCCCGATGCGCGTAACCAGCGTCCGCTCATGGACTATATGAAGAACTTCTACTTCGATCTCGATGTCCACCACCCGGCCCTGCGGCGGGCCGTGGTGGAGGTGATCGGTCCAGACCAGCTGCTCTATGGCACCAACTTCGGCGGGGCCTACGACCATGGCGACCTCACCGCCGGGATCGACCTTTCCGAAACCGATCGCGAGAAGATCCGCAGTGGCAACGCCATGCGGTTGCTCAAGCTCGATATGGGCCAGGCGGTGCGGGCCGACTGATCCCGGGTGTCGGTCCGGCGATACGGCGCAAGGGCGTCGACATCGCTGGCCAGATCCCCGGGGGACCCCCGGACGGCGCGCCCCGCGAGCCTTCGTCGATGTCACGAAATCAGCCCGTCGGCGCCGCCGGACGGCCGGGCCGGCGGCTTGCGCCGGCCATGTCGTCGACCAAGGCTGGCTGGGCCGGGGGACCGCGGAAATCGGCGCGCGGCTCGGCCGAGAAGGGACACGTCAGGACCGCGAGGGCGGCCTCGAAGATGTCGCTGTGGTACTGTTGGTGGCTGACATAGCCGCCAGGCGACAACTTCAGCTTTCCGCCCAGCTCCGAAATGCCGTTTAGGAATATGCTAGCGCTCAATGCGAGCCGGCGACGAAACACGTCCGCCCCCAGATGCGACAGGCTTTCGCTCAATTTGCTGCGGATTTCGGTGGAGGCCGGCGAAATGTCGGCCGAGCGTTCGAACGGATGCTCCTCCGGTTCCAGCTGCATGACGGCGAGCGTGAAGCGCGCATAGTCCCTCATGGCCTGTACTTCCAACATCGTCACGAGCGGCGAGAACAGACAGCTGAGCAGCCGCGGCACGCTGAAATCGCCCTCGGCCCGCGCGACCTCGAGCAGGGTCTGGCGATGGGCTTCCATGGCCGGCAATCGCATCTCGGACACGGCCTGGATCAGGCCCAGCTTGGAGCCGAAGTAATGCTGAACCACGTAGTTGTTGGCCTGCCCCGCGGCCGTCGCCAGCTGCCGTAGCGAGACCCCGTCAAGACCGTGCTGACCATACAGGCGCTCGGCGACCAGCATCAGCTTTTGGGCGGTCCTGGGGTACTCCTGAAAACGTCTCGGCATGCTCGATCCTTGCCCGACTGCCAGCGAAAATAGAAGCCGGCGCTCGACGATCAGACGCCGGAACCTGCCTCATTAAGTCACTTGACTTATAGTAGGGATAAATCTTCCATGCCGCGAGGCGTTCGTTCGCTGCGGCGCGCCGCCACAAACAGGCCTCGAACGAGACCGCCCATGCGCTGGAAGGGATCGCGGTCCGCCAGCGTCCGGTCAGGGATGGCGGGATGTGCGCGATGGCGGCGCGTGGACACGTGCGGAAGCAACCACCCTATGAGAACGGCAGAGATCCATGACACGTTTGACCGGCAAGACCGCTGTCATCACCGGGGCCGGCTCGGGGATCGGTCGCGCCTCGGCGCTGAAGTTCGCCGCCGAAGGCGCCGCCGTGGCTGTCACGGACATCCTGGGCGACACCGCCCAGGCCGTCGCCGAGGAAATTCGAAGCGCCGGCGGACGGGCCGTGGGCTTCGCGGTCGACGTCGCCGATGACCAGGCCTTGAAAGGCATGGTCGAGCGGGCCATCGCCGAGTTCGGCCACCTCGACATCCTGTTCAACAACGCGGTCAATACGGCGGCGGGCAAGCGCAAACGAGACGTGGACTTCCTGGAGTTCGATCCAGCGGTCTTCCAGGAGATCGTTCAGGTCAACGTGCTGGGCGGGGTTTTGGCCTCCAAGTACGCCCTGCCGCACATGCTCGAGCGCGGCGGCGGCTGCATCCTGTTCACCTCCTCGACCAGCGCCCTGGGCGGGGATGTCGCGCAGTTTTCCTATGGCGCGTCAAAGGCGATGGTGAACTGGTACGTCAAAACCATCGCCACCAACTACGGCAAGCAGGGCGTGCGGTGCAACGCGGTGATCCCCGGGGTGATCGAGACCCCGGCTATGAAGGCGTGGGCCAGTCCCGAGATGCATTCGGCATTCATGAAGCTGCAGAAAGCACCGCGTCTGGGTCGCCCTGAGGACATCGCCAACCTTGCCGCCTATCTGGCTTCGGATGAAGCCGCCTTCATGAACGGCGGACTGTACAAGTGCGATGGCGGGATGACCGCGCCTCTGCCCTTCGCTCAACTGCAGCTCGACTATCTGATCCCCCAGCACAAGCCAGCCGCCGATCGCGTGGCCCCTTGATCCGCGGCGCTGGCCGTCAGGACCGCGCCGTATCGGCTTCCGCCGCCGCCTCCAAGGCCTCCAAGGCCTCCAAGGTGCGCTGGTAGGGTTTCAGCCCCGACCAGGTCAGCCATAGGCCGAGAAGCGCGATGGGGCCGCCGACGACGGCGAGCGCATAGGGCAGCCCCGCATCGTCCTTAAAGACATGATCCGTGACCAGGGCGACCGACATCGGTCCAAAGCCGATGCCCACCAAGCCGCCGATGAGCAGATAGATCGCCACCGCCTTGCCTCGCATACGGTTCGGCGTAATCGCCTGCACGGCCGTCGGCGCGGCGGCTTGGGCCATCGCGAAGCCGGTGACGACCACCGTCAGCAAGGCGAAGCTGAGCCACGGCGCGCCGACGAGGGACCATAGGCTCACCGTTGGCAAGACCAGCAGCCAGGCCAGCATCGCCACGCGAAGCCGCGCGGCGGGCACGCGCTTGGCGGCCCAACGATCGCTGAGCCAGCCGCTGATCAGGGTCCCGACAAGGCCGCCGGCCGCGACCAGCACCCCGATGATCAAGCCCGAGGTCTTGGTCGGAATACCAAAGCGGCGATCAAAGAGGGTCGGCGCCCAGGCCAGGGTCCCATAGCCGATCACGGCGACCACGCCCGGATAGGTCAGCACGCGCGAAAAAGCGGCGGCATGGCGTTTGAGATAGCTGAAGAAGTCTCCCCAGCCGGCGCTCGTCTTCGACAGAAGCACGCTCACCGCGTCCCGGCGCACGGGCTCGCGGATGGTCAGCAAGAGCAGGGCCAGCGCCAGACCCGGCGCGCCAGCGACCAGAAAGGTCAACCGCCAGGGCGACATCAGCCCAACGCCCGGCAGGTTGAGACCCGCATCGGGGATGATCCGTGCGATCAGCGCGCCCAAGATCAAGGATGCGCCCGAACCAATGGCCAAGGACAGATAGTAGACGCTGAACGCGCGCCCCCTCCGTTCGGGCGAGACGTAGTCGGCGATTATCGAATAGGCGGCCGGCGCTAGCACGGCCTCGCCGATCCCCACGCCCATCCGGGTCAACACCAGCGCGTCGTAGCTCTGCGCAAAACCCGACAGAACCGTCATCACGCTCCACAGAACCATGCCGACGATGATCAGATTTCGCCGGATCGTGCGGTCGATCAGCCAGCCGAACGGCAGCCCGGCAAAGGTGTAGAAGAGGGCGAAGGCGTATCCCTGAAGGAAGCTGAAGGCGGTGTCGGAAATGCCAAACTCGGCGCGGATGGGGCGCACCAGCAGCGCGGGCAGCTGCCGGTCCAGTTGCGAAAGCAACGTCGCCACGAACAGGACGCCGATCACGTACCAGGCATAGCGGATCGGAGGATAGGACGTCTCGGTCGCCGTCGCGCTCGCCTGTCCGTGCATTGTCCGTATCCTCCGCCAATAAACGCCCTTTGGGGCCCCGGGCGCTCCGTCGCAGAGTCGACGTCGCCTCTTTCGCCTCGCGCGCTCAAACGCCGCGACGCGTCGAACGATAGGCGATCTGGCCTCGGCGCTGTCAAGGTTTGTTTTGACAGCCGAATTACATTCGCGCTAGAGAATACGCTGAACACTATCGACCAAACCGTTCAAAAAATGCGATAGTCGCGCCAGGGAACGCACATGGCTCGAAGAGCTCCGCCAGGGGGCCTCGACGCAGGAGGAAATCAGATGCTGATCGATCTTCACGCTCACGCCCCGCTGCCGGGCTACTACAACCAAGATCCGCACTGGGGCCCCTTCTTCGAAAAGCACGACGACGGCCATATCCGCCTGCGGGTCGGCGAATGGGTGCTGACTCTGGGCTCGCCAGAGCGTCGCGCCGCGGTCAAGCGGGGCGAGACGATGGAAGTGGCCGAGTTCATGTCGAAGTGGAACGATCCCAAGCACCGCCTGGCCGGCATGGACGCTCTGGGTCAGGACGCCCAAGTCCTCTCGGTGCCGTCGCACTGCTACATGTACTGGGCCGAGCCGGAGTTCGCCAACCGGTTCTCGACCACGGTCAATGATACCCTGGCCGAATACTGCAGCCGTTCGGACGGCCGGTTGATGATGTGGGCCACGGCCGCCCTGCAAGACCCGGTCAACGCGGCCAAGGAAATCCGTCGCGCCTGCACCGAGCTGGGGGCCAAGGGCCTCAGCGCCGGCGGTTCGAACTTCGGCGGCCTCGAGTTCGACGATCCGCGCATGGACCCGATCTGGGAGACCCTCTGCGACCTCGATCTGCCGATGTTCGTACACGGCTACAATCAGTCTGTGACCTGGGGGTCCAAAGCCAACACTGACAAGTACGAGACGACGGCCATCGTCGGCATGAACTATGACGAGACCAAGTGCTTCTGGTACCTGATCTGCGGCGGCGTCCTCGATCGCTTCCCTAAGCTGAAGGTCTATATCACCCACGCGGGCGGCTTCGTGCCCTACCAGCTTGGCCGCCTGGCCCAGACCATCAAGAACCTGGACGTGGTCCACAACAAGAAGGACCTCGAGGAGTACCTGCCGAACTTCTGGTTCGATCCGGAACTGCATGAACTGCCGATGCGTCAGGCCCTGGTCGAGGTCATCGGCGCGGACCGGCTGGTCTATGGCACCAATTTCGGCGGCAGCGACGCGATCCGTGGCGACCTTACCGACGGCCTGCGGATTTCTCCGGAAGATCTCGAAAAGATCCGCTGGAAGAATGCGGTCGACCTGCTGAATATCGACCTGGACAAGATGGGTCGCGCGACCAAATCGATCGCCGCCTAATTCCAGTCTCCGGCGCGGCGGCTCCTTGAAGAGCCGCCGCTTGCCGTTCCGAGCCGTCGCCGGCTTGGCGCGAGGTCCAGGACCCCATGACCCATCCGACCGACTGCAAGATCTGTGGAATGCTGCATGCCGCGGCGACCGAAGACGTCGTGCTTGCCGGCCCGCATTGGGCCGTCGTGGCCATGCAGGATGTCCCCGGAATGCTGATGGCCTTCACCCGCGATCATGATCGCGGCGTGGGCTTCCTGTCAGATGGAGCCGCGGCCGAGCTTGGCCCGTTAATCAACGCCCTTTCCGCCAGACTGGTCGCGACCGGGGCGTTCGAAAGGACCTCCGTCATCTATCTGGGCGACAGCAACGCCCATACCCATTTCATGCTGCTGGGTCGCAAGCCTGGGGATGAGCGCGTGTTCGACAATGCGCCCCTGCTGGCTCGGTTCGCCGCCAAGGACCGCGATCGCGCGCGGGCCATTGTCGCCGATTTGCGCGACACTCTTGGAGGGACGCTCGCGCCCGCCGCTGCCTCAGCCTAGCCAACGTCGAGGAAAGCCGATGAAACTTGCTCGATGCACGGATGGCGGCGACGCGTTCTGGGCGCTCGTCGATCCCGACGCCGACACGGCTCAGCCGATCGCCGGCGGCGTGTCGGACTGGGGACCCGATGTGACGCGGGGCGGCGGCCAGGACGCCCTCACCTTCAAGGCCCCGGTACGCGCCCTGTCGTCGCTACGCCTGCTGGCGCCGTGCGAGAACACCAGCAAGGTCGTCATCGCCGGCGCCAACTACAGCAAGCACCTGGTCGAATTCGGCGTCGCTGCGCCAACCCAGCCCATCGCCTTTCTCAAGGCGTATGGCGCCTTGATCGGCGCCGCCGATCCGATCCGCTATCCGCCGCTGACCGAGCAACTGGACTATGAGTGCGAGCTCGTTGTGGTGATCGGCGACGCGGCGATCGACCTGGACGATCCTCTCGCCTGCGTGCTCGGCTACACGGCGGGCAATGATGTCAGCGCGCGAGATCTGCAGCGCAGCGGCCCGCCGGGCATCGGCATGGACCTCTATGCCGCCAAGAGCCAGGACAAGGCCACGCCGGTCGGCCCGTGGATCGTCACCCGTGATGAATTTGCGCCGGGCAGCCCGGCCTTGCGCCTGTCGACGACGGTCAATGGCGAAGTCCGGCAAGACGGCACCACCGCCGACATGACGTGGGACGTTCCCGAGCTGATCCGGTTCGTGCATCAGCGTGTCAGCTTCGGCGTCGGCGACCTGCTGTTCACCGGCACCCCCGAGGGCGTGGCCCAGGCGTCCGGCCGCTATCTGAATCCCGGCGACCTGGTCGAGGTCTCGCTCGAGGGCGTGGGCGTCCTGCGAAATCAGATTGCGCCCCGCGCCGGCTGACGCCCGCTCATCTCGCTTTGCGCGCGTTCAGGATCTTGTCGACCGTCTGCTGCAGCCTTAGCGCCAAGGGTTGGCCCTCGCGAGGGGAGACCACGGTCTCGCTGAGCGCCAGACGCACCATCATTTCGGCGATGGCGCTGCGATCGACCGAGACACCGATATCTTTCTCCCAGGCGTCGAACACCGTTTCCAGCGCCGACAATACGCGCGCGATGAAATGGTCGAAGTTCGACTCGAAGTACTGCAGCACGAACGCCGGCTCGACGTGCAGGAACTGAGACCCTCTGCGGGTCTCATTGTTGGAGACGCTGTAGCGCAGAAAGGCCCCGAACCGTTCGGCCGGCGTTTCGCATCCCTCCATCGCGTGGCTCAACTCGTCATCGGTCTCGGTCCTGAGCCGCAGCAGCACCGCTTCCAGGACCGCTTCCATCGACGGGAAATACCGATAGAGCGTCCCGCGCGAGACGCGGGCTTCGTCGCAAACCTCCTGCGCGGTGATCCGAGGGGTGCCATGGTTCATCATCACGTTCTGCGCGGCGTTGATGATGTTCTCGATGGTCTTGGCCGCCCTCGGGTCGGGTCGGCGCGGACGAACGTCGACGTTGGAAGCGGAAGCTTCCGCGCGTCTGGCCGAGCGCCTGGCCAGGATGTCCGGACGAGCCGTCCGGGCGCTGGAGGTCATGCTTGGGGTGCTCCGATATACAATCTTCAGCCTAACTTGCGTCGCCTCGGCGCGCAAACCGCGTACGGCTCGCTTTCGGAAAATAAACGAGACAAAAATCGGAGCTTTGACTAGAAAATATCGACATCGGACAGCTCGTCAGAAGCTTCGAGGAAACATCGGACATGCATATCGATCTGAGCGCCAAACGGGTGATTGTGACCGGCGCGAGCCGAGGAATCGGGCGGGCCACGGCCGCGGCCTTCGCCCGCGAAGGCGTGCGGCTGGCGATCTGCTCGCGCAACCCCGACACGCTGTCGGCCGTCGCTGAAGACATGCGCGTGCTTGGCGCCGCGGAGGTCATCGCGGTCGCGCTCGATGTGCGCAATACCGCCGCCGTTCGCGCCTTCGTCAATCAGGTCGCCGAAACCTGGGGCGGCGTCGACGTGCTGGTCAACAACGCCGGCCAGGGCAAGGGCGGCAGCCTCGAAACCTTGGAGCCCGAGGATATCCTCGACCACGCCAACAACATCCAGATCGCCCATTTCCGGTTCGTCCAGGCGGTCGTGCCTCACATGCGCGCGCAACAGTGGGGGCGGATCATCAACATCAACGCCCTGGCCGGGGCCCTGCCGACGCCGGACGGCATTCCCTCGGTGACCAACCGCGCCGCGGGGATCGCCCTGGCCAAGCTCTTGGGCCAGCAGCTGGCCAAGGACAACATCCTGGTCAACAGCCTGAACATGGGTTGGATCGATACGGGCCAGTGGGATCGCCACTACAAGGAGATGCCCCCGTCCATCTCGCGCGAGGAGTTCCTCGAAATGGTGGTCAAGGTCGTGCCCCTCGGTCGGTTCGGCCGTCCCGAGGAGGTGGCCAATGTCTGCCTGTTCCTGGCCAGCGACCTTGCGACCTTCCTGAGCGCGGCCTCGATCGATGTCTCGGGCGGCCTACAGGGCGCGATCGCCTACTATCCCACCCTCAAGCGCGAAATGCAGGAAATGGGGCTGGAGCGTCAGGCCACTCTCGAAGCGGCCTCCGCCGCCTAGGGCCGCACCGCGCCGGGTCGTCATCCCCGCACCGCCGCGGGGATGACGCATCGCGGCCTTGGAGAGGCCCGGCTTAGTGGGCTTCGCTTTGCGGATAGATCGCCAGGCGCGCGATGGTCGCGTGGTCGGGCTGCTCAAGCATGAACCGGATGGCCCGAGCGATATCTTCGGGATCGAGCGCGACCGGATCTTCGATCTTCGCCGCCGCCATCATCCTGTCGAACATCTCGCTTGAGGTCGAACCCGGCGCGATCGATCCGACCTTGACGCCGGCGCCGGCCAGTTCGATCCGCAGCGATTGGGTGAAGGCCTCGAGCGCATGCTTGAGCCCCCCATAGACGCCGCCCGCCCGGGAGATCAGGTAGGCGCTGATGCTCGACACGTTGATGATCGCGCCAGACGACTGACCGCGAAACTCTCGGGCGAACACGTAGGACGAGCGCACCACGGCCTCGAAGTTAACCCGGATCATGTAGCTGACGGCGTCGAGATCGATGGTGTCCATCGTGCCGACGGCCATGACACCGGCATTGTTGATCACCACGTCGGCGCGCCCAAATCGCGCCTTGGCCAACGCCAGAAGTTGCTCTGGAACATCGGGCTCGGCGATATCCGCCGCCAGCAAGGCGCTGGGGCCCGGCAAGGTCGCGGCCAGCGCCTCGAGCTTCTCCAGCCGGCGGCTCGTCAGCACCAGATTGCACCCGGCGTTGCTCAGATCGAGCGCCGTCGCCGCGCCAATGCCGGCGGAGGCCCCGGTCAGGACGACGGTTTTTCCCTTCAACTCCATTGGCCGGGCGCCTTTCTCATGCCTTCGATAGTGGGCCGCATGTCGGCCACGCTGGGCAGGTGCGCGGTGAACCCGCCGTCGACGGAGAGGATCTGGCCGGTGACGTAGGAGCTGAGGTCGGACGCCAGGAACACCACCATGTTGGCGATGTCGCGCGGGGTCCCCAGGCGCGGCACCAGGCAATGGCTCAGGAAGATGTTCTGGATGTGCGCGGGCAGCCGTTGCTCCATGCCCGGCTGGATGATCAGACCTGCGGCGATGGCGTTGACCCGCACGCCCTTGGGGCTATATGCGGTCGCCAGGTGACGGGTCAGGGCGTTCACTGCGGCCTTGCCCGCCGCATAGGCGAAATTGCTGACGTCGCCCGAAAGGGACTGGCCCGACGAGATGTTGACAATCGATCCACCGCCCCGCGCCAGCATCGACGGGATGGCGTGCTTGCAAAACAGCATCGGCGCGCGGGCGTTGATCGACTGGACCTGATCCCAAAGCTCGACGGGCATCTCAGGGATGTCCAGGTCGCGGGATGAAAAGCCCGTCGCGCCGGCGTTGTTGTCGAGGATGTCGACGCCGCCGAAGGTCGCGACGGCGAACTCGACCACCGCCCGGATGTCGTCCTCGTCGGTGATGTCCCCGACCTTGCAGGCCACCTCGTGACCTTGCGCCTGCAAGCGATCGGTGACCGCTGAAAGCTCCGGAGCCCGAAGGTCGGTCAGCACGACCCGCGCGCCCTTTTCGGCCAGCGCCAGCGCCGTCTCCGAGCCGATAGAGCCGGCCGCGCCGGTGACCAGCGCCACCTTGCCGTCCAGTAAACCCATCTGTGTCTCCCCTTGGACGGCTCTAGCCGCCTTGTTGTTCCATCTCCGCGACGTTCGGCGGACGCGACTGGTAGCCTGGCATGTGCAGACCGCCATCGACGTTGATCAGTTCGCCGGTCACGAAGCGCGACATCTCCGAGGCCAGGAACACCGCGACGGGCGCGATATCCTCTTCAGGGTCGCCGTTGCGCAGCAGAGGCTTGCGCGAGGCCGCCATCTCGGCGAAGCCCGGCATGGCTTCGGCCATGCGGTGAAAGACCGTGCCCATCGCCGCCGGCGACAGCAGGTTGACCCGGATGTTGAACCGCCCCCACTCGTGGGCGGCGCTGCGCGTGAGGCCGCGGAGCGCCGATTTGGTGATGTTGTAGTCGGCGTTCAGCCAGGCGGCTGTCTCCACGTCGATCGAATAGAAGTTGATGATCGAGCCGCCGCCGCGGGCGGCCATGTGGGGCCGCGCGGCTTGCATGGCCCACCACCCCGCCCAGAGCCCCGAATGCAGGGTGCTGTCCAGCATCTCGTCGGTCTTCTGCTCGAGCAGGACCTTGGGGCTGAGGGTGAAGGCGTTGTTGACGAGGATGTCGAGGCCGCCGAACAGATCGACCGCCTTCTGCACCGCGCCCTGGATCTGGTCCTTAACGCGCACATCGGCCTTAAGCACTTCGGCCCGCCCGCCCAGCTCCTCGGTCAGCTCCGCCTTGATGGTCGCGCAATAGTCCTCGTTGAATTCGGCGACCAGGACGGTCGCGCCTTCCCGGATGAAACGGCGGGCGATGCCGCGGCCGATGCCGCCGCCGCCGCCCGTGACCAAGGCGACCTTGCCGTCGAGCAGCCCCATCAGCGCAGCTCCTCGGGCGTGCGGATGGTCGTGCCGAGGATGGGCCCGACCAGCTGGTGCCCCCAGTAGCTCAGGCGCTCGGCGTTCAGTTCGAAGGGATCGCCGGGCCAGGGATGGGTTTCGGCGATCACTTCGACGGCGAAGCCCGAAGGGCTGAAGTGGTAGAAGGAGAAATGCGGGTCCTGGGTGTGTTGCCCCAGGGTCATCTGCACTTGGATCTGGCGCTTGTTGACGATGTCCCAGGTCTCGCCGACATCACGAAGATCGCCGGTCAACAGGCCGATGTGCTGGATGCCCATCCGACCGGGGGCGTGGCCATAGCCGATGTCGTGGCTGGTCAGGTTGTTGAGCCCGGCGCGATAGAACCCGGTCCGGCCCTTGCCCGCGCCCGATCCATACCATTGGAAGCCCATGATATTGATCAGGAAGTCGTCCAGCTCCGGGCCATATTCCGGGGTCATCACCACGACATGGCCAAAGCCCCGGCCGTAGGTGTTGAAGCCGCCATGGCGACGGCCCGGCACAAACGAGCCAGGCTCGCCCTTCTGGCCGTAGAACAGCTCGTACTGATAGCCCACGGGATCCTTGAATCGGACCACATCGCGCACCCCGCGGCGAACCTTGAGGTCGTCGCCGCCCTGCTCCACGGCGATGCCCGCGTCGTGGAGCTTTTTGACGGCCTTTTCGAACGCGATCCGGTTGACGCATTCCCAGCCGATATAGGCCAGCTTGTCGATCGGCCCGGGCTGGAAAGCGAAACGATAGCGCCGATCGTCCATCTTCAGATAGAGCGCGTCCGGCTCGTCCTCCGGCGAGGGCGCGATGGCCAGACCCAGGACTTCGGGTCCGTAGCTGCGCCAGGCCTCGATGTTGGGGCTTTCAAAGCCCAGATAGCCGATACCCCGGATATCCATGGTCCTGCTCCTCGTCTTGTCGCTTGGCTAACAGGCGGTCGTGCCGCCATCGATGATGATGTCCGCGCCCGTGATGAAGGCCGCCTCGTCGGTGGCCAGGAAGGCGGCCATGCCGACGATATCCTCCGGCTCGCCTGGACGGCCGAGCGGAATATTGGCGGTCAGCTGGGCGCGGACGGTGGGGTTTTCGACAAAGGCGCGCGTTCCCGGCGTGACGACGAAGCCGGGGCTGATGCTGTTGGCGCGGATGCCGACCGCCGCGCCCTCCAGCGCCATCTGCCGGGTCATCGCCACCACACCGCCCTTGGTGGCGTTGTGGGCGATCGTTCCGTTGCCGCGCGAACCCTGCCATCCCGCCGTGGACGCCACATTGATGATCACCCCCCCGTGCTTGGCCAGATGGGGCCAGGCGAACTTCGTCGTCAGGAAGACGAGGTCGAGCTCGTTTCGCAGGGTGTAGCGCCAGTCCTCGATCGAAAGCTCGGCGATCAAGCCGAACTTCGCGGCCGAGGCGTTGTTGTAGAGAATATCGATCTTGCCATAGTCGGCGACGGCCTGGTCGATCCAGGCCCGCGCGCCGTCAAGGTCGCCAAGATCGCAGGCCATGGTGGTCATGCGCCCTCCCGCTTGGGCGACCAGCCGCGCGGTCTCGGCGTCGGCCTCGGCGTTGACGTCGCATCCGGCGACCACCGCGCCCTCCGCGACGAACCGAAGCGCCGCGGCCCGGCCCTGGCCGCCCCCCGTGCCGGAGATGAGCGCGACCCGCCCTTCCAGTCGACGCGTCATGCCGGTCCTCCGCTCGCCGCGTCACGCGCGTCCAGCTCAAGGCGGATAGCCGCATGCTTTTCGCGCGTCAGCGGGTAGGTGAGGGCTAGCCACGCCCCCAGGAGGAACAGCGCCGCCGAAGGCCCCGCAAACACCATTTCCAAGCCAGTGATGGCTTGTGGTGTGTTCGCGCCCAAAAGCGCGGGCTTGTAGCCGACCAGGGCCAGGGCGGCGAAGGCCAGGCCGACCGCCAGGGCGCCGCCCAACTTCCAGCTGCTGATCAACAGCGCATAGAGCACGGCGGTTTGATCCGAGCCGGATTCGAGCCGCAGTTCGTCGCCCGCATCAGCCATCATCGCGCGCGGCAGCAGGTTGAAGGCGCCGAACGACAGCCCCCACCCCATCATGCCCAGCGCCATCGCCGGCAGGTTGTGGTCAGGCAGGAAGATGAACGCCACGCTGACGATGGCGGCCAGAAGGCCCGATATTCCCAGCACGAAATGCTTGTCGAGCCGCCGCGCCAGCCAGGCTACGGCGGGTACGGTGATCATGGCCGTGACCACCTGGGCGATCAGCACGACGCCGACGGCGCTGCGCTCCAGCCCTTTGGCGGCGGTCACGAAGAACACCAGCATCGCCGAGGCGGTGCCAAACCCAAGGCCAAACAGGAGATCGATGGCGGCGATCCTGAAGACGGCCTTGCGGCCAACCACGGCCAGATAGGCTCTGATCCCGACGATATGCCTTTGGGCGACGAGCGGGGTCTCCGGAACGCGCCAGGCGGCCAAAGCCACCGCCGGCGCGGTCAGGACGATGATGATCCACCCCATGAGCTGGGTGGGCGGCAAGCCGGTTCCGCCAAGCTTGGCCGAGATGATCGGAAAACCCATCACGGTCAGGATGCCGAGCAGGGAGGCGAACTGAAGCCAGGCATAGACCCGCGAGCGCTCGTCGTAGCCAGCCGCCAGGCCGGAGGCGAGCGCCAGTTGCGCCAGCGACAGCACCGACCACCCCAGAAAACTGGCCGTCAGGGTCACCAGGAGATAGAGCGGTCCCACGCCTGGCTTGGCCATGAACAACAGGTAGACGGCCAACATGA
Organism: Caulobacter sp. GW822-FHT01G02; assembly: GCF_058802865.1. Lineage (NCBI taxonomy): Bacteria > Pseudomonadati > Pseudomonadota > Alphaproteobacteria > Caulobacterales > Caulobacteraceae > Caulobacter > Caulobacter sp. GW822-FHT01G02. The sequence goes on from NZ_JBXAON010000008.1 coordinate 29,317, forward strand.
GCGCCGGAGCGCCCAGGACCAGCCATGGGCGATAGCGGCCCCAGCGGGTTCGGGTTCGATCCATCGCCGCGCCGAGCAGCGGATCGACGACGATGTCGAACACGCGCACGCCGGTGAAGATCAGGCCGATCACCGCCAGCGGCAGGCCCAGAACGGTCGCATAGTGTTCCGGAATCATGACGACGAGCGGCAGCGACAGCGCCGTTAGCGGCACGCCCAACAAGGACAGCGACAACAGCCCGGGCAGCCTTGGCCGGCCGGAAGCGCGGGTTGGGGCGGCGACCGCGCTGCTCGCAACGTCTGAGACGGCCGTCATCCCTCGACGGCTTCCACGACGATGGCGCCTTGGGGGCAGGACTCCGCGCCTTCGATCGCCCGTTCCAACAGCTCGGCGGGCACGATGTCAGTGGTCACAACCACAAGCCCCCCCTCGAGCTGATAGATCTCGGGGCAGATCTCCACGCAGGTGCCATAGCCGCAGCAGGCGCTTCGGTCCGCCCTGACGCGATGCGGGGTCGCTTCTGAACTCATAACCTTCCTCCGTGCCGGGCGCCCCTTTGGGGCTTCTCCGGAGGGCCAGCGGCCCGTCGTTCCTCACTGAATCGAACAGTTGCATTTTCTATACAGAAATGCCACCTCTGTTCAAAATTATATGGCGCCTAGCGCTGCGGAGGACACCCATGCTGGACCGGACACGGACGACGCTTTCCGACGGGACGACGATCGACGACTTGATCAACGTGCAGACGCGCGAGGTCCAACTTCGGGCGATCTCGGACCCGGAACTCTACGACATCGAGATGCGCAAGGTGTTCGGGAAGACCTGGCTGCTGCTGGGCCACGAGAGCGAGATCCCGAACTCGGGCGACTTCATCACGCGACTGATGGGCTCGGACCCGGTGCTGATCACGCGTCAGAAGGACGGCTCGATTCGGGTTATGCTCAACGTGTGCCCGCACCGGGGCATGCGCGTGTGCACCAGCGACGCGGGCAACGCCAAGGTTCACACCTGCATCTATCACGGCTGGGCGTTCAAGAACGACGGCGACTTCATTGGCGCGCCCGTCGCCGCCGAGCAGATGCACGGCACGATTTTGCCCAAGGAAAAGCTCGGCCTGACCCAGGCGCGCACCCACCTCTACGGGGGCCTGATCTTCGCGACCTGGAATCTTGACGGCCCCTCGTTCGACGAGTTCCTCGGCGAGATGAAGTGGTACTACGACATGCTGTTCCAGCGCACGGATCGGGGCCTGGAAGTTCTCGGCCCTCCGCAGCGCTTCACGATTAAAGCCAACTGGAAGACCGCCTGCGAACAGTCGGCCGCCGACGGCTTCCACACCCTGACGCTGCACCGTTGGCTTGGCGAGTTCGCCAAGTTCGGCGATGGCGACCTGACCACCTCGATGTACGGCACCGAAGTCAGTTCGCTCCAGGGCCATGCGTTGCGGTGCATGCCCGCGGCGAACAAGTTCAAGCAGGCCGCCGGCTTCCGCGACGGGAACCTGACGCTCGAGGAGAAGCTGGCGATCGTGCCGCCGCCCGGCATCACCAAGGAAATGCTGCCCCAGCTGATCCGCAACCTGACGCCTGAACAGCTGGGCCTGCTGGTCGACAGCCCGCCGCAGGTCGGCGGGATGTTCCCCAACGTCCTGATCGCCTTCATCTATGTGCCTCAGCCCGATGGCGAGATCATCGGCCTGACCTCCCTGCACACCTATATTCCTAAGGGTCCGGACGAGCTGGAGTTCTGCAACTTCATCCTGGCCGAGAAGGACGCCCCCGAAGAGCACAAGCAAAAGGCCCTGCAGTTCGCGGTCCGGATGCTGGGCACCTCGGGCATGGTCGAGCAGGACGACTCCGACACCTGGCCCCACATCACCCAAACGGCCAAGGGCGCGGCCGCGCGCAACATCACGATGAAGTATCAGGCCGTCTGCACCACGCCTCCGCGGGCCGACTGGCCCGGCCCGGCCCTGGTCTACGAAGGGTTCACCAAGGACGACACCCAGTGGAACTGGTGGCTGGCCTACCGCGACCTGATGAACAGCTCGCTCTGATCATCGCCGCCATCATCAGGACCTGACCGCCATGACCATCGACGTCACCGCTCCCGCCGACACCGCCGTCGCGCCGGACGCTTTCCGAGCCAATCGCGTGCCCGTGGGCTCGCCCGCCTATAATCAGATCGCCGAGTTTCTCTATGAGGAGGCCTGGCTGCTCGACGAGATCCGGCTCGCCGAATGGCTCGAGCGCCTCGACACCGATCTGCGTTACACCTGCCCGGTGCGCCAAACCCGGCCCCTGAGCCAGAACGCGGCCTCCATCGTCCGGACCGTGATGCACTTCGACGAAACCTACGCCTCGATCCGGGGCCGGGTCGGACGCATCACCGACACCCGCAGCGCCTGGGCCGAGGATCCGCCGTCTCGCACGCGACGTCTGATCACCAACATTCTGGTCGAGTCGACGGACAATCCCGACGAGTTCGAGGTGAAGAGCTACCTGCTCTGCAGCCGCAGCCGCTTCGAGGAAACCAATCTGCTGTTCCTCAGCTGCGTCCGGCACGACCTGCTGCGACGCCATGGCGCCAGCTTCAAGCTGGCGCGGCGGGAAATCATCGTCGACCAGACGGTGCTGGGCTTCCCGAACCTCGCCATCTTCCTCTGAGCTGACACAGCCCTGATCGGTGGCGGTCCGGTGAGCCAGGCCGCCGCCAATCTTGGCTCCAAGACCAATCCAGGATTTGCCACATGCGCGCCGCCGTCATCTCCGGCAACGGAGTCGCTCCGGTCCTTCAGGATTTTCCCGAACCGACGGCGCGGGCGGGATCGGTCCTTATCGACGTCGACACCGCCGGGCTCGGGGGCTGGGACGTCCTGGGCGCCTATCGTCTCGGCGTTGAATATCCCTGCGTCATCCGCGGCGAGGGCGTTGGCCGCGCTGAGGATGGACGGCGGGTCTATTTCGGCGAACGCTCGATCGCGCCGTGGGGGGCCTGGGCGGAAAAGACCCTGGTCCCGGCGGCGGAGGTCTGGGATGTCCCCGACGACATCGACGATCGCACCGCCATCACCATGGGCATCGCAGGCACCGGGATTCTGGTGCCGTTGGAAGCGGCTAACATCCAGCCCGGGGAGAGCGTGCTGATCCTCGGCGCCACGGGCGTCCTGGGACAGATCGGCCTGCAGTTGGCCCGAAGCCTCGGGGCGGGTCGCATCGTGGCCGCCGCCCGCAACCCGGCCGCCTTGGATCGGCTCGTCGAACGCGGCCTGGCCGACGCCGGCGTCGCCCTGGGCGGCGAGAACGACACCGAAGCGCTCAAGGCCGCCAGCGGCGGGGATGGCTTCGACATCGTGCTCGATCTTGTCTTCGGCAAGCCGTTCTTGTCGGCGGTCAAGGCCACCAAGTGGGGCGCGCGGCTGATCACCATCGGCACCGGCGCGGGCCGGGTGGTTGAACTCAACATCGGCGACCTGCTGTTTCGCACCCTCACCTGCATCGGCACCGGACAGCGTCCGCCCGCCGATCGCGAAGCGATCTGGCGGCGGCTGTTGGCAATGCAGAAGGCTCAGAAGCTGATCATCGACTATGTCGACTATGACTTCGCCGACGCCTCCGCGGCCTGGGCCGCCCAGGTGTCGGGTCCCCACGCAAAAATCACCGCGAAGGTGCGCTAGGCGCCATGGCGAAGGGCCCCCTCCCCCTTCGCCATGGGCGGCGGACCTCAGTCCGCCGACAGCGCCTTGTTCACCGCGCTGACCAGACGCGGGTCGGCCGCGTCGACATCCGGTGCGAACCGGTCGATGACCTGGCCATCACGGCCGACCAGGAATTTTTCGAAGTTCCAGACCACCTCGCCCGGACCGCCCGTGGCGATGCCATACCCTTTCAACCGCTCGCGCATCGGCCCATCGCCGGTCGCCTCCGGCTTCAAGGCCGTGAGCCCCGCGTACAGCGGGTGGATGTCGTCGCCCTTGACGCTGATCTTGGCGTAGAGCGGAAAGCTGACGTCGTAGCTGGTCTTGCAGAAGCTGGCGATTTCGTCGTCGGCGCCCGGTTCCTGGCCGTTGAAGTTGTTGGCCGGGAACGCCAACACTTCCAGACCCTCGGCCTGCTTGGCGCGATAGAGCGCCTCGAGCCCCTCGTATTGCGGCGTCAATCCGCATTTGGAAGCGACATTGACGATCAGCAGAACCTTGCCGGCATGGTTGGCCAGGACGTCCGGCTCGCCGCCGATGCGGGTCAGGGGGATGGCGGTGATCGCGTCGGTCATGTGGGCTCCATCGGTTGCCTGCGGCGCTCGCCGCCGTCGGCGCGCAGCCTAGCAAAGCGCCATCGGCATCGCGCCATGAAATTCAATTCCAGTTTCAGAATTTTCAAGGAATGCGCCCGATGAGCCGCGCGCCGATCGATATTGTCCGAGCCTTTCTGGACGCCTGGTCCGAGGGACCCGCGCGGCTCGAGCAGGCCATCCGCGATCTTTTTCGGGCCGATACGGAATGGATCAATATGGGCCTGTCGCGCACGGTCGGCGCCGAGGAGGCCCTGGCGCTGGGCGCGAAGTTCGAGGCCAGCATGGGCTATGCGAAAATCATCGCGGAAACGCTACATATCGCCGCGACCGGCAATGTCGTCCTGACCGAGCGCGTTGATCGCCTCCTGGCCGCCGACGGGCGCGAGATCGGCGCCTTCTCGATCGCGGGCGTCTTCGAGTTGGACGACGACGGCCGGCTCGTTCGATGGCGAGACTACACCGATCCGGGCGCGGTCAGCGCGATCCACGGCACTGAAGACCCGAAGCCCAATTCCCATGGACTTCTTTTCTAGAATACCATTCTGCATTTGAAATAATCCGAGTCCGCGCAGCGGGCCGAACTTCCGGGAAGGAACACCGATGAGCACCGCCCAGATAGCTCCGAACAAGGATCTCGCCGACGGCTTCGCCCACGTCGGCGCCCTGTTCGCGGGCAACGACAAGAACCTCGAGGCGATCTATCGCCACCATCGAAACAACCTGCCCGTGATGGAGGGCGACATCTGCGCCGAACTGGGCGCGGCCTCCTTCGCGGGCCAGACCGGCCGACCGATCTATACGATCTTCAAGCACGCCGACGTCATGAAGGTGTTGCGCGACACCAAGACCTTCACCAGCGGGATCCTGATGGAGACGGGCCTGGGTCCGTTCCTCGACGGGCTGATGATCACGGGGCTGGACGGCGATGAGCACCGGCAGCTGCGCGGCATCTTGCAACCCTCGTTCACGCCCGCGGTCATGGAAGAATGGCGCGAGACCTATATCCGCCCCCTGATCAAGCGCTCGTTCGTTGAGCCGCTCGTGCCGCTGGGCAAGGCCGAGCTGATCGGCAGCGTCGGCGTGATGTTCCCCATCCACGTGGTCTACGCTGTCCTGGGCTTCCAGGACGACGATCCCGCCGCGCTCGAAGCCTTCGCCACCAAGGCGCTGAAGGTGCTGGGCGGCATGGCCAACGACCCGGAGGCGAAACGCGCCGCCTTTCAGGCCTTCCAAGAGCTCTATGACCCGACCCTGGCCGCCGTCCAGGCCCGCCGGGCTTCCGGCGCCGAGGGCGCGGACCTGATCAGCCGGCTGATCCGAGCCGAGTTCGAGGGCCGAACCCTGAACGATCATCAGATCACCAATTTCGTGCGGATGATGCTGCCCGCCGCGTCGGAAACCACCTCCAGGACCTTCGCGATCATGATGACCCATCTGTTCGACCACCCCGAGGTGCTCGAGCGCCTGCGAGCGGATCGGACCTTGATGCGGAAGGTCTTGGACGAAAGCGTTCGCCACGACGCGGTGGCCACGTTCAAGGTCCGCGAGTGCCAGACCGAGGTCACGCTGCAGGACGTGACCATCCCCAAGGGCGCGATCATTTCGGCCTGCGTCGCCTCGGCCAACCGCGACGAGGCCGTGTTCGACAATCCCGACGCGTTCGACATCGACCGCAAGCAGATGGCGGCCTTCGGGTTTGGTTTTGGCGCACACATGTGCGTCGGGATGTGGCTGGCCAAGGTGGAGATCGAGGAGGCGGTCGGTCTCCTTCTGGACATGCTGCCCAATCTGCGTCTGGACCCGGCTCACCCCCGTCCGGAGGTGCGAGGTGTCTCCCTGCGCGGCCCGGACGCGGTCCATGTGGTGTGGGACGCCCCCTAGGCGCTCGCGCCCCATTTCCGCTGCGCCGCGGCGCGAAGCGCAGGGCCCCCATCGCGCGATGGGGGCCCTTTTTGCGTCGGCGAAACTCTTTTCGGCCGGACGTTGCGCATGAAAAAGGCCGCCGGACCGTTAAGCGGTCGACGGCCAGTCAGCCCCGAGCGGAACTGCGGGATTAGAAACGCTTGGTGAGGGAGGCTCCGTAGGTTCGCGGCTCGCCGATGAAGTCCGTCGCAAAGCCAAGACCCGCGGCATAGACGTCGGCGAACTGGCGGACGTTGTATTCCTTCTTGGTCAGGTTCTTCCCGTAGATGGCCAGTTCGATGTTGTGAGCGTCGAATTCGACGGTAAAGCGGGCGTTCAGCAGACCATAGCCTGGCGTGCGGGTCAGGACGTTCGCCGTCGCATAGATGCCCTGGGTCGTGGCCGATTGCTGGGCGGCCGGCGTGACCGGATTATAGAACTGCTTGCCCAGATAGGCGTAGTCGGCGTGCAGCGACACGCGCCCGAACGAGGTGGGCAGGGTCTGGGTGGCGCCCAGGTTGAATTGAACCTTGGGAAGCTGCGGCAATTCCTCGCCGCTCCGGTCCACCGGGCAGATCGACGAGGCGCCCGCGGCCTTGCAGCCCGTCAAGGACGCGCCCGGCACGGACTGCTGCTCGATGAACGATCCGCTCTTATACTTGCCGTTCATCAGGCTGAGGCTGCTGGTCAGCTCCATGCCCGTCCACGGACGGTAGGCGCCTTCCAGCTCCACGCCATAGACCCGGGCGTCGCCGGCGTTGACGATGAATTGGGTGCTGGCCCCAGCCGGCGTCAGCGCCGCGGCGTTGCGCTGAACGTCCGACTGCCAGGAGTGGAAGACGGCGATGTTCGTGCGCAGGCGGTTTTCCAACCATGTGGCCTTTAGGCCCGCTTCGACGTCCCGCGTGGTCTCGGGCCGGAAGGCCGGAAGGCCGCCGGCGCGCGTGTTCCAGCCGCCAGACTTGGACGCCCGCCGCGTCTGCACATAGGCGAACACATCGTCATTGACCTGCCAGTCGATGCCGAATGTCCAAGCGGGATAGTCGAAGCTGGTCTTCTGGGTCTGGGCGCATACGCCCGCGACATCCGGGTTGGGCAGGTTGCACGTCGTGGCGACGCCCCAAGTGGAATAATTATACAGCTTGGTGTCGCGATCGTCCCAGGTCCAGCGAAGCCCGCCCGCGAGCCGGACGGCCTCGGTCAGCTGATAGTAGCCCTGACCGAAGACGCCGACCGAGCGATTGTGCACGTCGGCGAGGTTTTGCCCGGCCAGGCCGGCATAGGGACGGGTGGTGGCCGAATACGGCAGGAAGCCGAAGTTCTGCGACCGGCTGAATTCCTGGCCCTTCTCATCGGAGAAATAGCCGCCCGCGATGTAGGTGAACTTCTCGCCGACGCCCCCGTTGATCTGGAGTTCCTGCGACCATTGCTTGGAGCTGTAGCCGGCCCAGGTCGTCAGGATCGGGGCGGGCGTGCCGTCAGTGTCGACGACGCCGTCGGTATCGCTGAAGCGATAGCCAGTGATCGACTTCAGGGTCACGCCGCCCAGGTCCACCGAACCGTTGAGGCCAAAGCCATAGGCCTCCAGGCGATTGCCCAGCGGCATCGAGTACATGGCCCGGACATTGGCCGGCAGGCTGGCGAAGTTGGGATTGCTCGTCGGGACGAAGAAGCCCGTCGCGTAACTGTCGTAGAAGCCGCGATTGTGCAGGGAGGCGTTCAAGGTCGAAGCCAGACCGAACGGCCCGAACGAGCCGGTGGGTCCAAACAGCTCCGGCGCATAGGCATGCAGCGCGGTGAACTGGCCGTTGTCCTTGATCTTGTTGTAGTCGCCCGACAGGATCAGGCGAACCGGACCGTCTTCGTATTTGAGCTTGGCGCGAACGAAATCGCTGTCCTGGGCCCAGATGTCGCGGCCCAGCGGAATGTCCTGGCCGTACCCGTCGCGGCTCTTGGTGTTGGCGACCAGCCGGCCGGAGATCTTGTCGGTCAGGCCGCCATTGAGCACGAGGCTGGCGCCGTACTGGCCGTAGTTGCCCGCCTCGATCTTCACCAGGCCGCTGTACTCCCCGGTCGGGTCAGCGGACAGGATGTTGACCGCGCCGCCGATGGTGTTGCGGCCAAACAGCGTTCCCTGCGGCCCGCGCAGGACTTCGACGCGCTGCAGGTCGAGCAGGTCGGTGAGCCCTTGGGAGGGCCGCGGAATGTAGACGCCATCGACATAGATGGCGACGGCCGGGTCGTTGGAGACCAGGGCCTGCAGGTTGCCTTGGCCGCGCATAGCCACGAAGGCGAAACCCGACGCGGAAGGCGCGCCGGTGGCGATCGAGAGGCTGGGCGTTGTGCGTTGGAGATCGGTGACGTCGGCCACCTGGGCGCGCTCCAGCGCGGCGGCCCCGATCGCGGTGACCGCGACCGGCGTGCTCTGGAGATTTTCCTCCTGCCGGCGGGCGGTGACGACGACTTCTTCCAGCTGGTCCGACTGGGGCGAGGCTTGAGGCGCGGCGCTCTGGGCGAACGCAGGCGCCGTCAGCGCCGTGCAGGCCAGCAGGCCCAGCGCGCTTCCGCGCCACAGAAATTTGGACACAGGTTGATTGGTCCTGAATGGCATCGAAACCTCCCCTCGGGGGTCTAGCGCCCCCGCATTTTATGGCCGCCAGCGACCACTATGTTTACGGTCAAACTAAACAGAATTGGAAATCTGTCGCAAGAATAAAAATCTGAGATAAGAAGATCATTCCATAGAGCGACGATCGGTCGCGCTTTCGCCACACGCGCCGCCAAACCTCATCAAGCGCCCGCCAAACGCCACCACTTCTCCGCACACGGACAGACGAGACCGGCATGACAGACACAGCCACCCTTTCGGGAAAGAAGATCATCGTCACGGGCGCGGCGCGCGGCATCGGCGCCAGCGCCGCCAGGGCGTTGGCCGCAGCCGGCGCGAGAGTCTGCGGTCTGGATGTTTCGGTCGCCGCGGCCGGCGCGCCAGAGGTTAGGGACGCTGGGCGGCTGACCTTCGATCTGTGTGACGTGTCCTCGCGCGCTTCGGCGACGACGGCCATCGATCGGGCCGTCGATGAGATGGGGGGGCTTGATGTCCTGGTCCATGTCGCCGGGATCCAGCGCTACACGCCAGCGGAGGCGATCACCGACGAGGAGTGGGACCTTGTGGTTGGCGTTAACGCCAAGGGCACGATGATCGCCAACCAAGCCGCCTTCCCCCACCTCAAGGCGCGCGGCGGCCGTATCGTCAATTTCGCATCCGCGGCCGGCGCCACGGGCCTGCGCGGCTGCGCCCACTACGCCGCGTCGAAGGGCGCGGTCCTGGCCTGGACGCGCACGATCGCCCAGGAGTGGGGACGCTATGGCGTCTCGGTCAACGCGGTCGCGCCCGGCATGTGGACGCCGATGTACGACACGACCCGCGCGGGCATGTCGCCCGAGCAGCTTGAGGCCCACGACCGGGGCATGGCCATGATGATCCCGCTGGGCGGCCGGCTCGGCGACCCGGACACGGATATGGCGCCGGTGCTGGTGTTCCTGGCCAGCGACGCCTCGCGCTTCATCACCGGCCAGACCCTGGCTGTGGATGGCGGTCTGATGATGGTGCGCTAGCCTTGGTCGCCCGCCCCTGCCCGGGGCGCGTCCACGATCGGATTAACCAGCGTCCCGACGCCCTCGATCTCCACGCGCACCACGTCGCCCGGCGTCAACCACTGGGGGCTGGCCGACGCCGCCGCGCAGCCGGAAGGCGTTCCGGTGGCGATCAAGTCGCCGGGATAGAGCGTGAAGATCGTCGACATCAGGTGAACCAGGTGCGCGACGTCCCAATGCATTTCGGCGATGTCGGCGCCCTGCCGCAGCTCGCCGTTGACGTGGGTGGTGAGCCGCAAGCCCTTGCAGCCTGGCGGCAACTCGTCAGCGGTGACGATCTCGGGACCGAGCCCGCCGGTGTTGAGGAAGTTCTTACCGGCGGTGACCGCCGAAGGAATGTAGTTGTAGGCGCGGACGCTGCCGTCGTTGTGGCAGGCATAGCCGGCGACGTGCTCGAGCGCGCTTTCGCGCGGAATCATCCGCCCGCCCCGGCCAATGACAACCATCAGTTCGCCCTCGTAGTCGAGGGTGTCGGAGACTTCCGGCCGCCAGATAGGCCGGTTGTGGGCGACCATGGAATCGGGCGCGCGCAGGAACATGCCTGGAAACGTCGACGCCTCGGCGTTCATTTCGGCGACGTGCTTCATGTAGGTCTTGCCCAGGCCGATAATCTTGTCCGGTCGAGGGATGGGCACCAGGTGGCGCACGCTCTCGAGCGGGTGACGGGCGTGGCCGGGCGCGGCGGCGGCGGCGCGTTCGGCCGCCGCCAGGGCCTGGGGACCAGCCGCCAGCAACCCGCGGAGGTCTCGCGGCAAATCCGGCGCGGCGACACCCAGATCGATCACCTCATCGCCGAGACGCACGCCAGCGGTCGGCGCGCCGTTCAGATCAAAGGACAACAATCGCATCGTGATTTCCTTGCGATCGGCAGGCGAGCCGGGAAGCGCGGTCCGCCCGGATCACCGCGCCGCAGAGTTTGGCGCGAGCCGGGCGCGTTTGTCAGAAGGCGTAGGAGACACTGGCCCCGTAGGTGCGCGGCGCGCCGATCACCACCGTGTTGAAGTTGCTGGCGGCGAAGGATCCCGAGCGCGCGCCGAAATATTCGTTGGTGAGGTTCTTGCCGTAGAAGGCCACGGTGACCGGCGCCCGCGCCAGCGTGAAGGACGCCTGGGCGTTCAACAGCCCGTAGCCGCCCTGACGAACGGAATTTCGCTGAAAGTCGGTCAGGGGAACCGGGCCCGCTCCAGTGATGGTGACGGTGTTGAGGAAGTAGACTTCGGAGCGGTGATTGTAGTCGACATGCAGGTCCAACCGCCCGGCCGACAGGTCGACCGGGTAGTCGGCGCTGAGCGCCACGGTCGTCTTGGCCACGGTTGGCACCGCCGATCCCTTGTAGGGCCCGTCGGTGAATTCCGGATGGATCAAGCCAAGCGCCGCGTTGAGGCGCAGGCGGCCCACAAGCGCGGTCGCCTCGAACTCGCCGCCATAAATCTCGGCCTTACCCGAATTCAGCACGGCGATGATCACCGGGCTGGCCGAAAGAATGGCGTTCTGCTGAATTCCCGAGAAGGTCGAGAAATAGCCGCTCGCGCCGATCCTGAGGCGCTTGTCGAAGAAGGTGAGCTTGGCGCCGGCCTCATAGCTTCCCACGCTCTCCTCGCCGAACGGCGTGTAGAACGCGGCGGTCGTGCCGCTGGCCTGCTGAAAGCCGCCCGACCGGTAGCCCTTGGAGAATTTGCCATACAGCAGACCATCTCCAGGGAGCCGGTAGTCGACGCCGAGCGTGAACGGAACGGTGTTGAAGTGGATGTCGCGCGGCGTGTAGAGGCAGCCGCCGGGCGCGGCGTTGAGGCCGATGGCCGTAAAGGGGCAGGCCGCCGGCGTCACCGCCGAGGCGGGCGGTTCGGGATTGGTCGAATTGGCCGCCGAGACGGCAAAGCGCGCGGGCGTATAGACCATGCTGCGCGTGTCCTTGACCGCCCGCAGCCCGGCGGTGAGACGCAGGCGCGGCAGGACTTCCAGGCCGATCTGGCCAAACAGGCTGACCGATTCATTGGTCGGTCGGATCGTGTTGTCCTGAATGGCGGTGGGCACGCGGGTGATGGGCGAATTGCGGATCTTCTCGCGGAAATAGTACGCCCCGGCGGTCCAGGTCAGCCGGTCGGCGAGGGTGGTCCCATAGAGTTGAAGCTCCTGCGAAACCTGGTGGCCGTCCAATTCGAAGGTGCGGACGTCAGCGGTCGGGAAGGGCGTGCCGTCCAGGTCCGCCGCGCCCTCGAAATCGATGTTGCGATACCCTGAGATCGCCTTGAGGGTGGCGAAGCCGAGGTCGGCGGTGAGCGTGCCGGTCCAGTCGTAGACCTTGGACTGGTTGAGGGGATTGTAGCCCGCGTAGCTGGTGCGCGACTTCGGCGCGGCCACATAGGGCGCATATTGCGCGGCCGTCAGGCCAGGCTGATAGGCGTTGAGCACCCACAGCGGCTGATGGTTGGCGCCGGCATAGTGATCGAAGCTGACGTCAAGCCGCATCCGGGAGGTCAGGTCCGCGCGGAGGCTGGCGCGGATATAGTCGTCGTTCTGATCGGCGACATCGCTCGCGAGCGTGGGATTGTAGCCGTATCCGTCGTGCTCGACGTGGCTGTAGACCAGTCGGGCCGCCAGCTTGTCGGCGATGATCGGCAGATTGACCACGCCGGTTCCGGAGATGGCGTTGTAGTTGCCGTATCCCAGCTTCAGCGACCCGCCAAAGTCGTAAGTCGGCTTGTTGGTCGTGATGTTCAGCGCCCCACCGATGGTGTTGCGGCCAAACAGCGTGCCTTGCGGACCGCGCAGGACCTCGGCCGAGGCGATGTCCACCATGGCCAGATTGCTGCCCTCAGGACGGGCGTAGTAGATGCCGTCGACATAGGTGCCTACCGCCTGATCCACGTTGGGCAGGACGCCGCCGGGCGCGACGCCACGGATCGCCAGGATCAGGTCGTTGTTCCCATAGGGCGTGGCCGTAAAGGTGATCGACGGCGCGTTCTCGGTCAGGGCGCGGACGTCCGTGATCTGGCGCCGTTCCAGCTCGCGCGCGCCGAAGGCCGTCACCGCGACGGGCACGTCCGCCAAGCGCTCCTCCCGGCGCTGGGCGGTGACGATCACCTCCTCAAGGCCGGTGGGCGCGGCCTGAGGAGCGGCCTGAGGAGCGGCCTGAGGAGCGGCCTGAGGAGCGGCCTGAGCGCTAGCGATCGAGGGCAGGAAAACAAGCGAAACGCCCGCGCAAAGCGCCGATTTCCAGCTGGAATTGGTCATGGATCGTCCCTCCCTTGAGCGCTATGCGCGGCCACGATCTGGACGATTTCAACGAACTCGCACGATCGCTTATAAGCGGAAGGGAACTCAGCTCCGCATTTAAGTCAATCGCTTTAATCTGATGGAAGAATTTAATTCTGCTGTCAGGATAAAATACCTCGCAGCTGGCCTTGAGTTATCGGCTTGGTTTGATGTCCGTGGTCTCGATGTCCCAGGTGTTTGGCGTCGCGCCCTCGTCGCGAAGCTGGAACTTCAGCACCCGCCCCTGCGGATTGACCGGCAGCTCCGCACGAAACTCGATGTAGCGCGGCACCGCGTAGTAGGGGACGCGTTCGATTAGCCATCGGCAGAGCGCCTCCTCCGACAGGACGGCGCCCGGCTTCAACTTGGCCGTCACCTTGAGGTCGTCTTCCTGGAGCTTCGATGGCACGGCGTGCACGGCCACCTGCTCGATCGCTGGGTGGGCCAGGATCGAGGTCTCCATCTCGAAGCTGGAGATGTTCTCGCCGCGCCGGCGAAGGTAGTCCTTCTTGCGATCGACAAAATAGAAGAAACCATCCTCGTCGAACCGGCCGATATCGCCGGTATGGAACCACATGTTGCCCATGACCTTGAGGGTGTCCTCGGGTCGACGCCAATAACCCTTGAAAATGATGTCGGGCATCAGCGGGCGGCACACGACCTCGCCGGACACTCCGACCGGCACTTCGTTGTCGTTGTCGTCGAAAATGCGCACGTCTAGCTCTGGCGCGGCCTTGCCCGACGAGCCTTCCGCATAGGCGCCGTCGGCCGGCATCGAGGTCAGCAATCCCTCGGTCAGACCATAGACGTTGGATCCGATCTTCTTAGCGCCAAAGCGCTCGCGCCAGATCTGCTTGATGTCTTCGGGGAAAGGATTGCCTTTCACCGTGTGGACCTGGCCAAAGCAGCGCGCCATGGCTTCATGCTCCTCGGCGCGCGCGAGCAAGGTCCCCAGCGAGCCCAGGATAGAGACAACGGTCGCGCCGGACGCTTCGATCGCCGGCCAGAAGCCGGAGACCGAGAACTTGGGCGCGAACGAAATCGTGGCCCCGACCAGCATCACCGACACCACCCCGGTGGCGATGGCGTTCATGTGGAACAGCGGCAAGGGCGTCCAGTAGATGTCGTCCGGTCCGAACGGCGCTGACCGCGTCAGCATGCGCGCGAAGTGACACATCTGATTGCCGGTGATCATGCACCCCTTGGAGGGGCCCGTGGTCCCCGAGGTGTAGATCAGCGCATTGAGCGCTCCGGGATCGGGCAGATCCTCGAACGCGCTGTCGTCGCCACCCCGGTGGTCGTCGAGCGAGACGATCGTCAGGGCCGAACCTGGCGCGGGCTCGAAGGCGCCGCGGACCAACACCGTCTTTAGCGCTGTCAGTTGATCCTCGATATCGAGGACGCGCTGCAGGTAGCGCGCCTCGCAGACCAGCAGGAGCGCGCCAGCGTCCTCGATCTGGTGGCGCAAAAACTGCCCAACCAGCGCGGTGTTCAGCGGCACGCTGATCGCGGAGATCTTGTTGGCCGCGATCCAGGTCGTGACCGCGTCGACATTGTTGTCGAGCATCGAGACGATCGGCGTTCCGGCGGCCAAGCCCAGGGCCTTCAACTCGTGAGCGAAACGGTTGCTCGCCAGATCGAACGCGGCGTAGGTGTGCTTTTCGCCACTGAAGTCCAGAAAGACTTTGTCGGGATGCGCGGCGACGGCGCGGCGCAAAGCGGCGACCGGCGTGTCGCGAGGGCCAGTCCGCCATCCTGCTTCGATCGTCTTGGTCATCTTGATCTTTCCGTCCACCTGGCGATCATCCGCCGCCCGTCGCCACAGCCCAGGCGGCGAAGGAGACAGACATCACGTTCCGTCCCTGGACTTGCGCCAACGCCATTCAGTTGCCCTGAAGGCGGGCCAAACCCGCGCGCTTCGCCATGCGAGGCCACTGGGTCACCCATAGTTGGGCGGGCCTCTTTGGTCCAGAACAATTCTGATATTAGTCTTTCGTTCTGTTTTCAGAACTTGATACGGTTACGACAATCTTGCCGGTCACACCCCGCGCGCCCAGCCGCGCGATCGCCCTTCCACCTTCCTCCAACGCATAGCGCTCGGAGATGCGCGGCCGGATCTTGCCCGCCTGATAGAGGTCCAGCAACGCCTTCATGTCCCGCGCGCCGGATTGAGGGTCGCGCGCCATGTAGGCCCCCCAGAAAACGCCGATGATCTGGGCGGCCTTGAGCAGGACGAGATTGAGCGGGATCGCCGGGATTCCGGCCGCAAAGCCCACGACCAGATACCGCCCCTGCGCGGCGATGGCGCGGAATGCCGGCTCTGCATAGGCTCCCCCGACCGGGTCGATGACGACATTGACCCCTTCCCCGCCGCTGGCGGCCCGCACGGCCTCGGTAAAGGCCCTCGCCTGAGCGACACCCTCGAACGCGCCCGGATAATGCACGAGCGCATCGGCGGCGGCCGCGCGGGCGGCTTCGAGCTTGTCGTGCGAAGACGCCGCGGCGACCACGCGAGCGCCTAGGGCCTTCCCCAATTCCACGGCCGCGAGGCCGACACCGCCGCCGGCGCCCAGAACCAGGAGCGTTTCCCCCGGCCGCATGCCTGCGCAGCCCACCAGGGCGTGAAAGACGGTTCCATAGGTCACCTGCAACGCCGCAGCTTCCTCGATGGACATGGCGTCAGGCAGAACAGTGCACCGGTCCGCCGCCACGATGGCCACCTCGGCCATCGCGCCGAACGGCAGCGACGCCGAAACCCGATCACCCACGCCCGGCGCGGTGACACCCTCGCCGATCGCGCGCACCACGCCGGCCAATTCGCTGCCCGGCGAAAACGGCCGCGCCGGCCGCAGTTGATACTTATCCTCAATGACCAGCAGATCCGGGAAATTGACCCCGCAGGCCTGGACGGCAACAGCGACTTGACCTGGCCCAGGCGAAGGCTCGTCCACATCGCGGATCTTCAGGGTTTCAGGGCCGCCAGGCTCAAAGCTCGTCAGCGCGCGCACGGGAACCTCGCGTGAATGGCGCGAACGCCTGATGGTCCGCAGGACTCTATCTAGTCAGCGGACCGACGGGAAACAATCGCATTATTCTGATACCAGAAGTGCGTTTCGCTTGCCGAATTACGTCGGCCGTTCTAGCGTCACCGAAAGAGACGCTGCCCAGACCGCGTCCGGAGGATACCCGTGATCGTCAGCCTACGCACGCCCCCCCAACCTCGTTGCCAACGCATGGCGGGCTCGCGGTCGTGAACGCGTCCCCTCCTCCCGCGCTGGTCAAGGGCGCCTGGTACACCCTTGTGATCCTGACACTCGTCTACGTCTCGAACTCGATCGATCGGACAGCCATGTCGATCCTGATCGAGCCGGTGAAGGCCGAATTCAAGCTCTCGGATGGTCAGCTGGGCCTGCTGACGGGGCTAGCCTTCGGGCTAACCTATGCGCTTACCGGCCTGCCGATGGGATGGCTGATCGACCGGGTCAACCGGACCAAGCTGCTGGCGGCCGTCGTCGCGGTCTGGAGCCTTTGCACCGCCATGTGCGGGCTTGCGCAAAACTACACCGCCTTGGTCTTGGCCCGGCTTGCTGTCGGCGCCTCTGAATCAGCGGCCGCGCCCACGGCGATGTCGATGATCGCCGACCTCTTTCCCAAGAGCCGCCGCTCCACCGCCATGGGCGTGTTCTGGACCAGCACCGCCTTCGGAACGGCCATCAGCCTCGTGCTTGGCGGCGTGATCGCCGCCCACTATGGCTGGCGAGCCGCCT
This sequence comes from Caulobacter sp. GW822-FHT01G02, assembly GCF_058802865.1. NCBI lineage: Bacteria > Pseudomonadati > Pseudomonadota > Alphaproteobacteria > Caulobacterales > Caulobacteraceae > Caulobacter > Caulobacter sp. GW822-FHT01G02. Next base: position 46,192 of record NZ_JBXAON010000008.1, read on the forward strand.
TCTTCGTCGCCGGCGCACCGGGGCTGATCTTGGCGATCCTGATCATCCTGACTGTTCGCGAGCCGCGGCGGGAACGGGATTTGGCCCAAGGCGGCGCGGGCCCCGCGCCGTCCTTTCTCCAGACCCTGCGGTTTGTCTCCGCCAACCCAGCGGTCTTCCACGCCTTCGTCGGCATTGGCCTGGCCTCCTTGGCCATGTCGGGCGTGCCGGTGTGGGCCGCCTCCTTCCTGGTGCGCACCCAAGGCTTCACCCTCCCTCAGGCCGGCCTGATGGCGGGCCTGGGCGTGGGCCTCTTTGGCGCCTTGGGCTCTCTGGTCGGCGGTCCCGTTGGGGACGCGGTTGTCCGTCGCTGGGGCGTCCAGGCCTTGCCGGCCGCTCCAATGGTCGCGTGCGCTCTGGCTTGCGCTTCGGGTCTCGTCTTCGCCTTGGGTTCTTCCCTAACCGTCGTGGCTGTAGCCTTCATCGTCTTCGAGATCGTCTCGCGCGGGTTTACGGCCCCCGCCTATGCGATCTTGGTCACCGGCGTGGAGCCGCGCATGCGGGGCGTTGTCGTCTCCGCCGTGCAGGCCGTGACCAATCTTGTCGGCTACGGCGTTGGTCCGTTGGTCGTCGGCGTGGTCAGCGATCGCGTTGGCGGTCCCCATTCCCTGAAGATCGGCATCGCCGCGGTGATGGGCTTTAGCCTGTGGTCGGGCGTGCATTTCTTGGCCGCCTGGCTGGCCGCGCGCCGCTCCCAGCGCTTTGCCGTCGAGGCCGCGGCATGAGTTTCCCACCTCGCAATTCCCAGGACAGCGAATGCGGCCGCGCACGGCTGGCCGGTCGCGTCGGAGCATGATGACCATGGCGGATGGAGCCATCGAACAAACCGTCCAGATCGAGCGCGTCAATCGCGTGGGCTGGATCGTTCTGAACCGCCCTGGGCAGATCAACGCCATCAATCCCGCCCTGCGTCTCGAAGTCACCCAGGCGCTGGAGCAGCTGGACAGCGATCCCGAAATGGGCGTGATCGTCATCCGGGGCGCTGGCGAGCGCGGCTTTTGCGCCGGCGCCGACATCAAGGCGCAAAGCGACGCGACCTCCCTGCCGACGCTCAGGGCTGGGATGACTCCCGGCTGGATCGAGGCCTTGGATCGGGTCCGCAAACCGGTGATCGCCGCCATTCACGGCTTTTGCCTGGGTGGCGGCCTCGAGATCGCCATGGCGTGCGATATGAGGATCGCCGCGCCAAGCGCGGTGTTCGGCCTGCCCGAAACCAGCCTCGGCTTGATCCCGGGCGGCGGCGGCACGCAACGCCTGCCGCGGATCGTCGGCCTTGGCCGGGCGCTCGATCTCTTGCTGACCGGCGAGCGGATCGACGCGGCGGAAGCCCATCGCATCGGCCTGGTTTCACGCTTGGCGACGGCGGGTGATCACCTGATCGACGAAGTCCAGGTCTTGGCCGAGCGCATCGCCGCCAAGCCCGCCTCGGCTCTGGCCTACGTCAAGGAGGCCGCACGCGATGGTCTTGAAATGGATCTTCGCGCCGGACTGAAACTCGAGAAGGATCTATTCGTCCTCCTGATGTCGACCGACGACCGCCGCGAAGCCGCCGCCGCCTTCAAGGAAAAACGCCAACCCGTCTTCACGGGCCGTTAGATGGCCGCCCTTCAACACATTCGGGAGGCGCGGCGATGAGAAAACTTCCCCTGCTCAACGCCGAGACGCAGCCGTTCTGGACCGGCGGCGAGGTCGGTGAACTGCGGATGCACCGCTGCGGCGACTGCGCGCAATTCTTTCACCCTCCAGCGCCGATCTGTCGCCATTGCTCCAGCCTCAACGTCGCGCCCACGGCGGTGTCGGGACGCGGTCGGGTGTTGACGTTCACCATCAATCACCAGGCTTGGACTCCCGACCTCAGCGAGCCCTATGTCGTCGCCATCGTCGAGCTGGAGGAGCAGGCGGGCCTGCGCTTTCTGTCCAACATCGTGAATTGTCCGCCTCAGGCGGTCGAGATCGGCATGCCCGTGACGGTCGTGTTCGAGAACATCGAGGACGTCTGGGTGCCTCTGTTCGAAAGGGCGCAAGCCTAATGGGCGCTCGGATCCTCGAAAAGGACGTCGCCATCGTCGGCGTAGGGCAGTCCGAAGTGGGCCGCCCATCGTCGCGTTCGGCCATGGAGCTGACGGTGGATGCCGCGCTGGAGGCTATCGCCGACGCCGGCCTCACTCCCAAGGACATCGACGGCGTCTGTTCCTGGCCTGGCGACAACGCCAACGGCAGCAGTTTCTCGCCCGTCGGTCCCTTGGCGGTGTTGAGCATGCTGGGCCTGCAATGCAACTGGTTCAGCGGCGGCTATGAGGCGGCCGGGCCGCTCGCCGGCGTGATGAACGGCGCCATGGCGATCGCCACGGGCCTGGCCAAGAACGTTCTGGTCTTTCGCACCATCACCGAGTCGAGCAACCGCCTGAGCGGCAGCAAGGACCAGAGTCTCGCGGCGAAGTCCGGCGCGCGCGACGGCAATTTCATGTGGCAGTGGTGCACGCCGTTCAACGTGCTGTCGGTGGTCAACATCACCGCCATGTACGCCCACAGCCACATGCGCAAGTACGGCACCACGCCCGAGCAATTGGCCCAGATCGCCCTCAACGCCCGTCGCAACGCCCTGCTCAACCCCAAGGCCGTCATGCGCAAGCCGATGACGATGGACGACTACTTCGCCTCGAAGATGATCTCCACGCCGCTGCGGATGTTCGACTGCGATGTCCACTGCGATGCTTCGACCGCCATCGTCTTGTCGCGCAAGGACATCGCCAAGGATCTGCGCAATCGACCGGTGCGTATCGAGGCGATCGGGGCGGCGATGAACCAGCCCTATCTCTGGGATCAGGTCGATCTCACCGCCAACGCAGCGCCCGACGCCGCCGCGGCCATGTGGGCTCGCACCGATTTCAAGCCCGCCGACGTGGACACCGCCCAGCTCTATGACGGCTTTAGCATTCTGACGCTGATGTGGCTTGAGGGGTTGGGCCTTTGTCCCGTGGGGCAGAGCGGCGCCTTCGTGGAGGGCGGCCACCGCATCGCGCTGGATGGCGAACTGCCCTTGAACACCAACGGGGGTCAGTTGTCGGGCGGACGAACACACGGGCTGGGCTACGTGCACGAGGCGTGCACCCAGCTTTGGGGGCGCGCGGGCGAACGCCAGATCCGCGATCCGCGCGTAGCGGTCTGCGCCGCCGGCGGCGGGCCGCTCGCGGGCAGCCTGTTGCTGGTCAGGGACTGAAGACAACGAACGGCCAGCGCGCCGCGCGGCCGACGCTAAGGGAGAACAAGATGAGCCTCTATGACCTGCTGCTCAGCGGCGATCTGATGGTCCACGACGCCGACAAGACGGCCGAACAGATCGTCAGCAAACTGGAAATCCACGGCCATGCGAACTGGCGCCAGGCCTTTCCGGGTCATCCCTATATCGCCCACTTCCTGAGGGTGCACAAATCGCTGGCGGTGTCGCCCACGCGCGTCGAACCCCAGGGCCACCTGGACTTCCCCAATCAGGGCGATCCGATGTTCCCAGGCTTTCTCAAGAGTCTCGAGGATTTTCAGGGCCCGTTCCGGCCCATCAAGACCCACGCCACGGTCCTGGTCTCCGACAACATCGGCGGCGTGATCGAGCACCTGCAGAGCAAGGGTCAGCCCTTCCGTCTGGCCCAGCTGACGCCGGAAATGCCGTTCGATCGACTGTGGGTCGGCTGCACGCCGGAAAAGCCCGTCTATGAGCCGTCCGTCGATGGCGGGCTGTGCATCGAGGTCATCCCCCTGGCGGCCATTCAAATGCCGGCCGAGGCGTTCAACGTCCCCCCGCCGCGCCCTCGCGACCCCAAGCCTGGCGACATGGTGCGGGTCGTCGGCCGTGGCTTCCTGGTGCGCGACCTCGACGATGTCCTGCGCCGTCTAGACCTGAACCTGGATCTACAACCGGCCGGTTCGGTCGAGCAATTGGACCGCGAGGGCTACAAACGCGCCCGCATCGGCTTCAATCTGGGAACCAGCGCGACGCTCGATGTCATCCAACCCACGAAGTGGGACAGCCCGACGGGCCGCTACCTGCACAATTGGGGGCCAGGGCCGCACTACATCCGCATTTCGGTCAACGGCCTTGAGGCCAAGGCTGAACGCTTGGCCGCCCTGGGCGTGAAATTCGAACACATCGAGGACTGCCAGGCCGTCGGCGGCGCTCTGCTGCGCGTCGATCCGGCCGAACTGGGCGGGGCGATCTTCGAATTCTGCGAAGACGAGGGCTGATCGTGGCCCGCGTCGCGCCCCTGCCCCTGGAGGCCCTGCCAGAACCGCTCAGCGCTTCGATCGAACGAGGAACCGCGACGCGGATGCTTTCCAACACCTTACCGGTGCAGATCTGGGCTCACCGGCCGGCCGCGGCCAACGCCTGGCTCGCGACGATGGCGGAGATTCACGAGCGCGGTGTCTTACCGGACCGCCTTCGGGAATTGGTCCGCCTGAAGATCGCCTCGATCACCACCTGTCCGGTCTGCCAAATCGCCCGCAAGTCCGACGACGTCAGCGAGGCTGAGGTCGTCGCCTGCAGCGACTGGTCCGATCCGCGCTTCAGTCCGTCCGAACAGGCCGCCCTGCGTTTCGCCGAACTTTTCGCCGGCGATTATTTTTCGCTTGGCGACGAGGTCTACGACCATTTGCGCCTACATTTCAGCGAGGAGCAGATCGTCGAGCTCCACCTGTTCAGCGGCCTGATGCTGGCTGGCGGCCGCATGACCTATGTGCTGAAGGGTTATGAGGACACATCCGCTTGAAGGGCCCCTTCTCGCGCCTGGCGCCCAACGTTCAGGGCGCCGTGTGGCTGCTGCTCTCGGCCGTTACCTTCGTCGGCATGACCACCCTGGTGAAGCACCTCAGCGGCGACTACCCCTCGCACCTGCAGAACTTCTATAGGCAGACCGGGTCGCTGATCGTCGCCATCCCCTTCATGCTCCGCAGCCCGCGGCAGGTGCTGCTGGTGCCCCGCGCGACGATGCCCGCCCTGTTCGTGCGCTCACTGCTCGCCACGGTGGGCATGGTCCTGCTGCTCTACACCTACGAAGCCATGCCAATGGCCGAGGCCAACGCCCTGTCGTTCACCCGGCCGCTATGGGTCGTGCTGCTGGCGGCGCTGTTCCTTCGCGAAACGATCGGCCCAAGCCGGATCGCCGCAGTGGTGGTCGGCTTCATCGGCGTCGTCATCATCATGCGCCCTTGGGGCGCGGACACCGCCTTGGGCTGGCCTCACCTGGCCGCGCTCGTCTCGGCCCTGTGCTTGGCCGGCACGATCACGGGCGTGAAATCCCTGACCCGGGATCTGTCGGCGAGCTCGATCCTGGTCTGGTCCAGTATCATGGGCGAGTTGCTATGCTTGCCGTTGGCCCTGGCCGACTGGCGCTGGCCCAGCCCCGCCGATCTTATCCCGCTGTTTCTGATCGGCCTGCTCAGCGCCGCCAACCAAGTGCTGTTCATCAAAGGGATGGCGGTCGGCGAGGCCGCCGTCCTGGCCCCGATCGACTATGCTCGGCTGGTGTTGTCGATCATCGCGGGTCTGGTCGTATTCGGCGAATGGCCCGACGCCTTCACCTATGTCGGAGCCGGGGTGATCGTGGTCTCGACGCTCTACATCACGATCCGGGAAATCCAGAGCAAGCGGGCCAAGACGCTGGCCATCGACGCTGGCCAGCCGGACGCCTCGAACCCGCTGGGGCTCGGCGCCGCTGACGACAACCGGGCCGGCTGAAAATCTCCGCCCCTAGGAAACGGCCAGGGTAATGCCGGATCCGTTGATCGCCACGGCGGCGTCAGACAGCAGAAAGGCGATGACCTCCGCCGCGTCGGCCGGCTTGATCCATTCGGCGGGGTTGGCGTCGGGCATATCCTGGCGATTGGTCGGCGTGTCGAGGATCGTCGGCAGGATGGCGTTGACGCGAACGCCCGTGCCGCGAAGTTCGGCCGCCAGGCTCCGGGTCATGGCCATCACCCCGGCCTTGGAGGCGGCATAGGGCGCCATGCCGGTCGCTGGATCGATGGCGCCGGCCGCGCCGACATTGACGATCGCGCCCCCCTGCTTCAGCAGACTGGGAAGCGCCGCGCGGCTGGCCAGGGCGGCCGTCAGAAGGTTGGTGCGGAACATGCGATCCCAGGTGCCGGCTTCGCCACCGACGACTGGCTCCCAAACGAAGCCGCCGGCGATGTTGGCCAACCCGTTCACCGACCCCAAGGTCGACGCCACGGCCTCAAACGCCGCCCCCACCGCCGCGGCGTCGGCGAGATCCACCTTCGGCAGCACCAGATCCGCATCGATCTCCATGACGGGCGCGGCGTCCACGGCCGCGACGGCGAAGCCGTCGGCCTTCAAACGCATGACCACGGCCCGACCCAAGGCGCCGGACGCTCCGGTGACGATGACGACATTGGTCATGGCAGGCCTCTTCGTTGCTCAAGACGGAAATGGCGGCGTCTTCTCGCGCGCCATGGCGCGCTGAACGCCAGGCCGTTCGGCCATGCGACGCGCTAGCGCTGAAAAATGCTTCAACTCGGCCATCGGATAGTCGCCCGCGACGCCCCAGGCGTAGAACACCAGCGCATAGGCGTCGGCGACCGAGAGGCGATCGCCCACCAGCCAGTCTCGACCGGTCAGCAACCCGTCGACCTTCCGCAGATTGGCTTCGAACCGACGTCGCCCCTCGGCGCTCAGCGCCTCATGGGTCGTCTGGTCAGGCGTGAAGCGGAACGGGGCTCTCGCCATCCGGCCAGTGATGTGGACGGTGCTCGCGAACCAGGCGGTCAGAGACAGCGCGCTGGCCTGATCGAACCCATCGTCAGGCAGAAGCTGGGCGTGCGGCGCCAGATGCGCGACATGGTGGAGGATGGCGACGTTCTCAGTCAGCAGACGCTCGTCGCACATCAGCGCGGGCACCCCGCCCGCGGGGTTTGTCCGTCGCCAGATCTCGACCGCCTCGGGATCGTGAAGCCGCACCCGGCTGGCTTCGAACGGCAGCCCCGACTCCTCGAGCGCGACATGGGACGCCAGAGAGCAGGTCGTGGGCGTATAGTAGTAGGTGAGTTTGGGCATAGTCATACGACCGCGGGCGCGGCCGACGCGTCCAGATTTTCGTACACGGTGGCGGTCGCCAGGCCGCCAGCGCAGCAGATGGCCTGCAGCCCGTATCGTTGGCCGGTGCGGCGCAACTCGTGGATCAGGCTGGTGGCGATCCGCGCGCCCGTCGCGCCCAACGGATGGCCCAAGGCGATGGCCCCGCCGTTGACGTTCAGTCGATCGGCGTCCACGCCGGTCGCCTGCATCCACATCATCGGCACGCTGGCGAAGGCTTCATTGACCTCGAACAGCGCGATATCGTCAAACGCGAGACCCGCCAGCGCCGCCGCCTTACGGCTGGCGGCGATCGGGCCCTCCAGCATCAGGGTCGGATCCGCCCCGACGACGGCGACGGAGCGGATTCGCGCCAGCGGAGTCAGGTTGAAGCGTTTGACGGCGGCTTCAGAGGCGAGCAGCACCACCGCCGCCCCGTCGGAGATTTGCGAAGCGTTGCCCGCGGTGATGCGCCCCTGCTCACGGAAGCTGGTTTTCAGCGTCGAAAGTTTCTCGCGGCTGGTGTCGCGGCGGATGGTCTGGTCGGCCTCGAGAGGGTCACGCGGCCCCTCCCAGTCTTTTTCGCAGAGCTCGGCGACCGGAACGGCGACGGTTTCGGCGACGAAGCGCCCGGCGTCCGTGGCGGCGGCGGCGCGGCGATGGGACTCGGCGGCGAAATCGTCCAACACGTCACGATCAAAGCCATACTTATCAGCGATCCGCTCGGCCGCCTCGCCCTGCGAAGTCGTCTCGTAGCGATCCGAAACCATCCAGCCGAACGCCTCGCCATGGATGGCTCGATTGGATCCCATCGGCACGCGCGACATTGCCTCGGCGCCGCCGGCGACGACCAGGTCGCTCACGCCAGCGGCGATCTGAGCCGCGCCGATATGGATCGCGGCTTCCGACGATCCGCACTTTCGGTCCACCGTCATGGCTGGAATGCTCTCGGGCCAGCCCGCGCCGAGCAGCGAGGTCCGCGCGATGTTTGCCGACTGCTCGCCGATCTGGGTGACACATCCGAAGATCACGTCGTCGATGTGTTCTGCGCCCACGCCGGCGCGGGCGACCAGCTTATTCAGCGCGTGGGCGCCCAGGTGGTCGGCGCGCACCCCGGCCAACGCACCCCGGAACCGGCCGATCGGCGTACGCACCGCGGCGACCACATAGACCGGGTTCACAGCTGGCTCCCGCGCATTCCCGAGCCTGGCACCTTCACGCCATTCTCGTACTTGTAGACGCCCCAGCCGACCTTGCGGCCGTAGCGGCCAGCCTTGACCATCTTGATGATCAGCGGACAGGGCCGGAACTTGTCGCCGAGGGTGGCGTGCAGATAGTGCAGCACCGACAGGCGCGTATCCCAGCCGGTAAGGTCGCCCAGTTCGAGTGGTCCCATGGGGTGGTTGAAGCCCATCCTCAAGGCGGTGTCGATGTCTTCGGCGCTCGCGGCGCCTTCTTGCAGCATCCACATCGCTTCGTTGCCGGCCATGGCCGACATCCTGCTCGTGGTCAGCCCGGGCGTTTCGTTGACGACGATCGCGGTCTTGCCCAGCTGGGCGACATAGTCACGGCATAGCGCCACGGCTTCGTCCGTGGTGGCCAGCCCGCGAACCAGCTCCACCAGCTTCATCTTCTGGACGGGGTTGAAGAAGTGCATGCCGATGACCCGCGTCGGGTCCTGGCAGGCGGCCGCGATCTCGGTCACGCTGAGCGCGGAGGTGTTGGTGGCGATCAGGCCCGTCGGGGCCATGACGGCTTCGGCCTTACGCACCACATCGATCTTGATCGCCAGATTTTCCGAAACGGTCTCGACCAGGAGATCGACGCCGACCGCCCCGTCGGACACGCTCTCGGAGGTCGTCAGCGCCGCCAGGGCGGCGGCCGCGACGCCTTCGTCGACCTTACCAAGCCGAACCCCGTCGGCGAGAATGCCCGCGATCGTCTTTTCGGCCTTGGCCAACTGCTCGGATGAAACATCGATCAGGCGCACCTGGTGCCCCGAGGACGCGAACGCGTGCGCGATCCCCACGCCCATCAGGCCAGCGCCTACCACTGCTACCTTGGCCAAAATGTCTTCCCCTTGTTGAACCGGACCGCTCGCGTTGTCGCGAGCGCCGATGCGCCGATGACCGCCGGCGCCGCCGGTCGCGTCAGACGCTGCTCCTCCCGTGCGCGACGGATTCACCGCCGCATCGCCCGCTGAACAGTAAGGGGAAACTCGACCCGGCCGCAAACAAAATTCTCTGTTCAGAACGATATTCTAGCGTGTATAAGTCCAGTCGCTCCAAAGAGAGCCGATCCAACGTCCCTGGGGAGCCCTCGTGAACCTGCTTGATCAGTTCGGCCCGCCTGTTTTGCCGCCAGGCCTGGAGCCGTTGCGCGCGGAGGTTCGCGACTTTCTGGCAAAATGGGGCGCGACCTATCCGGCGGAAAAACGCGCCCTGTCGTGGATGGGTTTTGATCCCGATTTCAGCCGCGCCTTGGGCGCGAAAGGCTGGCTCGGCCTGAGCATCCCGAAGGAATACGGGGGCCACGACGCCTCGCCTTTTGAAAGGTTCGTGGTCAACGAGGAGCTCCTGGCGGCGGGCGCGCCTGTCACCGCCCATTGGATCGCCGATCGGCAAAGCGCGCCTCTCCTGCTGCGCCATGGCACGCCGCCTCAGAAGCAACGTTTTCTCCCGGCCATATGCGCCGGCGAAATGTACTTCTGTATTGGGATGAGCGAGCCTGCGTCGGGCTCGGACCTTGCTTCGGTGCGCACGAAGGCTGAGCGTCAGGGCGACGGCGCCTGGCTGCTGAATGGCCGCAAGGTCTGGACCACCAATGCCGACCGATGCCAAGCCATGATCGCTTTGGTGCGCACCGACGCCGCCAGCGAACGCCATGACGGCTTATCTCAGTTTCTCGTCGATCTCGCGCTTCCCGGCGTGATGATACGACCGATCAAGGATCTGTCCGGCCACGAACATTTCAACGAGGTCACTTTCGAGGACGTGCGGCTGGACGCCGACGCTCTGATCGGGGTCGAGGGCGAGGGTTGGGCGCAGGCCACCTCGGAGTTGGCGTTCGAGCGGAGCGGTCCGGAGCGCTTTCTAAGCGCCATGACGCTGTTCCGCTGCCTTGTCGCGGCGGTGGGTCCCGAACCGGACGCTCGCCAGGCTTTCGAGATCGGGCGCCTGGCGGCCTGGCTGGTGGCTCTAAGGTCGATGTCGATCTCGGTCACCGCGCAGTTGGCGGCCGGCCACGATCCTGTCTGGGCCGCCTCGTGCGTGAAGGATATCGGCACCGGCTACGAGCAGGACACGGTCGAGGTGGCGATGCGGTTGATCGATTCTCTGCCGCCCGGCGCCAAGACCGCCACCACGCGCCGGGTCCTGGCCATTGTCCAAAGCATGGCGCCCTCGTTCTCGTTGCGGGGCGGCACGCGGGAAATCCTTCGCGGCATTCTCGCGCGCGGCCTGGGGGTTCGGTGATGCGATCCTTGCTTCAGAACAGTATTGAACGGCTCTTGGCCGACGCCGTAACACCGGACGCCCTGCGCGCGGCGGAAGCCGGCGCCTGGCCGGCCGATCTGTGGGCCAAAATCGAGGAACTAGGCCTTCCGCTCGCCGCCGTGCCCGAGGACCAGGGCGGCGCGGGCGCAAGTTGGACCGATATTTTCGTCGTCATTCGCGCTTGCGGCGCCGCCGCCGCGCCCGTCCCCCTGCCCGAGACTATCTTGGCCAACGCCCTGCTGGCCGCGGCGGGGCTGCCCCCTCCCGAGAGCGGGCCCGTCGTCTTCGCCAGCGGCGTGGCCGACGGGCCTTTGGCCGATGTCCCCTGGGGACGCCACGCGCAATGGCTGGTGCTCCATGACCCGCGCGCAGGGCGCATTTCGCTGCACGCCCTGACCGAGGCCGTTGTCGCGCCCGGCAACAATGTCGCGGGCGAACCGCGCGACACGGTCACCTTGGCCGCCAGGTCCAAGGTCGCCGAGGCGGCCGCCTCGGCCGAGACGGATACGGTGATGCTCGGCGGCGCCATGTTGCGATCGGCGCAGATGGCCGGCGCCCTGGGTCGCCTGACCGAACTCAGCGCCGACTACGCCAACGAGCGCGTCCAATTCGGCCGCCCCATCGGCAAATTCCAGGCCGTCCAGCAGCAGCTGGCGGTTTTGGCGACCCAAGCGGCCGCGGCCGTCGCCGCATCGGAGGCCGCCTTCCTGATGGCCGCGCCCAGCGCCCAGCGCGTGACCACCGCCTCGGCCAAGGCCGTGGCCGGCGAGGCCGCGGGCGAGGGCGCAGCGATCGCCCACGCTGTTTTCGGCGCCATTGGCTTCACCCATGAACACAGCCTGCACTTCCTGACGCGCCGCCTGTGGGCTTGGCGCGCCGAATATGGGTCCGACGCCTTCTGGACCGACCAACTGGGACGCATCCTCGCGGCGCGAGGCGACGAGGGCCTTTGGCCGCTCGTGACCGCGGCCTTTTGCGGAGACCACTGATGACCGATTTCCTGCTGAAGTCCCGCGAGGGCCCCGTGGCTATCTGGACCCTCAATCGGCCCGAGGCGCGTAACGCCTTCAGCAAGCCCGAGGACATGTTCGAGATCGAGGACGCCTGCGAGGAGGTTCGCGGCGATCCTTCGGTTCGCGTCGTCGTGCTGACCGGCGCGGGCGCGTCCTTCTGCGCTGGCGGCGACATCAAGGCGATGCGCGACCGCACCGGCATCTTCGAAGGCTCGCCTTACCGGCTGCGCAATCGCTATCGCGACGGCATCCAGCGCATCCCGATGGCGCTGTACGAACTCGAGACGCCGGTCATCGCGGCCGTCAACGGACACGCGATCGGCGCGGGGCTCGATCTGGCCTGCATGTGCGATATCCGCATCGCCTCGCAGACGGCGACCTTCGCCGAGAGCTTCGTCAAACTGGGCATTGTCCCGGGAGACGGCGGCGCCTGGCTCTTGCCCCGGATCGTGGGCATGCCGCGCGCCAGCCATATGGCCTTGACCGGCGACGCGCTGAGCGCTCAGACCGCTCTGGATTGGACGCTGGTGACCCAGCTGACCGAGCCGGAGGCGCTCCTCTCCACGGCGCTGGCGCTGGCCCATCGAGTCGCCAGCAGCCCTGGCCACGCGCTTCGCCTCACCAAACGCCTTCTGCGTGAAGGTCAACATATGCGCTTGGGTTCGCTGCTAGAATTGTCATCGGCCTATCAGGCGCTGGCCCATCATACGTCGGACCATGCCGAGGCGGTCGCGGCGATGATCGAAAAGCGTCCCGCCGCCTATACGGACAACTGACGAGTCATGACCATGCGCAAGGTGTTCCGCGACGACCACGAAATGTTCCGCGATCAGGTCCGGCGGTTCGTCGAGACCGAGATCGTTCCACATCACGCTCAGTGGGAACGCGATGGCATCGTGCCCCAATCGTTGTGGCTTCGAGCCGGCGAGCAGGGTCTGCTGTGCGTCACCGCGCCCGAAGAATACGGCGGCCCCGGCGGTGACTTTGGTCACAGTGCGGTCCTGATCGAAGAGCTGGCGCGGGTCAACGCCACGGCCGTCGGCTTTACCACCCACTCCGACATCGCCGTGCCCTATCTGGTCAACTACGGCACCGACGCGCAGAAGGCGCGCTGGCTGCCGCGCCTGATCAGCGGCGACCTGATCGCGGTCATCGCCATGTCCGAACCGCAGATCGGCAGCGACTTGCGCGGCATGAAGACCAAGGCCGTCCGGGACGGCGACCACTACATCCTGTCGGGCCAGAAGACCTTCATCACCAACGGTATCAATTCGGGCTTGGCGATCGTCGCGGCGAAGGTCGAGGGCCAAGCCAACCCAAAGGACATCACCCTGTTCTGCGTCGAGGCGGGAACGCCCGGCTTCGACAAGGGCAAGAAGCTGGAGAAGGTCGGTCTTCGAGGCCAGGACACCTCGGAGCTGTTCTTCTCGGACGTGCGGGTGCCGGTCGAAAACCGCTTGGGCGAGGAAAGCAAGGGCTTCGGCTGTCTGATGACCGAGCTGGCCAAGGAGCGGCTGATCATCGGCATCCGCGCCGCCGCCTCGGTGGAGTCGATGCTCGACAAGACCATCGCCTACACCAAGGACCGCATCGTCTTCGGTAAGCCGCTGTTCGAGTTCCAGAATACGCGGTTCAAGCTGGCCGAAGTGAGAGCGCGGAGCCAGATGCTGCGCGTCTTCATCGACGACTGCCTGCAGAAGCTGTTCGACGGCCAGCTGACGGCCGAGACCGCCGCCATGGCCAAACTGACCAGCGCCGAACTGCACGGCCAGTTGCTGGATGAACTCCTCCAGCTTCACGGCGGTTACGGCTATATGAGTGAATACGACGTGGGACGCGCCTGGGTGGATGCGCGCGTTGCCCGCATCTACGCCGGCACGTCCGAGATCATGAAGGAAATCATCGCCCGCACGCTCTGAGGGCGATCTGGAGCACGCCCATGGACCTTGGCATCGCCGGAAAGCGCGCGCTCGTCTGCGCCTCGTCGTCGGGCCTTGGAAAGGCCTGCGCCATCTCGTTGAGCGTCGAAGGCGTCGAGGTGTGGATCAACGGCCGGGACGCCGATCGCCTGGAGGCGGCGGCCCTCGAGATCGAGACCCTGACCGGGCGGCGGCCGCATACGATCCTCGCCGACATCGACACAGCGCAAGGACGGACGACGGCGCTGATCGCCTGCCCCGAGCCCGACATCCTGGTCTGCAACAGCGGCGGCCCCAAGCCTGGCCGACTGGCGGACTGGACCGAGGCGGCCTGGAGCGATGTCGTCGCGGCCAAGATGATCTCGCCGATCCTGTTGATCCAGGCGGTGATCGGCGGCATGCGCCAGAGGGGGTTTGGCCGCGTGGTCGCCATCACCTCGGCCATGGTCAAGACCCCGAAATTCCCGATGGCCCTGTCCACCGGACCCCGCGCGGGACTGACCGCGTTCTGCAAGGCCCTCGCCGGCGAGGCCGCCAGCGACGGCGTCACCGTCAACTGCATCCTACCCGAAAAGATCGAGACCGATCGACTGGCGCAAATGACCCGATCCCTGGCCCGCGCGCGCCAGGTCGACGAGGCCGCGGCCCGCGCCGAAATGATCGGCGCGATCCCCGCTGGCCGGTTCGGGCGCCCCTCGGAGGTGGGTGACGCCTGCGCCTTCCTGTGCTCGGATCGCGCGGGCTATATCACCGGCCAGAACCTGCAACTGGACGGCGGGGCCTATGGCGGCCTGGTCTAGGCGGGCCTGACAATCCGATTGCGCAGCACGCCGATCCCTTCGACGTCCAATTCGACCTCGTCGCCCGGCTTCAGGAACCGCTGGGCCTCCAGGCCGCAGCCGTTGCCGATCGTGCCCGATCCCAGGAACTCGCCCGGATACAGCGTCTCCGACCGCGAGATATAGGCGATCAGATCCTCGAACTTCCAATGCATCGTACTGGTGTTACCCCGACCCCATTCCTCGCCATTGACCCGCGCGATCATGGTCAGGTCGTAGGGGTTGGGCATTTCGTCGGCTGTGACCAGGCAGGGCCCCATCGCGTTGCCGGTGTCGAAATCCTTGCCCTTGGCCGGCCCCAGCTGACCGATCATTTCAACGGATTGCGCGTCGCGGGCGCTAAAATCGTTGTAGATCGTGTAACCGAAGATGTAGTCGCCGGCCTTCTCCGCCGGAACGTCCTTGGCCAGCTTCTTGATGTAGCAGCCATACTCGAGCTCGAAATCCATACTGCGCGAATAGGAGGGCCAGATCACCGCCTCCTCGGAGCCGACTACCGAGAAGCGGTTGGCCTTGTAATAGATCGGCTGTTTGGCGAAGAGGTCGAGAATCCGTTGTTCGGCTGGCGAGGGCCCGGTGTCTGCGATCACCTCGACGCCCTTGGCCTTGGCCCGCATCTCGCGCGCGGCCGAATAGCATTGGCGCAGGTGCAGCTCAAAGCAACTGCAGTCGCGCATTTGGGGCGGTGGCTGGATGGGCGCCCTCAGCTTGACGTCCGCACGGGTCAGGATCGCCGTCTCCGGCGCGGACTTGACCGCTTCCATCGCCTTGTCGAGCGCGTCGTCTCCCCCTTCGATCAACGCTAGGATATCAGCCAGTTCAGCCGCATGGTCTCCATGCCGCTGCTGATGCGCGGCGGCCAAGTCGACGATCCGGCTATCGCCTTCGATGAAGGCCCCCGCCCGGCGACGGCCCTGGGATTCAAATGTGACCAAACGCATCGGCTTCACCCTCCGTTGGCCTCATTCGGCCGGTTCTAGACGCCTGCGCGGTCCGGCCTGCAAGCCGAACCGCGGCGTGTTCTCCTGCCGCGGGACGGCGCGGCCAGTCCTTTCAGAACGGTCGGACGGTCAGTTGCAGCATGATCTCGCGACCGCGATTGACGTTGCCGCTCAGGTCGGCGAGCCCCCCGGTCAGGGCCGACCCCGTTCGGGTAGAGATCCCGGTCTGGGGCACGTTGGAAGCGACGTCGACCCGATATTTTTCCGTCAAGTTGCGCCCCACCAGCGCCAGCTCCCACCGATGGTCGCTGCGGAACACGCGAACGCCAGCGTTCAGGAAAACCACCCCATCCTGCAGGGCGCCAGGATGAAGTTCAGGATGAGGATTGTATTGGGACTTGTAGAGGCCGTCGACGTTCATGCCCCATTCGATTCCCTTGAAACCGCTCTGGCCGGTGTAGGCCGCGCCCAACGACCCGGTCCACTTGGGCGCGTTCACCATGCGCTGGCCCGCCAATTGTTGGCCTGTGTAGCGCCCAGTGGTCGGGTTGATCAGCAGGTTGCACCCTTCGGCGATGGTCTGGCCGATGTAGCAGGTCGCCAGGAAGTCAGTGTACTTGGCGTCGTTGTAGTTGGCCGCGCCGCGGATCGTCAGACCCGGCGCGCCTGCCGGCCTCCAGGTGAAGTCGCTCTCCACACCCTTTACGGTCGCCGCACCGGCGTTGTTTACGCGGATCACCGGCACGCCGCTAGAGTTGTCGAGGGAGTTCACCTGCAGGTTGGTATAGTCGTAGTCGTATGCGGCGGTGTTGACGCGCAACGCCCCGTCAAACAGAAGCGCCTTAACGCCGCCTTCGACCCCTTCGGCCGATTCCGGCAGATAGAGCGCGTTCAGCGGCGTCGTGAAGGCGGCGCCGGTATTGGTGGCCGCAGCGAAGCCGCCCGACTTGAAGCCCTGCTTGTAGGCCCCGTAGAGGGTGAGCCGTGTGGTCGGCCGCCAGGTCAAGGTCACTTCGGGCGAGGTGTTCTTGAAATCCGCCGAGGCGGGCGACACCGGCTGCGGCGCCCCGTCCCGGGTCACCGCGAAATCCTTGGTCTCCTTGCTCCAGCGCAGACCGCCGGCCAGCTCAAGCTTGCCCGTGATGTCCCAGATCGCCTGGCCGAACACCGATCGGGTCTTGCCGTCGATGTCGTGCAGGAAGAGCGGCGCGCCCGCCAGCACGTTGCGGGTGTAGGTCTGCAGATCGGAGTCCTCGTAGAAGGCTCCGACCAGGAAGTTGACCGGCCCGGACAGGTCCGTGGCCAGACGCGCCTCCTGGGTGAACTGAGTGTAGCCGGTATTGCCGGTGAAGTCGTTGGCCGCCACCGCGTCGGAAGGCGCGACAGCGTAGGTGTCGACGCGGAAATCCTTGTTCTTGGCCCAGCCGGTGACGGATGTCAGGGTTACCCGATCGCTCGGCCGATAGTTCATTTCCAACGAATAGAGTTGCTGGCTGTAGTCGCCAGCGCCGTCCGGATCCGTGAACCCTTCGGGCGAGCCGACCAGAAAGGCCGGGTTGATGTTGCCATTGGCGTAGGTCGCGTCGGCGCGGCAGTTGTCGACCGACAACGCTGCGGCCAAGGCCGGGTTGGCCGCGCCGCCATTCAGGGCCGTGGCCTGCGGCGCCAGTTGGGGCGCGCCATTGGGGCAGTAGATCCGCTGGAACCCGCCCGCTTGATTGTAGCCGATCCCCTTGTTGTCGGCGTAGCTGAGCTTGAGCCGCGCGTCGAAGGCCTCGGTCGGCCGCCACTTCAGGGTGGCGCGCGTGAAGAAGAATTTTTGCTGCGGTCCTCGGTTCGTCGATCCGGTCACCGAGCCCGACCGGATCGCGTTCGCAGCGGTGGCGGCGCTGTCGGCAATATTGGTGCGCCAGCCGTCCATATCCGCGCCGTAGACGACCAAGCGCGCGCCGAGCGTGCTGGTCAACGGTCCAGAGATCATCGCCTCAAGCTGACGCTCCCGAGCGTTGAACTCATAGCCGCCGCGCACCTCGGCGTCCAACGTCGAGGTCGGGTCGGCCGTGGTGATCGAGATGACGCCGGCCGGGCTGTTCTTGCCGAAGAACAGCGCCTGCGGTCCCCGAAGAACCTCGATCTTCTCCATGTCGATCTGGCCAATGCGCACCGCCCCGCCGCGCGAGAGCTGGATGCCGTCGACATTGACCGCCACCGTCTGCTCGAAGGTCGGGTTTGATCCCGCCGTCGTGCCGACACCGCGCAACGCCACCGTTCCGCCGACGCCCCCCGACACCTCCCCTACGGTGATGCCGGGCGTCACCGCGCGCAGGTCCTGCAGACTGTCAACAGCGAGAGCTTTGAGCTGCGCCGCGCCCAGGACTGTCACCGACACCGGCACCGAGATCGGCGCCTCGTCGCGACGGCGGGCGGTGACGACAATACTGTCGAGACCGGTGGCGGACTCCTCGGTCGCCGGAGCCTGCGCCTGAACCTGGGCAAGGGCTGGGGCCGACAACATGGACGCCAAGGCCCAGGCCAGGACTCCGCGCGATACGCTCGCTCTCGCATTGGTCATTCAGATCTCTCCCCCGCTCTCGTCTTCGCATCTGTGGCGAAATCCGTTGGAGCCATTGGATCTGCCCGATCGGGCGATCTGCCGCGATGCTAGTCAGAGGCGGGAGACATCGCAAGAAAAAATCTGATACACGAATTTCATTCTGAACTCTAAACGGGAAGACTCATTTCGAGTCCATGCGGCGCACCGCGCGCACCTAGACGCCGGGCTCGGGCGTAACCATGCCCACGAGCGTCTCGACCAGATCCTCCAGCGTAGCAGCGCCCCAGAACGCATGATTGGGATGCGCGGCCAGCGCCGCTTCTCGCGCCGTCATGATCGCGCGCAGCCCCAAGCTCAGGAACACCAGCCGGCGCTCGAGCATCTCCTGCGGCAAGGCGGAAAGCCGCCGGATATGATCCAGGCACCGCTGATAGCCCCGGTTCCAGCCATCAGCGACGATGGCGTCGAAAGCCACTCGGTTTTGCAGGCTGAAAGTGCTGATGAACCGCAGGTAGTCCCCCTCCCCTCCGCCCTCGCCGAGGTCGGTGGACGGCAGGATCAGCACCTCCATCACGTCTCGCAGCGCATGAGGCCCGCCATCGGCTTCCAGCGCATCGAGCCGGGCGTTGCGGCGCTCATCGATCAGACGCGCGCCGTCGATGACCA
This sequence comes from Caulobacter sp. GW822-FHT01G02, assembly GCF_058802865.1. NCBI lineage: Bacteria > Pseudomonadati > Pseudomonadota > Alphaproteobacteria > Caulobacterales > Caulobacteraceae > Caulobacter > Caulobacter sp. GW822-FHT01G02. Next base: position 64,741 of record NZ_JBXAON010000008.1, read on the forward strand.
GCTGCTCAACCAAGTCGTCTTTGGACCCGAAATAGTAATGCAGCGACGCGCCGTTGCGATGGCCGGCCGCCGTCAGGATTTCGCGCACGGAGACAGCGTCCACGCCCCGCGCGGCGAATAGGCTCTGAGCGGCCCGCTTGATCGCGTCCCTGGCGATGTCGGCTTTCATGGATTGACGGTTTATCCCAGGCATGGGAAATAAAGCAACCGTTTCATTCAATCGTTTTAGGCCTCTCGTGGATCTCGACTTCACCGAAAAGCGCGTGCTCGTCATTGGCGGATCGAGCGGGATCGGGCTGGCCTGCGCGCAAGAGTTCGCCAGGCGCGGCGCGACAGTCGCCATAACGGGCACTCGTGCGAACAAGGCCGCCTATGGCGATGGCGCTTCGGCCCTGGAGCCGTTTGAATTTTCCAGCCTGAATCTGGCCACGCCCGGCGCGATCGACCAATGGACCGCGCCTTTTGAGGCTGTTGACGTCGCGATCCTGTCCCAAGGGGCGGTGGAGTACCGGCGCAAGGAGTTCGAGGCCGACACCTTCCGCCACGTGGTGGAAGTTAACCTGACCAGCCTTATTGCCTGCGCCCAGAAGCTGGCGCCGGCGCTCGAGGCGCGGGCCGGAAGCCTGATCATCATCAGTTCGGTGGGCGGCCTACGCGCCACGCGCGGCAATCCAGCCTATTCGGCGTCCAAGGCCGGCGCGATCCATTTGACGCGGACGCTGGGCGACGCCTGGGCCGGACGCGCCATTCGCGTCAACGGTATCGCGCCGGGCCTGATCGCCACCAAGATGACCGCGGTCACCACCTCCGACCCCGACCGCCTCCAGGAACGCCTAAGGGGCATTCCCCTCAAGCGCCTGGGCCTTCCCAAGGAGGTCGCGGGCGTGGCGCTGTTCCTGGCGTCTCCGCTGGCCTCCTACATCGTGGGCGAGACGATCGTCGTCGATGGCGGCCGCACCCTGTCCTGACAATCAAGTATGAACGGAGGCGGCCAATGGCCTGGGACTTCGAAACCGACCCCGATTTTGCCGAGCAGTTGGCCTGGATCGACGCCTTTGTCCGCGATGAGGTCGAGCCGCTCGACCTCGTCTTGCAAAGCCCATTCGACGTCGACAACCCCCTGAACCAACGTTTCGTTCGTCCGCTGCAGCAACAGGTCAAGGCGCGGGGTCTCTGGGCCTGTCACCTTGGCCCTGAGCTGGGAGGGCCTGGCTATGGCCAGGTCAAGCTGGCCTTGATGAACGAGATTCTGGGGCGCTCGATCTTCGCGCCGACCGTCTTTGGCTGCCAGGCGCCCGATTCCGGCAACGCCGAAATTCTCGCAGTCTACGGCACCGCCGAACAGAAGGCGCGCTATCTCCAGCCCCTGCTCGCCAATGACATCGTCTCCTGCTTTTCGATGACAGAACCGCAGGGCGGCGCCGACCCGACGACCTTTTCGACCCGCGCGGTCCTGAAGGGCGATCAATGGGTGCTCAACGGCGAGAAATGGTTCGCCACCAACGCCCGCTACGCGAGTTTCTTTCTGGTCATGGCCGTTACCGAGCCCGACGCTCCTCCCCATCGACGCCTTTCGGTCTTCATCATTCCCAAGGGCGCGCCCGGGCTCGAGATCGTTCGCAATGTCGGCTACGGCGATCGCGATCCGGCCCATGCCTATTTGCGCTTCACCGATGTCGCCGTTCCGCTCGATCATATGCTGGGCGGCCGCGGCGCCGGCTTTGTCGTGGCCCAGGTTCGATTGGGCGGCGGTCGTATTCACCACGCCATGAGAACGATCGGAAAAGCCCGCCAAGCGTTCGACATGCTGTGCGATCGCGCCCTGTCGCGCATCACGCGCAACGAGCTGCTGGCCGACAAGCAACTGGTTCAGGAGAAGATCGCCGACAGCTGGATCGAACTCGAGCAATTTCGCCTGCTGGTCCTGCGCACGGCCTGGAAGATCGATCGCGAGCAGGACTACAACAAGGTGCGTGGCGACATTTCGGCGGTCAAGGCGGCCATGCCCAAGGTGCTCCACGACATCGCCGCGCGCGCGGTCTATGTCCACGGCTGTTTGGGACTGTCGAACGAGACGCCGTTGGCGGCGATGGTGCTGGACTCGTTCCAGGTCGGTTTGGCGGACGGACCGACCGACATTCACAAGGTGACCCTGGCCAAGCAGCTCCTGCGAGGCCGAAAGCGTTCGCAGGGTCTCTTTCCGGATTACCATCTGCCCGCGCGTCGTCAGGCGGCGCTGAGCAAGCTTGGCCTGACCGGCGGCGAGGCGGGTCTGAGGGCGGCGGTCGCATGACCATCGATCGTCCCCACGGTCTCGAGTTGGTCGACCTCGACTCCCTGTCCGCGTGGATGGATGGCGAAGGTTTGGGTTCGGGCCCCATCGTCGACGTCGCTCAATTAACCGGCGGCTCGCAGAATGTCCTGCTACGCTTCAACCGAAGCGGTCGCGGGTACGTCCTGCGCCGTCCGCCCGCCAATCCGCGCCATGACGGCAGCGATACGATGAGGCGCGAGGCGCGCGTGCTCAAGGCGCTCAAGGGCTCGGACGTGCCTCACGCCGGCCTGATCGCCGCGTGCGACGACGCCTCGGTGCTCGGGGCGGCGTTCTACCTGATGGAACCGCTTGAGGGATTCAACGCCGCGGTGGGCATGCCGCCCCTGCACGCCGGGTCGCCCGCGGCGCGGCGCGCTATGGGCCTGTCGGTTGTTGACGGCCTGTCCCGCGTCGCGCTGATCGACTATGCGGCGGTCGGCCTTGCCGACTTCGGCAAACCGGATGGCTTTCTGGAACGCCAGGCGCGTCGCTGGCTGACGCAGCTTGAAAGCTACGGTGAGTTCCCAGGCTGGCCCGGCGCCGTCGGCCTGCCCGATGTCGGCCCCATCGGCGACTGGTTGGAAGCACATCGGCCCAGGACCTTTCGTCCCGGCCTGATGCATGGCGACTTTCATCTCAAGAACGTGCTGTTTCGTCAGGACGCGCCGGTCATCGAAGCCATCATTGACTGGGAGCTGTCGACGATCGGCGATCCCCTGGTCGATCTCGGCTGGCTCCTGGCGACCTGGCCGGGTCCGGGCGGAGACATGAGCCAGACGACGATCGTCGTCGAGCCGTGGGAGGGCTTTCCGGAGTCCGAGGAACTGGTTGAGGTCTATGGCCGGCTGACGGGTTCGGATCTGTCGAACCTGAATTGGTACCGGGTGTTTGCTTGCTACAAGCTGGCCTTGATCCTGGAAGGCAGCTACGCGCGGGCCTGCGCCGGCAAGGCCCCGATGGATATCGGCCAACGCCTGCATGGCAACGCCGTGCGCTTGCTCGGGCGCGCGGGGCGCTGGATCGAGGGAAAGCGGACATAAGAACGCCCGCCGGTGGCTGTTCCGGCGGGCGCCTTGATCTCCGGCCGGGCCGTCTAGCGGCGGCCCGAGACCGTCGATTCCGCAGAAGCGTTCGCGAACATCCGGTTGATGTCGCCCGAGGTCACCGGCTTGCCGGCTTCCCGCTTGGGCGCAGCGCCCCCGAGGCCGAGCAGCGGATCAGTATGAACCGGGACGGCCGCGGCCGCCGCCTTCAGGGCGCCGACGGTGCAATCTTCCTTCTTCAGCACCGAGAACGGGTCATAGGAGAATTCGCGCATCGCATTGATGTGGGTGATCTTGTCGATCGTCTCACGCGACAGGTGCTGAACGTCGTTCCACAGCTTCTCGGCCGAGTGCGGCCAGACCGAGTCCGAGTGCGGATAGTCGCATTCGTACATGACCATGTCCTCGCCGATGTAGTCGAGGTTGGCCAGACCGAACTTGTCTTCGATGAAGCAGCTGATGATGTGCTTCTTGTAGATGTCGCTGGGCATCACGCCGGGGCCGAAATTCGAATTGGTCCAGGCATTGTGGTGGCCGTGGGTGAAATCGGCGCGTTCCAGCAGGTAGGGAATCCAACCGATGCCGCCTTCGGAAAGGGCCATCTTCAGCGTGGGGTACTTCTTCCACATCGGCGCCCAGATCCAGTCGGCCGCCGAGTTGGCGATCGAGATCGGCATCGAGGTGATCCAGGCGTCGATGGGCGACAGGTCCGACGCGTGCGCGGCCGCCGAGCCCGTGCCGATGTGGCAGCAGATAACCACCTGATTGTCGGCGCAGGCCTTCCAGAGCGGATCCCAATAGGCGTCATGCAGCGAGGGCCAGCCCGCAAGCGCCGGGTTGTCCGAGAACGACAGGGCGTGGACGCCCAGCTTCGCCATTCGCTCCACTTCGGCGACGGCCGCCTGCATGTCCCAGAACGGCGTCAGCATAAGCGGGATGAAACGGCCGGGCGCGGCGCCGGCCCAGTCATAGAAGTGCCAGTCATTGTAGGCCCGGATCGCCGCCAGGGCGACCTCGGGATCCTGCTTCGAGGCGGTTTGGAACCGAGCGCCGGCGAACCCCGGGAACGTCGGGAAGCAGATCGAACCCAGGATGCCGTTGGCGTCCATATCCTCAACGCGCGCCTTGATGTCCCACGTGCCGCGGCGCATCTGCGCGTAGTTGAGCGGCTCCATGCCGTACTCTTCCTTCGGGCGGCCGACGACGGAATTGAGGCCCATGTAGCCGGAGGCCTTTTCCTCGAACATCCAGACGTCGCGACCGTCGCGCTCTTCGATGTGCGGCTCGCGGCCTTTCAGGTGCTGCGGCCAGTGTGGCGTAAAGGCATTCGGCGGCTCGATGACGTGGTCGTCCACGCTCACAAGGATCATGTCATCGACTGTCATCTGGCTTTCCTCGCTTCCAAAAGGGCGGCTTGTCGCCGCCTCTCAACCGGGCAGGGCTTTTGGACCGCCACCGCCATTCAGAATTTCTTTCTATAACAAAAATCGCAAAAGTGTCTAGAAAATACCTGCCATCGTCATCTCGGCATGGCGGCAAAAAAGCGGGGTAGTCGATGATCGTCCGCATGGACCACTTCACCGTCATGACGGACCGATTGACCGAGACTCTCGATTTCTACGCCATGCTCGGGCTGACGATGGGGCCAAGGCCCGATTTTGGCGTCGGCGGAGCGTGGCTCTATGTCGGCGATCATCCGCTTTTGCACATCGTCGAGACGACGCGCATGCCCGAGCCGCGGCGCGGGGCATTGGACCACATGGCCTTCTTCGCGCAGGGCTTTCAGGCGGCCGCCGCGCGCATCACCGCGGCGGGCCTAACCTATCGGGTGATCCGCACGCCCCGCCCGTTCAGCTTCTGGCAGCTGTTCTTGCTCGATCCGAACGGCGTCGAAGTCGAGCTCGATTTCGCCGCCGATGAAGCCCCGCCGCCGGACTGGAAGACCCGAGCCGGCCTAGGCGATCGTTGATGACGCGGCGATCAGGTCAAGGCGCTGGTCAGGCGCCGGCCAGCGTCGCGCAGGGCAGTGCCAATCTCTTCGAGCGCGGCGTCTTCATACTGGCCAAGCAGCATCACCCCGACGATGCTGAAGGCCACATCGCCGGTTCGGTCAAACACCGGGGCGGCGATGGTCTGCACCCCTTTGGTGAAGTAGCCCGGGTCGCTGGCCCAGCCGCGCCTCTCGGCGACCTCCACCTGTTCCCAGTAGTCCTCGAAGGTCAGGGGTGTCTGCCAACGCAGAGCCTTGAACGCGGTCTTCAGGTCCTTTCGCGTCCAGCCCAGGTGCGGCGCCATGATCCGGCCCGTCGAGGCCATGAGCACAGGCAGTCGCTGGCCTTCGGCCATTTCAATGCGAACGTTCGCCGGGCTCGGCACGCTCTTGACCAGAATGATCTTGTCGGGCCCCAGTCGCTTCCACAGGGTCACGGTGATGTTGAAGCGATCGGCCAGGTCGCGCATCTGCGGCGTGGCGGTCGCCACACGTTGACCCTCGGTCAACAGATTGCCCATCAGCGTCGTCAAACCAACGCCCACGGTATAGGTCTTGGTGAGCGGATCGAACTCGACGACATCCTCCAGCACCAGAGTGCGAAGGATGTTGAAGCAGGTGCTGGCGTTGAGCCCAAGGCTCCGCGAGATGGTCACCGACCGTGTCGGCCCGCCCGATTCGACCAGAAATTTCAGGATACGGATCGCATTGGCCGCGGGTTTGACGATCACCGTCTTTTCGGAAAGGTCGCTCCCCCCTCCGTCAAGGCTCTCCCCATCGTCGCGGGAGACCGTGCCCACTGCTGATCGCGCCATGCGCACTCCATCTTCGACGAACACCGCCAAATTCAAGCAATTCACTATCAGAATCATACTGAAAGCGAAACATCAGCGCTGCGGCGGGACGCTTCCATACATTCTGATATTCAAATGACGTTTCGCATAGCGCGATCCGAAAACCTTTGGAAGGGTAAGCCTTGGTTGATGAACGCATCGCGCTCTGCAGGGGCTGCCGGGTCGGGGACAGAAGCTGCCGGTTCGGGGCCGACCTATTTAACGCCACGTCTCCCGAAGAGGGGGTGGCATTCGTACAATGTCCCGCCGATTTCGACGGCGGTCCGGAAGTTGCGCACGGCGGATGGATCGCCGGCGTTTTCGACGATGTCCTGGGCCGTTTTCTGACCCATCGCGGCGTCAAGAGTGTGACCGCCACGCTCTCGGTCAGCTTCCTCATGCCCGTCCCGGTTGCGCGGCCGCTCATCCTAAGGACGCGGGTCCTGTCGCGTGAGGGACGGCGTATCACCATGGCGGGCGCGTTGCGCCTCGAGGGCGAGCACCAGGATCGGGCCACGGCCGAAGGGGTCTGGGTCGAGAGGCGACCGGATCATTTCGAGCGGCATCGCGCTCAGATGTCCGCGGATCGTCCCGACACGCCCTGAACGGTTTGTCGATCGAAGGCGATCGGCGCCCTAGAAGGCGTCGCGGAGGGCGTCTTCCATGGCTTGCGGCGGACGCCCAGCAAGTCTTTCGATATCGCCGGTGACAATGTCGAAACCGCCATCGACGAAGCCTTGCCGAATGGACAGCGCGACCTCGACAACATGCGGCGGAAGACCGCTCTGGCTCAGGCCGGCGCGCAACGCCTCGGGGGTCAGCACTGTTGAGGCCAACGGCCTTCCGCTGAGCCTGACGATCAGGTCCAGACGCTCGGCGACCGACCATGTCCGCGGGCCGGTCCCGGTGTAGATGGCGCCCTCGTGTCCGGCCCCTGCCAGGAGTCCGGCCGCGGCGGCGGCAAGGTCCGCGCGCGAGACAAAGGCGACCTTGCTTTCACCAAGCCCGACGAGGGCGCCCTGGTCGAACGCGCGCCGCGCCTCGTCCGCGAAGGATTCGATATAGTAGTTCATTCGCAGAACGCTCCAGCGCGCCGCGGTGCGCATCAGATGCTGCTCGGTGGCGAAGTACGAAGCCCAGACGTCCGGCTCGGGCCTGGCCCTCGCGCCGGACGAGGACATGAAGGCGATATGCGCGACACCGGCTCGGTTCGCCGCGTCGATCGCCGCGATATTCTGCCTGGCGCGTTGGCCAGGCGCGAGCGCTGTCGTTGGAATGATCAGCAGACGGTCAAGGCCGGCATAGGCGGCTGTAAGGCTTTCCGGCTGATCATAGTCGCCGAACCGCGTTTCGGGCGCGGAGAGGTTCGACGGCGTGCGCGATATGCCCACGACGTCATGGCCGCCGCGGCGCAGAAGCTCATCCACGACGCCGGCCCCGAGCTTGCCGCCCGCGCCGCTGATCCCGATCTTCATGTGATGGCTCTCCCCACGCATCGCGACGCCGATGCGAGAATTCGATTCTAATATAAGAATTTTATTCCGGCCGAAGCCGAGCTTTCAAGCGCCCGGCGCGGGTGGCGCTAGACTTCTTTGATTGGGATCGAGACGTCAGCCAGGCGAGCGGGATCCACCTCGCGACGCGACGCCAGCCATTGGCGCCCGACCATGAATTCCGGCGGGCTGTTGATCGCCTCCACCGCCTGGACACGACCCTTGGAGAGGTGAAACAGCGAGAACTTGCGCGCCGCCGGATCGCCGCGCAAAACTACCGCGTCGACGTCGAACGGCATGCCGCCGATCTGCAGCTTGATGTCGTATTGATCGGACCAGAACCACGGCGTCTCGGGCTTTGGCTCGGGCGCGCCGACGATGGCGGCGGCGGCTTGGCGCGCCTGTTCCAGCGCATTGGGCACGCTCTCCAGACGCAAGGTCCTGTCGTAGAACGTCATGGGCCGACGCGTCACGTCACCGATGGCGAAGACGCGAGAATCCGAGGTCCGCGCTCGGCCATCCACGATCACGCCATCATCACACGCCAAGCCCGCAGCCACCGCCAAGTCATCGTTTGGAACGGCGCCAACGCCAACCAACACCGCATCGCAATGGAGCGGCGGCCGACCTGAAAGCCTCACCCCCGACACGTGCCCATCCAGCCCCTCGTATCCTTCGACCGCAACGCCAAAGTAAAAACGGACGCCATTCTGCTCGTGAACGTCGCGAAAGAACGACGACATCACCGGCCCCGCGACCCGGGCCAAAAGGCGGTCTTCACGCTCGAGCACGTCGACCTCGGCGCCCAGCTGGCGCGCTGAGGCCGCGACCTCCAGGCCGACATAGCCGCCGCCGATGATCGCAAGCCGAAAGCCCGGACGGAACCAGGCCTTGATGGCTTCGGCGTCCTCGATCGTGCGCAGTTCAAGGAAGCCCTTCAGATCGCTGCCGGGCAACACCAGCTTTCGCGCCCGCGAGCCCGTCGCCAGGATCAAAGTGTCGTAGGAGAGGGTGTCGTCGGTCGACATCGTCAGCTGTCGCGCCTGGCGATCGATGTTCACCACGCGGGTCGAGGTTCGCAGCTCGACTTGATTTTCGGCGTACCACGCGCGGGGCCGAAGCAGCAGACCATCCTCGCCAACCTCGCCCTTAAGCCACCCTTTCGAAAGCGGCGGGCGCTGATAGGGCGGGTGAGGCTCCTCACCGATCAGAATGATGGGCTGGTCATGGCCGAGCTGTCGAAGAACGGCGGCGGCGGCGCCTCCCGCATGACCCGCCCCGATGATAACCGTGCTCATGACTCGCCTTTCATAGTTTGCGCCGCCATCGCGCCGGCGGACGCAAGCGCCCGCGGCGTCTTCGGCGTCCCGACCGGCACGGCGCCTGCTGATGTTCCGAGACGCCTATCTGGACCCATCCTCACGCCTCGCCAAGAAGACGTAGGGCCTGCTTGAGATGAGGCGCATCCAACATGCGTCCGTTCCATTGCACCGCGCCGGCGCCGGGCGTCTCGGCAAAAGCCGCGACAACCGATCGGGCTTGATCAAGCGCCTCGGCGGTCGGCGTGAACGCCAGGTTTATGGCTTCGACCTGAGACGGATGGATCGCCATCATGCCCGAGAAGCCATCGAAAGCGCCCCTTGCGGCGTAGGCGGCCAGGCCGTCCAGATCGCGGATATTTGGATAGACCGTTTCGATCGCCAGGGTTTTGGCGGCGTGGGCGGCGAACAAGCTGAGCGTGCGGACCAATTGGTAGGGCGCGGTGAGCAGCCCCGCGGCGTCGCGGCTTCCGGCAGCCCCTATGGCGGCGGGCAGGTCCTCGGCCCCCCAGGTCAGCCCGAGCAGACGATCGGCGAAGCGGACGTACTCGGCCATTCGGAACACGGCCAAAGGGGTTTCCGTCGCGATCGGCAGGATCGGCGGCAGCGACAGATCCTTTGCGGCCGCATCCAGGCGGTCAAAGGTCTCGACGCCTTCGGCCTTGGGCAGGACCAGTCCCTGGCTTGCCGCCGCGGTTTGCAGGTCGGCTCGGAGCCATGGGCTGTCCACCGGATTGATGCGGACTAAGCGAACGACGCCACCGACGGCCGCGGCCAAATAGTCGGCGACCGCCTGCCGGGCGAAGGCCTTTCGCGCCGGCGCCACGGCGTCCTCAAGATCAAGGATGATCGCATCGGCGCCGGAGGCGGCGGCTTTGTCGAAGCGCTCCGGCCGGTCGCCGGGGACGAATAGGAGTGATCGCAATTTCATGGGCGTCGAGCCACGAGAGCCGTGCGCTGGCACGAACAAACGACCTCGTCACGCTGGTTCAGTAGCTTGTGCGCGAAGGTTACCAAACCGGCGAGGGGTCGCGATCGACTGTCCTTGAGCCCCACGACCTCCGTCTCGGCGCGCAGGGTGTCGCCGATGAACACCGGCGCGGGCATGACCAGCATGTCGTATCCGAGGTTGGCGACAAGCGTACCCAGCGTCGTGTCGCCCACAGAAAGGCCGACCATCAGGGCGAAGGTGAAGGTGCCGTTGACGAGGATACGGCCAAATTCGCTCGCCCTGGCCGCCTCGGCGTCCAGATGCAGCGGTTGCGGATTGTGGGTCATGACCGAAAACAGGAGGTTGTCCGTCTCGGTCACGGTGCGGCGGATGTCATGCGCCATGCGGTCGCCGATGGTCCAGTCCTCGAAGTGGCGCCCAGCCATCAGTCCGCCCCCGTCTCGATGCGCGCCAGCAGCGCCCCCTCCCCGACCTGGTCGCCGGCCTTGACCACCAGCGTGCGAACGACGCCATCGAAAGGCGCGATCATGCCATGTTCCATTTTCATGGCCTCCAGCGTCAGAAGCTTCTGGCCACGCAACACCGTCTGTCCCGCTTCGACATCAACCGCGATCACCCTCCCAGGCATGGGGCTGAGGATCGCGCCGTCTGACGCGCGGCCGTCGCCGACGCCGTCCACGCGGCCTGGACCGATGGACCAAGCTTCGCCGTCGAGGAACAGGACGTCGCGCCCATCGATCGACGTAACCTGGCCTCTGGCCTCCGGCGCAGGCTCGGCAAGGTGAATAGAGCCCGCCACGTCGACCGCGACGCGGCGCTGAGCTGGCCCGTTGGCTCGAAAGCCGGTCAGGTCAATCCAAGGGCGGCCCATGGGCGCCGAAAGGAGCGCCGAGGCGGCTTCCGCCTGGATCGTTGCGGAGGGTTCGGCGGCTGGGACCAGGGCGGACAGGCCGCGCTCGATGAAGCCCGTATCGACTCTGCCGGCCACGAAGTCGTCATCGGCCGCCGCCCGCGCCAGTAAGGCGGCGTTCGTACGGACGGGCCAGACTTGAACCTGACCGGCGGCGGCGGCGAGCTTGGCGGCCGCCGCCTGGCGCGTCGGCGCATGGACGATCAGCTTGGCGATCATTGGATCGTAGAACGGCGTGACTTCACCGCCTTCGTAAACCCCCGTGTCGATGCGGATATCGCCGGGCAGCCGCAGCCTTGTCAGCGGCCCCGTGGAAGGCAGGAAGCCGGCGGTCGGGTTCTCGGCGTAGAGGCGCGCCTCCATGGACCAGCCGGTGATCTGCAGTTCGTCCTGGCGCTTGGGAAGGCGCTCGCCCGAGGCGACCCGCAGTTGCCACTCGACCAAGTCCTGACCCGTGATCGCTTCGGTCACCGGATGCTCGACTTGCAGCCGTGTGTTCATTTCCATGAACCAGATGCGGTCGGACCGCAGGCCGTCCGAGGCGTCGGCGATGAACTCGATCGTGCCGGCCCCAACATAGTCGACGGCCTTGGCCGCCTTTACCGCCGCCGCGCAGACGGCTTGGCGTACATCGGCCGTCATGCCCGGCGCAGGCGCCTCCTCGATCACCTTCTGATGGCGTCGCTGCAAGGAGCAGTCGCGTTCGAACAGGTGCACGACGTCGCCGTGAGTGTCGCCAAAGACCTGCACCTCGATGTGCCGCGGCGACAGGATGTATTTCTCGATCAGGACCCGAGCATCACCGAACGACGCGTTCGCCTCCCGCTTGCATGAGGCGAGCATATCGAGGAACTCGGCGGAGGCCTCGACCTTGCGCATACCCTTGCCGCCGCCGCCCGCGACGGCCTTGATCAGGACCGGATAGCCCATGGCGTCGGCCTGTGCTCTGAGGTGGTCGGGATCTTGGTTGTCGCCCATGTAGCCGGGGGTCACGGGCACGCCAGCGGCGAGCATCAACGCCTTGGCCGAATCCTTGAGACCCATGGCCCGGATCGAAGACGCGGGCGCGCCGACCCATATCAGGCCAGCGGCCTGCACCGCATCGGCGAAGTCGGCGTTCTCAGACAGGAAGCCATAGCCTGGGTGAATGGCCTGGGCCCCGGTCGCTTTGGCGGCGGCGATGATGCGCTCGCCAAGCAGATAGGATTCTCGAGCCGGCGACGGGCCGATATGCACGGCCTCGTCTGCGAGCTGCACATGCAGGGCCGCGCCGTCAGCGTCGGAATAGACCGCGATGGTGCGCACGCCCAACGCCCGGGCCGTCCGGATGATGCGACAGGCGATCTCGCCGCGATTGGCGATAAGCAGGGACTCGATCATGGACGTCACATCCGGAACACACCGAACGCGGGGCGTTTGGGCAGGGGCGCGTTCAGCGTGGCGGCCAAGGCCAGCCCCAGCACGTCGCGCGTTTGAGCCGGGTCGATGATGCCGTCGTCCCACAGTCGGGCGGTCGCGTAGTAGGGGTTGCCCTCGTCTTCGTACTTTTGACGGATCGGCGCCTTGAAGGCCTCGGCCTCCTCGGGCGTCCACTTGGCCGCGTCGCGGTGGACGGTGGCCAGCACGCTGGCGGCCTGTTCGCCACCCATCACCGAAATCCGCGAATTGGGCCAGGTGAACAGGAAACGCGGACTGTAGGCCCGCCCGCACATGCCGTAATTGCCAGCGCCGAACGAGCCCCCGATCAGGACGGTGATCTTCGGCACGCTGGCCGTGGCCACGGCCGTGACCAGCTTGGCGCCATGCTTGGCAATGCCCTCGGCTTCGTACTTGCCGCCGACCATGAAACCCGAGATGTTCTGCAGGAACAGCAGCGGGACTTTGCGCTGACAGGCCAGCTCGATGAAGTGCGCGCCCTTCTGGGCGCTTTCGGAGAACAGGACGCCGTTGTTGGCCAGAATCGCCACGGGCAGGCCCCAGATGTGGGCGAAGCCGCAGACCAGGCTCGCGCCGTACAGCGCCTTGAACTCGTGGAACGCCGAGCCGTCGACGATCCGGGCGATCACCTCGCGCACATCGTAGGGGGCGCGCACATCCTGCGGCGTCACGCCATAAAGCTCCTCGGCCGCGTATTTCGGCGGCTGTACGACCGAAAGGTTGATCGGCGGCGTGGCCTGCGGCGGCAGGGTCGAGACGATGTCGCGAACGATGGTCAGGGCGTGCTCGTCATTGTCGGCGACATGATCGACGACGCCGGATTTGCGCCCGTGGGTGTCGGCCCCGCCCAAATCCTCGGCCGAGATGACCTCGCCCGTGGCCGCCTTCACCAGCGGCGGCCCGGCGAGAAAGATGGTGCCCTGGTTACGGACGATGACCGTTTCGTCGCTCATCGCTGGGACATAGGCGCCGCCGGCGGTGCAGGAGCCCATGACACAGGCGATCTGCGGGATGCCCTTGGCGGACATGTTCGCCTGGTTGAAGAAGATGCGGCCAAAGTGCTCGCGGTCGGGGAACACTTCGGCCTGATGGGGCAGGTTGGCGCCGCCGCTGTCGACCAGATAGACGCAGGGCAGATAGTTCTGCTCGGCGATCTCCTGGGCGCGCAGGTGCTTCTTCACCGTCATCGGAAAATAGGCGCCGCCCTTCACGGTCGGGTCATTGCAGACGATCATCACCTGGCGCCCCGCCACTCGGCCAATGCCGCAGATCATCCCAGCGCCTGGCGCGCCTTCGGCGTCCGCGGCGGTCGCGTACATGCCGTTGGCGGCCAACTGGCCGATCTCCAGGAAAGGCGACCCGGGGTCCAGGAGCCGATCGACGCGGTCGCGCGGCAGCAGCTTGCCGCGAGAGACATGGCGCTCTCGAGCGCGCGCGTCTCCGCCCAGGCTTGCCTTGCCGACAGCGGCGCGGAGGGCGTCGACCAGAGCGCGGTTATGGCGCGCATTGGCCAAGAACGTGTCGCTCTGGGGCGAGAGCGACGATGTCAGGACCGGCGCGCTCACGAGCCCAGCAGCTCCCGGCCGATCAGGAAACGGCGAATCTCGTTGGTGCCGGCGCCGATGTCATAGAGCTTCGCGTCCCGAACGAGCCGTTCGACGGGCCACTCCTTAGTGTAGCCGGCGCCGCCCAAAGCCTGCACAGCCTCCAGGCTGACCTTCACGGCGTTCTCCGAAGCCAGCAAAATCGCCCCCGCCGCGTCGAAGCGCGTGGTCTTGCCCGCGTCGCAGGCCCGCGCCACCGCATAGACGTAGGCTCGGGCCGAGTTTAGGGCGACGTACATGTCGGCGACCTTGGCCTGCATCAGCTGGAACGAACCGATCGCCTTGCCGAATTGCCTTCTTTCGCGGATGTAGGGCAGGACCACGTCGAGGGCCGCCTGCATGATACCGAGCGGGCCGCCGGACAGGACCGTACGCTCGTAGTCGAGGCCGCTCATCAAGATCCCCGCCCCGCCGCCGACGGGACCCATGACGTTTTCCTCCGGGACCTCGCAGTCCTCAAACACCAGCTCGGCGGTGTCCGACCCGCGCATGCCCATCTTGTCGAGCTTCTTGGAAACGCTGAAGCCCTTCATCCCCTTCTCGATCAGGAAGGTCGTGACGCCACCGCTCCCCTCCCCCGTGCGCACATAGACGACCAGGGTGTCCGCGGTCGGAGAATTGGTGATCCAGAATTTCGTGCCGTTCAGCACGTAGCGGTCGCCCCTCTTCTCGGCTCGCGTCCGCATGGACATGACGTCCGATCCCGAACCGGCCTCCGACATGGCCAGCGATCCAAGGTGTTCGCCTGAAATCAGCTTGGGCAGGTATCTGCGCTTCTGTTCGGGCGTGCCCCAGCGCCGAATCTGATTGACGCAGAGATTGGAGTGAGCGCCGTAGCTCAGTCCGATCGAGGCCGAGGCGCGCGACACTTCCTCCATGGCCACGACGTGCTCGAGATAGCCTAGGCCCAGGCCGCCGAACTCTTCCTCGACCGTGACGCCATGCAGGCCCAGCGCGCCCATCTCGGGCCACAGGTCGCGCGCGAAGGTGTTGGTTTCGTCGATCTCGGCGGCGCGCGGCGCCAGCCGGTCGGCGGCCCAGCGCGCGGTCGTATCGCGGATCATATCGACGGTTTCGCCCAAGCCGAACTCCATCGACTGGGGCGCGAAGGGAATGCTCATGATCAGGTTCCGGGCGTCAAATGTGAATGGCGTGACCGAGCGCCTTAAGGGCGCTCTCGTGGATGGCCTCGCCCAGGGTGGGATGGACATGGATGACGCCGGCGACGTCCTCCAGGACGCCGCCCACTTCCATCAGGGTGGCGAACTCCCCGGCCAATTCCGAACAGTGGCGGCCGACGGCCTGAATGCCGAGGATCCGATGATCGGACTTGCGCGCCAGGATCCGAACAAAGCCGCCATCGTCCCCAGCCTGCATCGACAGCGCGCGGCCATTGGCCTGGAACGGGAATTGACCCACGACGGTCTCGACGCCTTCAGGAGCCTGATCGGGCGTCAGCCCAACGCTGACGATCTCCGGCTCGGTGAAACACACCGCCGCGATGGCGACCGGTTCGAACCGGCGCCGGCGGCCCGCGATGATCTCGGCGACCATCTCGCCCTGGGCTGACGCCTTGTGGGCCAACATGGGCTCCCCGACCAAATCGCCGATCGCCCAGACGTTGGTGGTGGACGTCGCACAGCGCTCATCGACCCTTACGAATGGCCCGTCCATCGCCAGCGCCATTTGGTCGAGCCCCCAGCCCTCGGTTTGGGGCTTGCGGCCCACGGTCACGAGGATGCGCTCGGCCGGCACGACCAGTTGGCGCTCGCCCCCCGCCGTCTGGATCAGCAGGCCCTCCTGGTCCTGACCCAGGGCCTTCGCGCCGAGATAGACCGTGACGCCATGCTTTTCGAGCCAACGCGCCACGGGCGCAGTCAACTGGGCGTCGTAGAGAGGTAGGAGCCGATCCATTGCCTCGATGATCGTGACCTTCGAGCCCAGCTTGGCGAACGCGATCCCCAGTTCCAGGCCGATATAGCCGCCCCCGACCACGGCCAGGGTCGCTGGGACCTCGGGCAGCGACAGCGCCTCGGTCGAGGAGATCACCCGGCCTCCAAAGGGCAGGAACGGCAGCTCGACGGCGGTCGCACCGGTCGCCAGGATCACGTGCTCCGGCCGGATCGTGACCGGCCCTTCGGGGGTTTCGACGGTGCAGGTCTTGGCGTCGGAGAAACTCGCCCAACCGACCACGGACTTCACCTTGGCCTTGCGCAGCAATCCGGCGACGCCGCCGCTGAGCCGATCAACGATCGCGTCCTTCCACCCGACGGTCTCCTCGAACCGCAAGGTCGGCGCCTGGTTCAAGTGAATGCCGAACCTCCCCATCTCGGCGCTCGCCATTACCGCCTCTTCATAGAGACCGGCCGCATGGATCAGGGCCTTGGACGGAATGCAGCCCCGCGTCAGGCAGGTGCCGCCCAACCGACCGCTTTCGACGAGCACCGTGTCCAGCCCCAGCTGGCCGGCGCGGATGGCCGCCACGTAGCCGCCCGGGCCGCCGCCGATGACCAGGACCTTGGGTCTGAGAGTCTCGGTCATCGCATCAGTCCATAAAGATCAGGGCGGGATGTTCGAGCAGCCGCTTCACGCGCTGGACGAACAGGGCGGCGTCGTAGCCGTCGACGATGCGGTGATCGAAGGCCGAGGACAGGTTCATCATCTTGCGGATGGTGACGAACGAGCCTTGAACCATCGGTCGATCCACCAGCTTGTTGGGATTGAGGATGGCGACCTCGGGATGGTTGATGACCGGCGTCGAGACGATGCCGCCCAGGGGGCCCATGCTGGTGAGCGTGATGGTCGATCCAGAGAGCTCGTCGCGCGACGCCGAGCCATCGCGGACGGCCTTGGCCAACCGGGCGACCTCACGGGCGCAATCCCAAAGGTCTCGCGCTTCGGCGTGGCGCACGACCGGAACAATCAGGCCGTTCGGCGTCTGGGTGGCGATGCCGATGTGCACGCCCTGGTGAGCGTGCAGCACGCCGTTATCGTCGTCATAGAGCGCGTTGACCTGAGGAAAGTCCGGCAATGCCTTGACCATCGCCCGCATGATGAACGGCAACAGCGTCAGCTTGGGCTGATCTTCGGCGCGGTGTTCGTTGAGGTCGAGCCGCAGCGCCTCCAGCTCCGTCAGGTCGCATTCCTCGACATAGTTGATGTGCGGAATGCGGCGCTTGGCCTCTTGCATCTTCTCAGCGATCTTGCGGCGCAGACCGATGATACGCGTGTCCTGGACGCCGGTGCGGGCAACCAGACCCGAGGCGCCGGCGCTCTTTCCATCGGACGCCAGGAAGGCGTCCAGATCGTCGGGCGTGATCCGGCCGCCAGGGCCGCTGCCAGGCACTTGGGCGAGCGTCACGCCCAGATCGAGCGCGCGCCGGCGGGTCGAAGGCGCGGCAAGCGGCGCCTCTCCAGCCGGGCGGCCGGACGAAGCGCCCGGACGCGGCGGCGCCACCGGCGCGGTCCGCGTGGGTTCGAGGGCGGACGGCGCGCTCGCCTTGGTGGGAACCGGCGCGGCGGGAGAAGCCGCTAGAACGGCGATAGGCTCAGCCTCGCCTGCCTCGCTGTCGAATTCGATCAGTACGGCGCCGACGGGCATCATGCCGCCAATGTCGCCATGAACGGCGGTTACAACGCCCGCGACGGGCGAGCTTAGTTCGACCGTGGCCTTGTCGGTCATCACCTCGGCCACGTTCTGGTCTTCCTCGACCTTGTCCCCGATCTTGACGAGCAAGGCGACGATCTCGGCCTCGGCGACGCCTTCGCCGATATCGGGCAAGCGGAACATATAGCGCCCCATGGCCTAGTCCTCCATCGCGCTTTTGAGCGCCGCGGCCAGTCGCGCCGGTCCCGGGAAATAGTCCCACTCGAACGCGTGCGGATAAGGCGTGTCCCAACCCGCGACCCGGCGCACGGCGCTCTTGAGGTGGTAGAAGCAGCGCTCCTGAACCAGGGCCGACAGCTCTCCGCCGAAGCCCCCGAACCGCGAGGCCTCGTGAAGGATGACACATCGTCCGGTCTTCTTGACCGAGGCCACGATCGCCTCAACGTCGAGCGGCACGATGGAGCGCAAGTCGATCAGTTCGGCGTCCACGCCGCTGTCTTCGATCCCGGCCAAGGCGACGTGGACCATCGTGCCATAAGCCAACACGGTGGCCTCGCGTCCCTCGCGCACGATCGCGGCCTTGCCGAGTGGCACGGTGTAGCGTTCGGCGGGGACCTCGGCCTTCGGATCGCCGGCCCAGGTCTTCAGCGCCTGGTCGTGACGTCCGTCGAATGGTCCGTTGTAGAGCCTCTTCGGCTCCAGGAAGATCACCGGATCATCGTCCTCGATCGATGCGATCAAAAGACCCTTGGCGTCGTAGGGATTGGACGGGATGACGGTCTTCAGGCCGGTAATATGGGCGAAGATCGCTTCGGGCGACTGGCTGTGGGTCTGGCCGCCAAAGATCCCGCCGCCATACGGCGAGCGCACCGTGATCGGAGCCCAAAATTCGCCATTCGAACGATAGCGCAGGCGCGCGGCTTCCGACACTAGCTGATCGAAGGCTGGTAGAATGTAGTCGGCGAATTGAATTTCGGGGATTGGGCGCAAGCCATAGGCCCCCATGCCGATCGCCGCGGCGACGATGCCGCCTTCGGATATCGGGGCGTCAAAGCAGCGGGTCAGGCCGTGCTTCTTCTGAAGCCCGTCGGTGACGCGAAACACGCCACCGAAATAGCCGACGTCCTCGCCAAAGATCAGGGTGTCGGGGTCCTCGGTCAGGACGACGTCGAGCGCGGAGTTCAGCGCCTGGATCATATTCATGGTGGGCATGGCGTCAGATCCCCAGCTCGCGGCGCTGTTCAGTGACGCGCCAGTCGGGGTCCTTGAAGACGCCCTCGAACATTTCCTTCACGCTCGGCTTGGACTTGCCGAGCGTGCCGACCGCCTCTGCCTCCTTGACCGCTGCGCGCACCTCGGCGTCCAGTTCGGCCGCCAGGGCCGCGTGGCGCTCCTCGTCCCAGGCGCCGAGCGCGATGAGGTGCGTCTTCAGGCGGTCGAGCGGGTCTCCCAGAGGCCAGGCCTCGGCTTCGTCGGCCGGTCGATATTTGGTCGGATCGTCCGAGGTCGAATGGCCAGACGCGCGATAGGTGTAGAGCTCGATCAGCGTGGCGCCGAGGTTCTGGCGCGCCCGTTCGGCCGCCCATTCAGTGGCCGCCCAGATGGCCAGAAAGTCGTTGCCGTCGACCCGAAGCCCCGGCAGGCCATAGGCAAGCGCCTTGGCCGCGAAGGTGGTTTCATTGGCCCCGGCGATGCCCGAAAAACTGGAGATAGCCCATTGGTTGTTGGTCACGCACAGGATGACCGGCGCCTTGTAGACACTGGCGAAGGTCAGGGCCTCATGGAAGTCGCCTTCGGCCGTTGTGCCTTCGCCGATATAGGCTAGCGCGATGGAATCGCCGCCCTTGAACGCCGAGGCCATGGCCCAGCCGACGGCGTGACCAAAGCGGCTGCCGACATTGCCTGACAGGGAATAGAACCCGTATTTCCGCGCCGAATAGAGGATCGGAAGCTGGCGCCCCTTCAGCGGATCCTTCTCGTTGGAGAAGATCTGATTGCACAGATCGATCAGCGGGTAGTTGCGCGCCATCAACCAGCTGAGCACGCGATAGGTCGGGAAACACATGTCGTCACGGTCCAGGAACAAGGACTGCGCCGCACCGATCGCCTCCTCCCCGGTCGACTTCATGTAGAAGCTGGTCTTGCCCTGACGATGCGCGCGAAACAGTCGCTCGTCGAACACACGCGTCAGCAGCATGGCGCGAAGTCCCGCCAGTAGCGTGCTCGTCGAGAGATTGGGATTCCAGGGCCCCGTGGCCTCGCCCGCATCGTCGAGGACACGAACCAAGCCGAAGGGCAGATCGCGCATCTCCGCTTCGAGAGCGTTGGTCTCGGGCCGTCGCGTGGCTCCGGCCGACGGGATCAGCGCACGATCGAACGAGGGCGCATCGCCAGGCCGGGCGGCCGGTTCTGGGATGTGTAGGCGAAGCGTGGGGCGATTTTTCATGACGGGCCACTGAATGAGGTGCCCCAATCTGCCTTCTGATGTCAGAAATTGGATTATCTATTTGGAACGATATGTCGACCCAAACGCATTGGCGGATGCGCGATCGAGCATTTTTTTCGCTTCGTATTGCGAAACTCGCCACAAGATTGGATCAATGACGTCGAACGATGATTGCCTAGCCGCGAGATTCTCATGGCCTTTCTGAACGACCTCGATGAAACCGATCTGAAAATTCTGGACACCATCCAGCGCAATCCGCCGATGACCACAGCGGAGCTGGCCGAGCATGTGGGCATGTCGCAATCGCCCTGCTGGCGCCGCCTCACCCGTTTGAAGGAGGAAGGCTATATCGTCGATCAGGTCACCCGCCTTTCCGCGGAAAGGCTCGGCCTGCGCACGAACATCTTCGCCAACGTAAAGCTCTCCGCCCACGGCCAGAGCAATCTCAACGAGTTCATCGAGGCGGTGTCGCGCATCCCCGAAGTGATGGAGGTCCATCCCACGATGGGACCGTTCGACTTCTTGCTGCGGATCGTCACGCGGGATGTCGAGGACTACCGCGAACTGGCGTTTGGCAGGCTTTTGACCCTTCCGACCGTTCAGGAGATCAACTCCACCATGTCCTTGGGTCCGGTTAAGATGACGACGGCCCTTCCGATCCGATAGGCCCTCGACGCTACGGTCACGCAATCCCCATCAGCAGCTCCAGGTCAAGGAGGCCTTGATCCATCGGACCCGCCGCGTGCATCGGCCTCAGGTCCAGGTCCTGGAACAGCTTTGAGTCCTCGTCCAGGCCCGGCAGCGGGGTGGTCAGCAGCTTGCCGCCGACGAAGATCGAATTGGCGCCGGCCATGAAGCACAGGGCCTGCAGTTCGCGGCTCATGCCCTCGCGGCCGGCCGACAGGCGGACCATCGACCTGGGGCAGACGAGGCGGGCGACGGCGATGGTGCGGACGAACTCGATCGAGTCGATGGCCCTGCCTTCGGCCAGGACCTTGTCGCCCAGCGGGGTGCCGCTGACGGGCACCAGGCCGTTGATCGGCAGGCTGTCGGGATGGGCCGGCAGGGTGGCCAGCTGGTGCAGCAGGCCGGCGCGGTCGCGGCGCGTCTCGCCCATGCCGACGATGCCGCCGCAGCAGGTGCTCATGCCCGCGTCGCGGACGTGGGCCAGGGTGTCGAGCCGCTCCTGATAGGTGCGGGTGGTCACCACGTCCTTGTAGTAGTCCGGGCCGGTGTCGAGGTTGTGGTTGTAGTAGTCGAGGCCGGCGGCCTTCAGGGCCTTGGCCTGGTCGGCGGTCAGCATGCCGAGCGTGGCGCAGGTCTCCATGCCCAGCGCCTTCACCTCGGCGATCATGGTCGCCAGCTTGGGCAGGTCGCGGTCCTTCAGCTCGCGCCAAGCCGCGCCCATGCAGAAGCGCTGGGCGCCGCCGTCGCGGGCCGCGCGGGCCTTGGCCACGACGTCGTCGGCCTCCATCAGCTTCTCGGCCTTCAGGCCGGTCTTGAAGTGGGCCGACTGGCTGCAATAGCCGCAGTTCTCGGCGCAGCCGCCGGTCTTGACCGACAGCAGCTGCGACAGCTGCACTTCCGACGGGTCGAACCAGGCGCGGTGAACACTCGCGGCCTGGAACACCAGCTCCATGAAAGGGAGGTCGAAGAGAGCCTCCGTCTCGGCGAGCGTCCAGTCATGGCGGGGGTGCGGCGTTCCGGTGAACATCGTCGACTCCTGCGAAATGAAGGGGCTAGCCCCGAGAGCAGCCCGCGACGATCGCTCCCGCGATCGAGCGCGCGCGCGCGGCTTCGCTTTGGGCGAGGCGCGCCTGGAGGGCTTGGCGCATCTGCGAAACGGTCGGCGGCAAGGTGTCGGAAATCCAAGTGATCTCCTTGACCGAGAAGCCGGCGCGCCGAAGCTCGATCACCATGGCCAGGCTCTCACGCATGGCGTCGTCGACCACGACGCGTCCGCCTTGGCGTGCGAAGGCGACGACACCGGCATTTTCCCAATGCTTGACGACGGTCAGGCTGAGACCAAAGGCCTTGATGGTCTCGCGAAACGCCGACCCGAGCTGGGTCGACGGCTTGCTCACGGTTTGAGCTTGG
Source organism: Caulobacter sp. GW822-FHT01G02 (assembly GCF_058802865.1). Taxonomy (NCBI): domain Bacteria; kingdom Pseudomonadati; phylum Pseudomonadota; class Alphaproteobacteria; order Caulobacterales; family Caulobacteraceae; genus Caulobacter; species Caulobacter sp. GW822-FHT01G02. Next base: position 86,786 of record NZ_JBXAON010000008.1, read on the forward strand.
CGGGCCGCAAGCGCGTCACGCATCTGCTTGATGGTCGGCGGTAAGGTGTCGGAGATCCAGGCGATTTCCTTGACCGAGAAGCCGGCGGCGCGAAGTTCGATGACCGTGGCCAAATGCTCTCGCGTCGTATCGTTGACAACGACGCGCCCACCTTGCCGCTCGAACGCGACAAGGCCGGCCTCTTCCCAACGCCTGATGATGGTCGGACTGAGGCCGAAAGACGTGATGATCTCACGCAGCGCCGACGGCGGCGGGGCAGTGAGTTTGCGAGCTATCGTCTTGCGTTCGGCGCGAGCGAACATGGCTTCGGCCGACTTGGTGATCGGTCCGACATAGTCGGCGCGAGCAGTCATCCCGGATATCCTTTGTTTGGCGGTCGTCAGGTCAGGGCGTCCATCAGCTCCGGCACGGCCGTCTTGTAGTCGGCGACCAGGCCGAAGTCGGCCACCTGGAAGATCGGCGCGTCGGCGTCCTTGTTGATCGCGACGATCACCTTGGAGTCCTTCATGCCGGCCAGGTGCTGGATCGCGCCCGAGATGCCGATGGCGACGTACAGCTGCGGGGCCACGACCTTGCCGGTCTGGCCGACCTGGTAGTCGTTCGGGGCGTAGCCGGCGTCGACGGCCGCGCGCGAGGCGCCGACGGCGGCGCCCAGCTTGTCGGCCAGCGGCTCGATCACGCGCTGGAACTCCTCGGCCGAGCCCATGGCGCGACCGCCCGAGACGACGATCTTGGCCGCGGCCAGTTCCGGACGGTCCGACTTGACCATCTCTTCGCTGACGAAGCGGGTCTTGCCAGCGTCGGCGCCGCCGACGGTTTCCACCGAGGCGCTGCCGCCTTCACCCGCCGCCGCGAAGGCGGTCGGACGGACGGTGATCACCTTCTTGGCGTCCGACGACTGGATCGTCTCCAGCGCGTTGCCCGCATAGATCGGGCGCGTGAAGGTGTCGGCCGAGACGACCTCGACGATGTCGGAGATCGGGGCGACGTTCAGCTTGGCGGCGACGCGCGGCGCGAAGTTCTTGCCGCCCGAGGTGGCCGGAACCAGGATCGCGTCGTAATTGCCGGCCAGGGCCAGCACCGCGTCGGCCTGGGCTTCGGCGACGCCGTGGCCCAGGGCGTCGGACTCGGCCAGCAGCACCTTGCGGACGCCGGCGATCTTGGCGGCCTCGGCGGCGACGCCCGAGACGCCCTTGCCCAGCACCAGGACGTCCACGTCGCCCGAGATCTTCAGGGCGGCGGTGACGGTCTTGTGGGTGCCATCGCGCAGGTGCGCGTTGTCGTTATCGGCGACGACGAGAACAGCCATTACAGCACCCCCGCGGTGTTGAGCTTCGAGACCAGATCGGCGGCGGTTTCAACCTTGATGCCGGCCGAGCGCTTGGCGGGCTCGGTGACCTTCAGGACCTTCAGGCGCGGGGCGACGTCGACGCCGTAATCGGCGACGGTCTTGCTCGCGATTTCCTTCTTCTTCGCCTTCATGATGTTGGGCAGCGACGCGTAGCGCGGCTCGTTGAGGCGCAGGTCGGCGGTGATCACGGCCGGCAGGTCGACGTCCAGGGTCTGCAGACCGCCGTCGACTTCACGGGTGACCTTGGCGCTCGAGCCCGAGACGTCCAGGGCCGAGACGTAGGTGGCCTGCGGCCAGCCCAGCAGGGCCGACAGCATCTGGCCGACGGCGTTGTTGTCGCCGTCGATCGCCTGCTTGCCCATGATCACGAGGTTCGGGTTTTCCTCGGCGACCACGGCGGCCAGCAGCTTGGCCACGGCCAGCGGCTCGACGTCGGCGTCGGAGGTGATCAGGATGCCGCGGTCGCCGCCCATGGCCAGCGCCGTACGGATGGTTTCCTGGGCCTGCGCGGGGCCGATGCTGACGATGACGACCTCGGTCGCCACGCCCTTTTCCTTGAGACGCACGGCTTCTTCGACCGCGATCTCGCAGAAGGGATTCATCGACATCTTGACGTTCGCCAGGTCGACGCCCGTCTGATCCGCCTTCACGCGGGCCTTGACGTTGTAATCGATAACCCGTTTAACCGGGACTAGGACCTTCATCGGACTTCCCTAGGACTGCGACTGGCTTGGGCGCTGGCCGTGAAGGCGGTTTTCAAGTCGCCGAGCAGCTGCCGAATCATCGCCAGTTCACGCGTTTTCTGATCTTGGGCGGACAAGAGCGCTTTACGCACCGCACGCAGATAAGCGGCCTCGTCAGGCCGAAGCGACATGATCGCCCGGATGGTGGCGATCGGGACGTCCGCCTTTCGCAGAAGCGCTATGACGGTTAGACGATCGACGGTTTCAGGATCATAGCTACGAGCGCTCTTGTAGAGACGGTACGACTGGATAAGACCGACCGCCTCGTAGTGGCGCAGAGCGCGTTGCGACACACCCAGTCGCGCGGCCATCGCGCTGATCGACAGAAAAATGTCGGTGGGGGAGACGTCCGACGTCATGAGAACTCCACCAGCACCTCGTCGGCCGCGACCGGATCGCCGCCCTTGGCGTTGACGGCCTTGACCACGCCGTCGCGCTCGGCGCGGATGATGTTCTGCATCTTCATGGCCTCGAGCACGCAGACCACCTCGCCCTCGCGGACCTGCTGGCCGGCGGTGACGTCCATCGAGACCACCAGGCCCGGCATGGGCGAGAGCACCAGCTTGGAGGTGTCGGCGGCCTGCTTCTCGGGCAGCTTGTCGTGCAGCTCGGCCGAGCGCGGGGTCAGGACCAGCACCCGGGCCTTGGTGGCGCGGTGGCGGATGTCGAAACCCTCGGCGGCCGGTGCGACCTGGACGGTGAAGGCCTTGCCGTTCAGTGCGGCGCGGAACACCGGCTTGCCTGGACGCCAGTCGATGTCGGTCAGGGTCAGCGCGCGGTTCTCGTCGAGGAGCGTGACGATCACGTCGGCCTCGCCGGAGATCCTCACCGGCCGCTTGGCGTGGCCGACGGCGACCACCCACGCGTCGCGCGGCGCGCCGATCAGACCCGAGGCGTAGGACCGGGCGCGGGTGGCGTAGACCCGCTGCATGGCCGCGCCGACGGCGGTCAGGATGTCCAGTTGCTCAGGGCTAGGCTCAGTCCCGGCAAAGCCGTCGGGGAACTGGTCCTTGATGTAGCTGGTGGCCAGCTGGCCAGACCGAAAGCGCTCCTCGTCCATCACCGCGGCCAGGAACGGGATGTTCTGGCCAAGACCCTCGATGTGGAAGTCCTCCAGCGCCCGGCCCATGCCGTCGATGGCCGCGATCCGGGTCGGGGCCCAGGCGCACAGCTTGGAGATCATCGGGTCGTAGTACATCGAGATCTCGTCGCCCTCGCGCACGCCGGCGTCGTTGCGGATCGTGTACGGACCCTGCTCGCCCTCCGCCGGAGGGTCATAGCGAACCAGGCGGCCGATGCTGGGCAGGAACTTGCGGTAGGGGTCCTCGGCGTAGATGCGGCTTTCGATGGCCCAGCCGTTGATCTTCAAGTCCTTCTGCTCGAAGGTCATCTTCTCCCCGTAGGCCGAGCGGATCATCTGCTCGACCAGATCAAGGCCCGTGATCAGCTCGGTGACCGGGTGCTCGACCTGCAGGCGGGTGTTCATCTCCAGGAAGAAGAAGCTCTTGTCCTGGCCGGCGACGAACTCGACCGTGCCGGCGCTATCGTAGTTCACCGCCTTGGCCAGGGCGACGGCCTGGGCGCCCATGGCGGCGCGGGTGGCCTCGTCCAGCAGGGGCGACGGGGCCTCCTCGATGACCTTCTGGTTGCGGCGCTGGATCGAGCACTCGCGTTCGAACAGGTGGACGACGTTGCCGTGCTTGTCGCCCAGCACCTGGATCTCGATGTGGCGCGGGCTCTCGATGAATTTCTCGATGAAGATGCGGTCGTCGCCGAAGCTGGCCTTGGCCTCGGCGCGCACGGCCGGGAAGCCTTCCTCGACGTCCTTGCGGTTCCAGGCCACGCGGATGCCCTTGCCGCCGCCGCCCGCCGAGGCCTTGATCATCACCGGATAGCCGATCTCTTCCGAAATCTTCACGGCCTCGGCGGTGTCGGCGATCTCGCCGATATGGCCAGGGACGCAGGAGACGCCGGCGGCCTGGGCGAACTTCTTGCTCTCGATCTTGTCGCCCATGGCCTGGATGGCGCCGGGATTGGGGCCGATGAACACGATCCCCTCGTCGGCGCAGCGCTGGGCAAAGCCCGCGTTCTCGGACAGGAAGCCGAAGCCCGGATGCAGGGCCTCAGCGCCCGTGGCCTTGCACGCCGCGATGATCTTGTCGGCCACCAGATAGCTCTGATTGGCAGGCGAGGCCCCGATGTGCACGCTCTCGTCGGCCATCTCGACGGCCAGGCTGCCGGCGTCGGCGTCGGAATAGACCACCACCGTCTTGATGCCCAGGCGGCGGCAGGTCTTGATCACGCGGACGGCGATTTCGCCACGGTTGGCGATCAGGAGTTTTTCGAACATGGACCGCGCTCGCTGACAGGCATTGGAGGTGGGATTGAGGACTGATCGTCAGCGCCGACTTCGACCGTCATACGACGTCGCCATAGTCATCGATGACCAGCACGCGGTTGTTAATCATCAGTACTTGGCTGTTGATCTCATCGACGAATGTTGGCGGAGACGCGCCGCTATGCTTCCACCACACGCCGAGACGAAAGAGCCGACCGCACCGTGCGTCGAGCATTCCCGGCCAACGGCCATCGCCATATCCTGCCAGGATCCAGCCGAGCGCGTCCCGTTCTGAAGGATCGGTCGTTTCAGTCACGGCGAAGCCCCGCCGCTCCCGCCAGGCGTCTGCGACCCACTTGAGTTTTGAGATCCGCCTCGCGGGAGATTTTCGGCCCGATCGTCCCGCTGATGATGCAAGACCTGTCGACCGCCAACGCCCCGCTTCTCATCGAGGCGCCAGCCGAATAGCGCCATCAAGCCGGATCGCCGCCGCGTTCAAGTAGGCGTTGCTGCAGATTTCGACGACCAGTGAGGCGTATTCAGCGCCCGTTCCCAGCCGCGCCGGGAACGGTACGCTCGTTGCAAGGCTTTCGCGTACGGCCGGTGGCAAGCTCGCCATCATCGGCGTTTCGAAAAGTCCCGGGAGAATGGTGTTGACTCGTATGCCCTCACTGGCCAAGTCGCGGGCGATGGGAAGGGCCATCCCTTGAACACCCGCCTTCGACGCCGCATAGGCGGCCTGTCCGATCTGCCCGTCCTCGGATGCGATGGACGCCGTCGAAACGACCACTCCGCGCTCGCCATTTGCCAGGCGCTCAAGCGACACCATTCCCAAAGTCGCCAGTGCGATACATCGAAACGTGCCGCCCAGATTGACGCGAAGAACACGATCGAAGTCATCCGTCGACGCGGCCGTCAGCGCCCCATCGCTTCTTCGCCGCGACACGGTCTTGGCGCCGATCACGATGCCCGCGCAGTTCACGAGGATGCGCTCCTGACCGTGACTTGCGCGAGCCTCCGCGAGGCCCGCGATCACGTCCGCATCGCTCGTGACGTCAACTCGACAGGCGAGGCCGCCGCATTCGGCCGCGACCATCTGAGCCCGCTCTAGATTCATGTCGAAGATCGTCACCTTCACGCCTTCGGCCGCCAAGCGTCGCGCCGTGGCTTCGCCAAGGCCGGAAGCGCCCCCCGTCACAATGGCCGCGATGTCGGAATTGAGTTGCATGGAGTTCCCCGGCCCTAGAGCGGAATGTTGTCGTGCTTCTTCCAGGGGTTCGACAATTCCTTCCCCTTCAGGCTCTTGAGCCCCCGCACGATCCGGCGGCGCGTGCCATGCGGCATGATCACGTCATCCACATAGCCGCGCTGGGCCGCCACGAACGGATTGGCGAAGCGGTCCTTGTACTCGGCCTCGCGGACGGCCAGGGCCTCTGGGTCCTTGGCCTCCTGGCGGAAGATGATCTCCACCGCCCCTTTGGCCCCCATCACCGCGATCTCGGCCGTCGGCCAGGCGTAGTTGAGGTCGCCGCGCAGGTGCTTGGAGCTCATCACGTCATAGGCCCCGCCATAGGCCTTGCGGGTGATGACCGTGATCTTCGGCACCGTGGCCTCGGCATAGGCGAACAAGAGCTTGGCGCCGTGCTTGATCAGGCCGCCGTACTCCTGCTTGGTCCCCGGCATGAAGCCCGGGACATCGACCAGGGTGATGATCGGGATGTTGAAGGCGTCGCAGAAGCGCACGAAGCGGGCGGCCTTGCGGCTCGAGTCGATGTCCAGCACCCCGGCCAGCACCTGCGGCTGGTTGGCGACGATGCCGACGGTCTCGCCGTCCATGCGGGCGAAGCCCACGATGATGTTCTTGGCCCACTCGCTGGAGATCTCGAAGAAGTCGGCCTCGTCGACCATCTTCAGGATCAGCTCCTTCATGTCGTAGGGCTTGGTCGGATCGGCCGGGATCAGGGTGTCCAGGCTGGGCTCGTCGCGCAGCGCCTCGTCGAAGCTCTCTCGCTCGGGGGCGGCCTCGCGGTTGGACGAGGGCAGGAAGTCGACCAGGCGGCGGACCTGGGTCATGGCCTCGAGATCGTTCTCGAACGCGCCCTCGGCGACACCGGACTTGGCCGCGTGGACCCGGGCACCGCCCAGTTCCTCTGCGGTGACGACCTCGTTGGTGACGGTCTTCACGACGTCCGGACCGGTCACGAACATGTAGCTCGTGTCCTTGACCATGAAGATGAAGTCCGTGATCGCGGGGCTGTAGACGTCGCCGCCGGCGCAGGGACCCATGATCACGCTGATCTGCGGGATGACGCCGCTGGCCAGGGTGTTTTCCAGGAAGATGTCGGCATAGCCGGCCAGGCTGTCGACGCCCTCCTGGATGCGCGCCCCGCCGGCGTCGAACAGGCCGATGATCGGCGCGCCGACCTTCATGGCCTGGCGCTGGACCTTGATGATCTTCTGGGCGTGGGCGTTCGACAGGCTGCCGCCGAACACCGTGAAGTCCTTGGAGAACAGATAGACGACCTTGCCGTTGATGGTGCCCCAGCCGGTGACGACGCCGTCGCCGGGGATCTTCTGGTCCTGCATGCCGAAGTCGGCGCTGCGGTGCTCGACGAACATGTCGAACTCCTCGAACGAGCCCTCGTCCAGCAGCAGGTCGATCCGCTCACGCGCCGTCAGCTTGCCCTTGGCGTGCTGGGCTTCGACGCGCTTTTCACCGCCACCGGCCTTGGCCTGGGCGCGACGACGGTCGAGTTCCTCGAGAATGTGCTGCAAGGCGACGGATCTCTCGCAATGGGATCGCAAAGAACCGGCCGCCAAGCCGACAAGCGGCTCGGCGGCCTAGGTTTCCGGAGGTGGGCTCCGGCTGGGTGGGAGGAACGCTGTAAAACATCGCTCTATTGCAAAATGCGATTTTTGCGCTTGCCGGCAACAAAAACCGGATCAAAATCAAGCTTTGAAGCCAGATTGAGTGAGCGAAATCTGTAAAGTTGCAAAGTTGTGAAAATGCGAGATAAACTGTTTATCGGCCCCAAGCTCCGCCTGCTGCGCCAAGCGAAAGGCTGGAATTTGGAGGCCTGCGCCACACGGCTTGGCTTGTCGGCAAGCTATCTCTCGCAAATCGAAGCCAATCAGCGGCCGGTGACCGCGCGGGTTGTGATCGATGTGATGCGGGTCTTCGAGGTCGAGGCCGCGACCCTCGATGTCGCCGACGACCAACGGATGGTCGCGGATCTACGCGAGGCTACGGCCGACACGATCCCCGGCGGCGAGCCTCCGGGGCTGCAGGAACTGAAGTCGGCAGTCGCCAACACGCCGAACCTGGCCCGGGCCTTCCTGGCGCTACATGACGCCTATCGTCGACTTGATGAGCGCCTCAAGACGACCGAGGAAGCGGTATCCCTGGACGAGCGGGGCGCGGCCAGCGCCCTCCTGCCCTATGAGGAAGTCCGCGACTTCTTCCACTACAAGAACAACTACGTTCATAGCCTGGACGTTGCCGCTGAAGCCCTCTCGGCCGAACTCGGCTTGGATGGCCCCGAGCCTGTCGAGACGGTGCTGGAGCGCTGGTTGAGGGAAAAACAGGGCATAGGCGTGACACGATCAGCCGAGCCGGATCTTCTACGCCGGTTCGATCCGGCAGCGGGCCTTTTGACCCTCGGCGCGCCCCAGGGCCCCGCCACGCGATCGTTCCAAATGGCCTATCAGATCGTCGCCGCATCGCTCTCTGATACGGTCGAAATGGAGTTGGGGGCGGCGGGCTTTCGTAGCGAGGGCGCGGCCAAGGTTTGCCGCACCGCGCTGTTGAACTATGCGGCGGGCGCGATGCTCTTGCCGTATGAGCGTTTCCGCGAAGCCGCACTCGCAACGCGACACGACACTGAGCGCCTGAGCCTCATGTTCCAGACGAGCTTGGAACAGGTTTTCCATCGGCTCTCGACGCTCCAGCGACCCGGCGCGCGGGGCGTGCCGTTCTATTTCGTGCGTGTCGATCAAGCCGGCAACATCACCAAGCGCCACAGCGCCACACGGCTTCAGTTCGCCCGCTTTGGCGGGACCTGCCCGCTGTGGAACGTGCACGACGCCTTCGCCACCCCCGACAAGTGGCTCGTACAACTGGCCGAAATGCCGGATGGCGTCGGCTATGTCAGCATCGCCAAGGGCGTCGTCAAACCCTCGGGCGCTTACCTACAGCCCGATCGGCGCTACGCGCTGGGTTTAGGTTGTGAAGTGCAGTACGCTGACAGTCTCGTCTATGCACAAGGCTTGGACCTGAAAGGTCCGCCGGCCCGGATTGGGGTTAGCTGTCGGATTTGCGAGCGTAACGACTGCTCGCAACGGGCTTTCCCGCCCGTGGATCGAGCCTTCGAGGTGCTCGAACATGAACGCCGCTCGGTGCCTTTCTCTCTTGAAACTTAGGGCGTTGCGGCCGGTTCCGCCACGCCCTGGTCACCGAGTACTCGCCCGGCGCCGACATAGGCTGGCACCGCGACCGTCCGCGGGCCGTGGCCGTCGCCGGCGTCTCGCTGCTGTCGCCCTGCAACTTCCGCCCGCGTCGCAGGGCCGGGGCCGGCTGGGAGCGCGCCTCGATCATCGCCGCGCCGCGCTCGGCTATCTGATGAGCGGCCCCTCGCGCAGCGACTGGCAGCACTCCATCCCCGACGTCGAGGCCCTGCGCTACTCGGTGACCTTCCGAACCGTCCGCGGCTGAACCGCGCCCATCCCCGGCTAGGTCGCGGCCGGCGCGTTCAGCATTGCCTCCAGCCGCGTGACGCTGGACAGCACCGCCTCGAAGTCGGGAACAGCGCCAAAGATCATGCCGCTCATCGCCGCGTAGTCGCGCGCCAGCTTGACAATCATGTCGTCGTGCGGCGCCAGGGCGAAGCTCCCCGGCTGAGCCGAGGCCAGGTCGGCGTCGGGGCGGTTGAAGAACAGGCGCGCGTGGGCCACGCAGTCGGCGCCCAGGGCTTGGGCGCCCAGGGCGCCCCGGGCCGCCGGGCTCTCCATCAGCCGATGGATGTCGTAGTAGTGGCGCGAGACCCGCTGGCCCTCGCCCCGCAACACGCCATTGGCGTCGAAGGCCCGCCGCAAGCCGTGCAGGATCACCACCTTGTCCCAGAAGGTGCGTTCCGGATCGACCGTGACGACGCCGGCCACGGCCAGATCCGCGCCCGGCAGATCTCCGTCCGCATAGGGTCTGATGGTCCTGGGCTGGTCGGATCCAGGGCCGACTTGGACCCGCTCTCGATCTTGACCAGCTTGTGAACATAAGGGTCGTCGGCCGTCACGGCGGGTAGCGCAGAAGCAGGCTCTGGCCATCCTGGTCGTCCAGGTCGATGTCGACGGCGAAGGCTCCGGCGTCCAGGCCGTTGCGCGCGGCGCAGGCGACCGTCAGTGCGACAAGACGCTCGCGCAGTTCGCCCTGGATATAGTCGGCGCACCGGGCCCGCAGCGCCTCGAGCCAACGCTTGCGCTCATTGGAGCCCATGGCCTGCAGTTGGGCGATGGTGGTCGTCGAGTCCAGGTCCGCCCGGAACACCGTCACGTCGATGTCCTCGGAGAAGCGGCTGATCAGCCCAAACCCCTTGGAGAGCGAGGTGCCGCCCTTGAACAGCAGGCGCGGCTCGGCGGGCAGGCCGTTGAACAGGGCGTCCAGGGTCCAGCAGACCCAGAAGTCCTTCTCGATGTTCGAGGGCGTGGAGCCCAGCCGCTGGGCCGTGGTGTTGAACAGGCCAAGGCGCGTTTCGGCGTCGGCGCCGATGACCTGATCGAAGGCTGGATTCATCATGGCGCCGGCGCCTGGGCCAACTCATCGGCGATGTGCGGGCGGATCAGGTCCTGCATCCAGCTGGGCAGGGCGGCGAATCCGTCGGTCAGGTCCCGGCGCAGCGCCGGCCCCGTCTTGGGATCGGCGAGCAGATTGCCCACCCGCCGCGCGTAGTCCTGGCCGACGTCGTCCTGGCCAAGCGTGTCGCGCAGCCAGTGCAGCGCCTGGACCAGGCGCATGGCTGGCCGGCCGGCCCAATAGAGCTTGCTGGCCGCGGTCGGCCGGAAGGTGATGGCCATCTGGCCAAGCTTTATCGACCGCAGCCGCGCGTCGGCATGGACCACGATCTTGGCCGGCACGGCGTTGGTGAAGCCCAGGTCGTTGGCCGCCGTCATGCCGTCGATCAGCAGCCGGATGTGGTCGCGGCGGGCCACCGCGTCGATCACGGCGGCCGGGTCGGGCGGACTCAGCTGCTGGGTCAGGCTGTTGAGCTTGGGTTTGTCGTAGAGTCCCCGGTCGATCCGGCGCAGCACGCCCTGCGCCAGCCGGCGTTGCAGCGCCTTGTCCACAGCATCGCGACCGCCGAGGTCGGTGAAGTCCGACGGCGTCCACACCTGGCGGCCGGCCGCCTTGGCGATCCGGTCGTCCATGGTAGAGGTCAGTTGTGATCGGCCGCTGGTCATGTCCGAAATGTGTAGACAAATTTCGGACGTCATTGCGCGACGGGCGTCAGGGGGTAATCGCCGTCAATCCAGCCCTCGACCCGAACGAGGCTCTCCAGACACCGGCCGGCCGGCGCGCGACGGATGAACGCCACCAGGTTGACGGCCTGGCCGATCGCCCGATGGGGCACACGCGGCGCGACCTCGCCGATCAGGTCTTCCAGGCGGCTGAGCGCCTCTCGCGCGCTGTTGGCGTGAAGCGTGGCCAGGCCGCCGGGATGCCCGGTGTTCCAGGCCTTGAGCATGTCGAGCGCGCTGCCGTCGCGGACCTCGCCGATGATGATGCGGTCCGGGCGCAGGCGCAGCGCGGCTCGAACCAGATCGGCCATGGTCACCGCCGGCTCCGTGCGCTTGGTCAGCAGGGCGATCTGATCCTTGGCCGAGCACTGCAGTTCAGGCGTGTCCTCGGCGATCAGCACCCGATCGGCGGCGAAGGCGGGCTCGGCCAGAACCGCATTGGCCAGGGTGGTCTTGCCGCTGCCCGTGCCCCCGGCGATCAGGATGTTGTCGCGGCCCTTGGCGGCCGCGCGCAACGCTTGGGCCTGCGCGTCGGTCATGACGCCCGTCTTCACATAGTCGTCGAGGGTGAAGATCACCTCCGGCCGCTTGCGAATGGTGAAGGCCGGCGCCGTCGACACCGGCATGAACACGCCCTGAAAGCGCTCGCCTGACCTGGGCAGGGTGGCGCTGACCAAGGGCTGGTCACGGGTGACCACCTCTCCCACATGGTCGGCCACCAGCCGCAGGATCCGCTCGGCGTCGGCCGGCGCCATGCGCTCCCCGCTGAAGACCCGGCCCTGGCCGATCCGCTCGACCCAGATCGCGCCGTCTGGATTGACCATCACCTCCACCACCGAAGCCTCGGCCAGGGCGGCGGCGATCACCGGTCCCATGGCTTGGCGCAGGGCGCTGTGCTTGCGGTCGAGCGATTCCTGGGACGAAGACGTCACGCCTAGTCCTCCTCGTTGTAGACGAGGTCGACGATGCTGAGCCCGTCCGCGCAGGCGAGAGTCATGGCGACATCGGCGCCGCGCATGGGCGGGGCGTATTCCTCGATGGCGCGCACGCCCAGCCAGTCGATTGGGGGCTTTCCTGGAACGTCCAGGGTCTCGGGCGTCTGGACGAACCCGGCCTTTTCTCCGTGAAAAAAGTCGCGGCAGTGGACCGAGAACAACGGTTCTTCCCAGAAGCGGATCTTGTCGGCCAGGAAGGGCTTGGCATTGTTGACGAACAGAAACTGCTTGCCGCCTGGCAGGGCCCGAACATCCTGCTCGGCCAGGACATAGCGCTCGACCTCGGCCTGGTTGCGGCTGCGGTGTCCCTTGGCGAACATCAGTCTCGGATCGCTGAAACTCTCGCGCATTTCCAAGGAGCGCCCGGCCCGCTTGATGATCCGTTCGATGCTGGTCGGCTCGGAGGTCGCGAAGGCGGCGGTGATGTGGCAGTTGTCGAAGATCGAAGTGTGCACGCCATAGTGCTTGAAAACGTCGTTGAACGATTGGCAGATCAGGTGGGCGGTGACCCCGTAGCCAGCCATCTCGCCAAGGGCGTTCTCCAGGAATGGCAGCGCTCCGAGCTTGGGGAACTCGTCCAACATCATCAGCAGCCGATGGCGCTTCTTGCGCCCGCGGCTGTCGGCGTCGATGGTCTCCATCAGGCTGTTGAGGCTTTGGCGCAGCATAACCCGCACGAGAAACGCCAGGCGATCGGCATGGGCCTGGGGCGTGATCAGGTAGAAGCTGACCGGCGCCTCGGCGCAGACCAGGTCGCCGATGCAGAAGTCCGACCAGGACGTGGCGTGGGAGACCAGGGGATCGGCCCACAAGGCCAGCGACTTCTGCGCCGTGGCTAGGACGCTGGAGCGCACCCGGGGTTCCATGCTGCGAAAGGCCGTCGCTCCTAGCCACACCTCCGGATGCACCTCGGCGATCGGCTCGCCGTCCGCGTCCCGCGCCAGGCCGGCGGCGGCCCGCGGATCGGGGCGCCAGCGATGCTTGGTCCCCAGCATGGCGTCCAAGGTGGCGTTGATGTCGATCAGCAGCCGGCGGACGTAGGTGAGGTTCTTCAGCTCGTCGGGGGCGGTGTAGAGGGCGTGGAGGATCACCCCGGTGAAGAAGTTGGCCGCGCTCTGGTCGAAGAAGTCGAGATTGCCCTGCTTGAGCCCGATCGGATCGACCAGAATGCCGACGATGTTCTGGATGTCGGCGATTTCCATGGGCCCCTTGCGCACCTCGAACAGCGGGTTCCAGCGGGCGGTGTTGATGTCCGTCGGCGCGAAGTAGAAGGTGTGGGAGAACTTGCGGCGATGATCGGCGGTGATATGCCAGAGCTCGCCTTTGCGATCGTAGGTGAACTGGCTCTCGCCCCAGGCGGTCTCAGATGTCACCACATGGCCCGCGCCCTTCCCCGACCGCGATGCGCCCACCAAGATGCAATGCTCCACCCCGGTGAAGGTGAGGAGCCTGCCCTTAAGCCGTCCCAGCACCCGGCCGGTGAGCCGTTCGCCATTGAGCAGGCCCGCGGCCTTGGCCTCGGCCAAGCCGCCCCACGCCGCCGTCCCGAAGGGCTGGGGCCGAGCGACGAACCGCTGCGTCAAGCCGGCGATCAAAAGGATCGGCCAGACGAACACGCAGAGGCCGACCAGCGCCGCCTGATCGAAGGCCTGCGGGTGCCTCGCGGCCCAACGGCCATACCAGGTCAGGATCGACCAGGGCGCATAGATCCTTATCGGGCCAAGTTCGCCCCAACCCGCCCCGAACGGTCTGGGATAGGCGAAGAGATGGGCCGCCGTCTGGGTCGCGGCCCAAAGCCCGATCAGCGCCAGCAACAGGCATAGGGGCGCGAGCCAGCGGGCCTTGACGGACATGCTCATATGGTCAGCAGAGCCCAGGCGGCGCGGCGGGCCAATTCCGCATTTCTCCAGGGTCTGGGCGCTTGCGCCGGCCCCGCCCTTGCCGGCTAAGGTCCCGGGGAGCCGAGCAGGAGACGTCGATGGGCGGCATCTGGATGGATAACCACGATCTGGCCGACAGCCTGGCCGAAGTCGTAGGCTTCAAGGCCGGCCTGGCGCTCTCGCGTACGCGGATCGGCGCGATGCTCAAGGACTACGATGTCAAGCTGGCGGAGCGGCTCGTGTGGCCCGAGGCGCGCATGATGCGCGTGGAATCGACAACCTATCAGGAGGCGGCCACCTATCTGCTGTACAAGGTCGGATACGTGGCCACCCCGACCGTCCTGCCGCCGGTCGGCGGGGTCTATCATCGATACAAGGGCGATCCGGTCCGCGGGAAGCTCACCGGCCCGATCGGCGAGATGCTGGTGGAATGGATGGACACGGCTCTGTCCGGGCCGGCGCCCGCCAGCGGCCTGGACCCGACCCCGTTCATGAAGCGCGCGGCCGAGAAATTCGGCGGGCCCGGGCTCGACGTCGCCATGGCCTACCTGCGCGGAATCGACGTCAATCAGCAGATCGATCCCTGGACGCGCATCCGTCGCACCGACTGGGCCGATACGCGCCAGCTCGAGGATCTCTTCAAAAGCGAAAACCTCGAGACGTTGTACGGCAAGTTCTTCGACCAGCGCTTCATCGACTACATCGCCCGCAACTTCGACGAGGAGATCGACGACGTCCATTGGCGCCAGTTTGAGGCGCTGACCGCCGAGCATTTCGAGAAGCAGGGCTTTCGCGCCGAGCTCGGGCCGGGTCGGAACGATGACGGCATAGACGTCCGCGTCTTTCCCAAGGACGACAATCCGAGCCTCCCGCCCCTGATCATCGTCCAGTGCAAGCGTGAGAAGCGCAAGATCGGCAAGACCCTGCTCAAGTCGGTCTATGCCGACGTGCTCTGGGAGAAGGCTGGGTCAGGCCTGATCGTCACCACCACGGAGCTGTCTCCCGGGACCGACGGCGTGCGCCAGGCGCGCGCCTATCCGGTGGAGGCGATCGACCGCGGGAAACTGCGTGATTGGGTCTTGGCCATGCGAACAGCGCCGACCTAACGCGCACTCTCAGCGATCTGGCCCGATCCCTGGGACCTTGCCCTGCACAAGCGCCATGACCTTACTCAGGGCCCGCTCTTGGGCGACCGGCGCGTGGGCCTTGACCACGTCGACCGCCCGGCGATCGACCTCGCGCACCGCCTGCCCCACGCCCAGGTCCATGCGAGTGGGCGCGACTATGCTGTCATGCCCAAGCTCTCGGGCCACCAGGAGCTTGACCCGCGTACGGGCCACAGCCTCGATCCGGCGGTCGGCGCGCTTGATCTTGCGCTCGAGGGTCCGAGCTTCGCGCCGCGCATCCGCCGCCGCCTGCCGCGGAGGATCCAGGCGGGAGGCGAGATAGACCCGGCCGGCCTCGCTGCGCAGCCACTCCTGGCGAACCTTCAGATCGACCTCCGCGCGCCGGTCCGCCGCGCGCGCCCGATCGACCGCGTTCATCTCGGCATGCGCCGCCCAGATCATCCGGACCGGGTTGCGGACCCATCGCACCAGGGTCTGGCGACGCGCCCTGCCCTGCTCGATGCGGTTCTGGGTCCAGTCCAGTCGCCGGGCCGCCGCCGCCCGTCGCGAAAGGGCCTCGCCCATCACCTCGCTCACCACGGACCGGGCCGTCGGAACCTCGATCGGCGCGGTGACGCGCGCCTGGGCGCGGGCCCAGCTGTCGCGCTCGCGAACCATGGTCTGGTGGATGGCCTCGAACTCGCGGATCACCGCATCGATCGGATAGGCCTGGCGCGGACGTCCGGCCGCCATCTGGTCCTCGAGCTCGCGCACCTGAACGGGGCGCGTCTGGCGCTCGGCGTTGCGGGTCTGGACCCGGCGGTTGATATCGCCGCGATCGGACGCCTCCCCGCGCCGCTCCATCCCCGAGGCGGCCGGCCCCAGGTGGATGGTCGGCTCCTGGTCCAGGCCCTGATCGTTCAGACTGCGGCTGGTGACCTGCGGTGCCTCCTGACCAAGATGCTGCCGCAGATGCAGGTTCTGGATCTGCTCCCACTCCAGGCGCAGGGCTTTCACTGCGTCCGGGTTGTCCCACTCCCGAGCCTTGAAGCCGAAGCCTTCAGGCCCGACACGGCGGGTCGTCACCAGGATGTGGGCGTGATGGTTTCGCTCGTCGCCGTGGGCGTCGGGATAGTGGATGCCGTAGTCGGCGATCATGCCCTTGCCCGCCAGGCTCTCGGCGATGAAGGCGCGGACGAGGCCGTGGCGCTGATCGTCGGACAGCTCGTGGGGCAGCGACACCAGGATCTCGCGAGCGGTGCGCGAGTCCGCGCGCTTGTCGGCCGCCTCGGCCGCGTTCCATAGCCGCTCGCGGTTCTGCAGCTCGGCGGGCGCGGCGGCCGGGGCCATGATCCCGGTGAAGGCCACCCCGCCCTTGTCGGTGTAGTCGAACACCATTTCGAGGCGTTCGTCGAAGAGCTTGCCGGCCGCGCGATAGGCCGACGCGGCCACGGCCGAGCGGCCGTCGCTGCGTTTGATCGCCTTCACCTCCAGCCGATAGTGGGCCACTGGATCCTTCCCTTGCTGGGCGTGGAGCGCCCGATCTTCAAGCCGCGCAGCGAACGGGATCGCTAAGGGGCTTGCCCCTTGGCTCGACGCCAGACGACGCCCCGATCTTTCGGCGTCGGCGGGCTGCCGGGTCTCCCGACCGCAGGCATTGCAACGCAACGCATAACTACGCCCTTGTCACTATGTGCTGAGAAGGGGTACGCTCAATCCGTCGTTAGTTCAAGCCGAAGCCTCTCGATGGAAGCCGCCGTCAGACCCAAGCGCGCTCCCCGCCGCGCTCCCGAGAGCCCAGCCGCCAAGGCGCGTCGGCTGCAGAA
The DNA here is from genome assembly GCF_058802865.1 of Caulobacter sp. GW822-FHT01G02. Taxonomy (NCBI): domain Bacteria; kingdom Pseudomonadati; phylum Pseudomonadota; class Alphaproteobacteria; order Caulobacterales; family Caulobacteraceae; genus Caulobacter; species Caulobacter sp. GW822-FHT01G02. The sequence continues at coordinate 103,532 of NZ_JBXAON010000008.1, forward strand.
CCTCGCCGTGCAGCTGGCCGACCGTGAGCACCGCGCCCGGTCGGCCCTGGCCAACCTGACCGGCGCCCTGCCCCGGCATCGCGGGCATGTGACGCGGCTCGATCAGATCGAGGACGAAGGACGCCGCCTTCAGGTTTGGAAGGCCAGGGTCGAGCGCCTCGAAGCCTTGCTCGATCAGACCGAGCGCAAGCGCGAGACCCGCGCCAAGATCGTGCTGGGCGGCGCGCTGCTGGCCGAGGCCCGCGCCGATGACGAGGGTGCGGCCCTGATGGCGCGACTGCTCGACGTGCTCGATCGACGGGTCAGTCGCCCGCGAGATCGCAAGGCCTTGGCCGATACGCTCGGGCTGGCCATCGCGCCGCTGCCAGGAACGCCGGCGCCGTCCCTGCCGGATTTCGACGCCATGGCGCGGGCGAGATTGGAGGGCGCGGCCGCGGAGCCAAGCATTGAGGGTCGCGGGCGCAAAAAGGGAGCTTAGCGCGCCCCCTCCTCCGCGCTTACCCACCGCTCGAACATCGCGTCCAGGGCCTCGTCGCATTCGGCTCGCAGCTGCTCTGCCGACTTGCTGTTGGGCGCAAAGGCCACATCCACGGCCCAGACCGTCATGTGGTCGAATGCGATGGCCCAGGACAGGTTCGGATCGGTCCGGTCGGCCTGTAACTGTGTACGGGCCGCCGCCTCGTCGTCGGTCCAGCGCCGGATGAAGCCGCCGCCGAGAAGATAGAGCGTGTTGCTGTATCGCGGCATGCCGCTGGCCAGATGCTGGGCGATCAGGTCGTCGTCGATGTGATCGAACGTGGTCTTGGTGAACTCGAACATGGGACATCTCCGGCTAGGCCGACGCTCCCCTTGAGCGCCTTTGTCCCTTCCCCGCTGTCGGGCCCCGGCCAGTCACCGCAGGGGTCGCGCTCGCGCGGGCCCGGAGGGGAACCCGCGCAGCGGGTTGACGGGCTGGGTGACAGGGTAGGATTGGAAGAGGCGCCTCCAGGCTCAGTAGCCGAAGCCGCGCCGTCGCAAGTCGACGGCGACGAGCGCCTTCAGGGCGCTCGCCAGCGAGGCGGGCCCTCGGGTGGACGCCGAGGCGACCGGGATCTGGCGCCCTGGCGCCGGGCCCGTGGAGACGAGCGGGCGCCGAGGCTCAGGAAGGGCGCGCCCCGATGAGGCGCAACCCCGGCCCAGCGTCACGCAAAGAGAGGGCTCACGCCCCCTCCCCGCCGCGCGACTTGCCGACCAGCACCTGACAGAGGGCGAGATAGGCCATGGCCACCAGATCGATCGCCAGCAGCGCCCCGAAGAGCATCAGGGCCTTGGGGCCGGCTGGACGCCCGATGAAGAAGGACGCCGTCAGCCCAAGGCAGGCGAAGAAGCCGACGACGAGGGTCAGCTTGAACCCGATCAGGACGATGAGCTTTTCAGTGCGCGTGAAGGTCATGGGTCTGGTCTCCGATCGACGCTCCCGATGAGCGTCTTCGTCGACCGGGCCTGTCGGGCCCTGGACCGTCACCGTCCGCGCCGCGCGCGGCGCGACACCCGCGCCAGCGGGTTGACGGACCGGGTGACAGGGCAGGATCGGCGGAAGCGTTCACGGGCTCGGGCAGCCCATGCCCTCAGCGGCCTGCCAGGGCGCGGATCGGTCGCTCAGGGTTGGGGCGCGGCAAGCCGTGCGGGGTCTTCGACAATCTCGCCCGTCGGCAGCACGACGAGGCCACGGGCACCCGCCGCGGCCGGCGCAAGGGTTCCTGACGCCTGGACCGAGACGTCAATCGCATCGGGCGAGCGCCCCTGATCGGGAAAGATTGCGCCGCCCGCCGCCGCAAGGGGATCGAGCGGGGCGGCGCCCGTCCTGCCCGCCTGGCCCGGATAGAAGGCGTGATCGCCGATCACCACGCTGGGCGCGGCTCCGCCGAAATGCACCAGGCGCGGCGACACCGTTCCGGCCGCTGCGCGCGCGGCCACGATCTTGGGGTTCTGGAAATAGAGGGCCCCGCCGGTGAGATCCGGCAGCCGGCCCTCCAGGGCCAGGTTCAAGATGGTGTCGATGCGCGCGCGCTCGGCCGGGCGCACCGCCGGCAAGGCGCGCCAGTCGCCGCCCGCCCGCAGCACCGGCTCGAACTGGGCGCGGGCATTGACGACCTGGTCGATGCTGTCGCCCCAGCGCCCGGCCGCGAGCCTGTTGAGGATGGTGTAGACCACACCGGCCAGGCCGCTGTCGCCCTGCCCGGCCGCCTCGGCCCAGGTCACCCGGGCGATGGCGTCGCGCCCGCCTGGCGCATCGACCACGTCCCGCAGCCGGGCAAGGTCCGGGCGCTCGGCGGCGACCTGACCCCAGGCGCTAGCCGGGGCCGTCGCCAGGACGAGGACGGCCATGGCGCCGGCCAGGACCCGCCCCCAGGTCACGAAGGCGTCTCTGAGGTGAGAATCGGCATGTAGACGCCGAGGATCTCCGCCCGATGGACCGGACCGTAGTAGCGGCTGTCGAAGCTGTTGGGGATCCGCGTCGAGAGCACGAAGACCTCGTCGGCCGCTAGGCGCCGACAGTCGCGCCACTGCGGGAGGGACCGACCGCGCCGATCGATCCGCGCCGCGGCCGGCCAAACCTGGTCGTTGACGAGCACGCGCCGCTCGTCGGCGCAGACAAGATCCCCTGCCCCGGCCCGCACGGCCTTGAGTATGCTGGTGCGCGCTCGCTCGGGCATGGCCTCGGCGACATAGGGATAGGCGCCCGGCGGCGGCCGAAAGGCGATGATGCGCCCGACCGCCGGCGGAAGGCGGGAGCGGACGTAGATGCCGGTCGGTTCGCTGGGCGAGGTGTTGACCAGGACCAGCGGCGCGGGCGCGAGGGCCTGGACCGCCGCGATCGGTGCGGGGATCAGACCAAGCAAGGCGATGCGGAGCCCTCGATGCATGGCCAAGGCTCTCACCCGGTCGATGGTCTCGGCAATTCCCGAGAAATCCGGGGTCGTCGGGCCTTCTCGGGGTTCCCGGCCTGGGTCGCAGACCCCGAGCCGGGGAAACAGGGCCCCTCTTTTGGCCCTGTGTTTCCCGGCGGCGCGTCAGCTGCGCCGTTAGAGATATTGTTATGTACGAAGTTAATTAAGTTAAGGGGCCTGACAGGGAGGAAAACCTGAGTGCGTTCCGTGGCTTGGCGAAACACCCAGTGGGCGATACCCCGTGGATCGGTGTCTGTTCCCCCGAGGCTTGGGTGGGCGTTCCCCCGCAGGAAGCGTGGGTGAAAACCCGTGCCATCCACAGGTTGGACCGGTGGGTGAAAGACCGAACCCGGCCCGAAGTCCCTCCGGTGGGCGAATCCCCGACGCTTTCAGGCCGCTGAGGCCGCAAAATCCCCGCCAACTAGGCGTTCTGCCGGTCCCGCGAACATCTGACGGGGCCAAAATCCGCCCTTAGATGGCCCCGCGCTCCCGTGAAGGCCCACCAGTGGGCGAAACCCCGACATCCGGACCGACCCCGGTGTGTGAAACCCCGAGGCAAAGCCGAGTCCAGGGTGGGTGAAACCCCGAAGCATGGCCCTGGCGCCCGGTGTGCGAAACCGCGATGGCGCGGTGTGCGAAACCCCGACGCAGCTCCCTCAACCGGGTGTGTGAAACCCCGAACGAAAGGCCGATTTCGGTGTGTGAAACCCCGAGGGCCTACCCCCACCTCCGGCGGGCGTTCCCCCCGACGGATTGGAGGCGCTTCGGTGGGTGAAACCCCGAAGAAAGGCCCAGGCGGTGTGCGAAACCCCGACAAGCCGGGCCTTATCGGGTGTGTGAAACCCCGACGTGTCCCTTCCACGGCCGCCGCCGGCGTTTTGGCGCTGAAAATCGGCGTCCGCGCCCGGTTTTAACCCGCTGTTTACCAATTTGGCGGGCGGCCAGGGCGACTCTGGTGTGTGAAAGACCGTCCCGCAGGGCCAGGCGTTACTTGAAGTCCTGGCGGCAACTACTTGAAAATATGAGGAGTCGGCAATCGCGGTGTGCGATAGACCGTTAGTCGTCATCGCGCACGACCCGGCGCTTGGTCCAAGGCTCGATCAGCCCGTCGACCTCGACGGCACGGCGATCTTCCCGCTCCCGGCGGACCCGCGTGGCCGTCTCGGCCTCAAGCTCGGCCTGGACCTGGATGCGCTCGACGACCGAGCGGCGAATGAACCTCACCGCCTGGGAGCCGTCCCCGGCTGTCGTATAGGCCATGTCGTACTCAGGCAGGTCGTTGGCCTCGACGATCTTGCGCAACATGCGCGCAAATTCCTTGGGCGCGCTGTCGGAGCCGCTCTTCTCGTGCAGCAGGCTGACCCGGCAGGTCCAGCCGTCGTCCTGGTCGCCGGCGTGTTTGCGGGCGATGCGGTAGATGATGCGCTCGAGGCCGCCGGAGATCTGGAAATAGTCGGGGTGCATGGTCAGCACCGCCTTCTCGTTCATGATCCCTTCCCAGACCCAGTTCGACAGCACGATACGCAGCGCCACCGGGTTGCCCTGGCCGTCGGTCTCCACGCCCCATTCGTCCAGCCAGCTGAAGCGCGCGTCGTGGCCCTTGCGGGGCCGGCGGATGGAGGTGTGGATCGATGTGGTCGCGAGACGATCCAGCGCCGCCTTCAGGTCGGCATAGCCCTTGCCGCCGGTGTCGCGCTGGATCGTGCGCAAGAGGTCATAGGCGGTGACGTGCAGGGTCCGGGGCACGTCGTTGCGGCCCTCGGCCTTCATGCGGTTGAGCGCGCTGGTCGCCCAGATCAGGATGTCGGCGTCCCAGATGGTGGCCATGCCGTAGGCCGGCATCGCCTCGACCTTCACCGTGACCTCGCCGTCGGCGCTCTTGTACTCGATCGGCTTGAGGCGCTTGCGCTTCTGCAGCGAGAAGAACGGCCGCTCCATCGTCTCGCGCTGATCCTTCAGCGAAAGATCCCGCATCAGCGGGATGAACAGGTCGAACTGGTTGTTGCGGTCCTTGGGGGCCGTCATGCGCCCTGCCCTACTCTCACGATCATCTGGCGTACCGCGATTCGCTTCATCGCCGCCGCGTGCCGGATGGCCGCGGCCACACCGGCGGATCCACCCAAGTCATCGACGGGGGGGAGCAAATCCCCATTTGCCCTTTTGCCCTTTTGCCCATCTTCCTATTTTCTCACCCGGCGTCCGTCTTCGTGGAGCGTCGCCATATCGACCGGGTAGCCCTTCTCGGCCAAGGCCTCCAGGACCAGGAACTTTACCGTCACCCGCCGCCTGACCGCGTCCAGCTTCAGCGCGGTCGACAGCTCATCGTCGATGACGAATTTCAGCGAGGTCTCGCGATCGGAGAAGTCGGTCGCCGGAGCGGGCTTGACCGCCTTGGGTTTGGGAGCCGCGCGGGGGGCCGGCGCGACCGCCAAGGCCTTTGGCGCGGGCGCGGGCGTCGCCTGGGCCGGCGAGGCCACGTCCGCCTCGATCACGCCGGCAGGCGCACTGGTCGTGCGATTGAAGCCCAAATCCTCGGTGGCTTTGCGGAGGGCTTCGGTGGCGCCCGCGTCATTGATCGGACGGGGTCGTGGGGCCGGTTGGAAGGCCGGGCGGGCGGCTTTGTCGGTCATGGTCTCCCCTCCCCTATCAGGCCGCCTGGGCCTGGTTGGCCAGCGCTTCAAGCAGCTCGGCCAGCACTGCGGCGATCTCGCGCGCGGCCTTGGCCTCCCCGCCGGGGGCGCTGGGCGTCATGCCCGTGAAGTGGATCTGCTGATAGGCCGCGCGCTGGATGATCTCCGTATTGAGGACCGGGATACTGTTGTCGCGGATCTCCTGGCGGGCATGGCCAGCCACGCGGCTGTAGAGCGGGTTCATCTGGCTGAACACGACGCGCGCGGGGATGCCGCGCTTGAGCATCTTCTCGGCGCGCTTGACCACCTCGTAGGTGCGGTAGACCTCCTGCAGGTCCATGCCCGAGATCTTGGTCGGGATCAGGACCATGTCGCTCTCGGCGATGGCGTAGGTCACCGCCTGGGAGGCCGCGCCTTCCAGGTCCACGAAGACCAGGGCGTACTCGCTGGCGGCGTTGGCGATGACGTCCTGGATCCTGGTCTCGTTGGCCTCGCTGATGACGGTGACCTTGCAGTCGTCGCCGGCGCGCTCGCGCCAGCTGGCGACGTGGCCGTTGGGGTCCCCATCGACGATGGCCACCGAGCCGCCCTGTCGGGCGAAGGCGTCGGCCAGGCACATGACCAGGGTGGTCTTGCCCACCCCGCCCTTCGTCGAACACACGCTGATGACCGCCATGGGAAAGTTCCCTTCTGAGGCAATGGGCAACTGGGCAATTGGGGTCTTGGGTTTCTGCCGAGGTCCCCTTTTGCTCAAATTAGGTTATGGGCAATTGGTGAACAGGGTTTTAACCCAAGTGGGTAAATGGGGTTCTGGGGACATGTGGAAAGCAACTTTTCCACAGAAACCCGCTTCACCAAATTCGCAAAACACCTTCATCCCAGATGGGCAAGGGTGGACTTAACCCAGAGCCCATTTGGTGAACATCACTCTAAACCAGATACCCAAGTTCGCAAACGGGGTTCCGGGAACTTCCCGGTTTGGGTAAGATACCCAAATGGGGATTTGCCCTCTTGCCATGATGGGGCGAGGGGGTTCTGGGCAAGTCCTCAAGAGGGCAAGACCACGCCTTGAGCTGAACTGCTTCGCCGGGCCGCGCAACACCCCAGACGCCCAAATGGGAACTTCCCCATTTGCCCACCTGGCTGAGCCCCCGCGCTACAGCCGCCAGGCGCGATAACGCGAGCGGCCGCTGACTTCCATCACCGACGCGCCCAGGCTCGTCAGCAGCCGCCGGGCCGTATGGCCGGCGACGCCCAGGTGCTCGGCCGCCATCGCCGCACTGACCAGGGGCCTGGCCAGCAGAAGGTCGACGAGATCGGCCGAGCGGTCGTTGGACCTGCGGCCTCCGACGCGCTTGAGCACCACCTGACGCGCCAATTCCAAACGCTTCATCTCCCCAAGGCCCGCCTCGGCCCCGACGGCCACGACTTTCAGCCAGTAAGCCAGGCGCGCAGCGGTCGAGGCGGCCATGAAGCCGCGCGGCGGCTGAAGGTGGGTGCGGCGCGGCGCCTCGAAGGCGAGGAGACAAGAGCGCGTTCGTCCTGACAGACGCAGGGCCTGGGCGACCATGACGCCGCCGACAAAGGTCTGGCGGGGCAGGGGATTGACCAGGCGCCAGCCCTCCAGGGCCGCGGCCGCGCGCAACAAGGCCGGGGCGCGACCGGGCAGGCGGCGCGTCCACTGCACCCATTCCTCGATCGCCTCGAGCGGATCGGCCGTCTCGCCCCGGCTGAGGGACCGCACAAGGTGGGTAAGCTCGCCGACAAGGTCGCGGGTCTCCGGGCCGGTATCGAGTTGGACCTCGTCAGGCTCGATAGAGGAGGGGGCCAACAGGGGCGGCTCGCCGCGATAGCCCGCCAGCCAGGCCGCGCCATGGGCTGTCTGCAGCTCCGCGCCCGCGCCGCGCGCCCGACGCCGAGCGCGCACCAGGCCATAGGTCGCGCGCAGAGCCTGGTCGGGCAAGCGCGCGTCCATCTGGGCGTCGTGCAGAACCAGGTCCTCCATGTCGACGATCTCGCCGCTGACCCAGCCCCAGCCATTGGCCTCGATGAAGTCGACGCGCGCGGCCCAGCCTTCGGCGAAGGCGCAGGTCTGGGCGCGCGCGTCGAGTCGGCTCACCGTGTCCTCGGCCTTGGCGAGGTTCAGAAACAGCCCTTCGACCGCAGCGTCCAACAGGTCCGTTCTCCGCGCCAAAAAAGGGAGTCTGGGTGACGCACATTTATAGCCTTTAAGTGTGCGTTACGCCATCTACCCAAAAGACCCGCCCCGGGAGCCGGAAGCTCCGGGGCGGGGAGGCGGCCGGTCAGGCCTCCTCGTCTTCGGGATTGGTCTCGGGACGGTCGAGCGACTTCAGTTCGTGACCCGGACCGGCGACCACCACCTTGGTGAAGTAGCGTTCCTGGCCGTCCTTGTCGGTGTAGTGCTCGTTGCGGATCTCGCCTTCGACATAGACCTTCGAGCCCTTGGGGAGGGGACGCGAGGAGAGCCACTTGACCGTCGCGGGGCTCCAGATCTCCACCTGGTGCCAGGTGGTGAAGTCCTGACGCTCGCCGTTCTTCTTGGTGTAGCGGCTGGTGGCGACGCGCAGGACCGCCAGGGCCTTGCCGCCCGAGGTGGCGCGGATTTCAGCGTCCGCGCCGGTAAAGCCGATCAGTTGAACCTTGTTGAGCATGGTCTTTCTCCGTCTTCCGCCGGGAGGGGCCCCGGCGGCTCGCGGTCCCTGCCGCGATCACGCGTCCTGGCAGGGCGGGGCAGGAGGGACGGGCCAAGGCCCGCGGGCGGCTGGACACCGGCCTGCACGCAGCGCAGCGGAGGAAGGCCGGAGGCTCCGGCGGCCCGCGCCTCGCCCCGCGAGGTCGGCTTTGACCTGGCCCGCCCCGCCCTAGGGATGGCGTGACCGATCGCGCGGGTCCGCGGCCCTGCCGGGCCCGGTCCTGTCGAAGAGGAGACCCGCTCAACACGGTGATGATCGACGCGCCTGCGCCGACGCCCTCCGGACCCAACCAGGCAAGGCCGCCAGGTTCTTAGCCGCCGCCCCGGCGCATCAGACGGTGACGCAGGACCTCGCCTCGGCTCGCTCGAGGCTGCCGCCCGAGACGGATCAAGGCGCCGTCGCCGTCCCTGCCAGGGCCGCCACGGCTCTGTCGGCGAAGCACAAGCGCCATCGACAAGGACGGCCAAGGCGCGTCCAACCCGCTAGAACGCCGGCCGGACACGATGACCCGCCGCTCGGCCGACGAGATTCGCCTGTCAGGACGAGGGGGAGGCTCCTTGCTGCCCGGCAAGCCGGCGCACCGGGGTCGCGCCGAGGAACGAATCGCCAACCTCTAAGGTTGGCGCCGCGCCGAGGCGGTCTCGCAATATCTGGCGTTTCGTTCCGGGTTTATTCCAGGGACGCCGAAGGGGCGCGGGATCAGCTCATCAGAGGGCTGTCTTCCTCCGACATGGCGCGCACCAGCTCCAGGATCTGCCGACGGACGCGCCCGCGTCCGATCCTGGCGAACTTCTCGGCGAGCTCCAGGCCCTCGGGGGTGCTCAGGAAGGCGTCCATCGTGCGCGAGGCCGCCTCGCCGGCCGGGTCGGGCGCGCCGTCGGCCGGATCGGCGAGACCTTCGAAGAAGTAGGACACCGGGACCTTCAGCTCGCCGGCGATCTCGTAGAGTTTGGAGGCGCTGATGCGATTGGCGCCGCGCTCGTACTTCTGGACCTGCTGGAAGGTCAGCTTGAGGCCGGCGGCCAGTTGCTCCTGGCTGACGCCCATAACCTTGCGCCGCGTGCGCACCCGCCCGCCGACATGGAGATCCACCGGATTGGGCGAGCGGGAGTCAGGGGGAGAGTCCGCCAAGTCGAAGTCCTTCATCCAGCGCTGCGGGCCGACAGGGCCCGATGGGCGAGAAGAAAAGCGCCCGGCGGCGGCTTTTCAACCCTCATATTCTCCAGGGACGATCGCCATGGACCAAGCCGCCCGAAAAGGACGACGCGGCGACCGGAGCCCCCGCGTCCAGGCCATCAGGCCCGAAGCTTCACGCAAACGCAACGGATGCCGCGCTCGGCCGCCTTCTGGGCCAGGTTGAGGGCCGGCCCGAACGGCTTGAGGTCCTTTGCTCGGGCCGCGTCCAGCGAATTGGCCAGGGTCAGGACGCAGACCGGCTCCAGCTCCAGCAGCTCGTCATTGGCCCGGAACGGCGCGGCCCGGCCGTTGCGGTCGAAATCGGCGCGGGCCAGCACGGTCGTCACCCCGTGCGAGCGCGCCCACTTCTGGGCCAGCTTCTCCCCGCCGCGCGCGCCGGTGATCGCCAGGGCCATGTCGGGCCAGGTCTGGCGGGCCCAGTTGAGGGCGTCGAAGATCCGCCCAGCGTCGACGGCGGTGTCGGCCTGAGGGGCCGCGCGGAAGCCCACCACCACGGCGCCCGGATCGACGGCGCGATGCCGGCGGGCCTTCATCGCCCGGATCGCTTCGCGGGCCTCGACCTGGGCGGCCGACAGGCGCGAGGCCTTGACGCTGCCGCGCCAGGGCTGCCAGGCCTCGCCGGTCGCCAGGGCGTAGGCCTGGGCGGCGGCGTCGCGGATCATTTCCACGGCCTGGACGGCGACGTCGGCGGCGCGGGTCCGCTGGGTGGCCTCCTGCAAATCCGTGTCGGCCACTTCCGAGCCGTTAAAGTCGCGAACCTGGCGCTGGAGCTCGTCGCGGGCGCGGTCGGCTTCACGCTCGATCCGCTGAGCGGCCGAATGAAAGGCGCCGATCAGGGTCTCGGCCAGGGTGGTCTGGAAATCCTCCAGGGCGGTGTCGGCCAAGAGGTCGAGCAGCTCGGTCATCACGCAATGGCCCAGCTGGACGAGGGCGTCCTCGGGCGGGTGCGGCCGCGGATCGTCCAGGGCCAGGGCCTGGGCCTCGAGGGCGGTGAGGGGGCCGGTGAGGAGGGCAGGGGAGATGGCGGTCATGGGACCAGTCCTTCAAGCGGTTGGAGAGCGAGCCCGTCGGCTCCCGACCGCCTCCGCGCCGCCGGTCGGTCCCGGCCGCAGGGGCTTTGAGCGCAGCGTCCCTTGCGGCCGGGGCCAGCCGGTGGCGAGGTCGCTGGGGCCACGGGCGGCCCGCCGCCGCGAACGGGTCACCGGCCGCCCCAGCCCCACCGCTCCGGCCGCTTCCCGGCCGCCTCGCGGTCCGGCTTGACCTGCAGACGCGGCGGATAGGCCACCGCGTGATGACCCGGACAGTAGGGGCCCTTGCCGATGACCGCCGCGCCGCAATAGCCAAAGCCATCCGCCTTGGGGTCGCCCACCGGCCAGTGGCAGATCCGCGCCGTCAGGGCCGCGCCGTCGAACACGCGGGCGACCGCCTCGATCGTCCGGACCTGGGGCGTTCGCGCCCGCACGGCCGGGGCGGCCGGCGGGGGAGGGGGCCTGGACGGCGATGGCCGGCGCGGGGTCGAAGTCCTTGGCCGTTCTGCCCGCGCCCGGCGCGGGGTCGACGGCTCCATGCGTCCGGCCAGGCCCAGGCGATGGACCTTGCCGATCACGGCGTTGCGGGTCACCCCGCCCAGGGCCTTGGCGATCTCGGCGGCGGAGCGGCCCGCCAGCCAGAGGGTTTTCAGGACGGTGACGCGCTCGGCGCTCCAGGAGGAAGACGGCATCGGACAAACCTCGTCTGCTCGCGCCCGATCGGCGCGCAGACGGGTCCCTTCCTTTGCCTTTCCCCAGGCTGGGCGGGTCCCGGCCCACCCTTGAGATTCTCCGGTATTGGCAGGCCGCCCGCCCCCGCCTAAACCTCGTCAATTCCGATCCTGGCCCCGCCCCATCGGGGCTCGCCCGGGAGGCCAGCGTTATGTCCAGGCTCCGGCTAAAGACGCTGGCGGGTGTCTATCAAGCGCCTTCTCAACTCCCGGAGCGGCTGGTCAAGGTCGACGTCCCGACGCCGCGAGGCTCTAGCGCGTGGCGCATGATGCGCTTGGCGACAGCGCCGGAATGGTCTATTTAAAGCCTTCCACGCGCCCGGAAACATTTAGACCAAGCCATGGCTCGCAGCGCCGCCCCCCTGACCGCCAACGAGGCCGCATCCGTGACACGCGTGCCGCTAAAGCAGGTTCATCGCATCATCGACGCGGGCCTGCTGCTCGACGGCGTGCAGGTGCGCTCCGGATCCCGGTTGATCTCCGGGCGGGCGCTGGTGGGGCTGCGGCTCGCGCATCTGACGGCCGACAGCCTGACGGCCGAGGCACGCCGACGCGTCATCCGACGCGTCCTGGAGGACCCCAGGGCGACGACCGTCGAAGACCATGCCGTGACCGTGCCGGTGACGCCCGCCGCGGCCGATGTCCTGGAAGGCCTCGAAACCCTGGACCGCGCCAAGGCCGAGATCGCGATCGATCCTGAGATCCTGGCCGGCGCTCCGTGCGTGGTCGGGACGCGCATCCCGGCGCACGACCTCGCCGACATGGTGGCGAACGGCGCCTCCGTCGAAGCGGTCGTGGCGGCCTACCCGTCGCTGACTGCGGAGCAGGTGAGACTGGCCAGCGTCTACGCCACCGCCTATCCTCGGCGGGGACGGCCTCCGGCCAAGCCAGCCTGGCGCCAGGCAGAGCCGACGGCGCTGAAGACCTTGAGTTTGGACGCGCTGCCGAAGGCGCCGTGAAGTACTTGATCGACGAATGCCTCAGCCCGGATCTGGCGGCGCTGGCGCGGGTCCATGGCCATCCAGACTCTACCCACGTCTCCTGGCTTGGCCTTTCGGGCCAGCCCGATCACGTGATCACGCGCCGCGCCGTCGACGAGGGCTTTGTGCTGGTCACCCACAACACCGCCGATTTCCGGGCGCTCTACGGCCGCGAGGCGCTCCACCTGGGACTGGTGGCTTTCAACACCTCGGCCAGGATGATGACCCTGCTCCTGCAGAAGCAGCTCTTCTTGCAGGCCATGAACGAGCTTGGACCCGACGAGGACTTCAATTTCGCGCTCGAGATCAGCGTCGACGCCGAGCGTCGGGTAACCATCGCGCGATATGACTTACCTGGCTCGTCGCCAGCGCCCGCGCGATAGCCTTGTCCCACACGGCGCGGTCGGCGAGACTCCACGGCGATGAAATCGAATCTCGACTACCTGCCCGACCGCCAGCACCGGGAGCTGGACAAGATCGTCGGCTGCCTGCTGGCCGGGTTCGAGCAGGCCGTGGCGGGCGGCACCCAGGCCTGGCGGCGCGGGGCCAAGATCTACAAGATCATCCTCTTTGGCAGCTACGCGCGCGGCGACTTCGTCGACGAGCCGCACAACGGCTACCTCTCCGACTTCGACATCCTGGTGGTGGTCAGCGACGAGAAGCTGACCGACACGGCCGACTACTGGTACGAGACCGAGGAGAAGATCGCCCACGACCCGTCGATCGGCCGGATCGTCAACCTGATCATCCACGACCTTGGCGAAATCAACGCCGCCCTCGACGCGGGCCAGTACTTTTTTCGGGAGGTCATCGAGCAAGGCGTCGTCCTTTACGAGGTGCCCGGCCATGCCTTCCACCCGCCCAAGCCCCTGACACCCCAGGCCGAGCTGGCCCTGGGGGAAAAGTATTATCGCCAGATCTTCGACACGATAGAGACGCGGATCGAGACCGCCACTTTTGCGATGTCGAAGGGCGATACGAAGGATTGGCCTCACAACGCGGCCTTCAACCTGCACCAGGCCGTCGAGGCGGCTTACATCGCCGTCTTGCTGCTGACCGGCTTCTACGCCCCGCGCTCGCACAACATCCTGTTCCTGCGCTCCCAGGCCGAGGCCAAGGCGCCGTCGCTGATCCCGGTCTGGCCGCGCGACACCCGCGCGGCGCGCAAGCCGTTCGGCAAGCTCAAGCGCGCCTATGTCGACGCCCGCTACAACCAGGACAGCTTCCACATCACCCAGGCGGAGCTGGAGCACCTGAAGGCCAGCGCCGAGCAGCTGATCGGCCTGGTGCGGGCGGTCTGCGACGCCCGGCTGGCCGAGCTGCGGCGGGCCGTCCACGACGCTCGGCCGTGATCGTCAGGATCAAGAGACGATCCATGACCGAGACCCGCATCCACCCCGAAACCGGCAAGATCCTGCGACGCGCCACCCGCGCGCACACGGTGCGGTTCGGCGCAATCGAGCGCGTCGTCCAAGCGCCCGGCTGGTATCCCGAAGACGACAGCGACTCCCTTCACTCCGGGGCCGATCTCGCCAAAGCCGATCAAGCCTTCAGCGAACTCCAGGTCGCCTCCGTCGAACAGGCCCCCTGACGCCGGCGGGTCCGCCACGCCCGCGTCAGGGATCGTAACCCGAAGGGCCAAGACCCGCGTGCGGGGCTTGGGGCGGCCAGGCCGCCTAGAGCCCGGCCGCCGCAGGCGGGACGCCCAGGCTGCAACAAGAACCGATTATGCCTGCGAAGGGGTCGGCGCGCCGATCTTATCAGGGGACCGGCGGCATGGCCTTGAAGATGGCGAGCAATTCCTCCCCGACCTCGCGGGCTGAGGCGACGGCCGCTGGGTCGTTGTCGAGGCCATGCGCCGCGCGGTTGGCGAGCGCGATGATCGGCGCGAGACGCGCGTGGTCCTTCGGGCTCAAGCCATGGCCGACCAAGCGTCGAACGCCGTCGGACAGCGAAATCGGCCGCTCCCCGTCAGAGCCCAGGAGTCTGCGGACTTCCCGCTCCAGCTCGATGCGCAGGCTGACCAGTGAGAGGTCGCCGAAGTCCTGGGACAGCTCCTCGGTGGATGGCAGAGCCTGCTTGAACGCCTTGGGCAGCTTGGCGAAGGTGTATTCGGCCACGCCCATGGGCTTGTGGCTGTCCCGCAAGGCATATTCGACGATCACCTTGTTTCGGGTCCGGCAAAGGATGATGCCGATCGAGGGCTGGTCGTCGGGATGACGAAGCTGATCGTCCACCGCCGACAGATAGAAGTTCATCTTGCCGGCGAACTCGGGCTTGAACTCCTCGATCTTCAGCTCGATCACGACATAGCAGCGCAGCTTCAGGTGATAGAAGAGCAGGTCGAGATAATAGTCCTGGCCGCCCACCTCCAGGTGGTGCTGACTTCCGACGACGGCGAAACCCTTGCCCAGCTCCAGGATCAGCGACTTCAGCTGGTCCAGCAGACCCTTTTCGAGATCGCGCTCCAGCAGGTCCTCGGCCATGGCCAGGAACTCGAAGCTGTAGGGGTCCTTGATCAGCTGCTGCGCCAGCTCCGATTGCGGCGCGGGAAGGGTTCGTTGGAAGTTGGTGAGCGCCTTGCCTTGCCGATGGAAGAGATCGCTGTCGATCTGGTTGGCCAGAACGTTGCGGCTCCAACCCAGCTCGACGGCTTGCTCGATGTAGAACTGGCGTTCAGCCGGATCGGCGACACTGTCCAGCAGTTTGATGTGATGGCCCCAGGGCAATTGTGCAGCACCCTGCTGCACAAATTCAGCATCGGGGTAGGCTTCGGCGAAGCGCCTCATATATTTGAGGTTTCGAGGTGAGAACCCTTTCATTTCCGGGAACTCAGCCCGCAGGTCCGCCGCGAGGCGATCAATCACCTTGGCGCCCCAGCCCTCGCGCGCCTGGCGGGCGAGCACATCCCTTCCGATCGACCAGTAGAGCTTCACGAGCTCTCGATTGACCGAGACCACGGCCGCCAGACGCGCCGATCGGACCCGCGCCTTCAGATCAGAAAGCAGGTCGATATAGTCGACCGGAATCAGGGGAGGCGATGTCGTCACGCTGCATAGTAGCCCGATTTCGCATCACGCGCGCGCGACCCGGCCTGGCGGCGCGCCATGGGCCTGGACGACGACGCCTAGTCCAGAGGTCCGCTCGCCCCGGCGGCGTCGGGGCGGGCAAGGCCGGCGATCTTGGCGTCACCGCTTGTCGATATACCAGCAAGCCCCCGCCACCTTGATCGGGCGCGTCCAGCCGGGCTTCATTCCGCTCGGGGGAAACCGCCTGTGCGGGCTTAAACAAGGTGGGTCATGAGCTCGGAGTCTCAATCGACCTGGTTCCTGCGGTACCGAACGGACTTCATCCGTAACTATTACGACACGGCCGCCGAGCCGTTCGAGACGATCAAACGCAAGATCGAGGCCGAAGCGCCACCCTACGTTCCGCCATACTCCGAAGACGGGGAGCCGCCATTCCTGGAAGAATTCGACAACGCCGATACCGCGCTCAACGTGCTGGGGCAGTCGTGCGTGTCGCTGCTGTCGGACACCTTGAAGCTGTTCTTCGAGGACTGGAGCTCGACGGTCGTGCGGTTCGAACTTGACGATCGCGAGCGGCCGATCCTGAAGAAGGAGGGCTTCGTCGCCGCCTACCGGGCCGCCTTGGGCGAGATCTACCAGACCGACTGGAGCGATTGTCCGGTGCGGTTCGACGTCATCGAGCAGGTCGTGCTGGCGCGCAACCGCAGCCAGCACGGCGGCAGCCTGATGACCCTGCGCGTGACCCACGACCCGCGCACGCTCGATCGACACCCGCGCCCCCATTTCGCGCGGCCGGAGGAGGCCAAAGCGTGGACCGGGGGTGACGGACCTTGGAGCCGCTATGTCGCGCCGGCCGTGAGCGTGTCGCGCGCGTCGCTATTCAGCGCGATCGACGAGATCGAGGCGCTGGCCGACTGGCTGGACGCCGAGGTCCACCGGGCCTGGGCCTGGGTCGGGCGTCAAGGCAAGGCCTAGGCGTTCTCAGCAGACCCACGCCGATCTCTGGCCAGCCTGCCCCGACCGGAACGACGTCTTAGCGGCCAGGCCCAACGGCAACATCACGGCGACGCCGATGAGCCTGCAGCACCGTCACCGCCCGGGTGATCGTGCCGATCGTCGAGCGGCCGCGGGAGGCGACATTGGGCCGAGGCGCCACGAGTCCGTGGGGCGCGCAGATGCGCTACCCAATCTCTGGGCATGGCATGCGGCTTTGTATAGGGAGGAAGCGCCATCTCAAACGAGAAGGACCGCCCTTTTGCACTCCACCCGGAGGTGGATCGTGTGGCGGCCCGTGACCCCTTATAAGTAGCCTTTCGGACTTGAAGTTCAACTAAATGGGCCCGCTCGCCGTCGCCAATCCGCAAGCCGCCTCTTTCCGCCTGACAATATTGGGGCCCGCCCGAGCCCCGGGGCAGCGCGAAGGCCGGCGACCGGCCTCCCCGGATGGTGGAAATCGGTACGATTACGCCGTAAGATCACCGCCAAGCCCGCCCGGCGGATGTTTTTTCGCGCCTCCCCCAGGGCGCCAACGCCCCCCGGGGGAGACCCCAGCGCCTACCGCCCCCTAGGCGGGCGCGCCTCCCCGGCGGGAGACCCCTACGCCCGACCAAGCAGATTGCCGCCATGCTGCATCCCGTTGGAGCTGCATGCCCTGTCGCTCATTCCCAGATTCCCGCAACCGGGAGACGCCCGCGCCTCCCCCTCTAAGTTGCGCGCGGACCGGCCCGGGCTCATATCGGTTTCAGCAACCGGAGCCGAAGCGATGAGCGCCAAGGAAAAGGGCAAGGCCGCCGACGCGGACCTGCGCACGAACGAGAAGAAGTGGTCCAAGCCGCTGATCGAGGCGGGCTACACGGTGTTCCCCACCGTGATCATCGAGAACCAGCGCCAGCTGGGCCTGGACGCCGTCGACGTCAACATCCTGATGCACCTGGCGTCCAAGTGGTGGAAGGCCGAGGGCAAGCCCTATCCCTCCAAGGGCACGATCGCCCAGGCCATGAACCTGGACCCGCGCACGGTGCAGCGGCGGATCGCGGCCCTGGAGAAGGCCGGCTATGTCCAACGCGAGGAGCGGCGCGAGACCCCGACCGGCAGCAAGACCAACATCTACCACCTGGACGGCCTGATCGCCGCGGCCAAGCCCTTCGCCGAGGAGAAGATCGCCGACATCGCCGAGCGGGTGGCGATCAACAAGGCCAAGGCCGCCCGCAAGGGCGCGCCCAAGCCCAAGCTCACCCTCGTGGCGACCGAGGAGGACTAAAGCCTAGTCCTCCTCCCTGACGCGGCGTAGCTCAGCCAGGATAGAGCCCCTGTTTTCGACATGGACTGGGCGGTGACACGCCAGACTATGGGCAGGGAGGTCGCGGGTTCAAGTCCCGCCGCCGCGTCCCATCCCTTCCGCACCGGACCTCCCTTCGCGCCGTCCGACCTCTCCCCGAGCCGCTCCATGCGCCCCGAACTCGAAGACCACCCCGCCATCCAGTCGATCCGGGCCGAGGGGTTCCTGTCCCCGATCGCCGCCTTCACGCCGTCCCTGCGGGCGATGCACGCGGCGTGGTTCGGCCTGGCCGAGGACATCAACCGCCACGGCCAGGGGTTGATGAACGCGCTGGAGTCCGTTTGCCAGGGCCGTTCGACCCACGACCCGGTCTGTCTGACCACGCGCCTGCTGATGCGCAGTCTCTCGGCGTTCCAGGGCGCGGTCCTGCTGGCCGAGCGCGGCATGGCCGTCGATGCCGAAACCCTGGCGCGCGGCGTCCTGGAAAACGCTTTCTGGCTCGGCTACCTGGCCCGCTCGCCGAAGGAGGCCGTCGCCGCTCTCGTCGCAGAAGAACAGTTCAGCCAGAGGGCCCGCGACCGGGTGCTGCTCAAGGACATCGAGCAGGATCAGCCGGCCCGTCCGGCATTGGCCGCGAGCCTGCGCGCCAGGATCGCCAAGGCCGACGCGGCCCTGAAGGGCGCCAAGTCACTCAGTCTCCCGGCGCTGGCCGCGCGCGGCGGGGGTCCGGCCGACTATTTTGCCTACAAGATGCTGTCCTCCGGGGCGGCCCACGCCTCGCTCCACTCGCTGTCGAAACACCTGGCGAGCGACGGGGAGGGGACCTGGTCGGGCCATGTCACCGGCCCGGACGCGGACGGCGCGCGGCGGGCCCTGGTGCTGGCCACCCACGCCCTGCTGTCGGGCCTGCGCGCCGTCGAGGCTCAGGACGGCGCCGCGCCCAGCGACGCCCTCACCGCCCTGGGCCAGATTCACGCCGACCTTTGGACCAGCCTGCCACCGACCGGAGCGGCGCTATGATCAACATCGACGAGATGCGCGAGGCGGAACTCGCCATGGGCCTGCCGCGCCTGAACGCGGTCTTCACGCTCTACTACGACGAGACCAACAATATCCGCCGTCTTCATGTCCGCCCCGACGGCCTGAACGTCAAACAGCCCAAGGTGTTCGTCCTGGGCGGGGTGGCTCACCCCGGCGCGCCCAAGCCTGTCGACCTGACGCGGCTACGCGCGGATCTGCGCCTGCAGCCCTCGGTCCGCGAGCTGAAGTACAAGCACCTGGCCGACGGCGAATTTCTCGAGGCGCTGGCCTCGCCCAAGGTCGGGGTCTTCCTGGACTGGCTCTTGGGGGAGGGCTTCACCGTGCACCTATTCGCCCTGGACCCCCTCTACTGGTCCATTGTCGATGTCATCGACTCCATCCTGGCCGAGCACCGCGACTGGCGTCTCGATCAGGCGCGCGACCATCTCAAGAACGATCTCTACGGTCTTCTACGCCTCGAGCCGGACCGAACGATCAACCTGCTGCGCCGCTACGACTATCCGGACGTGGGACGGGCCCGCCGCAAGGCGTTCGTCGCCGAGCTCCTTGTCCAACTGCAGGAGCACGAGGCGGCGTTTCCGAAATTCAACTACGACATGCTCAAGGGCGTGCTGCAGATCGCCCGCTCGCTCGAACGCCTGCCGTTCCTGGAGGACGAGCGGCCCAACGTGCTGATCGACCGGTTCGCCACCTTCTTCGTCAAGCGCATCTGCCTGTTCAAACACAGCCACCACGTTCTGGACGTCGAAGAGCTGGTCAAGGCCGAGATGCTGCGCCAGCCGATCCTCGATCGCGGAGCGCCCTATGAGCGCTACCGCTTCGCCGACTCTCATGATGAAGCCGGGATACAGGTCGCCGATCTTACGGTGGGCCTCCTGGGACGCTTGTTCAGCTTCGTCGTCGCCCACGACCGCGACAGCCTCGATGCGATCCGGCGCTCCCTGAGCGAGCGGCAGGCCGCCACGCTGGCGAGCCTCTCGCGGGTGCTGGCCGACAGCCTAAAGGAGACCCCCGCCTTCGTCCAAGTCGTGATGAGCCTGGAAGATCAATTCAAGCTCTGGAGGTTCGTCGATGCCGCGTGATCCCAAATCCCACGGCGGCGCCGCGCCCGAAGGCGGCGATCGGGAGTGGATGAAGGCGGCGCGGATCGTCGCGGAAATCCCTTATCCTCCGGTCTCGGCCTGGGAGTTCAACCAGCTCAAGACCGAGGCGGCGGTGCGCGAACGCCTGCAGGACGCGACGGTCTACATCATCGCCCAGCGTCCGATCCTATGGTTCGACCGGGTCCGTGACGACGGCGGCGACATCAGGTTCGAGATCAACGACGGCTGGGGCCCGCCGGTGAAGGGGATCATCGATCCGCTGCGCCTAGGACTCTTCAGCCCCGGTGAGCCGATGCTGCTCGAATGCGGCTTCCACCATGACGCCGAGGAAACCCCGCCGCCCTGGGACCGCGCCGGAAGCATCAAGCTTTTCGACCGCGACAAGCGCCTGCGGGCCTGGTGGAGCCCGCAAAAGCTGCTGTTCGAGGCCTTGGCGCACGATCTCAAGGTCCCCTTCGCCGGAGACCTCGAACGGTTCATGGAGTTTGAGATCCACTATATCGGCAAGGCCTACGACCAGAGCCTCTGGGAGCGGCTGGCCGCCCATCGCCGCTATCTGGAGATCCTGATCAACGAGAAGGTCCGGGGCGTCGACCACGCCCAACCGTCGCTGGAAATCACCATCTTCGCCCTGGAGGTCGTAGACCTGGAAGAGCTTGCCGGCATGCGCGATGGGCCCGACGAGGACACACCCGATCCGCCTCATGTGAAGATCTTCCGCCACCCCGATGATCCGGCCGATCCGCGCTGGCAAGCCTTCAGGCGCCGCTGGGCCTACCCCCACGAACCGGCGGTGACGACCGAGCTCGAGGCGGCGCTCATCGACCTGTTCAAGCCCGAGCACAACAGGATCAAGGTCAAGAAGTATCCCAACATCGCCGGCGGCCTACAGGCCCTGGGCTATAGCGACACTCTGCTGCGGCTGAGGAATTGCCCCTACATCTTCCGCACCCAGGCCGGCGGGACGCCCCTGGAAGGCGCCGACCCCGGCAACGGCTGGTAGACCAGTTCAGTCGACGCTAGGAGCCGCCGCCCCGCCGCCGAACCGAAACGCCCTGTCCGGCGGCCCTCAGCGGTCCAGGCGCACCCGAAGCCGCCGGGCCCGCTCCATGAACGCCGCCTCGCCGCCCTCCAGGATGTCGCAGACGTCCTTGCGGATGTCGGCGTTCTCCAGGCCGCCGGAGCGGTAGGAAATCTCGGGCAGCTGGCCGCGGGCGTGGGGCCCGGCATGGGCGACGATGATCTGGTCGGCGTCGGTGTTGACCACCAGGTTGGCGTTGTGGGTGACCATGATCACCTGGCGCTTGGCCTTGGCGGCGATGAACAGCTCCACCAGCTCGTCGTGGACGGACTTTGGATCGAGGTTCTCCTCGGGCTGGTCGATGATCAGCGGCCGGTCGTCGGCCTCGTCCAGCGCCAGATACAGCAGGAGCAGAACGATGCCGCGCGTGCCCGGCGAGAGCTTGCGGATATCGATGTTGTCGTACTCGATGCCGTAACGGATTTCGATGTGGTCGGTCGAGTAGAGCCACTGGGCGAAGCGCTTGGTCCAGGCTCGATAGGCGGCCGCGTCGGCCCGCGCGACCAGGGCGTGCTCGAGGATGTCGTCCTGGTACTGGCTGCGGAACGCGTCCATGGCCTGGCCGACCGTCTGCGGGTCGCCCGTCTCCCAGGCGGTCTTCAGCAAGGCCTCGGCGGCGGCCAGGAAACTTCCTCGGCCCCGGAACGGACCCTGCCGGCGCAGGTCCAGCAGCTGCTCCTCGGCGGTCTTGGCCCAGTGTTCGACGTCGGCCGCCCGCGTGACCGAGAAGGTCAGCTTCTTCAAGGTGCCCTTCTCGGCGGCGAGGCGGTCCATCAACGGCTGGTAGAGGCTGCGCAGGACCCCCTCTTCGGCGGTCAGGGCCTCGAAGACCCGCCGGTAGGCGGCGGCGCGATCGTCGAGCAGGCCTCGGATCCGGTCCTCCGCGCCCTTGGCGTCGGCCAGGCGCTCCTTCAGCGCCTCCAGAAGGGCCGTCTCCTGGACGATCTTGGTCGAGAGGCCCTCGAACTTGCGCTGGGTGTCGGTGTCGATCGCCACGAGCTTCTGTAGGCGCTCGATCTCGGCGGTCAGGACGGCGAGCGAAAGCTTGGTCAGGTCCGCGCCCTCGCCGATATGGGGCGTGTTGGGGTCGGCCAGGGCCTGGGGCGCGGTTCCGCGCCACGAGGCGGCCAGGTCCCGGCAGCGCTCCAGATGGGCGGTGATCTGGGCGTCGACGTCGCCGGTGAAGTCGACCAGGAAGTCCTTCCAGTCGTCTTCCTTCAGCTTGGCGGCGGCGTAGTGGGTCTGGCGGGCGCGCAGGGCTTCGGGCGCCTGGTTGTCGCGCAGGTCCTTGACCTCGTCCTGCAGCGACAACAGCGCCTGATCCTGCGTGGCGAAGTGGCGAAGGGCGCCGCGAACGCGCTCGGCCGCGGCGGTCAGCGCCGTGAGCCGACCGACGCGCTGTTCGCTGCCCGGCGTCACCAGCTTGGCCCGATCGGCCACATAGCCGGCGATCTGGCTTTCCTTGAGGGTGATGGAGGCCTCGATACCCGGCTTTTGGCGGTTCTTCTCCAGCTCCGTGCCGATGCGATCCGACAGCACCACCAGGTTCTGCTGCTCGCGCTGGCGCGCCTGGCGGAAGCGGTCGGCCCGCAGGCTCAGCAGTTCCTGGAAATCGACCGCCCCGTCGCGCTCGAGCACCGGATGGGCCTCGAAGATCACGCGCTCGACCTCGGCCAGCAGCGCATCGGTCATGCCCTCGGCCGAACAGAGCTCCTCGACGAACTGCTGGGATAGGTAGCGGACCCGCGCCCCGGCGTAGCTTGGCCCCATGTCCGTGAGCGAGCGGGTCAGGGTCTGGCCCGAGCCCCAGTCCAGGGCCACGCTCGCCCCGTCCAGGAGACTCCCCGCCCGGGCCACGAACGAGGCGCTGGGGCGATCCTCGCGGCTGGGGTCGGGCAGGGCGTCGGCGCCGGCGGCGATCAGGTCGGCCAGGGCGGTCTTGCCCGAGCCGCGCGCCCCGATGATCGCCACCAGGCCGGGGTTGAGCGGGATGGACGGGGTCTTGGCCCAGGACGCATCGAGGATGCGCGCCTCGGTGATCACCTGGGACGGCGCGGCCCCCGCCGGCGGGGCGGTCCCGACATAGGCCCGGCCCTCCGGATCGATGCCGGCCTGGCGCAACGCGTCGAACGCCGCCGCGCCCTTGATCCAGGAGAACCGCTCCTCCGGATTGGCCAGGCGCTTGGGGTCGTGGGCGTCGCTGCCGTGCAGGCAGGGCTTGAGCCCGCCGTACCGCGCCTTGATCTGCTCGGAGCTGTCGGCCCGGCGGCCCAGCCAGAATTCCCGCTGCGCCACGCTGCTGGCGAAGATGATGTGCGCGAAGCTTTCGATCTCCTGGCGCAGGGTGGTGTCGCCCGCCTCGCGCACGCCCGAGGTCCCATCGGTCTTGGAGCCGGCGACGGCGATCAGGATATTGCCCCTGGCCCAGGCGCTGGCGCGATACTCGTCGCGGAGCTTGCTGAGGTTGACCTTGAACTGGGAGGCGCCGTGCCGCAGGGCGGCGCGATCATCGACAACAGCCGGATCGAGCTTGCGACCCAGCCGGGTCAGGTCCTCGGGCGTGCAGGTGAACTTGTCGCCGAGGCTCTCGAACGACAGCCGCCCCAAGAAACGGTCGAGCTCGGCGAGGTGGTCTGGATCCTCGGGACTGACCAGCAGGTGGATGTTGGCCCAGTTGCCCGACACCGTGGCGATGTCCAGCCGCAGCTCCACGTTCGGAAACAGCAGAACGCCGGGAAGGCGTCCGTCGCGCTGATGAGCGAGCACGGCGCGATAGGTGTCGGCGCTATAGTAGTCGGTGACCCCGATCGCCTCGATCGGCGGGTCCGCCGTCTCCAGGCCCGTCAGGTACGCCGCCCACGGATCGCCGCCGAACTGATCGTTGAACAAGGTGCCGGGCGCATGCACATGCGGCTCCCAGCGACGCCAAATCGATCCGCGGCTTGCGGCCTCGGTCATGCCTGTCTCCCCCGTCTCGGCGACAGGATAGAACGCGACTACGGGCCGCGCCACCCGCATCGCTTGCAGTGCGGCGGTCCAAACGCCCGTTCGCCGCCGAGCCGCGCTAAAGCCGCGCGCCCGTGCTCATGGCACGGTAGAAGTCGGCGACGTTGTAGCGGGTCCCCTCGGCGGTCTCGATCACCACCCGGGTGCTGCCCTGCGCCTCGAAGGCGCGCCCGACCGCGTAGGCCTCCTCGGCCGTCTCGCGGCTGGTGGTCACCGCTCCCATTGTATTGACCCCGGTGATCTTGAACGTCATCGGCGTCGCCGTCCCTTTCGCACCGTCTTGCCATCGAAGGAACCGTCGTTCTAGACTCGACCCGCGTCGCTGAAAGCGCGGCGTCGAGGCGTGAGAACCTCGCTTGATAGAGCCGCTTCGCGCCCGGACGTCACCCGGCGCGACCGGTGTGCCTGCGACGCTGGCGTCGACGACGACGCGCGCCTTGTCACTCAAGCCATGGTCTCAAGGACCCGACCCTCGTCGGGCGACGCCTCACGGAGGCAAGCCATGGCCGGTGGCCAAGATCCAAAGGGCGGGTCGGTGACGACGCCCGCCGCAAGGCCGAGCGGGGAGAGGACGCGATGAGCGAGCTTCTTGTCGAACCGCGTCCCGCGTCCAACGAAACGGACGCCCCGGCGCCCAGCGGCGAGGTCGAGCGCCTGTTCCGCAGCCAGGCGCCCCGGTTGTTGCGCCTGCTGACCCGGCGCTACAGCCGCGAGGAGGCCGGCGACATCGTCCAGGAGGTCTTTCTGCGTCTGACCGGCGCGGCCAACCGCCAGACCCTGACCAATCCCGAGTCCTACATGAAGGGCATCATCTGGAACCTGCTGCGCGATCGCTCCAAGAGCTTCACGCGGCGGATCGAACGCAGTCACGCCGAACTGCAGCCTGACCGCCACGCGACGGAGGAGGGCGATCCGCATCAACTCCTGGTGGCGCGCCAGACCCTGGCGCGCTACGAAGCCGCCGTCGGCACGATGAAGCCCAAGACGCGCGAGGTCTTCCTGCGCCATCGGCTCGACGGTGAAAGCTACGGGCAGATCGCCGAGGAGCTGGGCATGAGCGTGAGCGGGATCGAAAAGCAGATGGCCAAGGCCGCCGCGCATCTCAAGCGCGCCCTGTCCAAGCGCTGAACGGGGAAGGGGGCCAATGAGCCAGCAGGACGAGGCCAGGGACGAGGCGGCGGCGCAATGGTTCGCACGGATGCGGGGACCCGGCGCCCTGACCCATCGCGCCGCGTTCGACGCCTGGCGGGCCGATCCGGCCAATCGCCAGGCCTATGAGGAGCTCGAGCAGCAATTCGAAGAAGCCGGCGTCCTGGCCCAGTCGCGCAGACCCGAACTGCGTCATCGCACGCGGCGTCGCCGCGACCGCGCGCCGGTCTACAAGATCACCGGGGCCCTGGCCGCCTGCGTGATCGCGGCCGCCGTCCTGTCGATGATCGTCTGGCGCGGAACCCAGGCCGAAACCCGCTACGCCACGGGCCTTGGCCAGATCCGATCGGTGATGCTGGCCGACGGCTCGTCCCTGGTGTTGGACACCGACAGCATCGCGACGGCCATGACGCGCGGCGGCCGGCAGGTTGTTCGGCTGGACCACGGTCGAGCCCGGATCGTCGCCGCGGGGAACCTGCGGATCGAGGCCGATCGCGCCCAGCTTGACGGCGAGGGCGCCACGATCGATCTGGCCCTGGCCCCGCAGGGCGGCCTGGCCGTCACCGTCGTCTCGGGTCAGCCGCGCCTGACCGGCGCAGCGGCGAAGCTGCTCCCCGCCGGCACGACCTTGCCGGCCGGCCGCGAGGTCCTTTTCGGGCCCAAGCTCTCGTCGGTGAACATCCGCCTGGCCTCCAGGGTCGAGGCTCAGTGGCCGTCGGGCCTTCGCAGCTTCGATCAGACGCCCCTGTCCGAAGTGGCCGCAATCGCCAACCGCTACAACAGCCACAAGATCCGCCTGGCCGATGCGTCCATCGGAGCCCTGCGCGTGTCGGGCGCCTTCCGGGTCACCGGCGCGAAGGAGCTGGCCAACGGCCTGGCCGCCGCCTTCGGCCTCACGGTCGTCACCGCCCCGAACGGAGACCTGATCCTCAGCCGCGCGGCGGCCTGACGACAAGGCGGTGACACCGGCGTGAACTTTTTTGGGAGGCGGCGGCCCCCCGCCTCGTCCCTAGCCCCCAGACACGACGCGCTTGCGTCCTTTGGGGGAAACCATGTTCTCGATCTCGACCCGCCGGGCCCTGCTCGCCAGCGCCGCGGTCCTCAGCCTGACCCTCGCGGGCCAGGCTTCGGCCCAGACCCGTCAGCCCACGGCCGCGCAAGCCTACGACCTCAAGCGCCAGGATCTCGGCCAGGCCCTGACCGCCGTAGCCCAGGCCAGCGGTCGCGAGGTCATCGTCCCTTCCGACCTGGTGGCGGGCAAGGCCGCCCCCGCCCTGAAGGGCCGGTTCACGGCCGACCAGGCCTTCGAGCGCCTGCTGGCCAACACCGGGCTGGTCCTGATCCCGGTCGGCGACAAGCTGGTCCTGCGCCGGGCCTTGGCCGCCGCCCCGGGGGAGCAGACGGCCGGCGACCCTGAAGTCCTGTCGGAACTCGTGGTCACCGGCACGCGCATCCGGGGCGCCGCGCCCGTCGGGGCAGCGCCGATCGTACTTTCCCGAGAAGACCTGGCGAAGAGCGGATACGCTACGGTAGCCCAACTTATTCAGGCCACGCCTCAAAACTTCGGCGGAGGACCGAGCGAGACAACTCCAGGTCTGAGCATCCGCAACGGCGCCGACGCCAACCTCGGCAACGGATCGGGCGTCAATCTCCGAGGGCTGGGCCCAAGTTCTACGCTGGTCCTTTTCAACGGCGTGCGTCCGGCCCTGGGTGGGGTCTCCGGGACGTTCGCCGATCTGTCCCTGGTGCCGTCGTTGGCCGTCGAGCGCGTCGAGATCCTGGCGGACGGCGCCTCGGCGCTCTATGGCTCGGACGCGGTAGCCGGCGTGGTCAATATTGTCCCCCGGCGCAACTTCGACGGGGCTGAGACAGCGGCCCGGATCGGTCTGGCCAATGGCTTCAATGAGTATTCGTTAGGTCAGATCTTTGGACGGCGCTGGTCGAGCGGACACGCGGTCCTGGCCTACGAGCACTACCATCGTGACAATCTGGCCGCATCTGATCGCGACTACGCGACCGAGGATCTGCGCCCCTTCGGCGGATTAGACTATCGAACGTCCTATGGAGCGCCGGGAACCATTGTCGCGGGCGGACGAAGCTTCGGCATTCCGGCCGGTCAGAATGGCCGCGCTCTCACCGCGGGTCAGTTGTCAGCGGACCGTCCTAACCTCGGCGATGTGTGGGCCAGCAGCGATCTGCTGCCCCGGCAATCGCGGGACGCGGTCTATGCCGGCGCCAGCCAGGATTTCGGCGCAGACCTGACTTTGTTCGGCGATCTGATGTGGGCCCAGCGCGACTTTGAAAGGCGCAGCATCGCGGAGGTGAGAACGTCGAGCGTCACGTCCGCCAACCCGTTCTATGTGGATCCGATTGGCGGCGGCCAGCCGATCCAGGTGAGATACAACTACACGGGCGACTTTGGTCCGATGACGAATTCCGGCTCGGTGAGGGCGCTCAACGGCGTAGTCGGCGCCACCTATCGCCTGAAGGCGTGGTCCGCAACGGCGAGCGCGGGCTACGGCCGGCAAACCGAAGCCACGCGCACCGACAATCAGATTAACACCTATCGGCTGGGCCTGGCCCTAGCCGACACCAATCCTGTGACCGCCTACAATCTCTTCGGCGATCCGGGCTCCACGTCGAAGGCTACGATCGACAAGGTCCGCGGATTCTCCAGCAGCCGCGGGCGAGCAGCGGTTTGGTTCGTCGCGGCTAAGGCCGATGGGCCGCTGTTCTCGCTTCCAGCGGGTGTCGCCCGGCTGGCGGTCGGCGCTGAGCGTCGAGAAGAAGAGTATCAGAAGTCCTCGATCAGCGACCTTGCCGCCGCAGCGCCGCGCTCCATCCCCAACGCCTATCCACCGGGCAGGACCGTCTCAGCTGCCTATGCCGAATTGCGCGTGCCGCTGCTGGGCGAGGGCCAGACGCCGCTGCGTCGCCTGGACCTGTCGTTGGCTGGGCGCGTGGAGCGCTACGATCAATGGGGCGTCACCCGCAATCCCAAGGTCGGGCTCGACTGGCGACCGATCAAGGGCCTGGTTCTGCGCGGCGCCTATGGGACCTCGTTCCACGCTCCGTCTTTCGAGAACCAGATAATCGGCATCGGCACGGTCGGCTACCAGCCGATCACGATTCCTGATCCCAAGTCGCCCACAGGGATGTCGACGGTTCTGGGCTTGCTGGGGAACACCACGAATCTTGGCCCGGAACGGGCAAAGACTTTCACGATCGGCGCGGAGGCGAGACCGACTTGGCTGCCCGGCCTGCACGCCACAGCGACCTACTACAAGATCCGCTACCGCGACCGGATCGCCAATCCCAACTCGGCGGCTTTCGACGTGCTGCCTAATCGCGATGTTTACGCCAGCTTGATCAACGAGCACCCGACCCTCGCCGAGGTTGAGAGTTACTATGCCTCTCCGTACTTGCTGAACTTCGACAACATCCCCGCGTCGGCGGTGCAGATCATCCTGGATCTACGGGTGCAGAACCTGTCCGTGGTCGACCAGGACGGCGTCGACTTCGCTCTCGACTATGGCGCGGATTTGGGTCCTGGCCGCCTTAGCGCCAGCCTCAGTGGCAGCTACACCCTGGGCATCGAGCAGCGCTTCACACCGACGGCGCCCAAGATCGACGTTCTCGGCTCCGTCGGCTCCCCCGTGCCCCTGCGCCTGCGGGGTCAACTGGGCTGGAGCCAGGGTTCGATCGCCATCACTGCAGCAGTCAACTTCACGGACGATTATCGCAATCAGACTGTTTCGCCAGCCCAGCACGTCGACGCCTGGACAACCACTGACCTCCAACTGAGCTACCAGTTCCGAAACGGGAGTGGTCCATTGTCGGGGGTGCGGGCGGCTCTATCCGTCACCAACCTCTTCGACAAGGACCCGCCGTTCGCCGTTCTGCGCACGCCGACGACGGTGATAGGCTTCAACCCGGACAACGCTAGCCCCGAAGGGCGGCTGGTGTCGCTGCAGGTCGCCAAGGCATGGTGAGGCGTCGCCGTTCCATCGCCGTGAGGCTCTGCGCGGTCGCCTGGACCTTTACGGCCATCCCGGCGGCTGGATCGCCCAGCCAGCGCTCCCTCATCGAGATCGTCGATCTCTCCAGTCCCGCGATCTCCCCAGACGGGCAACTGGTCGCCTACCGGCAGAACCAGGCGTCGATCGAGCGGAATCGCCAGGAGTTATCCTGGTGGCTGCGCCCGCTGGCCGGAAAGGTGCGGCCGCGCAGGATCGCCGGTGGGGGCGAGGCGATCTGGCAGGACTACGGCGGACTTCGTGCCGAGGCGCCGCGCTGGGCGCCTGATTCCCGGTCGTTTTTCTACCGAGCGCTGATCGACGGTCAAGTTCAGGTGTGGCGCGCGACGATCGACGGCAAGGCGGCTCAGGTCACCCACGATGACGCCGACATCGAGACGTTCGGTCTTTCGGGTGACGGCGCCCGATTGATCTACGCCGCCGGCCCGACTCGCGAGGCGCTGATCCGCGCGGAGCGCCGGCAATATGATCTGGGTGTCCGGATCGATCCGCATGTGGATCCCAGCCAGAGCCTGTTTGCGGCGATCGAGGTCAATGGCCGCCTGTCGGCACAGAGACTGACTGGTCAGTGGTTCGACCACGGAACAGTGCTCTGGGACACTCCTCGCCGGTATTTCACCCAAGACCTCGCGTCGGGCGAGGTGCGGGTGGCGACCGAGACGGAGGTGGCAGCGGCCGGAATCATCCCGCCGGCTAAACCTGAACTTCTGGCGCATGCGGCTATCTCGGCCCGCTCTGCGGGTGAAGATCTGGAAGCAGTTGCCTTGGGCGAAGGCCCTGACCGCCGACTTGAGATCCGGCGCGGCGCGACCATTATCGCTACCTGCACGGCCCCGGCATGCCGTGTCCGGGTTGTGGCGTTGGGTTGGCGCGGCGACCGGGAGGTGATCTTCACAGCGGTCGATCCGCGCCGTCGGCAATCGCTGTGGGCATGGCGACCCGCTTCCGGTGAGACCCGCCTAGTCACCGCAGCCGAGGGGGTTCTCGACGGCGGCGACGGCCTTGGCGCGCCCTGCGCGTTCGACGCAAAGCAGGCGGTCTGTGTCGCAGCCGCTGCGTCGGTCCCGCCGAATCTCGTGCGTATCGACCTAGCTACTGGCCGTCACACTGTGCTGGCCGAGCCGAATCTTGACCTGAAGCGGGAGGCCCCGAGCGTCGAGGCGCTTTTCTGGCAAGATTCGTCCGGACGATCGTTCACTGGATTTCTCGTGCGGCCGGACAAGGCGCCGCCAAGTCGGCCCTGGCCACTTTTTGTCACGTACTATGTGTGCGACGGGTATTTGCGTGGCGGCACCGGTGATGAATGGCCGCTCGCCGTGTTGGCTCAAGCCGGTATCGCGGCGCTGTGCATCACCAAGACCCCCGCAGCGACCGGCGCCTACGATGCCGCCAGTGAGTACGCGGCCGGACAAGCCGGGATTGAATCGATCATCGACCAGCTGGCGGCGCGTGGCTTGGTCGATCCTCGCAAGGTCGGGATGGGCGGCCTGAGCTTCGGCAGCGAGGTCACGACTTGGATGGCAATGCGCACCGGCCGCTTGGCCGCCGCCTCGATCGCGTCGACCCAGGTCGAGGCCGCCTATTACTGGGCGCAGGGGGTGGCCGGGCGTGACACCCCGGAGGCCCTGCGTCGAGTCTGGGGCCTCGGTCCGCCCGGCGAGACGCCGGAGACTTGGGCCAAGCTGTCGCCGGCGCTCAATGTCGACCGGATCCAAGCGCCCATGCTTGTGCAAATTCCCGAGCAGGAATACCGGATGATCCCGGAGTTCGTCGCCAAGCTGTCACGGTCGACCACACCGTCCGAGGTCTGGGCCTTTCCGAATGAGCCCCATGTTCTGGTTCAACCACGCCATCGCGCCGCCGCCTATGCGCGTAATGTCGACTGGTTCCGGTTTTGGCTCCAAGGCTACGAGGATCCGGATCCGGCCAAAGCAGAGCAATACAAGCGCTGGCGCTCTATGGCGGCGCGTCGTCCTGCGCCGTAGGCGACGCGGCGGCGGTGCGAGTCCAGGCCCGAGCCCAAGCTTCGGCGTCGGCCAATTCTAGCAGCCGGTGGGCATGGCTCGAGTGCCCCGTAGCGAGGGCGGCTTCCAAGGCCCGGCGATCAATCAGGCCCGCCTGGGCCAACAGGCCTCCTAGAAGGGCATCGCGCACGGCGGCGCGATTGCGCTCGAACACCCCTGTCACATAGTGATCGACGCCGCCCTTGGACCGGCGCTCGACCACTCGCGCGGGCAACCTGTGGCGATAGGCGAACCTCGCGACTGCACGGTCGCGCCCTCCCTCGATCCAGCGCCAGGCGGGGAGACTAAGACACGCCTCTAGCACGGGGCGCGACAACAGCGGCGAAATCGTGGGCACGGTGGCCGACCTCCCTTGACCGTCGATATAGCCGAGGATGAAGGCGATGGCTTCGATGTGGAGGCTGTGCCCAAGTAGAGCGCGCGGCGGCGCGGCCGCGAGCCAGGGATGCAGATCACGTCGCTCAGGCCGAGCTTCCGACGCAATGAAAAGGGTAGCCGCGCCACGATCGGGGTCAAAGGTCCGACGGATCGAGCGAAATGTCATTCGCGCCGTAGTCCAGATTGACACGTTGTGGCGATCGGAAAGGTCGCCCAGAGAGCGCAGGAAACCTAGACCTGGTCCGCAAGCTCGGAAACGGTCGGCGACCGGGGCCGGCGTATTGAGGGAGCAGAATACACTGTCACCGCCTGCGCCGTTGAATACGGCGTCCGCGCCGAGGGCTCGACAATGGCGCTGAACGACGCGATGGGCCGATCCCAACACACCCGGACGGCCGGGTCTTGGCAGACACGGTTCCGACACCGCCATGGGATCGAAACCTTCGATGGCCAGAAGATGCTCGTCTATGGGAAGGTCGAACGCCGCAGCGACAGCGCGTGCGTAATCGCGCTCGTCGCCTTCAGGTCCGGGCGAAATACAATGCACCGTCGAAAGACCGCGGTGACCTGCCAGGGCCGCCGCGACGATTGAGGAATCCAGGCCTCCCGACAGTTCCAGCGCTGGGCGCTCGAAACACCCAGCCAGAGTCGCGGCGCATAGGTCGATCCGCGCGCGAAGCACGCTAGCCGCCCGGTCGAGCGACGATCGTGAGAGCGCGCGGTCTTGCACGAGCCATGGATCCCAGAAAAGCCGCGTCGCGGCGTTTTCGGAGCCGACCGTCGCAGCTGCTCCGGGAACCAACTCATCGAGCCCAGAAAGACAGGTCCTGACCCCCCGCGCGCGCCGATAGACGATGTCCTCGGCGAGCACGGCCCAGTCGATCCCGGGCGCCGGCATGCCGGCCTTCAGCGCGAGAGAAAGATCCGATGTGAGATAGACACCCGCGGGTGTCTTGGCGATGTAGCAGGACAGGCCGCCGCTCGGATCGCGTGCGATCTCGAAACGGGCATATGTAGCTCCGGCGGGTCCGCGGCATGGTGCGATCGCAACGCAGGGCCCCCAGTAGCGCCCAAGCAGCCCTTCTACATCAAGACCGCACAAGTCGCTGGGACGGGCTGATGTTCCGGTCGCGTCGAACGCAAGGCCCAGCAAGATGCGGCCATCGGAGCTGACGACGCGAGGTAATCGTTGCTCGGCCAAGAGCAACAAGCCATTCTGGGAATGCACGACCTTTTCAAACCGGGACCGCGCGAAGCGCGCCTCTAAACCGCGTCTCGCGGCTTGGCCAGTTGGGCCGCTTCGCGCAAGTAAGCCGATAAACCGCACGCTACACCGCTAGGATAGGCGTATGTCGCCGCGCTTGGTGGAGCGTCTCGTTCAATGCGCAATCACCGGATTGGACCCAGCAATGAGCGGAGAAGGGCGCCGCCTGGACACCGATCACAAGATCGGCGGCACACCCATGCATGGCCAGGAATTCCAACAGCGCCAAGGAGTCCCGTAGACAGATCGGTTCCAACGGCAGGAGCCGGCGCGCGGACAAAAATCGATCGGCCAGTCGGCTAATCTTCGCCCCATGGGGGTTTGCGGTTAGGCGGGTACGGCGGCGTGAGAGTCGGTCGAGGGTCGCCTTCAGGGCACAACGGCGAAGCCGAATTGCCGAAGCCGCGAGCGCGAGGCCGGCCAGGAAGACATCAGCAGCACCCGGCTTCGCGACTGTCGCACGTTCCAGACCGCTGTCCTCCGGCGACGGCCAGGCGAAAGGGCTAATTGGCGTCGCTTCTGCCGGGACCTCGACGACAAGGCCTTGCCCGGCGAGCATCAGCGCCGCATCCGGCGCCTGTTCTCCAATGAGCTGATCGAGCGCTGCGGCAAGCGGCGAGCCGAGCTCGAAGTAGCGATCGGCCTCCAGGTCCAGGAAGATGATGCGCCCTTCAGAACGACAAAAACTGAGCCCCGATCGCAGGCGATAGGCCATTTGGAACCTTTAAGGTCAGGCCGGGGCGTCCAGCCAACGGGCAGACGCCCCGAGCACAGGTTAGTCGTCCGACAGGCCGATCGGGGCGCGGTGGCCCATAATTTCGATCGGTCCCTCGGTGTAGGGACCTTTGGTTTCGGCGCTGGCGCGGCCGAGGTCCACGATCGGGCATTCGGGAGTCTTGTCTTCGGTGTTCATGATCGTCTCCTTGGCGGACTTGGCGTCTCGCCCACGATGATGCGAAAGTTGAGACGTCCGAAGTGTCGGCTCCGGACGTCCCGCGCGGGATCAGAACCGACGCTAATTGCGCCGGCGCCGATTAGTCGTCGGCAAGGCCGGTCAGAGGCTGGCGGCCACCGAACTCGACGTCACCGGCCTGCGGCCCCTTGGTCTCTTCGCTGACGGCGCCCAGGTCGATCAGGGCGTCTTCGATGTGGTCTTCGATCCGTTCCATGACGGTCTCCTTCATGAGGTCACGCCCACCGTGACGGTTGTAAGGTGCGACCGAAGGTGGAGAACACGCAGGGAATAACGCGAGGATTTTCCGAAAATTCTCGCAGGATCTGCTGCCTTGTTGGCTAGCTCCTTGGCCAAGTGTCGAACGTCTGTCCCTAGAGGTGCCCGGGGCAGTTGCCGGACTTTTGCGGAGTCTGCGGCTTCGATTGTCCAATAGACTTGAAGCCGGCGCGCGAGGACGGACTGATGCCCGACAGGGTCACGATCAGGACGTGGTTCATCCAGGAGGTCCTTCCCCTGGAAGGTGCCCTAATGCGCTATATCCATCGGAATTGGCGTAATCCGAGCGAAGCTGATGACATTCGCCACGAAGTGTATGCCAAGCTCATCTCGGCTGCCGCAGAGGGGCTTCCCAGGAATACGCGCGGCTTGGTTTTCACGATCGCCAAGAACCACATGATCAACCTGGCCCGTCGCGCTCGGATCGTTTCGTTCGACTATGTTGCTGACCTGGAAGCGATCGATGCAGCTTCCGAGGAAATCGCGCCCGACCGCCATCTATCCGCGCGTGAAGAACTCGCCCGGCTTCGCGAGGGGCTCGGGCGACTGCCCGACAGGGTTCAGCAGGTCATCTTGCTTCGCAGCCTGGAGGGCCTGACCCGACAGGAGACTGCCGATCGCGTCGGGGTTAGCATCAGCTCGGTGGAGCACGATCTGGTCTACGGCACCCGCGCGCTGATCGATTTTATGATGGGGGGACAAGGCGATTTTATCCGAGCCGCACCATCGAAGGTCAGACGCCAGGGGCGTGAGCCATGAGCCGGGAACAGGTTGAGATCCGCGCCACCGACTGGCTGGAACGGCGCTCTGGCCCAGAGTGGGGGCCGGATGACGCGCATGGGCTCGACCTTTGGTTGGCCGAGAGTCCGGAACATGAAGCGGCGTTCTGGCGGCTCGAACATGGCGAAGAACGCCTTCGACGCCTGCCTGCGCTCAAAGGCGCCCTCGTTGGCGAGCGACCGGGTTCGCATAACCGCCGCTGGATGTGGCCAGCGGCAGCGGCCCTGGCCGCGTGTCTCGTCGCGGTCGCGGTCCTCCCGAGACTTGTTGCGCCCCCCCGTGTTGTTTCCACGGAAATCGGCGGCCGCGAGACCGTGCCCTTGCCCGACGGCAGCCGCGTCGAGCTCAACACGTCCACCAAGCTGCGAGTCAGCGTCTCCAGCGATGCTCGCAGCGTCTGGCTGGACCATGGCGAGGCGTTCTTCGATGTGGCCCACGACGCCGCCCATCCGTTTGTAGTTCATGCGGGACCCCGGACGATCACGGTCCTAGGCACGAAGTTTTCGGTGCGCCGTGACGGCGACCGCGTGCAGGTCGCCGTCCTCGAAGGGCGCGTCCGGCTCGACAGCACGACCGGACCTCGTGCGCAGGCCATGGTCACGCGCGGCGATGTCGCCATGGCATCCGCCGCTTCCATCTTGGTGGCTCCGAACGCGCCCGAAAAGGTGTCTGAAGCGCTTGCCTGGCGCACTGGCCGTCTGAAGTTTCTCGAAAGTCCGCTTAAGGACGTCGCCGCCGAGTTCAATCGGTACAATCAGACGAAGCTGGTCATCACCGATGCTCAGGCGGAGGAAACGCGCATCGGAGGCAATTTCGCCGCAGATAATGTTGAGGATTTCGCCGAGCTCCTGCGTAACGCCTACGGCTTCGAGGTCAAGAAAGAAGGCGCTGTGCTGAAGATTTCCAGCCCCTCCTGATGCGGGTTTCTCGGGCTCCCTTGTCCTGTTTTCAGGGGCTCAAGAGAGCCGAGACACGGGGGTGATAGTGAATCGATCCAACATTCTGAAGACGATGCTCGTGGGGAGCGCTTGCGGCCTGATCCTGGCCAGCGCAGCCCAGGCGCAGGTCCGGACGTTCGACGTTCCTGCTGGTGATCTCCAAAAGGCGCTCGACGCCTATGGCGCTCAGAGCGGCGTCCAACTGATCTACCGATCGGCGGACCTGCGAGGCCTTCAAACCAAAGGAGTGCGCGGGCCGATCGACCAAGCCCAGGCCCTCGAACGCCTCCTGGCCGACAGCGATCTGGTCGCTCAACGACAAGCCTCTGGCGCGCAAGCGATCATAAAGGCGCCGCGCCGCCCCCAGGGTCCATCGGCGGACGCCGCCATCCTTGAACCCCAGCTTCTGTCGGAACTGGTCGTCACCGGCACGCGCATTCGGGGCGCCGGCCCTGTCGGCTCGAACCTGATCTCGATCAGCCGCCGCGACATCGAGGCGAGCGGCTACGCCACCACCCAACAGATCGTGCAGGCGTTGCCGCAGAACTATGGCGGCGGTCCCAACGACAGCACGATGTACGGCACGGGCCGCAACGGCAGCAGCGCCAACCTCGCCGCCGGCTCGGCGATCAACCTCCGTGGGCTGGGCGCGAGCTCCACCCTGGTCCTGCTGAACGGGTCGCGACCGCCGATGGGCGGTCGCACCGGCGTTTTCGCGGACATCTCGCTGGTGCCCTCGACCGCGATCGAACGGATCGAGGTTCTCGCCGACGGCGCCTCAGCCCTCTATGGCTCGGACGCGGTGGCCGGGGTGGTGAACGTCATCTTTCGGGACCGCTTCGAGGGCCTGAGCACGCAGCTGCGCTACGGCGGCGCTAAGGGCGGGGCGGAGGAAGCTCAGGCCGGCCTGCTGGCCGGCAAGACCTGGAGCGGCGGTCATGTGGTCGTCGGCTACGAGGTTGCTAGGCGCGACGCCCTGGCCGCCTCCAAACGCTCCTATGCCACGTCGGACCTTCGTCCGTTCGGCGGGCCGGATTACCGGTCGATCTACGCCAGTCCCGGCACGATCGTCGCGGGAGGCCAGACCTTCGCCATTCCTGCCGGCCAAAACGGCGTGGCCTTGCGTCCTGACCAACTGATCCGCGGGGTCACCAACAAGGAAGACGGTCTGCTCGACACCGACATCCTGCCTCGGCAAACCCGTCAGGCGCTCTATGTCAGCGCTGACCAGAACCTCGGCAAGAAGACCAATATCTTCGTTCAGGCCCTGTTGGCCGATCGGCGCTTTTCGTTCCGCACGCCGACCGGATCCCAGAGCGCGGTAACCGTGCCGGTGGCCAATCCGTTCTATCTCGATCCAATCGGTACCCACCAACCGGTCAGGGTCCAGTACAGCTTCGTCCGCGACCTTGGTCCCAACATCTATAGCGGCCATGTGCGCGCCTATGACCTCACCGGCGGCCTGCGTCGCAGCTTCGGGTCCTGGTCTGCGACCGCGCGCGTCGGCTACGGTCGCCAAGAAGAAGCCACCCTGATCAAGAACTACGTCAACACCTATCGCCTCGGCCTGGCCCTGGCGGACATCAATCCCGCGACCGCCTACAATGTCTTCGGGGACGCGCGCTCGACGCCGGCGGCGACCATCAATTCCATCCGCGGGTTCGCCTCTTCAGACAGCGTCTACAAGGCCTGGTCGGCTGACGTGAAGGCCGATGGGCCGCTCTTCGCCCTTCCGGCCGGCGAAGCTCGACTGGCCGTCGGAGCCGAGCACCGCGACGAGCGCTACCGGTACGACAGCTTCAACGACATCAGCGCCGCGACGCCCCGCGCCAGCAGTCTGCTGTTGCCGGGACCACGCCAGATCGACGCCGCCTTCGCCGAGCTTCTGGTTCCGCTCGTCGATGAGACCATGGCTGTCCCTGGAGTGCGTCAGCTGAAGGTGTCGCTCGCCGGACGCATCGAGCGCTACAGCGACTTCGGCACGACCAGCAACCCAAAGGTCGGCCTGGATTGGGAACCGGTGGAAGGCCTGGTGCTCAAGAGCGCCTACGGGACTTCGTTCCGCGCACCCAGCTTCAACGACATGCGCCAGGGGGTTGGCAGCACCCTCTACCAGCCCGCGCCCCTTAGCGATCCCAACTCTCCGACCGGAAGCACGGTCGTCCTGGCCCTCATCGGCAATTCGCCCGACATCGGGCCGGAACGGGCGAAGACCTGGACCTCGACTGCCGAGTGGAAGCCGGCCTTCGCGCCTGGGGTGAAGCTGACCACGAGCTATTTCCGGGTGAAATATCGCGACCGGATCGCCAGCATAAACGGCGACATTTTCAACGCCCTGATCAACCGCGCGGCCTATTCGGCCCTGCTGACCGACACGCCGGCCGCCAGCGTCGTGGCCGGCTACTACGCCAGTCCCTACTTCTCCAACCCGTCCAACATCCCCGCATCGAGCGTGAAGGTGATCGTCGACGCGCGGGTCCAGAACCTCGCCATCGTCAACCAGGACGGCCTGGACGTCGACATCGATTATCGTCGGGCGCTGGGCGGGGGTCAGATCAACCTGGGCCTTGCCGCCACCTACACCTTCAGGGTCGAACAGGCCGTGACGGAGAACTCAGCCAAGGTCGACACGGTCGGGACGGTCGGTTCACCGGTCAAATTGCGCTGGCGGGCGCGGGCGGGCTGGACGCAGGGCGGCTTCGACGCCGCCGCCTTCGTGAACTTTGTCGACGGCTATCGAAACCAGACGGTGACCCCGAACGAGCACGTCGACGCCTGGACCACGGTGGACCTGACCCTGGGATACCGTTTCACAGGCGGGCGAGCAGACGGCCTACGGGCCAGCCTCGCGGTCGCCAACCTGTTCGATCGTGATCCGCCCTATGTGAACCTGAGAACCTCCTCGTCAGGAATCGGCTTCGACAGCGATAACGCCAATCCGCTGGGACGGACTATCGCGATTCAGCTGGCGAAGTCGTGGTGAAACCCTGGGGGCTAGCGATCTTGGCGCTTCTGGGCGCGGCGCCCGCCGCTGCCCAGGTGTCACTGCGGGACTTGGTCGAGG
Organism: Caulobacter sp. GW822-FHT01G02; assembly: GCF_058802865.1. Classification (NCBI taxonomy): domain Bacteria; kingdom Pseudomonadati; phylum Pseudomonadota; class Alphaproteobacteria; order Caulobacterales; family Caulobacteraceae; genus Caulobacter; species Caulobacter sp. GW822-FHT01G02. The sequence continues at coordinate 142,145 of NZ_JBXAON010000008.1, forward strand.
TCGTCGATGTCTCAAGTCTTTCGATCTCCCCCGATGGCCGGCATGTGGCGTTTCGTCAGGACCAGGCCTCGTTGGCGCGAAACGCCAGGGAGCTGACCTGGTGGGTCGCCGATCTTGACGGGAGGCCAAACCTCCGACGGGTCGCTAACGGGGGGAGGGCGCTTTGGACCTACGCGGGCACCCTGCCGCAGGAGCCGGCCCAGTGGTCCTCCGACAGTCGCCGGATCTACTTTCGCGCCCTCCTCGACGGCCAGGTTCAGGTATGGCGCGGGACGGTCGCCGGCGAGCACAGCGACGCGGTGACGTCCGATCCGGCCGACGTCGTCTCGTTCAGTCTCGCGGCGGATGGAACCGCCCTGACCTATAGTGTTGGCCCCGCCCGGGCGGCGATCCTCGACGCCGAGGAGCGTCAACAGGAAGCCGGCGTGCGCATCGACGCCTCCGTCGACGTGGCGCAAAACCTCTTCGCTGCAGGAGAGATCAATGGCCGCATGGCCGCGCAGAGACTGACGGGCAAATGGTTCCGCCGCGCCGGTCTGTTGTCGGAGACGCCGCTTACGAAGCGAACTGTGCGGCTGGACGGCGCTGAAGCCGGGACCTTGTCCTCCGGTCCAAATCAAGCCTCCGACGGGTCGAAGTCAGCTTTTGGCGAGATAGAGCTCGCCGATGGCGCGTTGCGCGTTCGTCGGCCGGACGGCCGCATCGTTGAGCTTTCCAATCGGCTTGAGGGGCGCGCTTCATGGGCCGTCTGGCGTCCCGGCCATGATGAGGTCATGGTCGCGGCGGGTGACCTGGCGCGTCGCCAAGCGCTCTATTTGTGGTCGATCCCAGACAGACACCTTCGAAAGGTGCTCGTGGCCGACGGGCTCGCGGGCGGCGGCGACTTCTACACGCCTTGCGCGCTCAGCGCCCGCGTTGCGGTTTGCGTGCTGGCGACACCGACTTCGCCACCGCGCCTTGCCCGGCTCGACCTGGAAACAAAGGCGTTGACCGAGCTCGCCGCGCCGAACCGCGACCTTCATCTGACGCCGGCTGGCGCGGTTAAGCCACTGGAGTGGACCGCCCCTGACGGGACGCGCTTCGCTGGATGGCTCTACCTTCCGCCTGGGGGAAGCGACAGGCGCTCGCCACTGTTCATCACCTACTATCTCTGCGACGGCTATCTGCGCGGCGGCTTGGGCGATGAGTATCCGCTGACGTTGCTCGCTCAGAAGGGCATCGCCGCCCTTTGCGTCAACAAGGCCGCTCAGTCTCCGCAGCAGTACGACGCGGTCGGGGACTATCGGCGCGCCACTCAAGGGATCGACGCCATTATCGCCCAACTAGGTCGCGACGGCCTGATCGATCCAAAGCGCGTGGGCATGGGCGGATTCAGCTTCGGCAGCGAAGTGACGACGTGGATCATCATGAACAGTTCGATGCTTGCCGCCGCCTCTATCGCCTCGACCCAGATCGAACCGGCCTATTACTGGCTGAATGGCGTTGCAGGACGCGATAACCACTCGGTCCTGAAGCGAAGTTGGGGCCTGGGCGCGCCCGACGAAACGCCCGAGCGCTGGCGCGAAGTGTCCCCGGCGCTGAACACGGGGCGCATCCATACGCCCTTGCTGCTGCAGATGCCCGAGCAGGAGTATCGCCTTAGCTTCGAACTCTTCGCCAGGCTCACTCACACGACGACGCCGGTCGACCTCTACGCCTTTCCGGGCGAGCCGCACATCAAGACCCAACCGCGCCATCGCCTTGCCGTCTATCAGCGAAATCTTGATTGGTTTGGGTTCTGGCTCGCGGGCGAGGTCGACCCCGATCCCGCTAAGGTCGAACAATACGCGCGCTGGAGAGAAATGGCGAATCGCCAGGTCTTGGCTCAAGACGCCTTGGCGCCCGCGTCGAGCCAGCCTTGAGCCCAGAGTTCGACATCGACAAGTCTGATCACGCTCATGAAGGCGGCGTCGTCGAGGGCGACTAGCGCGGCCATTGTGCGCCGGACGGTCGCCATGTCAATCACGACCTGGCGTTGCATGACGGTCTCCTTGATGAGGTCACACCCACCGTGACGGTTGTGCGTGTGACCAAAAGGTGGAGAGCAAGCAGAAAATAACGCGGAATTTGTCGAAAATCCCTCTGGAATTCAGCGAGGTTCGCGATCGGCCAGACCGTGCATATGACGGACGAGGGTCGGCACCAGGCGGAGACGCCGGCGATGATAGGCGACCATCGTCGTGCGGATCGCCCCGCTGTCGCCGTCTCCAAACAAACGATGAAGCTCGGCGACTTCATCGCCGAAGTCGGGGACGAGAACGATCTCCGCCCTACGAACCCGGCGCAGTCGGTCGCTGACACCGGCCACGGCCCATTCGACCTCGACATTGTCGCTCTGCGCGGCCAGCACGGCGAAAAGCGCCTCCAGGCGAGCGAGCGGCGCCGAGACGGCGATCTCCGGCGCTGGAGGAAGCGCGCGGGCCGGCCCAGCCCTCAGGGCGTTGACCAGCAAGGCGGCGTTCCACTGATAGAGGTCCGAAAGCGCGGGCTCGGAGAGCCGCGGGAAGGAGAAGCCCTCGCCTTGGTGGCTGACCAACAACCGCTCGCCGGCCATGCGGTGAAGCGCCGCCCGCACGGGCGAGGCGCTGGCCCCGACACGACGCGACAGGTCGCCAATATCGACGCGCTCGCCAGGGCGATAGTCGCTCTCGGCAAGGAGGAAGGTCTTGATGGCGAGATAGACCCGCTCTCCGGTTCCGGCTTTCTCGATCATCGCCTGTCGATGATGACGACGAGCTCGCCGTCGCGCATCTCCCGAATAATACGGGTGGAGTTCTCCGGTGTGGCCGGTCACATCAGCCCCTCGGCCTTCAGGCTCAGGACGCGATCACGCCCGACGATCATGTGGTCCCAGACGTGGACGTCCAACGCCTTGCCGGCCGCGACGATCTGCTTGGTCATTTCGATGTCCGGCGCCGAGGGGGTCGGATCGCCGGCGGGGTGGTTGTGGGCCAGGATCATGGCCGAGGCGTTGACCTCCAGGGCGCGGCGCAGGACTTCGCGCGGGTAGACCGGGACATGGCTGACCGTCCCGCGTCCCAGTCGCTCGCAAACGATCAGCTGGTTCAGCCGATCCAGAAACAGCACCCAGAACTCCTCGCGCGGCAGGCCGACCATCTGCGCCCGCAGGAACGCGCTCACCTGGCCGGACGACCCCAGCAAGTCCCGGCGCGGCAAAGCGGCGGCGGCCAGGCGCGCGGCGATGTCGCGCGCCAGCTTGAGCGAGAACGCGGCCTGGTCGCTGACCGTCCTGACGAGTTCGGACCGATCGGCGGCGAGGACGGCCGGCAAACCGCCGAAGCGGTTGATCAGGGCCTCGGCGCAGGTGAAGGCGTCGGGCTGGCCCGCGGCGTCCAGCAGCAGGTCCAGCACCTCGATCTCGTGCAGCACCTCGAACCCGTAGCGCTGGGCGATCGAGGCGACACGCGCCTCGGCCGGCTCGTCTACGACGTCGAAGCGCAGGATCGAGGCGTCCTCGGCGAGCCCGTCCGCAGAGGTCACGGATTGGGAAAGGGGGAGAGTAGGGGACATGGCGCTCTCGGCGCTGCCGGCGCCGGACCCAGTTCCGGATCGCCCGCTCTCTCCCGCCTCCCTTTGCCCTTTGGCCTCAGGCGGCCGCCGGCAGGATTGTCTGAGCCGGCCACTTGTCGAGCAGCGCGGTCAGGATCGGCGGCTGATCCACCGGCACGAAGACGCGCGGCTGGTAGTTGATGATCTCGACGAAGCAGCCGAGCAGCCGGAAGGCCTCACGCTGGGCCGCCGCGCCGACGACCTCGATGCGCCAGCGGTCCATGACCCTGGCTCGCCGCAGCCAAAGCCCGCCGGCCAGGGCGATCGAAGCGCCTTCGTCGAGGATCATTCGTCGGGCCAAGGCTCCGTCACCGACGGCTTGGGCCATGTCGGTCAGGCCCAGCGCGACCTTCACCGCCGGGATCTGGCCGATGTCGAGCGTGCGGCCCAGCCAGCGTCGGCCATCGGGCGCCCTGACGCGACGCACGGTGGCCTGGCGGCTGGGCAGGCTCGCCCATACCGGCAGAAGGAGCCCGGTGACCAGGGCGATCTCGCGCGATATCCACGGGTCGGCCGCCGCCAGTTCGGCCGCCCACGCCTCGCGCCAGCTCGGCTCGTCCGTCGGCTCCCATGCCGATTCCTCGAAGGCCTTCAACGGGGCGATGGTGCGCTTTTCGGGCCGGATCAACCTTACGGCCTGGATCAGCCGGTCGTTGTCGTCGGTCGTGGTCAGGCCCTGCACGATCAACGCCGCGCGGCGGGACTTGCTGTTGACCGCGAACATCAGGCCCGTCGGCGTCTGGCCGGCCAAGGCCTCGTCGGCGGTGATCAGCTGGCGGCGCGTGCGCACGGCGAACCGCATCAGGCGCGTCTCCGCCCCCGTCGAAAGGTCCGTGCGCAGCACCTCCTCGCCCAGCACCTCCAGGTCGTCGGCGACGACGTCCTCCATGCCCTTGTCGAGCGCCCCGGACGCAGCCGCCTTTTCCAGGATTCCGGCCAGGATCGTCTCGAACTTGGCGAACAGTCCGTTCTGGTCTTCGATGCGGAGCGCCAGCAACCGATTGAGGAAGGTGTTCATCGGCGGAAGGTCGTCGCTGTCCTTGAGATTGCCCTCATGGTCGAGCAGGGACAGGCCGGTCTTGGCCTCGAACGCCTCTCGGGTCATGGCCTCGACCTGGCCAAAATGCAGGGCGACGTAGAAGGCCTGCAGGGCCCGATGCGCCCAGGGACTCTCCAGATTGTCCTCGGCCCGAAAGAGGCCGTTTCCGGCGGATCGACGCTCCCCGCGCGTCAAGGCGCCAAGACTGTCCAGCCGACGGGCGATGGTCGACAAGAACCGCTTCTCGCCATGGATGTCGGTCGTCACCGGCCGGAACAGGGGCGCGCTGGCCTGGTTGGTGCGATGCGACCGGCCCAGACCCTGGATCGCCGCATCGGCGCGCCAGCCGGGCTCGACAAGATAGTGCACGCGCCGCTGTTGATTGGTCGCGGCGAGATCGGCGTGATAGCTGCGGCCGGTGCCGCCGGCGTCGGAGAACACCAGGACGCGCTTGCGCGCGCCCATGAAGGCGTCGGTTTCGGCCTTGGCCGCCGAAGCGCTGCGCCGCTCGACGACGCGCCGCCCCTCTCGAGTGACGACCCGGCGCGGCCGGCCTGTGACCTCGGCGACGAGATCTGGCCCCAGCACCTCAAGGAGGGTGTCCAGGACGCCTTGAACCGCCGGCAGGCAGGCCAGGTCGGCGATCGTGGCCTCGCGAAGGGCGAGCGCCTCCTGGCTCAGCACCGGCCTGCCGTCCTCGAAGAGCGGCACGACGGTCGTCTCGCCGTCCTCGGTCTCGACCTCGGTCATGGCCTGAACGGGGAAGGCCGACATCAGGTAGTCGAGCACTTGGTCCTTGGGGGTCATGTCGATCGAGAGGTTGTTCCACTCCTCGACCGGGATCTGCGACAGGCGGCGCTCCATGACCGCGGCGTTGGTGGAGACCACCTGGACCACGGCCGAGCGGCCGCTCGCCAGGTCGTTTCGGATCGCGGCGATGAGGCTGGGCGTCTTCAGGCCGGCGAGCAGATGACCGAAGAACCTGAGTTTGGCCCCTTCGAACGCCGACATGACGGCCGAGGCGGCCATGGCGCTGCGGACCTTGCCTTCGGGATCGGTGACGCCCGTGGCTTGCAGCGCCGCGCGCAGATTGCGGTGGATCATCTGATAGGCGTCGGCCCACGCGTTCCAGATGGCGATGTCCTGCTGGGTGAGGGCGTGACCCAAGGCCTCATACTCAACGCCGTCGAACGACAAGGACCGAGCGATGTAGAGGCCCAGGGCCTTCAGCTCCCGAGCGATCAGCTCCATCATCGCCACCCCGCCGGCCTCGACCGCGTTCAGGAAAGCCTCGCGATTGAGGAACGGCGCTTCGGTTCCGCCCCACAGCCCCAGGCGCGGCGCATAGGCCAGGTTCTCGGGGGTGGTGGCGCCGGTGGCCGAGACATAGACGATGCGCGCCTTGGGCAGGCGGTTCTGCAGCGCCAGACCGGCCATGCCCTGCAGGGAGGCCTTCTTCGGTCCGCGCGAACCCTTGCCCCCGCCCGCGGCGTTGGCCATGGCGTGAGCCTCGTCGAAGACGATGACGCCATCGAAGTCCTCACCGAGCCAGGCGACGATCTGGTCTAGGCGCGACGGCCGCGCCCCTCGGGCCGGTTGGCGAAGGGTCGCGTAGGTCGAATAGAGGATCCCCCGGTCGAGGCGGATCCCGTCGGCCTGTTTCCAGGCGCTTTGCGCGACGATGTCGCGCGCCCCGCCGCCGATCGACGCCCAGTCGCGCCGGGCGTCCTCGAGCAAGGCGTCGTTCTTGGACAGCCAGAGCGCGCGAACGCGGCCCTGGGCCATGTTGTCGGCGATGACGCCGGCGATCTGGCGTCCCTTGCCGCAGCCGGTGCCGTCGCCCAGGAAAAAGCCGCGCCGGAAATTGACCGCGCCCTCGGTCTCGGCCGTGGCGGGCGTGACGGCGTGGGCCCCTTCCCCCAGGAGCCACCATCCCGGCAGCATCGCCGCGTGTGCCTCGCCCGCATAGATCACCGTCTCCAGCTGCGCGTCAGACAGCCGCCCTTCGGCCATGACCGAGACCGGCAAGACGGGTCTATAGGTGGGGGCCGGGGGCGCGACCGAGGCCATCGGCCTGGACTCCACCAGGGCCGAGGGATGGGCTGGGGCGGCGTCGATGGCGATGCGGCCCAGGCGGTAGGCCTGATAGAGGCCGACGTCCTGGCCCTCTCCCGTCCAATCGACGACGCGATAGTCGAGGGTCGCGGTCGCATCGACCACGCTCAGCCGTCCGCAGGGCAGGGCCAGCGACCGCGCCCGTGCGCCCAGGACCGAGGTCTGGGAGACCACCTGGAACCGCCGAGGCTTGGCCGTCGGCCGCGCGGCGACGGCGGCGGCCGCCTGCGCGGCCTCGGCCAGGCTCGCGCAGATGACGAGCGGGGCGGCCTCGCCCGATCGCGAACGATCCACGACCAGAAGCCCGGTCTCGACCGCGGTCCCCTGGCCGGCATAGGCGCGGGGCGGGAACGCGATTCGGCCGACGACCGCGGCGAACGGTCCAAGCCGGTCCAGCGCGGCCGCGTCGTCAAGCATCCGCGCCGGCACGATCGCCGCGAGGCGACCGCCTTGGGCCAGGGTCGCCAAGGCGGCGCTCAGATGCGCCTCGAGGTGTTGGAACGGCGGATTGAGCACCACGGCGTCGAAGGCGCCCGACTGGGGCAGGAGGTCCTTCAGGTGAACCGCGTCGTGGCGCGTGCGAGCCGCGCTGGCGAACAGCCCGTCGAGCAGGGCTGCGCGACCGGGCGCCAGCTCATTGAGGCAAACCGCGCCGCCACAAGATTCGGCGATCACGGCCAGGAGCCCGGTTCCGGCCGAGGGTTCCAGGACGACATCGCCCGCCCGCACCTGGGCGGCGAGCACCGCCAGCGCCGCCAGCTGGGGCGGCGTCGAGAACTGGTCGAGCGCCACCTGCTCCTCCGAGCGCCTTGTCTGGGTCGGGGTGAGGCCGCTCAGGCTGGCCAGCAGCGCGCAGATCTCGGCCGGCGCGTCCTCCAGCCGCGAGACCTGCGGCGCCAAGCGGCGGATCTGCAGCACCATGGCCGCCTCCACCGCGTCATAGGCGTCTCGCCATGTCCAGGCGCCATCGGCGTCCGACGCCCCGAACGTCGTGGTCATCACGCCGGCGATGAGCTTGCGATCAAGGGTGCGGGAACGATTGAGATGCGCTGAAAGCGCCCTGGCGGCCGAGAGCGTATTGGCGCTGGCGTCGGCGTGCGCGGCGAACAGGGGCAGCGATGCGGTCATGGCGAGATCCTTCGATCACCCGCCGCGGAGGGCTCCTCCCTCCAGTCCCGACGGGCTCGCCTCCAGCCCCGTCCCTTTGCCTCCGGGCGGCCCCGCCCCGCCCAATGTCCAGACGCCGCGGACCCGGCGGCGCAAGCAGGGCCCCCTCGTCAGAGGGGGCCCCTGGCGATCACGCCGCCGCGCTCTCGGGCGGGTCGGCTTCCTGGCCATCGCTCTCGTCAGCCGGCGCCTCGGCGGCTCCGGCCTCGCCGACCTCGTCGGGCTCGACCTTGGCGCTCCACGCCAGGGCGGCCGGCACCCACTGCCGCTCGGCCGCGGCCTCGGCCACGAAGGTCACCAGCTCGTCCTTCTTGAGGGTCGCCGCACGCGGGTCCTCGACCTGCATCTCCGCCAGCATCGCCGTCAGCTGCGCCTTGGAGTGGGCGGCCAGGAAGGCTTGGTCCGGCGTCCAGTGGACGCTGAGATCGGCGTCGCAAAGCGCGGCGATCTCCCCGGCCTCCGCCCGCGCCGCGTGACGCACGAGGCTGGTGCGGGCCTCGCGCACATTGAGGCTGATGGCGACCAATTCGGCCAGCAACGCCATCTTCTCGCCGTGGGGCAAGCCGTCGACGAAGCCGATCGGCCGCAGGCCCGAGGCGAGATAGGCCTCGCGCCTGGCGGCCAAGCGCGCGCGAACCTCGCCGTCGAGCGCCGGGTGCGGGGTCGCGCCGCCCCGGCTGTACTTCGTCGCCGAAACGGCCAGGGCCGACTCGTCGTGGTAGGTATGGGTGGTCAGGGCCAGAAGCTTGAAGAGCTGGGCGACGAGCGCCGTCAGGGCCGCGCCGGGATTGTCGGCCAGGTCGCGGATGAGACCCCGGGTCGCCAGGTCGGTCCGCACCTCGTGCAGGCTATGACCGACCCCTTCGACGGCGACGACGGCCTTGGGGGTGACCAGGTCGACCACGGTCGGCGTGCGCCCGAAGACGGATCGGTCCCCGTCGTCTTCGTCCGCCTCGTCCTCGATCGTCTCGTCTTCCTCGGGTTCGGGGTGGGTGTAGAAGGTCGCATCGACGCCACGCTCGGAATTGGGGGACAACAGCACCGCGCCCAGGGTCAGCTTGCCGAGCGCCACCGCGGCGTGGGCTTGGCGGGCGACCAGCACCTCGTCGATCGCCTCGAGGGCGCCGTCGGCGGCCAGGCCGACATCGCGCAGCGTCGCCAGCTTCTCGTCGACCGCGTCGCGAGCCTCCAGCCGGGCGCTTCTCAGCGCTTCGGGCAGGGTCGCGTGGATGACATAGGGCAGGGACTCGAAGTCGTCGGGCGCGCGGTAGCCGGCGTCGGGACCGACGAAGACGGTCAGGCCGCGCTCCTGCATCTTGGCGACCAGCGGCCCCACCCGCTCGCGCCAGACCTGGTCGAGGATGTCCGGATCAAGGACGCGATCGGGCAGCTCTCCGAAGAGATCGATGTCCAGTCGCCCGCCGGCCGCCAGGTACCGCGCCTCGCCGACCAGGGAAAACCTGTGGTCTTCCTTCGTCACCCGACCGGTCTCGACGATGTTGCGCAGCTGGTAGTCCTGGAAGTGGCCGTCGAGGGCCGACTGCGCCAGCTGCGCCTGCTGCTTCTTGTCGGGGATGCGGGCGAAGCTGCGCACCTGCTTGAGCGTCAGGCGGCCCTGGCGCAGGGCGGACAGGACGGTCGGATGGACGCCGGCGAGGGCTTCCAGACGCTTGATCTCCAGCTCCGAATAGCCGAGCGAGGCGGCGATGAAGGCCGTGTCCATCTTGGCCTTCCGCAGATTGCCGATCGCGGTGATGATCGAGGCGATATGCACCGGGGCGGTTTCGGCGTTGGGCAGGACGATGGCGGCGGCCTGGGCGGCCTTGCCGCAAGCCAAGATGCAGTCCACCCCGTAGGTCTGGTCGATGACGCCGCGCTCGACCAGGGTCAGAAGGGCCATGCGGCGACGGCGGCCGTCCAGCGCCATATAGGCCTGTTCGTTATTGCGACCCGCCCGGACGATCGGCGGGATGATGACGCCGGCCGCGGCGATGGTGTCGGCCAGCTGGTCGATGCCATCGTCGGCGGGTTCGTCGAACCGGAGGTTCTCGGGCGCCAGACCCAGATCGCTCAGCGGGATACGGATCTTGGACTCGGCCGCGGACAGGGCGGGAGATTGACGGGTCATGGGACGGTTTCCAGCGCCCCGGACCAGGACCATCCTGCCGTCGGGCGCACCCGCCTCCGTCCTCACTCTGCCTTTTTGCTCAGGCGCCGCTCGCCGGGCCCGAACACGACAGATCAACCTCGTTCCAGTCGCCGAACGGAGCCGGCGGCAGGGCGAGGGACGCATCGATCCCGCCCTCGATCAGCGCGCGGACCAGGGCGGCGGCCGACGCCTCGCCGTCAGCGCCGCGATCTCCCGCCACCAGAACAGACGTCACGCCCGCAGGCGGGCGCCAGCGGCGAAGATTGGAGGTCGACAGCAGCGCCCAGGGCGGCAGGCCAAAGCGGCGTCCCGCTGAAAGGGCGGTGAACACACCTTCGGCCACCAGAAGCGCCGCGCCGATCGGCGAAAGGCGGACCGCGCTGCTCGGCGGGACGAGCCCGACGGTCTTGCGCGGCAGGCGAAGGCCGACCGCCCGCCGGCCGCCTGGCCCCAGATAGGTGATCTCCACGCCGGCGAGTTCGCCATCGGCGGCTCGGATCCCGGCCAGGAGGGCAGGGCGTGTCGCCGGCCCGGGACGGTAGACCGACAGCGGAACCAGGCCATGGTGGCGAAGCGCCGCGCTGTCGGGCAGCGTCCCGTCTATGCCCCGCAGACGGCAGTGGGCGGCCGAAAGGGTGCCCTCGAGGGCGCGGCCGGCCTCCCACAGGGCCAGGGCGCATTCGCGTCGTCGGCGGCGCGCCGGATCGTCATCGGCCGGTGAGGCCGTCGCCGGCGACGCCCGTTCGTCTTGGCCAAGCAGGCCGCGCGCGCGAAGGTCGTCGCGAACGGCCCGCCAGTCAGCGTCGCCGAAGGTATGGACGATCAGCCGTCCGTCCCGCTCGAGCAACGATACCGATCGATCCCGTCGGCTGTGGCCCGGAGCCGGGATATTGGCGCGGCGCCCGCCGTCATAGAGATCACCGCCCAGGGCGCGGACAATGGATCGAAGGGTCATGGGGAGCCTCCAGCGGCCGAACAGCCTCGGCCTCGCCCCGGCCTGACCCCGCTCCGTCCTCCAGTCCCCAGCCCTGGCCCGCAGCACCTGGCCCCGGCGCGGGCCCGCCGACCCCGATCGATTTCAGGCCCTCAGACGCATGAACCGTCCCTGGTCACGACGCTCATCGCCCTGTTCGCCCAGGCGGCGATTTTTGCGCGGCGAAGCGATCCTTCAGCCCATAGAGGCTGGGCAGGAGCTTCAGCCCGCCGAACCGCTCGCGCTCGCACATGGCCCGAAGATAGCCGCCGGCCGAGGACCTGATCTCGCCGTCCTTCCAGCGCGCGAGCACGGTGGCCAGGGCGACGGCGGCCCGGTTTCGGCCCATGGTCTCGCGCGCCTCGCGCACGGCCGAGAGATTGATCCCCATCAGCGGCGCGGCCCTGCCCACCGCGTCGATGAGGTCTTCCCACTGGGCCGCGGCCGGGTCCTCCAGATAGTCCGACATCTCCGGCACGGCCTCCAGCACCAGGGACAGCGGGATCACCTCCTCGCTGATCGCCGCCTCCACCTGGGCCGGGTCAGCCGCCACCGCCGACCGAGACGTTCGCGCCGAGGGCTCGACTACCTCTTTTCGGAGAGAAGAATACGTTGCTCCTGCGGATCTAGGCTGGGTTGTAGGTTCTTTCTGGGCTTCGTCCGCCGCGCCCCTGGGCTTAGATTCACCTGCCATCCGGGCCTGCGACCAGGCCTCGTCCACATTGGCCAACAGCGTCGAGAACGTGCGGCTCAGCTGTTCAAGCTCCCCAAGGCTTGGGGTTCGCGGCAGCCGCCCCAGGGCCAGGTCGACGGCCCTGGACCAGTCATAGCCTCCGAAGCCCCGATAGAGGGCGTCGGCGCAGACGGTGCGGATCTCCCGGCGGATTTCGCCGAGCTTGCGGATCAAGGCGCGCCGCTGGGCCTGTTCGAGGTCGCGCGCCGCGGCCAGATCGGCGAACTCGTCCCAGCGCGCGCCCAGGGGCGCCAGGTCAAAGCCGTAGGCTTCCACGATGAACCCACGCTCGTCGCGATAGCCCCACCGCTTGCCGTTGCCGCTGTCTCTCATGTGGACCAGACCCGCGCGCACGGCCGCCCGGGTCAGGCCCTGGATGCAGCTGCGCGAGCGCTGCAGCGTCTCGCACAGCGCGTCGGTCGAGGGCCAGGCGATCGGGCGGGTGCGCCCGGTCCAGTCCTGTTCATAGGTGACGCGCACCAAGGCGCGGATCAGGCGCACGACGCCGTCGCCGAGCCCCAGCCGGGGCGCGGCGCGCTCGAAACGATCGAGCAGCATGGCCTTGGAGATGCCCTCCGGTAGGCCCTGGTAGGTGTCGGCGAGCCGCGCGGCCGCCCTTTGGGCGTCCGCCAGACGGCGCACGTCTCCCACACCGTTCGAGACGGTCTGCATGGTCTGCTCCTCCTTGGAGGCCGCAGGCGCACAGGTTCCCGTCGCGCGAACGCGCGTTTTTGGATTGCAGCGATGTCGGTGATTCGGTAGAAAGAGCAGGACTTCGGAGCTCGGGCGGGACGCCAATCCCGTCTAGCGAATGACCAGAGAACCCGGCGCGTTTAGGCGAGCCGGGTTTTTCTATGCGCTCACGGCAGGGTTCCTTTCCGATTTGCCCCCTTCGAAATACGCCTGGAGCACGTGCTCCAGGGCGTCGTTCCGATTGGTGAAGCCGCGCTCGGACTTCATCGCGTCGAGCGCCTCGATCAGGCGCTTGGCGACGATGCTGTTGAGCTGCGCCTTGCCGCGCGCCCGGGCTTCATCCCGGAGGCGCTTTTGGTATTGCGCTTGATATTCAAGGTCGCGGGCGGACTTCATGGCGTCGCCGATAAGATCGCGATTCCATCCGGCCCAACTAATAAAGGTGAACGCGGCGGTCGCCGTGGGTGCGAATAAACGCCTTGAACTGAAGAAGAATCGGTCCTCCGGCCCGGCGCGCGTCTGCTCATCGGCGCGCCTCCACTTCCGGCGGCAAGATAAGGTCCTTGTCGACCATGACCCGGACGGGAAATCCCGGGCGGATTCTCAAGGTCGGACTGCGCTGAAGGTCGCGTTCGACCAGGCGCTGGCCCGTTTGGCTGGCCTGGGTCGCCACGCCGCCGGCCCCGTCCTGCAGGACGAGGTTGTCGCTGCCGCGCGCCAGGCTGTTCTGGGCCGCGGACCCGCCGATCGAGATCAGGGTCGAAAGACCGATGGCGCGCGCCAGCACCGGCAAATGGGTGTCGACCTGATCGGAAAGACCCGCCGCGCCGGTGGCGTCCGCGGCGGTCATGGCCCCCAGGTCCATCGAGCGGCCGCTGGGATAGATCAGCCGCGTCCAGACCAGCAGGACGCGGTCCTGACCATAGCCCACCTGGCTGTCGTATTTTCCAACCAGGCGCGCGCCTTGCGGGATCAACACCACCCGGCCGGTGCGATGGTCGAAGACCGGTTCGGTGACCTGAGCGATCACCAGACCAGGAAGATCCGAATTGAGCCCGGTGATCAGGGCGGCCGAGATCACGCTGCCGGCCTTGACCTCATAGGGGCTGAGCGCGGCCTGGGGCAGGGCGGCGACATAGGATGGGCCCGAAGCCGCGGTCCGAGCAATGAAGGCTTCCTTGGGCCCGACCGGGGCTGGCGACGCCGCCCCGGAGACCGAGGCGCTGGCCGGCGCGACGGATGGGCCGGGGGCGGCCGCGCTCGCCATCTGGCCCGCCGCCCCGCCGAAGAACGGTCCCGAGCGCTGGGCCGCGGTGATCTCCTGGAGCCTTTGCTGTCGAGCCGGATCGACCGGGGACGCTCCTGACGCGGGCGCGGCCGCCACGGCCGCGGACGTCTGGTCAGGCTGGGTCTGGGATGAACTGGCCTGCCCCGCCGTCGGGGGCGGCAGCTCGCCATAGGAGGCCGGCAAACGATCGTCGATCGGGGCGGGACCGGGGGCGTCGTTTGCGGTCTGCGGCGCGGGCGGGTCGGCCGGGGCTTTACGGCCGCCGCCAAAGGCGATCATGAAGCCGACGCCAACCAGGATCAGGATCAGGAACACACCGCCCAGGATCACCGCGGGTCGGTAGCGGGCGATGGGGTGGCGTGGGGCGGCCAAGACCGACCGGGGCGAGGCCTTAGACGAGGGGCCGCCATCGGCCGACGCGCTGTCCTGGGGACCGGCCGTGCTCATCGCCCGCCCCCTTCACGGGTGATGCGAACGACGTCTTGGCGCCTTTCGCCCAGCCGCAGCTCGGCCCGATCGATCAGCCGGTCGACGACATAGTAGACCCCCGTCTGGCGGTAGTTGACCAGCTCCGCCCGGTCCTTTTCGCCCAGCAGGAAGAGCGGCGGGGCCGACCGCGTCGCGAGGTCGGCGGGAAACTCGATATAGGTCTTTTGGCCGTCGTCGAAGACGCGGACCGGCGTCCAGGCCGGCGCCCGCCGGTCGCGGGCCGCGATGTGGTAGCGGAAATTGAGCCGGTCGACGGGGACGTCGGGCGCGACCCGCGCGGAGGCGCTGGCCAGCGCCTGCTGGCGCTCGGCGGCCAGCGCCCGCGCCTCTTCTTGCGGGTAATTCCACGCCAGGACGCTGGTATAGCCGGCCGCGGCGTTGCTCGTCGCATCGATCAGATAGGTCCGCTGGTCCGTGGTCAGGACGATGTTGGTGCGCAGGCCCGGCCGGATGGGCTTGACGAACACCGTCACCTGGGCCGCGTCGCCGGCGCCGGCCATCGTCTCGCCGAGCACCCAGCGCACCGTGTCGCCCGCCGCCTTGGCGATCAGCTTCTCGCCGGGGCGCAACTGGATGGTGGTCAAGAAGCGCGGGCTGGTCTGGATCGTGTAGATGCGCCCAGGTTCGAAGTCATAGAACAGGGCCGAGTTCACATAGGCCGCCGAACTTGGCCAGTCGCGGGCCTGGGCGTTGGCCTGGGCGGCGGCGCCGGCCGGCCGGCGGACGGTCCTGGGCCGAACCGGTTTGGCCCTGCGCTCAGGAGGGTTGGGGACGGGCTTCATGGCGACCGGTTGGGACGCGCGCGCCTGGGCAGCGGGGATCGGCGGGCTCAAGCCCGGCGCGAGCCTTGACCCGGACGGTCCGGCGGTCGCGGCGGCGGCGCCCGCGGCCATGGCGCTTGCGACCAGGCTGGCCAGGACCGTGGCGAGTGACGAACGGTTCATAGCTCGCGGCTCCACTGGAAGGAGGTGATGACGATGCCGAGCGGGTTGGCCCGCAGCTCGACCTCGTTGCGCGGCTTGCGCTGGGTGACGGTGAAGACGCCGGTCCAGCGCTCGGCCGGCCCCGGCGCCCCCTGCTCGAAGCGGGTCTCGCGCCACTGGACCTGATAGCTGCTGGGCCCGCGCGGCAGCACGGCCACGATCTCCACCGAGACCGCTTCCTGGCCGATCCGCGCGAAGGGATCGCTGGTTCGGGCATAGTCGGTCAGGGTCGCCTTGGCGTCGCCGGCGATGAAACCGTAGGCCCGCGTCCAATTTTGCCGCAGCACGATGGGGTCGGTGCTCTTGGCGCGAACCAGGGAAACGAAGTCGGCGATGAAATAGCCGATCTGGGCCTGGGTCGGCCGATAGACGTGGTCGGCCGCCTCGATGCGGCCAGGCCGGCCATACTGATCGACAGGAACGATGAAGGTCGCGATCGGCCGGGTGAGCTGGACATAGGCGAAGGCCCCGCTGCTGAGCATGGCTAGGGCCAGGCACCCGAACGCCATCAGCCGCCAGTTGCGCGCCTGGACGAGCTTGGCCCCGTCGCGGTCGTCATGGACCTGGGCGGCGCGGTGATAGGGCGTCTCGACCGGACGGGAGTCACCGTATCGCTCCGACGGGCGTTTGAAGGCGTTGGGCATCTAAGGCTCCTTTGGCGCGGGTCAGGCGGGCGCGCCGTCGTCGGGATCGGCAAGGCGGGGGCCGCCCGCGGGCGGCGCCGGCGGAGCCTGCTCGGCCGGCCCCGACCATCGGCGCGGGCTCCAGGGCCTTGCCGTGCCGCCGCCCTCGCTCGCGCCAGCTTCACCATCGCCGGGCGAGGCGCTTGGCCCGGACGCGGCGCCCCCAGCCGATCCGCCGGACGGCGTCCCGCCCGAAGGACCGCCTCCAGGCTTGCCGCCGGACGCCGAGGACGCGGCCGGCGGCAAGCCGCCTCGCATCTGTCGGGCCGCCGTCATGGCCGCGCCCGCGCTCTGGGCGGTTCCGCCGGCCAGCCACCGCCCGGCAAGCGCCGCCCCGCCCATGGTGGCGGCGATGCCCACGACGCTGGCGGCGGCCGAGCCGGCGCTGAGCTGAGGGCTGCCGGTGATCTGGGCGGCGGCGACGGCGGGGATCTTCAAGGCCAGCATCAAAAGCACGATGGCGGCCACCAGCATGCCGCAGCTCTCCTGCCAGGTCGGCTCGGCCGACAGGGTGTAGCTGGTGAAGATCTGTTCCCCGATCGAGACGACCAGCGCCAAGGCCATCATCTTCACGCCGACGGACGGCACATAGGCGATGGCCCGCTCGGCCAGGAACGCGGTCTGGGTGAGGATGCCGAACGGCACCATGACGAACGAGATCAGGGTGACGACATAGAACTCGATCACCGTCACCACCACCTCCACGCCCAGGAGAATGAAGGCCAGGATCACCCCGACGATGACGATGGCGGTGACCAGGATGGTGTCGATGTGCGTGAAGAAGCCCACGCCCATGCCTTCACTGGCCACGCGGCCGATGTACTTCAGAAGCTCGAAGGCCACGCTCAGCCCGTCGACGACGATCTTCGAGGGGGCGTTCATGAGGTCCGAAGCGCTCATGCGCCCACCGCCGGCCTTCAGGCCCAGCGCCACGAAGCCTTTCACGATGGTCAGGGTCAGGTCGTGCCAGCTGCTGATCAGCCAGGCGAAGAAGCCGAACAGCAGCATCTTGCGGATCAGGGCCGCGGGGACATTCTGGTTCTCGTCAATGGCCCACAGCAGCGCCGCCAGGGCCAGGCTAATGACCATCAGCGCGCCGAAGGTCGTCTGAACGTCGCCATGGATCAGACCGAACCCGGCGCCGATCTGACTGGTGTACCGGGCGATGAAGTCGTCGAGCGCGGCCGGTGAGGCGGTCTGCATCGGAGGCCCTACTTGAGAATATCGCCTTTGAAGCGCGGCTTGTGGGGGGTGAGGTACGCGACCGAGCAAGGATCCTTGGTGTCGCGGATATCCGGGTCCGGACACTTGCGGGCCTTCGCTGCGACGGGTTTGGACGCCGCCTTGGCGTCCTTGGACGGTTGCGGACCACAGGCGGCCAGGACCAAGGCGCTGGCGAGAACGATCACGCTGGTGCGGGTCATTTCAGGATGTCTCCGGAGAAGCGAGGCGGGCTTCGGGTCAGCACCGAATTGCGCTGCCGGTCGGCCTCGCTCTTAGAGACGACCGCCTGGCGCTCGGCCTCCCAGGTTTGCTGCTGACGGGCCTGGCTGATCAGCAAGGTCTGCAGCTGGGTCAGCTGGGTGGAGAGCGCCATCAGCAGCTGGTTGGTGGCTTGAACCGCGGCGGTCTGTCCGGCGGCGTTCTGCGAGGCGGCGACCGCCGCGCCGACCGCCTGGGCCGTGGTCGGCTGGGCCTGGACGATCTGGTTCTGGACCTGCAGGGCCTGCTCGAGGGCCCCGCGACTGTTCTGGCTCCAGCTGGCCAGGCGCTGGGCCAGGGCCTGCGGCGACAGCCCGGCCAGGTCCTGCGGATAGAAGGCGGCGAAGTCGCGTGACAGATCGGCGGCTTGGTAACCCAGGCCTTGGGCCTGGCGCATCAGGCTCGTGGCGTCCGAGACGATCGCCCCCAGGGGACCCGTGACGTCGGTCCCCAGGCTCTGCAGCATCCTGGCCTGCTGGGCGACCTGGTCTCGCAGGTGCTGGATCTGCTGCAGTCCCTGCTGCACCTGCTTGATCGCCTGGGCGATGGCGCTTGGATCCTCGACGATCAACTGGGCCCGCGCCTGGAGCGGCAGAGCCGCGCACGCCGCGGCAAGGCGCAGGAGAAGTCGGCGACGGGTCGCGATCATGGCTTGAGCTCCGAAGGCGGCGATGGCGGGGACGGCGCGGCGGAGCCGCCGGCGACCAGGCCGCGCAGGCGCCAGGCGACGATGGCCGTCCAGGCGAGGCTGAGCGCCAGCAGCCAGGGACTCGTCCAGACGTTGACGGCCGCCACCAGGAGGATGGGCCCCGGCGCCAAGGCCAGGACGAAGGCGACGCGACGCCCGCGTGAGGTCTCCAGCCAGCTCCTGGGTTCAGGCCGCATGGCGCGCCTCGCTGAGGAAGGCGGCGGCCAGGACCAGGCCCTTGGCGCGGAAGAAGGCGGCGGGGAAGCCGGCCGCGCCGGCCTCGGCCCAGGCCCTGTCGATCAGGCGGTGATCGCCGGGGCTGCTGGACCCGGCGGCGGCCAAGGCGATCGGACCCAGGCCCAGCTCGAACAGACGGTGTCCCGCCGCGCTCTGATAGTAGTATTCGCGCTTGGGGGCGGCCGCGGCGATGATCTCCACCTGTTGGGCGTTGAGGCCAAGGTCGGCGTAGAAGGCCGCGATCTGCGGGGTGCGCGCGTCGGGATTGGGCAGGAAGATCCGGGTCGGACAGCTCTCGATCAAGGTCGGGGCGATGACCGAGCGCTGGATGTCGGCCAGGCTCTGGGTGGCGAAGAGCACGGCGACATTGAGCTTTCGCAGGGTCTTGAGCCACTCGCGGATCTTGCCGGCGAAGGCTTCCGAATCCAGGAACAGCCAAGCCTCGTCGAGGACGACCAGGGTTGGGCGACCATCGAACCCGCGCTCGAGCGCGTGGAAGAGATAGGTCAGGACCGGCCCGACCACGGCCGGCTGGCCCATCAAGGCGCCCATCTCGAAGGTCAGGAAATCGGCGAGCGACAGCCCGTCGTGATCGGCGTCGAGCAGTCGGCCATGCGGGCCGGCCAGGGTGAACGGCGCCAGCGCGTCCTTGAGGACCCAGTCCTGCAGGGTGGCCACCAGCAGGGTCAGGGTGCGCTGGTCCCTCGGGCCGGCGGCCAGATTGCCCAGGGCCGTCCACAGCTCCGCCCGCTGGCCTGGCTCGAGCGCCACCCCGGCGCTGGCGGCCACGCCCGCCAGCCACTCGTGGGCCCAGGTGCGCACCTGGGGACGATCGATATCGCAGAGCGGCTGGAAGGCCAGGCCGCCGGCTTCGCCAAGCTCGTGGTGTCGTCCGCCGACCAGCAAGGTGGCGGCCCGCGCGCTGCGCCCCTTGTCGAAGAAGATCACCCGCGCCTCGGGGTAGCGTCGCCATTGCAGGGCCAGGGTGTTGAGCAGCACCGACTTGCCCGCCCCGGTGGGCCCGACCACCAGGGTATGGCCGACATCGCCCTGATGCAGGTCGAGCCGGAAGGGCGTCGTCGCGGCCGTGCGCGCATGCATGAGGGCCGGCTGGTCGCCGTCCGCACCCCGCTTGCGCGCCTCCTGGGTCAGGTGATCGTTACGCAGGGGCCCCGGCCAGATGGCCGAAACCGGCAGGACGTCGCAGAGATTGAGGGTGCTGACCATCGGGCGACGCACATCGGCATAGGCCTGTCCCGGCAGGCTGCCGAGCCAGGCCTCGACGGCGTTGAGGTCTTCGACCTTGGCCACGAAGCCGGCCCGGTTGATCACCGCCTCGACCCGCCGAACCTTGGCCGCCAGGGCGTCGGGGTCGGTGTCGAAGAGGGTGATCGTCGGGGTCAGGTAGCCCATGCTGGCGGCGTCGCCGCCGAGCACGGCCAGGGCCGTGTCGGCGTCGCGCGCCTTCTGCATGGCGTCGGGGTCCTCCAGCAGGGAGGGCTCGTGGGTGATGGCCTCCTTGAGGACGGCCAGCATGCCCTTTCGCTTGGAGAACCAGCGCTTGCGAAGGGTGGTGATCGCCCGGCGGGCGTCCTCCTTGTCGAGCGGCAGGAACCGGCACACCCAGCGGTAGGACAGGCCCAGGGTGTTGAGATGGTCGAGCATGCCGGGCCACGACACGGGCGGGTAGGCCCGGATCGAGATGGTGCGCAGATAGTGCTGACCAAGCCGCGGATAGAGGCCGCCGGCGAAATCGTCATCGGTCAGCACCGCGTCGAGATAGGCCGGCGGGTCGGGCGGGGTCACCGGGTGGGCCTTGGTGGAGACGCACGCGTGCAGGAAGGTCAGCGTCTCGGTGTCGTCCAGCGCCCGGACCAGCGGGAAAACCCCCGCCAGGATGTCGCGCACGCCGCCGACCGTGGCTTGGAACTCGGCCAGGGCCTGGCGGTAGAGGGCCTGGGCGCCGCGCCCTTGGGGCAGGTTCTCGACCAGCAGGCTCTCGGCCTTGCCGATGGCGTCCTCGGGCGGCAGGAAGGTGAAGGTGGCGAAATAGCGGGTCTCGAAATGGACCGCCTCGGCCTCGAAGGCCGCGCGACGTTCTTCATCGACCAGATGGCTGACCGGATCGGGAAACCGGCTGGCCGGATAGGATTGGGACGGCGAGCGGACGGCCTCGACATGCAGGCACCAGCGCGAGCCCAGGCGCCGCAGGGCGTTGTTGAGCTGGGCCCGCACGCCCATCAGGCCGGCCGCCGTGGCGCTGGCCAGGTCGGGCCCGCGAAACTCCAGCGTCTGCTGAAAGGACCCATCCTTGTTGAGCACCACGCCTGGCGCGATCAGCAGCGCCCAGGGCAGGTGGTCGGAAAGGCGGTTTGAACGCGACCGGTACTCGCCCAGGTACAGCATGGCGCTAGCCGTCGAGATGAGAGGGTTGGCGAAGATGGCGGCCCAGGATGTCGAAGACATACGGGTCGCGCTTGGCCATCCACAGCGCCGCGGCGTAGAGCGCCGCGCCCAGAGGAAGACCGATCCACGGCGTTTGCAGGCCCAGGGCCAGGATCGCCGTCAGGCCGCCGATCAGCACGGCGGCCGTGTGCGGGACGCCCGCCAGGGTGACCGGTTCGGAGAGCGACCCGTGGAACGCGATCTCGAAGCCCTCGATCGCGTCCATCAGAAGCCCGCCCCGCCGGTGAAGCCCAGGAACCCGATGAAGGTGACGGCCGAAAAGGCGATGCTGAGCGCGAACATCACCTGCATGCCCTTGCGCACCCACGAGCCGCCTTCGGAAATCGCAACCCCTAGCGCGGTGATGGCGATGGCGATGATGCCGATGGCCTTGGCCACCGGGCCGGTGATGGAATCGGCGATCGAGGTGAGCCAGTTGTCCCAGGGCATGGCGCCCCCCGTTCCCCCGGCTAAGGCCGGCTCGGTCGCGACGGCCGCCAGGACCAGGCCGAGGGCGAGACTGGCGACGAGGGCGCGTTGACGGCGTTGACGACGATGGGCGCGGGTCATGCAGGAAGCACCTCGGGTTGAGCCGAGGCGAGCGTTGCAAACCCGTTACGGGGACGACAATTCCGAGGAAATGCCGGTTGGAGACCTGTCGTTGGAGTCCTCCAATGGCGAACTCTCAGTGCTGAAGCTTCAGTCTGGACGGGGCCAAACGCGGCGGACCGCCCCGCCAGGCGCTGGCGCCATGCCCGCGGCCATGGCACGAAGCTTGTCCATGACGGTCTCCGCCACGCCCCACGAGTTTCATGTGCCAGGATCACCGGTCTCGGTGAATCGCTACGGCACGCGCGCCTACCGCGACTGGCGCGGCGAGGTCCATGCCCGCAGCATCGCCGCCAGCGTGTGGTCGGGTCCGCTCATGCCGGGGCCGTGCTCGGTGAAGGTCCGCTACTTCTGGCGACTGGATCGCCGCAAGGACGTCGACAACATCCTCAAGGCCATCCTGGACGGGCTGGACGGCAAGATCGGCGTCACCCCCAAGCCCTCCCAAACGGTTCTGCTCGACGACCGGGAGGTCGAGCACGTCGTCAGCCAGCGCACGCGGCTGGGGTTCGCCACGCGCCTGGACGCGCGTCGCCTGCGGCCCGAGGAATACCAGGCGGCCCTGGCCGCTCTGTCGGGCCAGGCCGCCGTGTTCGTGTCCATCGGCCCCGGACCCAATCACGCCAGGTCGGTGACGCGATGAACGAGCAGGCGCAGATCGAGGCCATCAAGGCCGAACTGACAGCCCGGGGGTACCAGGTCCAGCAGGACGCCGACCTGGCCCTGGTTCTGGAAACCGAAGCGCCGCGGCAGGACCTGTTGCTGGACCTCGTGGGCGTGAGGCCAATCCCCGCGACGAGCCCGGGCCGAGCCGCCGTCCTCATCATCGAGATCGCCAACCGATCGCGGCCAAGCCGTCCGCGCGCCCGGTCCTTGCTGCGCCCGCCTCTTGAGGATGACGAGGCCGTCGAGCGGTTCACGGCGATCTCGCAGGCCGTCGCCGATCGCGACGACATAGAGTTCCAGATCCGCTTCCTGGATGTTTCGGTCGATCAAGCCAAGGCCCGCGAGGTCAAGCTTGGCAAGGCGACGAGCAAGGCGGCGATCGCCGCATCGCTGCTCGACGACCAGGCGGTCCTCGGCGCGCTGGCGACCTGGCCCAAGCCGATCCAGCCAGCGGTCCTGGCGCGGCTTTGGGCGCGTTGGCTGAGGCTTATCGCCTATCTGCACCCTGGCCGGGCCCGGCGAGAGCTCAAGACCGCGGACCTGCGCACGCTGCACAAGGAGCTCTATGACCAGCAGGTCCTGGACCTGCCGCCCGGCGCCTACCGTCAAATCCACCGCGAGGTGCTGGCCACCGCCGAAGGCGGCGACGTTTCGCTCGATCTGCTGAACCGGCTCGTTCCGGCCCTTCGCCAGCTCTTCGGCTGGGCCCGCGCCTATTACGGCCTTCCGGTCCTGACGCCCGAGCAACGCCAGGAGGCAAGCCTCTTCACCGAGTTGGCCGAGGCGGTCGAAGCGCGCGCGCCGGCGAACCGCCAGGACGAGCTGATCACGACGATCACCTTGATGCGGCTTTGGGAGACCACGGACCGCTTCGCCCAGCTGGTTTTGCTGTTCCAGATGCAGCTGGGGGAGGAGGCCTTCGTGCCCCCGCCGCTGATGCGAACCCTGCTCGCCCGCGCCGCCCAGATCTCTTCGTCCGACGGTTGGAACGACATCCTGGTCTAGCGACCCGCCGAAGCGGTGACCCCCTTCGCGGCCATCGCGCTATGGGCAGGGCGGCGGCGGATCCTGCCCCGGCGGCGAGGCGGCCGGTCCAGGCGAGGGCGGCGGCGTCTCCGCCTCCAGGGGCGGGATTTCGCCGCGCTGGATGGCGATGGCCACCGCTTGCATCCGATTGCGGGCTCCCAGCCGCTTATACGCGTCCGACAGATACTGGTTCACCGTCCGATAGGACAGCCCGAGGATAAATCCTATTTCGACAGCGGTGTGACCTTTGCTCGCCAAAATCAGACACTGGCGCAGGCGCGGCGACAATACATGGCTCACGAACTCTACTCCTAGCTGGTACAGGCCCAGCCGGCGTTCCGTCCCGTCAACAGCACTCAAAGCACAGGCCGTTCTCAAGCGGCGAACACTCCGCATGCCGGATTCCCCAACGAACACCGGCAATTTCTGGTCGCTAAGGCGCGCCGTCATCGCATCGGCGATCAACCGGCTCCGCCCTCGCGGGCGCCGCCGGCGCGGCGGGCGCGCCGTGGACTTCATATCCTTTCCTCAAACTGCGGGGTCTAAGGCGTTCAGGGAGCGGCAGTTGCGATCCCGCGCCCCAGGCCAGGCAGCCGACCATGCCGTAGCTCCAAACCGCCAGCACGGTCAGATAGCCCGCCGCGCCAAGCCGTCCTTCAGCCCCGATGAAGGCCAGGTGCGCCCCGACGGTGAGGACCTGGAAGGCGGCCGCGATCACCGGCCATAGCTTGCGCGATCCCAGGACGACGCCGATCGCCAGAGCCAGGACGATGGCGTCGATGGCGATCACCGCGCCCTGGGGTCCGGTCCAAGGTCGCTTTTCCACCGCCAGCGACGCCATGCAGGCCGCCAGGTACGTGGCGCCCAGCAGTCTCTCTTCCCATCGCCCCCGGACCAGGGCCGCGACGCAGGCCACGACCATGGCGATCGCGAAGACGAGGGGAGACCAGGGAAACACGTCAGCGACGCCTAGGCGGCGGCCTCGAGCGCGCCGGCGGGAGCGACGCCTTCGGGCTTGTGCAGGACGCCGGCGGCGATCGCCTCGATGCCGTATTCGTCGCGCAGGAAGGCCAAACCGTCGTGGGTGTCGAGGACGCTGCGCCGGGCCCGTTCCAGGGCGGCCAACGCCTCGGTGGCGCCGCCGATCACGCGCTGCCCGGCGATCGCCGGAAGGCGATGAGCGATGCGCGCCTCGCACATCGAGGTGATGAGCTTGGCCGTCTCCCCGAGGGTGCGGTCGATGGCGTCTTCAGCCGAAAACAGCTGTGTGGCGATACGCGCCCCAGTCAAGTTCTGCATTGTGCGTACTCTGGTTTTGGCCTGACCGGCCGTTCTGGTGGTTGCCGTGGTCATCCAGCATGCGGTCGAACGCCTGGTTCAGGCCGTACGCCACGGCGGCGGCGCCGAGCGTGACGAGTCCCAAGATCATCGCGGCGATCGCAATGGCGACCAGTCGTCGGGCCGGTGTCCTCAGGCCCCACCCAAGCCAGCGACCGCTGCGTGGCCGCATGCGCCCGGCGTGGGCTCCCCAGGTCTCGCCCTGGTCGTCGTCAAACGCCGGGTCCGAAGCGGGGAGGGGGCCGTGGTCACCGTCCCGGGTGACCCCACCGGTTTGTCGGGAAGCAGCGGGTCCAGCCACTGGCGATGATCCAAAGTCGAGATCATCTCGATCCCACGTCCTCAGTTGGCGCGCGGCGGTCACATAGGCGATCACGGCCTCCTTGCGAGAGGCCACGCCCAGCTTGCGGATGATGGTCTGCATGAAGGTGTCGACCGAGGCGGGCCGGATGCCAAGCAGCGGTCCGATCTGCTTTGAGGTCAGGTGGCGCGCGGCGAGTTCGAGAATCTGGCGCTCTCGGTCCGTGAGGCGCTCAATCATGCGGTTTTCCGACGGGCCTAAGCCGAAACGCTACAACCATAGGTCCCTTTTGACCCAAGGCTGCATAGCGATCAAGGTCGCGCTGAGCGCGTATCTGTGCAAATGCGCGTCGCCGTATCGATCAGCGATGCAAACTCACTAGGTTTAAGACCTCGCGGGATGAGGACCGCGCGGCGCCGTACCGTCGCGGCCATCGCGCAAGCGTCGCCGCATGCAGGCGGCCGCGAAGAAAAAGGAGGCCCGGCGCGGAGCGCCGGGCCAGTCATAGGGAGGAAACGCCCAGGAAGGGCAGAAGCCAGAAGGCTTCACATGTCCTGCTTAGACGAGGCGCGGCTCCGTGCGAATCCAGAAAAGCTGACGACGACGTCAGCCAAGGGAAGCCGCCGGGCTGCCCGTCAAGTCGCGTTACGGCTCCATCGCTCGGCATGCGTCTTAGGACGACACCACCCGCATGGCGGGACGTAAGACTCAGGGCCGCCCCGCCGCCCGCCAAGTCCTGTGCGCGGCTTTCAATCGCGCCTCGGCCAGGTTGATGTCGTCGAACCGGTTGAAGGACCATCCTGTCTCCGCGGTCAGGTCCGAGGCCAGCTTGATCGCGCGCCAGGCGTCGAAGTCGTGGAACGGGTTTAGGCCGATGATGTTGCCGCGACGCGGATCCTGGGCGCTTGGCCCCGACTGCAGCTCGACAAAGAGCCGCCTGGCGGCGCGGCGGTCATAACCGGTGCGAAACAGCAGCAGCGCGCTCAGCGCCAGAAGCGCCGACGGCGCGCCCACGCTCGCGAACCTATGGGCCGGGACCTTCGGCTCGTGCAGGTCGGCGTGGATGGCGATGAACTTCGCCAGGTCCAGGGCCGCGGCATATTCGGCGCGCAAGGCCCCGCGGTCGAACTCGTCTTGGCCGTCAAGCTTCGCCGCCAGCTTCGCGGCGGTCTTCACCGACGCCTCGGAGATCCCGTCAAGGCGCTGAACGACCGGCTGGTCACGCCGCGTCACCTCATCGACGGCGGCCCTTCGCCATTTGAAGGTGGGGAGGTCGCCGAAAGCCGGATCGAAGGCGTCCAGGTCGTCGGGCGGTCCGTCGGCCGAACGCGCGGATGGCTGACGGGCCTGGGTCGCCAGCCAGGTGAAGATTTCGGGCCGCGCCACCACCTTGAAGCGGCTGGCGACCTTGGCCTCGAAATACCAGCGCCGCATCGCCTGCATCTGTTCGGACGTGAAGACCTCGCGCTCAATGCCGCGCGAGACAAGCTCACCGACGGCGCGGGTCAGCGCCGAGCCGGCCGTGCTGCTGAACCGGACCTTCTCGGCTCCGGTCGGCTGCCCCGTCTCATTGCCGTAGAATTCGCACAGCCGATGGTGAGCGTCTTCGCCGGTCAGGGATCGAAAGCGGAAATGGCCCTGACGCACGAGGCGCCCGGTCTTGTTCCGGCCGGCCCGGACCACCAGGGCCCCATCGACCGAGCAGCAGGTGCAAATGACGTCCCGCCGGATCCACGCGCGCTCCGCCTCGCTCACCTCGCCCTTGGGATCGACCTGCGTCAACGCCACCTCGCGCAGGCGCGCCAGCAGCTGCTGAAGGTCCAGTTCTTGGGCGAAGGTCTTGGAATAGGCGGTGGCCGGCATGCTCAAGCTCTTGTTTGGTCGCGGCTTTGTGGCGCGCCTCGACCCTGTGAAACCCGGTGAAGCGAGCATCCAAAATGGCGTGGCGCAAGGTCGCGCGGCGCAGCCTACGGCAGGTGGCGGCCGCTCGCCGACCCCGGAAAGTTATAGGGTTGCCATCAAGGCCGGCCGCGGGCGACCTAGCGGCGGGCGCAACAGGGAACCGAGCCGGCAATGTCTCCAGGGCCCTGGAATCGCGATGACGAAAGCAAGATCGACGTCCTGGGCCGCATCCTGCGGATCATCGGTCTGGTCCTTTGCGTCGTCGGTCTATGGCAGCTGACGCAAGGCTTTCTCGCGGCGCAAAATCCCGCCATTGCGCCGGCCGCGTCCTGGGCCGCGCCGGCGATCCTGGGCGGCGTCCCCATCGGCCTGGCCTGCCTGGCGCTGGCCAATCTTCGACGCGGTCGCCGCCGGCGGGGCGGGTAGGCGGGCGCGGGCATCCGATCCAGCCTCGGTTCTGGCTTCGGATTTCGCCGACTCGGGCCCATCATCATGGTTCAGCCCAACAGCTTATGGTCCGAGCCATGGCGTCCGAAGTCCCTCCGAGCGATCTGACAGAGGCGTCGGTGACGCTTGACCCGGCGCTGGACGCCTTCTTGCGGGCCAGGATTGAAACCTCTGGACGCTCGATCGCCGGGGAGATCATCGCCGTGCTCGTCGAGGCCATGCAAGCGGCCGAGGTTCCTCCGCCGCCGACGAACGCCAGGTTCGTGTGCTCCGAGGAGCTGATGGCGCAAAAGGCCGAATGTCAGGACTGCCATCAGGCGATCCGTCACAACGCCAAGCTCTGGGCCGAGCGGCACGTCGCCGAGACCGGCCATGTCGTCCATGTTTCGCTTCACTTCGACATGCGGGGCCAGGGCTGGCAGGACCGGCTCTCGGCCGAGCGCCGGGCCGAGATCCAGGAGGTTCAGAAACCCGGCGTCGGTCAGGCGCTCGCCCAGTCCCTCCTGGTGAAGACCAAACACTAGCCGACCGGCCGCGCGTTGGTGGTAGGATGAGCTGATGGTGCAAGCTGTTGCCTTCATGGACCCTGCGACGTTCGCGGCGATCGAGCGGCTGATCCGCGCCGCGCGTGGCGACACCCACCAGTCTCGGTACGCCGCCAATTTTCTGCTGGCCTGGTGGAACGCCAAGGACCTGGGCGGCTTTGACCTGACCGACATGTGGGGCGTCGACGAGGCGCTCAGCGACGACATGGTGAGCGTCTTCCGCTTCGTGTCGCGCCACAATGAGTACCCGAGCACCTATAGCTTTCGGTCCGAATTCGAGGAGTTGGTGAGGCTGTGGCGGCCGCATCTGTTCGAGCCGGCCGACGCCTGACCCTCTTAGGGCGCTGGCGTTGCCCAGCGGCCGGATCGTTGGCGGCCGTCAGGCGGACGGAGGCGCGGCGTGGACCATGGAGCTGACCGCGCCAATGTCCGAAATTTGTCTACATATTTCGGACATGAGCAGCGGGCGATCACAACTGAGCTCAATCATGGACGAGCGGATCGCCAAGGCGGC
Source organism: Caulobacter sp. GW822-FHT01G02 (assembly GCF_058802865.1). NCBI lineage: Bacteria > Pseudomonadati > Pseudomonadota > Alphaproteobacteria > Caulobacterales > Caulobacteraceae > Caulobacter > Caulobacter sp. GW822-FHT01G02. The sequence goes on from NZ_JBXAON010000008.1 coordinate 170,266, forward strand.
CGGCCGCCAGGTGTGGACGCCGTCGGACTTCACCGACCTTGGCGGTCGCGACGCCGTGGACAAGGCGCTGCAAAGGCGGCACGCGCAAGGGGTTCTTCGCCGGATCGACCGGGGGCTCTACGACAAACCCAAGCTCAACAGCCTGACCCAGCAGCTGAACCCGCCGGACCCGTCCGCCGTGATCGACGCGGTGGCGCGCCGCGACCAGATCCGGCTGCTGATCGACGGCATGACGGCGGCCAACGACCTGGGCTTCACCAACGCCGTGCCGGCCAAGATCGTGGTCCATGCCGACGCGCGCCTTCGGTCGATAAGCCTTGGCCAGATGGCCATCACCTTCCGGCCGACGGCCGCCAGCAAGCTTTACTGGGCCGGCCGCCCCGCCATGCGCTTGGTCCAGGCGCTCCACTGGCTGCGCGACACGCTGGGCCAGGAGGAGGTGGGCCAGGACTATGCGCGACGAGTGGCCCATTTGCTGGCCGATCCCAAGACCGGACCCGCCCTGCGCAAGGACCTGGCCGACGGCTTCGCCACCCTTCCCAGCTGGATGCAAGACCTGGTCCGCCCGCACATCGCCGATGAGCTGGCCCAGACCCCGACGTCCTGATGAACCTCGCCTTCGACCAGGGTCGCGCGTTTGGAGGCGCTGCTGAACGCGCCCAACGTGATCTCGCGCGCCTAGCTCAGGCATCTTTACGCTTACGACGTTTTGTCGTAGCTTCTATACGACAAAACGTCGTAAGGAGCGGTCATGGATATCGTCGTGAACGAGGCCGTCGAAGCCGCCCGGTTCCGCGAAGCGATCACGGGGCTGGAGCTCAACCAGAGCCGCTTCGCGGGCCTGATGAACGCCTTGGGCGATCGCCGCGAGATGAAGACCATCCTTCGAAGCATCCAGCGCATGGCGGGCGAGGAGGCGCGGGTCTCAGGCGAGATGCAGGTGATCCTGACGCTTCTGGAGCGCGAGCAGGCGCGGGCCCAGCGCTTGGTCGCCGCCACCGAATGGCGCCCACGCGGCGACGGCGGTTATGTCGCCGAGATCCAAGGGGTTCGCTTGTCGATAAGTCCGCAGTCGCGCGGCCGCTGGCAGATCCACGCCCAGCACGTGGCCGAGGGGCCGGGCGGATACTCGCCGTCGATCCCCCACTGGCGTAACAGCCTCGAGGAGGCCAAGCTCCGCGCCGTCCTGGCGGTGGATGAAACCCTCGACCATATCGAGCGGATCAAGGCCGAGCTGGCGGACCGCTGACGGCGGGCGGCCCGCGCCCTGGGCAGAGCGCTTTCGCACCGCTGGGCGCACGACCACCTGGCAAGCGCCGCCTATCGAGAAAACGCCATGTTCGAGCCGACTAAGTTTCAGGGCCAACTGACCGACGGGCAAAGCGCCCTCGATGTGGCCTTCACCGCCACCATCGACAACACCGGCGCCCTTGGCCTGGCGTTCGAGACCCAGATGCGCTCGCGGGAAACCGCGATCCTGCATGGCGAGGGAGAGGGGCGAAGCGTCAAGTACCTGCGGCTGGAAGCTCGCGCCAAGGACGGCGCGGCCTTCGCCTCCGACAGCTTCTACATCACCCACTGGGGGTCGCGCAGCGACGAGACGGGCTCGGTGATCGAGTTCCGCGGCGGCTGCGCCCAGGCCCAGATCACCCGCAAGCTCGACAAGCCGGTGACGTTTCATCAGCTGACCTGGTTCGTTCGCCGCCTCACCGGTTTTGGCCGACCGTCCCGGTCAACGCCCCTGGGCGACGTCTATCTGCTGGCGGAATCGCAGAAAGCCGAGAACCCCCAAAGGCTGACCGGGTCGATTGGGCTCCAGGGCCAGGGCGCCGCGCCTGACGGGTGGTTCGACGAGGCCGACGAGGCCCTGGCCCACGTCGCACGCGTGATGTCCTTCGCCACCGGGATCGTGCTGCGCCCCTATGTCGAACGTCGTGTCGACGGCGATGCCGAGAGGGTGACGATCACCCAGCGCGCCGACACCCCCGAACCGCTGCTCGAGCCCTTCGTCTTCCTGAACCAGGAGCCGATCTTCGCCCACGCCTGCGCCATGGACGCCGACGCCCGCGCGCGGTTCAAGACGCTCGACGGCGCCGTCAGCTGGCTGCTCGCGCCCGGATACTATGACGAGATCCGCTTGATCTCGGCCATGACGGCGCTGGAAAACCTGGTGGACGAACTGGGCTCGGACGATGCTGCGTTTCTAGCCAAGGGCAGGGCCTGGGATCGCTTCGCCTCGGCCGTGCGGGCGCTCATCAAGGAGCACGACATGCCCGAGGCGATGCGCAACAAGGTCGCCGAGCTCAAGCGCCGGTCCTTCATCGAGAAACTGGACCTCCTGCTTGAGCAACTGGACGTTGCTCGCCACGACATCGCTCCCGAAGCGGTCACCGCCATGATCGGAGCGCGCAACACCGTCGTCCATACCGGGGTCTATTTTGATCCTGGCAAGGCCGATCAGGCGGACCTGTGGGACCACCTGCTGCTTGCACGCGAACTGGTGACCCGCATCCTGCTGGCGGCCCTGAAGTTCGAGGGCAACTATTTCGCGCCGCTCTACAGCCCACAGGAGCAGCTGCGCTTTCCCAGCTGCCAGCCCCTGACCGCTCCTCGGTGACCCAGGCCGTGGAGACCTGTGCGGCCGCTCAATAGTCCCTCGCGCGTGACGCGGCTCCAGCTAGACGCCCTCCTCGGGCTCGCCAAGATAAAGGTGATGCAGACCGGTCAGGAACGGAAGCCGAAGGCGCCACATCCTCTTGCGCAGAACGCCGGCGAGGTCCGAGCCCGGCTCGAAGTGCGCCTCATCGAACACCTCCGTCAAATCCACCCGGGTCATCTGCCGTCCCTTGGCGAGGGGCGCGACCGGGTCGAGGACCGCCAGCTTGTCGACGGCCATGACCTCGAAATTGGGGTTGTCCAGACGTGAAGGGTCGTAGACGGCGCGGATTTCAACGGCGTGGGCGCCCTCGGCGACCAGGGCGGGAATCTGGACGACGAGGGCGTCTTCGAAGGCCTTCAGCAGCGAGAAGTATCCGTTCTCGATGCCGGCGGCGCGCAGGCCCTCTATCCGGGACTTGTGACGACGCACCGTCTCGCCGAAATCCCAGTCGCCGAAGGCTTCGCAGGTGAAGGAGATCGATGCGCTGTAGCTCCCGCCGCGACCGATATAAGGAGCCAAGCCCTCGTCGAAGAGCTCCAGCGCCCTGGCCGGATCGGTCTCATGAACGATCTTGTCCATGACCTCGATGGCTTCTTCCATCTCGAACTGCGTCGATTGAAGCTTGCGTTTCTCGGCGTAGAACTCGTCCGGGATCGAACCCCAGCCATTGAAGACCGGCAGGGTATAGTCGAAGTCGATCTGCTCCTTGCCCAGCTTGATATAGCGACCGCTCAGCAAGAACCTTCGATTGGCGCGGAAGTCGGCGTTCTTCAGCGCGTGGTCGATCTGGTCGAGCGCCTTGGAGCGAAGGCCGACGGCGTAGGCCGGACTGGCCAGGATCGCCGCGCCGGCGACGACGTAATCGCCGTCCTCGTTCAATCTGAATATGACGGCGATGTCCTTGGCCGACAGCAGGAACATCTTCGGATCGTCCTCCGCGCCGGTGCAGACCAGCGCGAAGAACTCCGCGTGCGGCGCGCCCTTGGCGTCGAGCACATAGGCCGATGGGATGGTGATGGTGGTCCTGCCATCCTGAATGAACTTGACCTGGATGATCCCGAGCCGCGGCGGGTCGGTGTCCATGAAGTTGGCGTTGGTCAGCTTCCGCTGAATCAGGAAGTCCACCCCCTGAATGTCGACCGATCGCTCCAGCACCCAGAACCGCTCGAGCAGAAAGGCCCGGGCGCGCGCTTCGCCAAGGGCGCCATTCTCCATCCGCTTGAGCCACGCGGGTCGGTCGGTCATGCACGTCTCCATGGACGGCCGCCTTAATGCGAGGTGGCTGCCAGATCCAAGCTTAACCGCTGAGGACCGCGCCGCCATCAGCCAGTTCGCCAAGACCCGGCCGATGGTCCTTTCGCGTCGCTCTTTGCGCAGCGCGTCGCCGATTTGGCGCACCCGCCTCGTCTCGACTTGACGATCGCGCGCGCTCTTCTGGTAGAGCTACGGGAGTTCGTCCTCATGAACAGTTTAGATTCATGCACCATGGGCGAGGCGGGCGGTTGTAGCCAGTTGAGAGCCAAGATGAGCGAGCAGGGGCGTTCGGGCCAAATTCAAAGCCCCGTTCGGACCATGGCCGCGCTGTGGTCGATCGCCGCCCTGGTCGCCGGATGCGGCCCGGCGCCGGCGGCGTCCGAAGCGCCTGACAAGGTGACGCCGGTCGCCCGCTTCGAGGGCGCGCCATTGTCCGGCGGACCGGCCGACGCCAAGGGCGCGGGCTATACCGACTGCGCGATCCCCGACGGCGGAAACGGATATTATGGTTTTACCTGCGCCAAGCCTAAGCCAAGCATCGCCGGCGTCGCCGCCCTGAGCGCCAAGCTTTCCCTCGGCTACGATAGCGCCGCGACCGAGGCCGACCGGGTGCCCGAAAAGTCTCGTTACCAGGGCCTGACCTTCGAGTTCGCCGAGGCCCATGAGACCTATCCCTGTGAAGTCGAGGGTCCATTCGGTTGCCCCGAAAACCCCGACCAGCCGCTGGTTCGGCTGGCCCGCAACCTGATCGCGGACGGCTGGCTGTGGGAGTCGACCCGATATGGCGATGACTTTTACAAGCCTGGCCAGCTCATCCTGCTGCGCATGTCATCGCGCCACGACGATGGCAGGACATCCGTCGAGATCTCCGAGATCTCGTCGACGGACCTGGCCGAGCACCTGGGCCGGATTGCCGCGCGCAGGAACGCACAGCTGAAGGACCACGAGGCGAACGCCAAGTTCATCCAGTCGATGAAGGCGGACGCGGCAAAGCCGTAACGCGCCGCGATTTGCCCGCTTGCGCGCCCGGGGATGGCGCGGGTGCGCACGCGAGATTGGCAAGGCGACATAAAGCGCAACGAGAGCTTGACCATTGTTAACGCCGCCGCCTAGCGCATGGGGAGCGCGTTACGCAGTTTGATTTTGTCGAGCAGCCGCGAACGCTGCCACGATGGAGAGGCGGCGAGGGCAAATGATGATCGTCTGCATGAAGGTGTCGACCGACGCCGGCCCGATGCCGAGCAGGGGTCCGATCTGTTTCGAGGTCAGGTGTTGCGCGGCCAGGTCGAGGATTTGGCGCTCCCGGTCGGTGAGGCGCTCAATCATGCGATTTTCCGCCGGAGATAAGCCGAAACCCTACAACCATAGGTTATTTTGGCCCTAGGCTGCACAGGGGTCAAGGGTCGCGGAAAGCGCGTGTCCTGACAAGTTGCGTCGGCTCGGCCCTTCGCCGGTAAAAGCTTACTAGGTTTAAGACCTCGACGCTCGACGCATGGGCTCGGTCGGCTTCCCCGCGTCGGAGGCACACGCCGCGGCCTAGCGCCGGATTTCAGTGGATCGTGCCGTTTCATCGTTCGCTGAAAACGTAAGTTCTGGTGAAACGCTTGACACGTTTCAGTAGATGACGCACTTTCAACGCATGTTGAAATACCCCGATCCAATGAAAACCGAGGAGGAGACGATCGCCGCCCTGGCGGACCTGATCGAACACATCCCGATCGCCCGCCTCCAGAGCCTGGTTCGCGACGCCGCGATCGAGGACCGCGGCGTCGACGCGGTCTTCGAGCTCGATGTCGCTGACCGTCGCTACCGTCTGGTTTGCGAAGTCAAGAACGACGGCCATCCGCGCGCCGCCCGCATGGCGATCGACCAGCTGAAGCACTGGTCCTTGACCCGTCCCCGCGCCGAACTGGTGTTCATGGCGCCTTACATCTCTGAGCAGGCCCGCCAACTGTGCGTGGACGCCGGCGTCCACTACCTGGATCTTTATGGCAACTATCGCCTGGCGCTGGACAACCTCTTCATCGAGCGCTCGGTCGCCGACAAGCCGCCGGTGGAACGCCGGGATCTGAAGTCGCTGTTCAAGCCCAAGTCCGCGCGCGTCCTGCGCTGGATGCTCAAGGCTCCGGACCGCCCGGCGCGCCTGAAGGAAATCGCCGAGGGCGCGCGGGTCAGCCTGGGTCAGGTCCACAACGTCAAGGAGGGCCTGCTGGACCGCGAATGGGCCGGCGCCACGGCCGACGGCCTGGTCCTGACCGATGCGGACGGGCTTCTCGACGCCTGGCGGGAGGCCTACGAAGCGCCCGGCCAATCGCGTCGCTACTACACGATCCATCACGGCGACGCGCTGCTGGCCAAGCTCAAGGCTCTGATGGGCCGCGACGGCGAGACGCCCAGGCTGGCCCTGGCCTCCTATTCGGCGGCCAACTGGCTGGCGCCGTATGGCCGCAGCGAGACCACCTACCTCTACGCCTGGCCCGACATCCTGTCCGAACTGGAGGCGGCGCTTTCGCTCACCCAGACCGCCAAGGGGGCCAATGTGCTGGTCACCGTCCTGGACGACGAGGGCGTCCTGCTCGACGCGGTCACGCCGGCCCCGCAGGTCGTGACGACCTCCCCGGTCCAGACCTATCTCGACCTCAACGACAGCGGCGATCGCGGCCGCGAAGCCGCGGAGTTCCTCCGCCATCAGGAGCTCCAATGGCCAAGACCGTGATTGAAGATCATCCCCCCGCCTATGCCTACGACGACCGCACGATCAAGGCGGTCAAGTCCGTGCTGCTGGAGATCGGCCAGGTCCTGGGCAGCTACCGCAACAAGTTCGTGGTCGTCGGCGGCGCGGTGCCCTGGCTGCTGCTCGACAACCCCCAGATGCGTCATATCGGCTCGCTCGACGTCGATCTGAGCCTGGACCCGGTCGCCCTGGGCGATGGCGAGTACGCCCAACTCGTCGACGAGCTCAGGAAGCACGGCTACGCCCACAACGAGGATCCGAAGAAGAAATTCCAGATGATCCGCACGATCGAGGCCAATGACGAGGGCCCGCCGATCCAGATCGTCGTCGACTTCCTGATGCCGCGCGACGCCAAGTTCGAAAAGAACGTTCCGCCCCTGGTGGAAGGGTTCGCCGTTCAGCGCGCGGACGGCGCGCGACTGGCGATGGCGTTCAGCCAGGGCCTTCCCCTCGAGGGCGAAATGCCCCGAGGCGGCAAGAACCGCATCGAGATGAAGGTCGCTTCGATCCCGGCCCTCCTGGCGATGAAGGGCTTCGCCCTGGAGGGGCGCCTGAAGGACAAGGATGCCTACGACATCTATTATTGTGTCAGGAACTATCCCGGCGGCGTCGAGGCCTTGGTCGCCGACTGCGCGCCCCTACTAGACGACCCCGAAGCGCTCACCGCCTACAAGATCATCGCCGAGAAGTTCCTCGAGCGCGACTATCACGGCCCCAAGAGCGTCGCGCGCTTCGCCGCCGAGGGAAAGATCCTGGACGACCGCGACGAGGATCAGTGGCAGACCGACGCCTTCGGGCAGGTCAACGCCTGGCTTCGCGGCCTCGGGCTCGCCTGATCGACCCGGCGCCCTCGCCGACGAGCGCGGCGGCCGCGGCGCAAGCCGCCTCGCCGGCCCGGCCTGACCGCCAGGGTCTGTTGCAACCGTCCACAGGTTCGATCGGCGCGGGCCCTTTCCGCCACCCGGCGATGTTGCATCCTGTCGCTGGATGCGACGCGATTCGCTATGGCCGCCGGGGTTCCCCATTGGCGCACGAGCTAAAGACTTCGTCGGCCGGCCAGGTGCGCCTGGTCCTCGCGATCCTGTCGCGCGACGAGCGGGCGCGCTTTCGCCAGGCCATCCTGCGCCGACGGCTCCAGGTTCTCGACCGCGCGCTCACGCCCGCCGATGATCGACCCTGCGCCCTGGCGCTTCTCGGCGAAGGCGGACGCAGCGAGGTCTTCTTCAATGGGCCCGCCGACGGTCTTGCGGACCTGGCGCCGGTGCGGCGCGCCTTGCAGGCGCTGATGGCCAGCGCGCGCTTCCACGACGGCGCCCTCCTGGTCCTTGGCCGCGACAGGCCGCGCGACCTGCCCAAGGCCCAGGCCTTCTATCCGCACTTGCTGGTCGAATTGCGCGAGGCCAGGGACGCCGGCGAGCGTCGTCAGCTCTGCGATCTGGGCCTGGCGGGCCTGCCGCGGGACGAAGCCTCGGCCGTCTCGGCCCTGCTGTGCTGGGAACGGGCGCGATTGAACGCCGGCGTGCGGCCCGAGGCGGCGATCTATGATTTCGCGCGGGCCGCGTCCGATTTCAGGGCGGCCGCGGCGCCGGCCCGGGCGCGGGCGGCCCTGCGATGGGCGCGGCGCCTCGAGCGCGACCGCCAGCTTGACCTCTTCGACGGCGCCCAGGACATCGCCGCGCCGAGCGCGCGCTACGAGGTCGTGCCGGCCATGCTCGCCGAGGGCGTGCTGGCCGCGCCGTTCGACGCTTCGAAGGACGAGGCCGGCATCTGGAGCGCCGTTGGCGAGGTGCGGCTCGACGCCGAGGCGCTCGACGCCGCCGACCTGCAGGAGGCGCCCGTCATCACCCAGGCGATGCCCGTCCGGGTGTTGGCGGCCGATGCCTATGAACTGTCCTTCAAGGTCGATTTGTCGCCGCGGGCCGCCTTGGGGCTTGGCGTCAATCCCGGGCTGCAGATGTTATGCGCCTTGAGCGCCGACGCCTGCGAGGTCACGCCAAGCGTCCAGCCTGTCCCCGCCGGCGCGACGGCGCGGTTTTATTTGACGGGTCTAATCGAGGACCAAACGAATCTTAGCTTGACCGTGGTGGCTGAGAGCGGACAGACTTCGCAGCTCAGAGTTGTTCTGATCGCATCTCCAAGGGGAGGACATGCCAGAATACGCCTATGTGGGACTGGTGCCCGTCGAGCCGCCTAGGCCCACGCAAGGCGGCATCTGTGTCTTCGTCAGGTCCACGCGCGTCGGCAGCGGCTCGGCGCTCTATTGGCGAACCCACTTCCACTTCCCCGACCGTGAGCCCATCATCTTCCTGGCCGAGCAGGAAAGGCTCAACAACAGTTTGCCAGGCCTCCTGGCGGACTTGGATGACGCCCTCAAACCCGGCCGTAGCCCGGCCAAGGCGCAGTCCGACGTGCACGACATCGGACGCCGGTTCACCGCTCTGCTCCTGGAGACGGCGCCCGGCGGCGACGCCCTGGACCAGCGCACGGCCCTGGCCCGAGCCCTGCGCGACCATCCCGACCAACCCATTCAGGTCAGCCACAACCTGCCGCTGCCGCTGGAGCTTCTCACCCTGGAGGCCCCGGTCGGCGGGATCGCGCCGTTCGAGACGATGCTCGGCGGGCGGGCGGGCATCCATTACCCGACCAGCACCCGACACGGTCGGCCGCCGGGCGCGGGGGCGGCGTTCTTCCACGACGCGGAAATGAGCAGCGTCGAAGACGACCATTGGCGCGACGCCTTGGGGCAGGCCTTCGGCCTGGTCGATCAGCATGCCGAGCTGGTCGTCGGCGACCTGGCGGGCGCGACCGCCGAGCTCAATCGGCTTTACGGCGGAACCTCCGCCTGGGCGCATTTCCAGTGTCACGCCATCTATTCGAAGTTCGCCAAGAAGCTGCAGCTCACCCGCAAGTTCGAGGTGGACGAGGAACGCTTCCGCGGCGGCGGCCGCTATCTGGTGGCGGTGTTCCTGAACTGCTGCCGCGCCACCGAGCTGAGTGAGGACGTCACGGTCCCGCCCCTGGAGAACGCCCTGCGCGGCAGCTGGAGCGAACATTTCAGTTCGGTCGGTCTCGTTCCGGCCGTCATCGGGCCGTTCTGTAGTCTGGAGGACGAGGAAACGGTGGAGTTTGGCCGGGCCTTCTACAAGGCTCTGGCCAGCAGCGAGGACGTCTATGACAGCTTCGTCGCCGCGCGCGCCGAACGGCTTGCCGAAGGCCATGCCGCGGCGCTTGTCTATCGCTTCCTGGGTCATACCTCCGTGCAACTGCCGTTCGCCAACCGCCAAGCGCTCGCCGCCTGAGGAGCATCGCGATGAAGGTCATCTTGCTTGAGAGACTCGCGGGACATGGCGACCTGGGCGACGTCGTGACCGTCAAGGACGGGTTCGCACGCAACTTCCTGCTGCCCCGCCGCAAGGCCATGCGCGCCACGGCCGAAAGCCTCATCCATTTCCGCGCCCAGCGCGCGGCGATCGAGATGCGGGCGGCCACCGCGTTGATGACGGCGCGGGCCAAGGCCGAGCAGATCAGGGACCTGACCGTGTTCCTGGTCGAACAGGCCACCGCCGACGGCCAGCTCTACGGCAGCGTGCGGCCGCGCGCGATCGCCAGGGCCCTGGCCATGCAAGGCGTGGCCGTGCGGTCCGAGGAGATCCTGCAGCCGCTGACCATCCGCGCCCTTGGCCGTCATGTCGTGAAGATCCAGCTGCACCCGGACGTCATCGCCCATGTCGACCTGGTGGTGGCCCGCAGCGAGGCCGAGTTCGGCGACCTGGGGATCGCCGATCTCACCTGGGACGAGCGACGCGACCGCGCCATCGCCATCCTTCAGGCCCTGGCGTCGGACGCCACAGCCCTGAACGACGCCACCGAATCCTTGGTCAAGGTGGCCCGGTTCGCCGACGACGCGGCCGGCGAGCGCGCCTGGAACGCCGTTCGCGACGACAAGAGCACCGATTTCGAGGAGACGGTGAAGAGCGTGCTGGGCCTGTTGGAGGTCAACTGCCTGGTGTCGCTGAAGGGCGATTTCGACGCCTACGACACCTCGCTCATCCATATGCAGATGGCGTTCCGCGGCGCCCTGCCGACGCGGCTGGGCAATGATCGCACCTTCCGCCTGCTCAGCAGCGAGGCGATCGATCGCGCCCAGATGGATCTTTCCCTCTATGCGGTGAACGCCATACCGACCGGCGAGGTCGAGCGCGAGGTGTTCACCGCCAATGACGGGGCGACGGCCGGCGTACGCCTCAGCCAGACCCTCAAACGGCTCGACCGGCACAGCGGGGACGAGCCTTTGGAAGTCTGGGCGATGGCGCAGGTCAACGGCGCCTGCGTGCACCGGCGCGTCTGGACCTTCGCCTAGCGGAAGTCCAGCGTGTCCCCGGCCACGCCGGTGGCGGCGACATATTCCGCGTGGAGGTCCTGACCGGGCGTCTCGCCCATGAGCTCGCGCGGCCCCTTGGGATAGACGATCCGCAGGCCGCCGCCGAAGGTCTTGGGCTGGAGGACGATGCAGCGCACGGCGAAGACCACGGGGGTCGGATGCGTGACCTCCAGCCCCCCCGACTTGCTGACCTCGACCTTGGCGCCCAGCTCGGCCGACACCGCGTCGGCGGCGTCGGCTTGGGCCGAGACCGAGCCGCCGTCGGCGTCCACGAGCTGGATCGTGTAGCGCGTCGTGGAAACCACCGCCGTGATGACCACGCCCGCCAAGCCGCGCGCCAGCGGACCGTCGGGACGGATCTTGCTCTTCAGGATCGCGCGGTCCAGCCCGCCCTGATCGGCTTGGACAAGCTGCCCCTCGACCCAGCGGAAGGCCACCTGACGAGCGCCCTTGGCGGCCAGGGCGCCCTTGGCCTTGGCCACCAAACCGGCCAAACCGCCGACGCCGCCCTTGGCGTCGAGATTGTAGTCCCGCGAGACGGTCCGGTTGAGGTCGGCCAGATCGCTGACGTCCGACGTGGTCAGATCGCTAAAATCGCCGTCCAGCAGGTCCGCGAGCGTGTAGGCGCCGACCGGCCGTCCGTTGTCCTGAGCCTGGACGTCGAAAACCTTCACCCCCGTGCGCGGCAGGCGCAGCTGGTGCAGGCCGGTGTCGGCGAACAGAACCTCTTCGAACGATTTGGCCACGAGATCGACCCCAAATTGCGCCCGCACCAGATGCGACCCAGGAGCGCCGACGTCAAGGCTCAGCTTTCCCTATGCGCCCGGACCGGTCGCTGATCGGACCTCGGGGCGGGTGGGATTGGCGGTCGCTCGAGATGGGGCGGCCATGTCGATCCATAGGTGGCTGATCTGGATGGCGCTCAGGGCGCCGGCGCGGGCGTGCGTCGACTCCAACCGCATCAGAAGGGGGTCGGGGCGGGCGACGCTGCGCAGCGCCTCGCTGTCGGTCCAGTCCAGGCCGTTGTCGGCCACCAAGGCGGCCACCCAATCGCCCATGCGCTCGACCCATTGATCGAGCGTGTCCGATTGCACGTAGGCGATCATCAGGGCCTCGTCGTGGGCGCCGCCGTGATGTCCCGCCTTGAAGCGCTGGATTCCGCCGGTCGTCGACAGCGCGCTGTGCAGATACTCGCGGGCGTCGCGGCGAGGATCGGCCGGGACGGGGAGGCGCTTGCACTCGATCGGCAGCAGGCTGTCGTAGTGCGAGTGGGCGCGCCCCTCGATCCAGATCGTCGCCCCGCTGGCGGAGGGGACAAGATCGATCTTGCGGCCCCTATGCTGCTCGTCGGGCTCCTCGACGCGGAACTGCAGGATGTCCCAGCCCGGCGAAAGGCGCGTTGCGCTGTTGAGGTGGGCGCACAGCTGCGAGGTCAGCAGGGTTTCGGCGGTCTCGGGCCGCCGCAGCGGGTGGTCTCGCCACTTGGGCAGCTCCTGGGCGATGAAGCCGATGAGGTTTCGCCTGAAGCCCGCGGGGCGCTGGACGTCCCGGGCGAAGACACCAGCGCCGATCGAGACCGGGGAACTGTCGGCCAGCACGCGTCAGAACCCCTGAAGACGCAGATCGGCGAGCATCTCGTCGGCGTCCCGCAGGGCGACGGACTTCAGCCAGAACCTCAGGCGGTTGGGTTTCAGCATGAAGGCGAACCGTCCGTCATAGAGCCGCGCGACGCGGGTCACCGACAGGCTCTGTCCCCTCTGGGCCCGCAGCAGTGCGTCGACCTGGGTCGCCAGGGCGTCCGACCCCGACCAGTCGACGTCCCCGGCGCCAAAGACGAAGGGCTGGCAGACCACGCCGGGCCAATGGAAGGCGGGCAAGGCCTTGAACGGCTGGTCGGGATAGACCGTCTGGACCTGACGGACGAAGACCTCGGCGAAGTCCCCCAGCCCTTCGTCCGCTGGCCGCTTCATCGCCGGGGCGTCGCTTCCGCGGCGCACGAAGTCGCGCATATAGGTCACGATGTCCGCGCACAGCAGGGCTTCGTTGTCGCTCAGCTCGAGGTCTTCGCCTTCGGGATAGGGGATGGCCAGCACATCGGCGCTGGCGATGGAGGTCGCGCGCCGATTGAACAGGCGCCCGCTGACACCGGCGGCGTAGGCGCGCAGGGCGACGTCGTTGCGGTCGATCCATCGCTCGACCCGCCTGAGCTTGGGCAGATCGCGAGCGGGGGCGGCGAAGCCGACGATCTCGTCCTTGAAGGTCAGATAGCCCTGCTCGCGCACGCCGCGGAACAGATCCTGGTGTTCCTTGATCAGCAGCATGGGGGCGGTGAAGCGGCGCGCCGATTTCGGATCCTTGATCATCTGGGCCGGTACCGTGGTGACGGCGGCCTCGTCCAGACCGTCGGACGACAGCGCCCGGGTCGGCAGCAGGGGCTTGCCGATCAGGTGTTCCGCCGGTCGGTCGATGCCTTTCTGGCCCGCGATGAACCCTTCGCCATAGTCCCAGCCCTCGGCCTCGGCATAATCGCCCAGGGTCCGCAAGCCGCGCAGGCGCTGCACGAAGCTTAGAACCCTGGGGCCGCCTAGCAGGTTCGCCCGCCAGACGTCGGCGCTCTGGCCGATCGCGCCGCGCGGCAGCCAGTGCATGTCGTAATAGTCGATCTCGAAGCCTTGCTCGGCCTCCGCTCGGCCGTTGCGGCGAAAGACGGCGTGGAGAAGCGTACGATCGGCCTCGGGCGCGGCGCTTTCGGCCACGGCGATGACGATCTTCGGGTCGGCTTCACCCTTCTTGAACAGGCCCCGGACCGAGACGAAGTCGAGGACCTCACGCACGTTCCAGCTGGCGAAGTAACGGGCCCGGAAGGGCCCCGCGAGCTGATTGTAGAGGAACCCCGACGGCTGGATCATGCTGATCAGCCCGCCAGGCGCCAGCATCGCCGTCGCCTCATGCAGGAAGAGATAGGCCAGTTGCTTGTCGGCGAGGTCGCCATGCTCGGCCTGGTAGGCGTCGTAGCTGCGCTGGGCCGCCGTCGTGGTCATCGCCGACTCGAACGGCGGATTGCCGAGGATCACCCCGACGGGCGCGCCAACCAAGCCCTCTTCCTTGGCCTGGAAGAAGCACCTGTGATGCAAGGAGACGCCGCCCAGGCGCGGAAACAGCTTCACGCTCGAGCGGATTTCCGCCGGTTCGAGCGCGTCGCAGAGCGCCAGGCACAGACTGAACGCGGCCAGTTCCACCGCGCCCTTCTCAAGGTCGACGCCATGAACCCGGCCCAGCAGGGCGCGCAGCTGGTCCACGCCCGGCCGCTCCCAATCGTTTCGGCTGCGCCAGTAGAGGACGAGACGCTTGTAGGCCTCCACCAGGAAGACCCCCGAGCCGCAGGCCGGATCGAGGATCACCTGGTCGGTGGCCAGGAGGCGCTCGATGCGCTCCCAGCTGAGCGCCTCGTCCAGCATGAGCCGGACCAGCATCGGCGGGGTGTAGACCGAGCTGTCGGCGTCGGTGACGAAGAGCTGGTAGATATGGCTGATCAGCTCGACCGGCAGGTCGCGGAACGAGTAGAGCCGCCAGAAGCTGAGCTGTCCGCCCGGGGCCTCGTGGCCCTCGACGAGGCGGGCGAAACGCTCAAGGTCGCCGCTGCCGCGCAGGGCGGTCTCTTCGGCCGCCGTGAGCGAGAAGATGTTGCCGTTGAAGCGCGCCTCCAGCTCCTTCAGCATCGCGATCAGGGCCGGCGCCTGGCGCAGCACCTCGAAGAAACGCGTCGCCTGGGGCTGGAAGTCACCGAAGAACGCCGGACGCAGGACGTCGCGTTCCTCGAGATAGGCGATGAGCAGGGACAGGATCAGCAGACGCCGACGCAGCTCGACCGGCAGGATGGACTGGGCGATCAGCTCGGCGTTCAGCGCCCGCACGGCGTCCACGAGCTTGCGATGGGCGGCCTTCTGGGCCGACAGCATCAGGTGACAGATCGCGGGATCGTCCCAGAGCGTGCCGTTGCGCAGCTGGGCCGCGTCCCACCAGGCTTCGGCGCGGGCGATGCGGCCCGCCAGGTCGAGCGTGCGGAAGGGCTTGCAGACCATCCGGCCGTCGGCCGCCATGAAGTCGGGATCGTGCGCGCAGCGGAACAGCTGCACCGCGCCGCCAACCTTGCGGTAGACGAGCGGCACGCCGCCCCAGCTCCACAGGCGTTTGTGAAGCTCGGCGAACGCCTCGTCGGCCCCGGGCTCGGAGATGAAGATGAACGCCTGCGCCACCGGCGCGCGTCCGTTGCGCCCGGCCTCGAAGAACACCGCGGCCGCCCCGTACTGGGCGGCGCGTTCGACAGCGGCCACCTCCTCGGGCGTTCGGCCCTCGGCCTTGAACCCGGCCACCGGCGTCAAGCCGTCGATGGCCGGGAGATGATCGATCGCCAGGTCGAACAGCCAGTGTCCGGTCGGCGCCTCGATGGAAAAGAGATCGGCCGTCATGTCCCGGCGTCCCAGGGCCTTGGGGATGGCGCGACGATCATCGCCCACCTCGGACCGGAACCGGCGGAAACTGTAGGCCCGGTTGCACCGCTTCGGGTTCCACATCGACCAGACGGGCGCGCAAACGCTCGACCAGCGGCCGGCACGGCGCCGACAGGATGAGGCCTTCGCCAAGATCGCGGCGCGCATCGCTGGCCTGCAGAAGCCTGACGCCCGTGGCGTCGAAAACCGCGACGCAGGTCTCGAGCATCATCCACGAGCATCCGTGGCACGCTTGAACCAGCGAATCGAACGAAGATGCCAGGGCGTTGGGGCGAACGCCGTATTGCGCCACCAGGTCCGAGATCAGCGCCAGGGCCACGACGTCGCCCGGCGTGAAACTCGGCGCATGCCCCTTGTGCCGCGCCAAGGCGGGGATGTGCTCGCGCCACCGACGCAGGGTCTCGAACGGTATCTCGAGAAGACTTCGGACCTGGCCCTGGGTGAACAGCATGTGCACCGGTACGCGCGACGTCGGGCCTGGTCAACCTGTTGTTTTGGACAGGTTGAGTCGGGTTCATTGCCATTGTCTTCCGTAAGGCCGCGCTTTCGCCAGGGTCGGAGGGGACTACGACGATCGCGGACGCAGGCGATGGCCATGGGATGGGCGCGGCAGAAATCGACAGCCGGCGATGCGCGGATCGGCCGCGCGGCGTCGGGATCGCCCTTCTGGTGGCGGCTAGTCTTCGCAGAGGCGCCATGGCCAATCGCCAGCGCAACGATCGTCTCGCCGACCGCGCGGAATCGTAGGAGCCTCCTTCGATCGCGAGGGGAGGGGACTTCGATGTCGGACCAGCACCTGAGTGTCGGCCAGGCCTTGTCGCGGGCGATGGCGCGCGCCGAGGAGCTGCGGCGTTCCTCCGATCGCAAGCCGCGTATCCGCCTGATGACCCAATGGGGCGACCATGCCGACGGCGTCACCATCGTCGCCCGCGTCGCGGCCAAGACCAACGCCGAGCTAGAGGCTCAGGCCGATCTTGGCGTGCGTCACGTGCCCTTCGCCGAACTGGACGCGCGCGCCGGCGAGCTCACCGATCTCGTCGAGGCGGCCGCCGCCGAGGTTCTCGCCGCGGTCGCCGCGGCCCCGCCGCCGGGGCCGCGACCCAGCACGGCGGACGATTTCGACGCGGACGCCTATGAGGCGGTCGAGCAGACGGCGCTGAAAGGCATGTTCGGGGTCGCAGACGAGGTCATCCGCAACGCGCCCGCGGCCCTGTCGACAGGATCGACGGCCGAAGCCTGCGTGTCGGCGGCCTTGCGGGTGGCCGTGCTGGCGGCGATCGCCGCCAGGATCGATCAGCCGGACCTGTTGGACATGCTGAAGATGGCCATCAGCGACCTTCGCAAGGACCAAGGAATGATCCGGCCGCCCGGCGCTCAGGCCCATTGAATGGCGGATTTCAACCGGTCGGCGGAATCGGCTTCTGACATCCTCAACGACATCGCGCGCACCGAGCAGGAGCTTCTGGAGATCGTGGCCCGCTATGTGGGGCTGGGCCGGCCGATGTACGCCGCCCACATCTTCCTGATGGGCGTCGGGCGACGCACGCTGGCCCAGAGCCGCGCCCTGCGCCAGCTGATCGAGGACAAGAACCACCTGGTGGTCCTGGCGCTGATCCGGCTGCAGCTGGATACGGCGTTTCGGTTGCACGCCGTCTTCTGGGTCGATGATCCCGAGGCCTTCGCCAAACAGGTCTTCGAAGGCGGTCAGATCAACCGGATCAAGGCCGCCGACGGCCAGCCGATGACCGACAAGTATCTCAAGGAGAAGCTGCTGGCCGACTATCCGTGGATGCAGGACGTCTATGAGAACACCAGCGGCGCGGTGCATTTTTCGGCTCGCCACATCTCGGCGGCCTTCTCGGTGAAGGATGTGGAGGAGGGGACCATCAGCCTGGCGCTGGGCCCCGTCGATCCCAAGCACACGCTGGAGGACTACCGCGAGCTCCTGGCCGTCACCCGCCACATCAACGCGATCCAATCGGCGAGCCAGCGTGCGGGGGTCGGCGCGACCAGCAACGCCAGGGCCAACCGCGTGGCGGTCATGCCGTCGGCCGGCAGGATCCATAGCGACATCAGGTTGACGATCAGCCCGGTCAGGACGAGCGATCCGACGACGATCCGCGGGCGCAGCCCCGCCATCCACATCAGGTCCCCGACCTCGGTCAGCCACAGCCGCGCGTAGGCCAGGCTGCCGATGACCAGGAAAACGCAGATCAGGACAACCATCAGGTCAGACATCGGCGCGCTCCTCGGCCTGGTCGGGCGCGCCGCCGGGCAAGGGGGTCTCCTCGTCGGGCAGCTCAAGGATTTCGCTGACGACGTCGTCAGGGATCGTCACGATCAGCACATTGCGGATCTGGCTGGCCTCCAGCACCAAGACGCCGGCCAACGGACGGCGGCGAGAGGTCGAAAGCCGCAGGTCGGCAAGGTCTTCCTCGGCCTCGTCGCCAGCGACCGGATCGCTCGCCGGTCTATGGACCGGGACGCGGTAGGTGTAGGTCTCCACCCCGTTCAGGGTCAGCCCCTTCAGGTCGCCGTCGAGGCTCTGGCGCGCCTCGACGATGACCCCGCGATAGCCCAGGCCCGTCCCGTCGCCCTGGGGGACGGTCAGGACATAGGCGACCGGCTGAAGCCCGTGGCGGATCGGCAGGATGATCTTCTGAACAGCCAGCCCTGGTTGCCCAGATCGACGCCGCCCACGACCAGGACGAAGCCTCGGCTCATGACGATGGCGACCGCCAGCCCGGCCTCGGCGCCGACCATGGCGAGAAAGCCCACGATATCCCCCAAGCCCGCCTTGCCGCCCTCGGCGAGCCGCACGGCCGCCTCGTAAGGGTTGGTCGCCAGGCCCCAGAGCTTGGTCAGGTCCGGCCACCGGCCCTGAAGTTCGCGGGCGACGCTGACGCCCAGGTCAAACAGCGCCCAGCCCAAGAGATGGGCCAGCATCGAGACGCCCAGCACCACCACAAGGCCCAGGGTCGAGGTGATCGGCAGGTCGATACGGCGCGCGCCATACCGGCCCGACTGCAGGTGGACGGCCATCAGGGCCACCAGGCCCGGGAGGATGAGTGTCAGGCCGCCAAGAAGGGCGAGCGTGAAGTTCACGCCGCTTCGGGCTTGGCTTTTACGTAGGTCAGTCGCCCGTCTTCACGGGTCAGGACGGCGCTGGGACCGGCCGCGAGCTTCGCGCGCGCCAGACGATCGAGCTCCTCATAGCCCCCCACCTTGCGGGCGGCGGCGGCGACGCGGATCTGGTCCTTGGTGCTGGTCAGTACGGCCATGTCGACTCCTGGACCGAATATAGGCGCAACTTGCTTGCAAGAAAACACCGGCGGCGCCGCTGGGTTTCCGGGACGCGCGGGGCGCGGCCCAGGGCGACAAGGCGACAAGGGCGATGATCAGCGCCATGGCCGCGGCGCAGGCGCGCGAGCGCTGTTCGAGCCATAGCGCATCGCTTCGCCGGCCCGGCGGACCGCCACGCATGGCGTGACAGGACCGCGGTTCACATGGCAATCATGACGATCGTCGTCCCCGAGATGTCGAGCCGCTTCGGCCCAAGGGCCAGGCCCAGCACGAGAGACGAATGGCCGATCAAGACTCCATTGCTCAAGCCGCGCTGACGGTGATGGACGCCATGCTCGACGCCGTGGTGGCGATCGATCCGCACGGCGTCATCCTGGCCTGGAACGCGGCCGCGACCCAGATCTTCCGGTGGACCCGCGACGAGGCGGTCGGGCGGGCGATGGGTGAGCTGATCATCCCCCCACAGCACCGCGACGCCCACCACGGCGGCATGCGTCGATACCAGGAAACCGGCAAGGCCCAGGTTCCCAATCGCCGGATCGAGATTTCCGCCCTCGACAAGGCCGGCCGCGAATTTCCGATCGAGCTGTCGATCATCGCCACGCCGGGCGGCCCCGCCGCCTTCATAGGGTTCCTGCGCGACATCAGCGATCGCCGGCGCGCGCAGGAGCGCCTGGCGCTCAGCGAGGAATCCCTGCGCCTGACGACCCAGGCCGCCGAAATCGGCATTTGGGACCTGGACCTGATCACCGACATCCTGACCTGGTCGGACCGGACCAAGGCGATGTTCGGCTTCTCGCCTGAGGCGGCCTGCACGCTGGACGACTTCTACGGCGGGCTGCACCCGGAGGACCGGGAGGCGACGAGCAAGGCGTTCGCCGCGGCGCTCGATCCGGGCCTGAGAGCGGTCTACGACGTCCAGTACCGCACCGTCGGCAAGGAGGACGGCGTCGTCCGCTGGGTCGCGGCCAAGGGCAAGGGCCTGTTCGACGCCGAAGGCCGCTGCGTGCGCGCCGTCGGCACGGCCATCGACATCACCGCCAGCAAGCTGGCCGACGCGCGCCACGCGTTCATGCTCGAGCTGAGCGACCTGCTGCGCGGCGCCGAAACCGACGTCGCGCTACAAGCCGCCAGCGCCCTGATGGGCCGCCATTTCGGCGTGTCCCGCGTGGGCTATGGCCTGCTCGATCCGGTCGAGGACGTCTTCGACTATTCGATCTGCTGGACCGACGGGAGCGTTCCGCCCCTGCTCGGTCGCTTTCCGGCCCAGGCCTTCGGCCGCAAGATCGTCGCCAAGCTGAGCGCTGGTGAGACCGTGGTCGTCGACGACCTCTTCAGCGATCCGATCAGCGACGAGGTCGAGACCCTGGACACCGCGTCCAGTGTCGACACGCGCGCCATCCTGGTCGTGCCGTTCCTGCGGGAGGGCCGCCTGCGCACCATCGTCTATCTCAACGACCGGCCGGTCCGGCGCTGGAGCGCCGAGGAGATCGGCTTCATGGAGGAGGTCGCCGAACGCACCCGTCAGGTCATCGAGCGCGGCGAGGCCGAGGCCGCGCTCCTGACACTGACCGCCACGCTGGAGGCGCGGGTCGAAGCGCGCACGCGCGAGCTGCGATCGACTGAAGAAGCCCTGCGCCAGTCCCAGAAGATGGAAGCGATCGGCCAGCTCACCGGCGGCATCGCCCACGACTTCAACAACCTGTTGCAGGGCATCACCGGCAGCCTGGACCTCATGCAGCGCCGCTTACAGGAGGGGCGCGTCGCCGACCTGGATCGCTATCTCGTCGGCGCCATGGCCTCGGCCAGCCGCGCCTCGGCCCTGACCCATCGGTTGTTGGCGTTCTCGCGGCGCCAGCCGCTCGACCCGCGCTCGGTGCAGGCCAATCCGCTGATCGCCTCGATGGAAGAGCTTCTGCGCCGCACCCTCGGGGAAACGGTCGACCTGGTCTTGTCGCTTCCCGAGGATGTCTGGCCCACGCGGTGTGATCCCAACCAGCTTGAGAACGCCGTGCTCAACCTGGCCATCAACGCCCGCGACGCCATGCCCGACGGCGGCAAGCTGACGATCAAGACCGGCAACATCGCGGTCGACGACGCCGAGCCGGCCGGCAAACGCGGTCCGCCGCCGGGCCAATATGTCGGCATCAGCGTCAGCGACACGGGCGTGGGCATGGACGCCGACACGATCGCGCGGGCCTTCGAGCCGTTCTTCACGACCAAGCCGACCGGGCAGGGGACGGGTTTGGGCCTGTCGATGATCTACGGTTTCGCCCGGCAATCTCAAGGGTTCGCCGAGATCGAGAGCGAG
Organism: Caulobacter sp. GW822-FHT01G02; assembly: GCF_058802865.1. NCBI lineage: Bacteria > Pseudomonadati > Pseudomonadota > Alphaproteobacteria > Caulobacterales > Caulobacteraceae > Caulobacter > Caulobacter sp. GW822-FHT01G02. The sequence goes on from NZ_JBXAON010000008.1 coordinate 191,419, forward strand.
CCTGGCCGGGGCGCGACCTTCACGCTCTATCTTCCCCGGGATGAGGGCCAGGCCGACGACCATGATCCGACCGTCGCCCTGGTGCAGCTCAAGGGCGCTCATGACGGCGAGACCGTCCTCGTGGTCGAGGACGAGCCGGTCGTTCGGGCGCTGATCGTCGAGGTTCTGAGCGAGCTGGGCTACCGCGCCCTGGAGGCGGACGACGGCCCCACGGGCCTGGAGATCCTGCAGTCGACCCAGCCCATCGACCTGTTGATCACGGACATCGGATTGCCGGGCCTGAACGGACGCCAGATCGCCGACGCCGCGCGCCTGCAGAGGCCGGGGCTGAAAACCCTGTTCATGACCGGCTACGCGGAGACCGCGGCGGTGGCGTCGGGTTTCCTGGATCCCGGGATGGCGATGATCACCAAGCCCTTCGCGATGGACGCCTTGGCGGCGCGAATCCGAGAGTTGATCGAAGGCCGCTGAGCCGCGCCATGGCTTCCGCATCAAGCGGGGCGCTCGTCCTGCGCGTTCGCCGGCGCGGGCCGTGTCTCGGGCATCCTGGCCAGCACCGGCAGGACGGCGACGGCGACGACCGCGATCATCAGGCCGGGCATCAGGGGCGAGCCCGTCCTGGCGATCAGCTCGTGGGCGACATAGGGCGTCGCGCCGCCGAACACCGCGGTCGCGGCCGTCGCGCCGAGCGCCAGGCCGCTGAGCCGCCCTTCGCCGGGGAACTGCTCGGCGGTCGCCACCGCGCCGACGGCGCTGACAGCCCCGCCCACCGCCGCCAGCAAGGCCGCCCCGGCCAGCGCCGCGCCGGTCGAGGCATGGGCCATCAGGGCGAAGGTCGCGACGGGTAGAAGGCCCGAGCACAGGCAGACCGCGACCAGGACGGGCTTGCGGCCTAGGCGATCGGACAACGCGCCGACGACCGGCGTGACCAGGACCACCACCAGGGCCGCGCCCGTCGAGAGCCACAGGGCGGTGTTCTCCGCCATCCCGCCCGTCCCCGACAGGAAAGCCGGCACATAGGTGATGCCGACATAGTAGGTGATCGAACCCAGGGCCGAGATCGCAAAGCCGCGCAGGATCGCCCTGCGATGATGGCGCAAGGCGTAGGCGAGCGGCCGGGGCGGCACGGTTCCCGCGGCCTTCTGCCGTTCGAAATCGGGCGATTCGTGCATGAACGACCGGGCGATCCAGACGGTCCCGGCCAAGGCCGCGCCGATCAGGAACGGAATGCGCCAACCCCAGCGGTCGAGATCCAGGCTGCTCAGGGCGCTGACGGTGATCGCCGAGACCCCGGCCGCCAGCAGCCCCCCGACTTCGCTGGCCGCCGACGCCGACGACGTCACCAAGCCGCGCTTGTGGGGCGCGGCGCCCTCGATCAGATAGGCGACGACGCCGGTATATTCGCCGCCCACCGAAAAGCCCATGACGCAGCGCAGGAGGATGAGCAGCCAGCCCGCGGCCGGACCGATGGCGGCGGCGGTCGGCAGGAGCGCGGTGGCCAGCATCGCGCCCGTCATCAGGCCCATGGAAAGCAGCATCATGCGGGTGCGGCCGTAGCGGTCCCCGACATGGCCGAAGACGGCCGCCCCGAGCGGCCGCATCAGATAGGCCACGGCGAAGCCGCCCAGGGTCACGGCCAGCGACGCGCCGCCGGGACCAAAGAAGACCCGCGACAGCACGGTCGCGAAATAGAGATAGAGCGTGAAGTCGTACCATTCGACCACGGTGGAAAACGCCGCCACCGCCATGGACGCGCGCGAGACGCCCGTGCGCAGCGCCGGCTCGGCGACCTGAGCGTCAACAACCGACGCCTTCGGCGCCGAGGAGGGCAAGGTCCAGTCCGTCATGGGTCCTATCCAATCTCGCCATAGCCGGCGGCGGCGGCCTGCCGCTCGTGCTCGAGGATCGCGTCGTAGGCGTCATCCTGCGCCGGGCCGATCACGGTCAGGCGAAGGCCGTCGCGCACGCCCTGAAAGGCCGGCTCGCGGCCGATCGCGACCAGGGCTTGGCGCAGCCCCTCGACGAGCTCCGGCGGCGTCGCCGCGCCGGTGACGAACGGGATCGATGGGCTCTCCGCCGTCCGCGCCAGCACCCGCAGGCCCTGCAGGAGGTCGGGCCGATGGTCGCCCGCGAAGGCCCAGGTCACCGCGTCGATCGACGCCACGTCGGCCTGAGCGTCACGGACATGCTCCAGGGGGCACCTCAAGGTTTGTTCGCTAAACCTCGCTTGAAAGCACAAACCCAGAACTAGGTGGTAAGCCGCCTGATGTAGGGCTTACCTCGAGGTTTGTGCGCCAATGTACGCTTAGCAGTACGAAGCCAGAACCTAGGCGCGAACAGTCTCATGCCGGTGCTCTAGGTCATCACTCTCCGGATCTGTGCTGCAACAGCAGCGGCGTCGCGCCCTACCCCACGCAGCACGCCTGAACTGAAGCTGCGCAGACCTGGTTGTCCGACGAAATAAATTCCGGGCTGCCCAATCGCCCTACCGTCACGCTGAAGTAGCGTGCCTGCGCCATCCACAAGGCCGGGAAGCTTCGTAAAACCGACGTTCGGTCGGTAGCCGGTCGCGAAGATCACCGCATCGATTCGCTCCTCAACGCCATCAGCCCAAACCACACCTGTCTCGGTAAAGCTGGTGAACATCGGCTTCGCCAATGGCGCGCCCCGCTTCAGTGCGGCGCTGTAGTGACCGTCGTCGAGCACTGGCGTTCCTTGATCCGACAGGCGCCGCGAACGATCCACGCCAGCCAAGTTGAACCAGAAATGGATATCGCGTCCCAACAAGGTCTGCGGGATGAAACGCACGCGACTCCTCACCGCCAGCGTCACGTCAGCCTCAGCAGCGAGCTCGACCGCAACTTGGACAGCAGAGTTAGCGGCTCCGACCACCACCACGCGCCGCCCACGATACGGCTCTGGATTGCGATAGCCGGCAACATGCAACGCCATTCCGCCGAAGCGCTCGTGTCCCGGCAATCGCGGCATGTGCGGGGCCTCAAAAACGCCTGTGGCAATCACGACCGATCGCGCGACGTACTCCCGGCCAGCCGTTGTCCGTAGCCAAAAGCCTTCAGGAGTTCGCTCGACGGAGGTCACCCGCTGGCCAGTCAGCACCGGCAGGGAGAGCGCATCAGCATAGTTTGCCAAATAGGCCGACACCTCATCCCGGCGCGGGTAGCGCTTCGGATCGCCGGGAAACGCTCGATCAGGTAAAGCCGAATAGGCGGCAGGTGAGAAGAGTCGCAGAGAGTCGTAGTAACGCGGCCAGGAGCCAGCCACCGCCGCTCCGCCTTCCAGGATTGCGAACTTCAAGCCAGTCTTGAGCAGCGCCCAGCCGGCGGCAAGGCCGCTTTGTCCACCACCCACCACGAGGACATCATACTTCTGCATCGATCAGCTCGCGACCGGTTCAGACGTGTTCGAAGCCCCTTGGTGCAACGCCTTGTCGTCGTCCTTGAAATTCGGCGCGGTCAACCTGAGCCGCAGCAGATGGCGCCCCAGCGGGCCCGCCCATGCGGCCGGCATCAGGATCGCGGCGGACCGACAACTACTCTTCATTATATGCATGTTTGCGTCCATATGCATATGTTTCTCAAAGCGGATTGCGGCTCTAGCCTCGGCTAGGGCAACAAAGCGGCGACAGGGCTCTGACCTCTTCCGACATGCTCTGCAGTTTGTCGGCCAGGGCGCGCCCGTCGAGTTCATAGAACACGTGCCGCCCCTCCCGGCTGGCCGTTACCACGCCGGTGTCACGTAGAATCTGGAGATGGCGGGAGATCACCGAGCGATCCTGTCCGAAGCCCTCGGAGATCGTCGCCACGTCCGCTCGCCCCAACTGCACCAGCTTGGTCAGCAACTGCAGCCGGACCGGCTCGCACAAGGCACGAAAGAAGCCTACGTCGAAGGTCCTGGGTCGCTCGAGTTTAACGTCTGTGGGCATGAACGCTCTGAGTTGGCATCATGTGTATATATGTGCACATATGCAGGTGTAAATCATCTTCCGCTTTCAGAGGGGCGCCTGGAGCGGGTCGCTGGCCTGCCGGCAGACCCGGACATTCTGGAACTTCGGTCAGTCCTGCCGCGCACTTCTCAACATTTCGCCCACCCCTGCGGCGAAATCGTATCGCCTCCACGAACGCCGCCTCATTGGCAGGATCCGATGAGCGCCAGCGCCGGAATGCGTCGGCGTCCTCCACTGAAAAGGCGCCGGAATGCAGGCGGTTGACCCACGAGAGACTCTCTCGCTCCAAACGCGAAAGCTTCGCTCTGCCCCTCGCCTCAGCTCCTAAGCTCCGACGCCAGCCTCTCCATCTTTGAACGGCCCCGACGACTGTCGCCGGGGGGCGCTCGCTCCCCTCTTACCCGGCGATCGTCAGCCTGAGCGCCAGGGCCGCGAGGGTGATGAGGAGGATCGGCGTGGTCAGGATGATCCCGACTTTGAAATAGTAGCCCCAGGAGATCTTGATCCCCTTGGCGCTGAGCACGTGCAGCCACAACAACGTGGCCAGCGAGCCGATCGGGGTGATCTTGGGGCCCAGGTCGCTGCCGATCACGTTGGCGTAGATCATCGCCTCCTTGACCGCGCCGGTCGCGCCGCTGGCCTCGATGGAGAGCGCGCCGACCAGGACGGTGGGCATGTTGTTCATGACCGAGGACAGGAGCGCCGTCAGAACGCCCGTGCCGAAGGCCGCGCCCCAGACACCGCCTTTGGCGAAGTGATTGAGCAGGCCCGCTAGCTGGTCGGTGAGGCCCGCGTTGCGCAGCCCGTAGACCACCAGGTACATGCCCAGCGAGAAGATGACGACCTGCCAGGGAGCGCCCTTCAGGACCTTGCGCGTGCTGATGATGTGGCCCCGGCCCGCGATCACCAACAAGACCAGGGCTCCGACCGCAGCCGTGGCGCTGACAGGCACGCCTAGCGGCTCGAGAGCGAAGAACCCGATCAGGAGCAGCGCCAGGACTACCCAGCCGGCCTTGAAGGTCGCGGGATCCTTGATGGCGGCCGCCGGCGTTTTCAGCTGGGCGACGTCGTAAGTCTTGGGAATGTCGCGACGGAAGTAGATCAGCAGCGCCCCCAGGGTCGCGGCGATCGCCGCCAAGTTTACGGGGATCATGACCAGGGCGTAGCGCCCAAAGCCGATCTTGAAGAAGTCTGCCGAGACGATGTTGACGAGATTGGAGACCACCAGCGGCAGGCTGGCCATATCGGCGATGAAGCCCGCCGCCATAACGAAGGCCAGGGTCGCCTTGTCCTTGAAACCAAGGGCCATGAGCATGGCGATGACGATGGGGGTGAGGATCAGCGCCGCCCCGTCATTGGCGAACACCGACGAGACTGCGGCCCCCAGGAGCACGATCGAGGCGAACAGGAGCCGCCCCTTGCCGCCGCCCCAGCGCGCTACGTGCAGCGCGGCCCATTCGAAGAAGCCCGCTTCATCGAGAAGCAGGCTGATGATGATGACCGCGATGAACGCGCCGGTGGCGTTCCAGACGATGTGCCAGACGGTCAGTATGTCGGCCAGGTGCACGACGCCGGTGACCAGCGCCAGCGCCGCGCCGATGCTGGCGCTCCAGCCGATGCTGAGACCCTTGGGCTGCCAGATGACCAGGGTGATGGTGGCGATGAAGATCAGCAGGGCAAGGATCACGGACAGGCTCTGGACTGGAGACGAAAAGACGGCGGACAGGATTGACTGTCCGCCGCACCAACTTGCGGGCGCGTTAGCGCCCTGCGGTTCAGCTCTTGGGAGGCGCCATCTGCGTCAGCTGGGAGGCAGCAGCTTTGGCCGCTTGGTGCTGGGCCGGAGGCAGAAGGATGAGGCCGCGGCCTTGCAAGTAGCCGCCGCGCCCCGTGGCCGCGTCGGAGACGAACTCGGCCAGGAAGTCCTTCAGGCCGGGCGTTACGCCGACGTTGGCCTTCTTGACGTAGATGTAGAGCGAGCGCGACACGGGGTACTGGCCGCTGGCGATCGTCTGGGCGGTCGGTTTGACGCCGTTGACGGCGGCGGCCTTGATGCGGTTGCCGTTCTCCTCGAGGAAGGAGTAGCCGAAGACGCCCAGCGCCCCGGGGGTCTTGGTGATGGTGCCGACGATGGCGTTGTCGTTTTCGCCGGCGTCGATCCAGCCGCCGTCCGTGCGCATAGGATCGACCTTGGCTTTGAAGGCCTTGTCGTCCTTGTCGTGCAGAGCCTTGATGGTCGGGAACTTCTTGGCGCCGGCCTCGACGCCCAGCTCTATCCAGGCGTCGCGGGTGCCCGAGGTCGGCGGCGGGCCGTAGACCAGGATGCGGTTGCTGGGGAGGTTTGAGCCGACCTCTTTCCAGTTCTTGTAGGGGTTGGCGACGAACTGGCCGCCCCGCAAGGCGTTCTGCGCCAAGCCCAGATAGAGGTGCTCGAGCTTGAAATTGTAGTCGGGCGCCTTCTTGTCCATGGCGATGACGATGCCGTCGAACCCGATCTTGATCTCGACGATGTCCTTGACGCCCTTGGCCTTGCAGGCCTCGAACTCGGACTTCTTCATCGGACGCGAGGCGTTGGCGACGTCGGGGAAGCCCTCGCCCAGGCCGCCGCAGAACATCTTGAAACCGCCGCCGGTGCCCAGGCTCTCGACCTTGGGCGACTTCTTGCCGGTCTTCTTGGCGAAGTTCTCGGCCACGCGGGTGGTGAACGGGAAGACGGTGGACGAGCCGGCGGCCCAGACGTAGTCGCGGGCGGCGTGCGCGGCCGAGGCGCACGTCAGCAAAGCCGTCGCCGCAGCGACGCCGAGGAGCTTTTTCATCTTGCTGTTCCTGAGCGGTCGGGTGGTTAGGTCAGGGAAACGACTTCACCGTCTTCTTTGGTGAAGCTGGCCGGCTTGCGATCAAGCAGATCCAGGACAACTTCAGACGGCCGGCAGAGCTTCACGCCCTTCGGCGTGACGACAATAGGCCGGTTTACAAGGATGGGTTGCTCGACCATGGCGTCGAGAATTTGGTTCTCCCCGACGCCGTCATCCAGGAGGCCCAGCTCGGCGGCAGGCGTGCCCTTCTCGCGCATCAGCTGGCGGAAGGTCAGGCCTGCTTCGGCGGCTAGCTCGCGCAACTGGTCATGGGTCCAGCCCGCGACGAGATACTCCACGACCTTGGGCTCGTAGCCGGCCGCCCGCACTATCGCCACGGTGTTGCGCGAGGTGCCGCAGTTGGGGTTGTGGAAGATCACGATCGGAAAGTCGGCGTCAGCCATGGGTCACCAGGAAGCAAATGAAGGGTCGAAGCAGGATCAGGCGGCGGACTCGTCGGGCGCCTTGGACTTGCCGATGTCGTCCAGTCGGCGCTGCAACGACAGCCGGTCGAGCGAGGCCATCGGCAAGGCGCAGAAGAGCGTGATGCGGCTATTGAGCTGGCGATAGGCTTCGGCGAAGGCCAGAGCGATTTCGGCCTCCGTCCCTGTGGCCAGCGACGGATCGGGAATGCCCCAATGGGCGGTCATCGGCTGACCCGGCCAGATCGGGCAGGCCTCGCCGGCGGCGTTGTCGCAGACGGTGAAGACGAAATCGAGATCCGGGGCGTCAGGGTTGTTCAGGATCGCGAACTCGTCCCAGGCCTTCGAACGCAGCTCGTCGGTCTTATAGTTGAGATGCTGAAGCAGATTGATGGCGTGCGGGTTGATCCTGCCGCTGGGCATGGACCCGGCCGAATAGGCCTTGAAGCGGCCAGCGCCGACCCGGTTCATGATCGACTCGGCGATGACCGAGCGGGCCGAGTTGTGCGTGCAGAGAAAGAGAACGTTCAGCGGTCGGAAAGCCGTGTCGATCATGCCGTCTCCAGTTCGGTAAGGCAGGTTCCATCGCACTCGGCGGCCTTGGCGACGATCTCGCTCAACGGTGCGCAGATCTGGGGATTGCCGCCGCAACAGTCCTCCATGAGGAAGCCCAGCAGCGTGCTCATGGCCGCGTAGTTGGCCGAGTAGATGATCGATCGCCCCTCGCGGCGCGAGGTGATCAGGTCGGCGTGGCTGAGGATGTTGAGGTTCGCTGACAGGGTGTTAGGCAAGATCCCGGTGGCCTTGGCGATCTCGCCGGCGGGCATTCCCTCGGCGCCCATCTGCACCAACAGGCGAAAGATACCCAGACGGCCCTCATGTCCAAGGGCGCTCAAGGCTGCAGCGGCAACTTTCGATTCCATATTTCGACCTTACTCGAAAAATAAGACGAACTGAAGACAAGAAAACCCGCGACCAGCGGGCCGCGGGCTTCGATGAGATCAGGCCGTTTGCGGCGCGCGCTCGTGCGCCATTGCCGCCTCGCCCAGGACGACATGTTCGGGGATCCGACCAGAGGCTTTGCGCTCGCTGTAGCGGTCGACCAGGTAGTCGGCGCGATCGCGCGTCAGAAGGGTGAACTTGTAGAGCTCTTCCATCACGTCGACGACGCGGTCGTAGTAGCCCGACGGCTTCATTCGATCGTGCTCGTCGAACTCCTTGTAAGCCATGGCGACTGACGACTGGTTGGGGATGGTGATCATCCGCATCCACCGGCCGAGTAGGCGCATAGTGTTGACGGCGTTGAACGACTGCGAGCCGCCGCTGACCTGCATGACCGCCAGGGTGCGTCCTTGAGTTGGCCGCACACTGCCGATCTCCAGTGGGATCCAGTCGATCTGCGCCTTCATGATGCCGGTGATCGCGCCATGGCGCTCAGGACTGCACCATACCTGGCCCTCCGACCACAGCGAAAGCTCGCGCAGCTCCTGGACCTTGGGGTGGTCGGCCGTCGTGGCGTCGGGCAACGGCAGGCCGGCCGGATCGAAGACGCGGGTTTCGGCGCCCATACGGTCGAGGATCCTCTGGGCCTCATAGGTCAGCAGGCGACTGAACGACCGCTCCCGCAGCGAGCCGTAGAGCAGCAGGATCCGCGGCGGATGGGTCGAGATCTTGGGCGGCTCGAGCTTTTCAAGGGTCGGGTGATCGGCGAACTCTGCGGCCAAGGCAGGGAAATCAGACACGGCGGCTCCAAGCAACGAGACTCCTAGTGGAGTCGTGGTTTTGATTCAAAAAAGGGTCAGGCGGCGCTCGGCGCGGCGCAGTCCAGCTCGAGGCCAGCGCAGCAGCTCTCGGTCAGATAGGCCGCCAGGGCCCCCACGAGCTCATAGTTGGCGGTGCAGATCACCTCGCGGCCGCGACGCTCTTGCCGGACCAGGCCGGCCCGCGACAACGCGGTCAAGTGGTGCGACAGGGTCGAGGCCGGGGCTTCCATAAGCCGAACCAGATCGGTGACGTTGGCCCCCGCCGCGCCGGCTCGCACCAGCACGCGGAACAGTCGAAGCCGCACGGGGCTCCCCAAGGCGGCCAGGCCGCCGGCAACGGCGTCTTCAGAGAGTAGCGACATTCACATAACTATATTTCTAGTGAAATAGTGGAGTCAACACGGAGCCGATCACCTTGCGCCTCCTTCGGTGTTAACGGCTAGGGTGTCGAGAGGACCGGCGACAGGAGAAGGCGCGCTGCGCCGGTTCGCCCCGACCTTTCTAGAGCACATACGCTTGCGCGCCGGCACGGGCGGGGCCTCTCTGCTGAAGGCTGTCGAACTTCTGCGAGAGCTCAACCGGACAGCCCGTCGCGAGATCCCCGACGACGCGCCGATGCCGTTTGCCTCCAAGCATTGGAAGGCCCTCGTCAAACCGTCAGGGCCTTCAATCAACAGACGCCTGTACGAGACGGCCGTGATGGCGACGTTGCGCGATCGGCTCAGATCGGGCGATGTCTGGATCGAGGGCTCGAGATCCTACAAGCGCTTTGCCGACTATCTGCTACCCAAGGACGAAGTCGCGGCAGAGGCTGAAGCCTTGCCGGTCGACGTGGAGATGGGGGCCTACCTGGCCGAACGGGCCGGTCTTTTAGATCAGCGCCTGGCGAGCTTCGCGCGCCGCCTGTCGAAGGGCGACTTGGTCGGTGTCGTGTTGAAGGGCGAGGAGCTATCGGTCACGCCGGTGAAAGCCAGCACCCCTGACGAAGCCAGAACCCTCGATCGAGCGATCGATGCTCTGCTCCCGCGGGTTCGGATCACGGAGCTGCTCAGGGAGATCGACGCGCTGACCGGCTTCTCGTCGATGTTCCGCGAACTGCGCTCAGGTAAGGTCCACGACAATCCCAGTTGCATCCTGGCCGCGGTCCTAGCCGACGCCACCAATCTTGGCCTGGAAAGGATGGCCAACGCCAGCCAGGGAGTCAGCTACGCCCAGCTCGCCTGGACGCAGAGCTGGTACTTGAGCGAGGAGAACTATAAGGCCGCCTTGGCCAGGATCATCGAGGTCCACCACGCTCAGGCGTTCGCCCGCCATTGGGGCGATGGCGAGGCCTCTTCATCCGACGGCCAGTTCTTCAGGTCCGGCCGGCGTCGCGGCGGCGCCGCCGAGGTCAACGCTAAGTACGGTCCAGAGCCGGGCTTGCGGATCTACACCCACCTGTCGGACATGCACGGCTCGTTCCATACCCGGGTGCTGTCGGCCACTTCCTCGGAGGCGCCCTATGTGCTCGACGGTCTGATCGGCCGCGGTGGCGGCGAGCACTACACCGACACCGGCGGCGCCACCGACCACGTGTTCGCGCTCTGCCATCTGCTGGGCTACCGGTTTGTGCCTCGCTTGCGCGATCTCCAGGACCGCAGGCTAGCTATCATCGGCGCCAAGCCGCGCCATAGCATCCTCGAACCCCTGCTCGGACGGCCGATCCGCGTCGATGTCATCGAAGAAAACTGGGAGGACATCGTCCACCTGGCGGCGTCTCTGAAGGCCGGTTCCGTCGCACCCTCGGTGATGCTCAAGAAGCTGTCGGCGTTCAAACGGCAAAACCGCCTCGACATGGGCCTGGCCGAGGTTGGCCGGATCGAGCGCACACTGTTCACCCTCGACTGGCTGGAAAGTCCGGAGCTGCGCCGGCGTTGTCAGGCAGGGCTCAACAAAAGCGAGGCCCGCCACGCTCTGGCCCAGGCGGTGTTTGTCCATAAGCAGGGCCGCATCGCCGACCGGACACTGCAGAACCAGGAGCATCGCGCCTCTGGACTGAACTTGGTGATCGCGGCAATCGCGCTTTGGAACACATTATATATGCAGCGTGCCGTCGAGCATCTGCGGGAGAGGGGGCAGGTTGCGCCCGACGACCTTCTTGCCCATCTTTCGCCGATGAGTTGGGCCCATATCGGGCTGACCGGTGACTACCTCTGGGCGGATGCGGCGAAGCACCGCGGCATGAGGCCGTTGAACGACCCAATGGGCGACAGACATTACGCCGCATAACAGGTGTTCTTGGTTCGTACTTTTAGCCGAGGTTTAGCGCACAAACCTTGAGGTGAGGCCAACCAGTAAACGGCGGTGATATAGAGACCCACGGCCATGGGCGTGCTGTCGGGCTTAAAGCGCATTGTCGCCAGGATCGTCGCTATCAGTCCGAAGGTAGCTACGGCTTCGGAGAACGCCTGGGGGCCGCCGGCTCGCAGCTTGGTGGAGACCTGAAGGATCGGCTCGCCAAACATGGCGTGCGCGGCCCAAACACCCAGCACAGCGCCGGCCACCTGGGTGATCGGATAAGCCAGGGCGAGGCGCCACGGCAGCTCTCGCCGCAGCGCCATGATCAGCGTCACCGCCGGATTAAAGTGCGCCCCGGAAATCGGCCCAAAGACCCCGATCAGCACGACCAGGGCCGCGCCGGTAGCCAGGGTGTTGCCCAGTAAGGCGATGGCGACGTTGCCGCCAGCCAAACGCTCGCCCATGATCCCGGAGCCAACCACGACTGCGAGCAGCAGGGCCGTGCCGAGGCCTTCCGCGACGAGGCGGCGCGTGACGCTGAAGGACTGCATACGACTAGGCGGCCGTATCGTCGGCGGTCCTGCTCTGGCCGATCTCGTCGAGGCGACGCTGGAGCGACAGGCGATCCAGCGAGTTCATCGGCAAGGCGCAGAACAGGGTGATGCGGTTGTTGAGCTGGCGATAGGCGTCGGCAAAGGCCAGGGCGATCTCGGCCTCTGAGCCGGCGGCGTCGCCGGGGTTGGGGATACCCCAGTGGGCGCTCATCGGTTGGCCTGGCCAGACCGGGCAGACCTCGCCGGCGGCGTTGTCGCAGACGGTGAACACGAAATCGAGTTCCGGGGCATCCGGGTTGTTGAGCACCGCGAACTCGTCCCAGTTCTTCGAGCGCAGGTCGTCGGTCTTATAGTTCAGGTGCTTCAGCAGGTTGATCGCATACGGATTGACGACGCCACTGGCCATCGAGCCGGCGGAGAAGGCCTTGAAGCGCCCGGCGCCAACGCGGTTCATGATGCACTCGGCCATGATCGACCGCGCCGAGTTGTGGGTGCAGAGGAAGAGGACGTTCATCGGGCGATGCTCGGTGATCATGCGGGCTCCTTTTACGTCAGGCAGGTCCCGTCGCAGGCCTCGGCCCTGGCGACGATCGCGCCGAGCGGGGCGCAGATTTCAGGAGAGCCGTTGCAGCAGTCTTCCATCAGGAAGCCGAGGAGGCCGCTCATCGCGCTGTAGTCCGCTGAATAGATGATCGACCGGCCCTCACGGCGGGAGGTGATCAGGCCCGCGTGCGACAGGACGTTGAGGTTGGCCGACAGGCTGTTGGGCAGGATGTCCAGCGTTCGGGCGATGTCACCCGCCGCAATCCCCACCGGGCCGGCCTTCACCAGCAGGCGGAAGATTGCCAGGCGGCCTTTGTGGCCAAGGGCGGAGAGCATGTTGACAGCGGGCTTTGATTCCATATTTCCAATATGCTCGAATTATCCGACAGTTCAATGACGCAGTTTTGGAGTCGCCCGTGACCGAGTTTCCCGCCCTCGATCCTAAGTTCCTCGCCAAGGTCGACCGTGACCGGCTTGAGATCACGGCGCCGTCGACGCATCCGCCACGCATCTTGCTTCTCTACGGGTCGCTGCGAGAGCGCTCGTTCAGCCGCCTGCTGGTGGAAGAGGCCGCCCGCATCCTCCAGGCCCTGGGCTGCGAGACCCGCATCTTCGATCCGCGCGACCTGCCCTTGCCCGACGCTGTCGGCCCAGATCATCCGAAGGTCCAGGAGCTTCGGGCGCTGTCGCAGTGGTCGGAGGGGCAGGTTTGGTGTAGCCCCGAGCGGCATGGCGCCATCTCGGGGATCATGAAGGCTCAGATCGACTGGATCCCATTGGAGATCAGCAGCGTCCGTCCGACGCAGGGCCGGACCTTGGCGGTGATGCAAGTCAGCGGCGGCTCGCAGTCGTTCAACGCTGTCAACACCCTGCGCCTGCTGGGGCGCTGGATGCGGATGATCACCATCCCCAACCAGTCGTCCGTGGCCATGGCCTACAAGGAGTTCGACGAGAACGATCGCATGAAGCCGTCCAGCTACTACGAGCGCGTCGTCGACGTGATGGAGGAGCTGGTGAAGTTCACCCTGCTGACCCGCGACCGGGCCGACTACCTCGTCGACCGCTACAGCGAGCGCAAGGCCAACGGACGCATCCCCGAGCATGTCGCTCTCGCCGCCGAAGCCATGAACCACGAGACCGCCACCGCATGACCGCCAACACCCTCACCGCTCGTCCGGCGACGATCGCCGACGCCGACGCCATGGCCGCCATCTACAACGAGGGCATGGAGGACCGGGTTGCCACCTTCGAGACGAGCTTACGCACCGCGCAAGACCTTGCAGGGTGGTTCGACGGACAGCACCCGGTCATCGCCGTCGTCGATCAGGACAACCAGGTCGTCGCCTATGCTGCGACCTTCTCATACGCCGACCGCTGCTGCTACGCGGGGATCGCTGAGTTCTCGGTCTATGTCCGGCGGTCCCACCGTGGCAAAGGCGTCGGCGTGGTCGCCATGACCGCGCTGATCGACGCGGCGGCAGAGGCGGGGTTCTGGAAGCTGCTGTCGCGCGTGTTCGTGGAGAACAAGGCCAGCCTGGGTTTGCTGCGTTCGGTGGGCTTCCGCGAGGTCGGAGTGCACGAAAAACACGGCAAGCTCGATGGCGTCTGGCGGGACGTGGTCGCGGTGGAAAGGGTTCTGGAGGCCAATCTCGCCTAGTCAGGCGCCCACAGGCCGCAGCAGCCGCTCCCCGCGGCCGACGCTGTCCTCGCCCACACCCCGCCTGCAAGCCATGGCGATGCTCAAGTGGCCTGCTCGATAGCCGGTAGGTTCAGCAGAAATTGCGACTGCGCTGGGCCCAGGCCATGTCGCCTTGGTCGCCCGATCGCGATTGTAGCGTCTGCAGGACGTCGCCCAGGTCGTGGACCTTGTAGGCGACCAGGTGGACCACATCGCCTTCGCGCTGGATCCGCCCATCGACGCCGAGCAAGCCGGCGCCCAGGATCACCCGGCGCTGCTTCTCGTAGAGCGTTGGCCAAATGACCAGATTGGCCACGCCGCTCTCGTCCTCGATGGTGATGAACATCACGCCCTTGGCCGATCCTGGCCGCTGGCGCACCAGCACTAGGCCGGCGGTCTGGATGAAGTCGCCATCGCGACCCTCACCGACCTTGCGGCAGGGCGCGCGACGCTGGCGGGTCAGATCCGTCCGAAGCAGCGCCAGGGGATGGCGGCGCAGCGACAGGCCAAGATTGCCGTAGTCCTCGACGATCTCGCGACCCTCGGTCATGGCCTTCAGCTGGGGCGCCGGCTCGTTCAGCTCGCTGGCGTCGGGCTGATCGAACAAGGGCAGGGCGGTGTCGCGCAGCGCCTTGATCGCCCACATCGCTTCACGGCGGTGCAGCCGCAGGCTCGGCAAATAGGCGTCGGCCTCGGCCAACTTTCCCAGCATTCCCGGCTTTAGCCCCGAGCGCCGCCAGAGATCGTCGATGGAGGTGTAGGGCTGGTCGCCACGCGCGGCGACCAGGGTGGCGGCCTCCTCGTCGACCAGGCCCTTGATCATCCGCAGACCCAGACGAACGGCCAGGCGCCCCTCGCGGCCGGTCGGCTCAAGGGTGCAGTCCCATCGCGAGCGATTGACGCAGACGGGCCTGACCTCGACGCCATGCTCGACCGCGTCACGCACGATCTGCGAGACGCCGTAAAAGCCCATGGGCTGGGAGTTCAGGAGGGCCGCGCAAAAGGCGTCCGGGTGGTGGCATTTAAGCCAAGACGAGGCGTAGGCCAGCAGCGCGAAGCTGGCCGCATGGCTTTCCGGAAAGCCGTAGGACCCGAACCCTTCCAACTGGGAGAACGTCTTCTCGGCGTACTCCAGCTCGTAGCCCCGGGCGACCATACCGCCCACCAGCTTGTCGCGAAAATGCGTCACCCCGCCGGTCATCTTGAAGGTCGCCATGGCGCGGCGCAGCTGATCGGCCTCGCCCGGTGTGAACCCGGCGCACTCGATGGCCACGCGCATGGCCTGCTCCTGGAAAAGCGGAACACCCAAGGTCTTGCCCAGGACCTTCTCCAGCTCGGGCGTGGGATAGCTGACCGGCTCCAGGCCCTCGCGCCGGCGAAGGTAGGGATGGACCATGTCGCCCTGGATCGGGCCGGGACGAACGATCGCCACTTCGATCACCAGGTCGTAGAAGCTGCGCGGCTTGATGCGCGGCAACATCGCCATCTGGGCCCGGCTTTCGATCTGGAAGACGCCCAGGGTGTCGGCCTTGCGGATCATCTCATAGGTGCGCGGATCCTCCGGCGGAATGGTGGCCAGCTGCAGATGGACGCCCTTGTGCTGGGCGATCAGCGCCAGGCCCTTCTGCAGGCAGGTCAGCATGCCTAAGGCCAGAACATCGACCTTCATGAACTTCAGCTCGTCGATGTCGTCCTTGTCCCACTCGATGATCTGGCGGCTTTCCATGGCCGCCGGCTCGATCGGCACCAGCTCGTCCAGGCGGTCTTCGGTCAGGACGAATCCGCCGGGATGCTGGCTGAAGTGGCGCGGGGTGTTGAGCAGCTGCTGGGCCAGCTCTAAGGTCAGCCGCAGCCGCCGGTCCAACAGGTCCATGCCAAGGTCGACGGCGTGCTTTTCCTCGATCTCCTCGCGCGAGAAACTCCACACTTGGCTCGACAGGGCCTTGGTCATGTCCTCGGGCAAGCCCAGGACCTTGCCCACGTCGCGCACCGCGCCGCGCGGGCGAAAGCGCTGAACGACGGCGACCAGCGCGCAGCGATGTCGCCCGTAGGTGTTGAAGATCCACTGCATCACCGTCTCGCGACGCTGGTGCTCGAAATCGACATCGATGTCGGGCGGCTCGTTGCGCTCCTGGCTGACGAAGCGCTCGAACAAGAGGTCGTTGCGCTCGGGATCGATCGAGGTGATGCCCAGCACGTAGCAGACCGCCGAATTGGCGGCCGAGCCGCGGCCCTGGCAAAGGATATCCTGGGAGCGTGCGAAGCGCACGATGGAATTGACCGTCAGAAAGTAGGGCGCATAGCCCATGATCCCGATCAGCTTCAGCTCATGGTTCAGGGTCGCGCGGACCTCGGCCGGCACGCCGTCGGGGTAGCGCTCGGCCGCGCCCTCCCAGGTCTGCCGCTCCAGGGTCTCCTGGGGCGATCGCCCCTCGTTGACCTCGCTGGGATACTGGTAGCTCAGCTCATCGAGATTGAACCGGCAACGATCGGCGATCGCCACGCTCATCGCCACCGCGTCAAGGTGCTTGGCGAACAGGCGCTCGATCTCGGCCGGCGTCTTCAGATAGCGGTCGGCGTGGCGATCACGCTTGAAACCGACATCGTCGATCGTCGTGCCCTCGCGGATGCAGGTAACGACGTCCTGCAGCATCCGGCGCGAAGGCTCATGGAAGAGCACCCGGTTGGTGACCACCGGGGTGACGCCGGCGGCCCGGGCCATCTGGTCGAGGCGATAAAGCCGCAAGGCGTCGCCGGGGCGCCGGCGCAAGGTAAGAGCCAGGTGAGCGTCGGCCCCGAAAATCGCGGCCACCTTCTTCAGCTGCAGGGCGCAAAGATCGTCGGCTTTGTCGGGGATCAGGATGGCGACCAAGCCCTCGGCGTGGGCGGCAACGTCGTCCAGGTCCAGGTCGCACTCGCCCTTGCCGGCCCGGTGCTTGCCCAGCGACAGCATCCTGCAGAGCCGGGAATAGGCGGGGCGGTCGGTGGGCAGCACCAGCAGGGTCATGCCGTCGCGCAGCGCGAGCTCGCATCCGACGATTAACCGAACCCCCGTGGCCTTGGCCGCGATATGCGCGCGCACGACGCCGGCCAGGCTGTTGCGATCGCAGATCGCCAGCGCCTCGTAGCCCAGGGCGGCGGCCTGGTCGAAAAGCTCGCCCGGCGAGGACGCGCCGCGCAGCAACGAGAAGTGCGAGGCGCACTGCAGCTCGACGTATGGGGCGCTCACGCGAAGATCCCCGCGATGAACCAGCGCTGCGTGCCGGTCGCAGGATCTTCGCCATCGCCGTCGCGGTAGAGCCAAAAGCGCTCTCCGGCATCGTCCTCGACCTGGTAGTAGTCGCGCGAGCGCGCCAGTTCGGCGTCAGCCTTCCACCATTCGCCAAACACCCGCTCGGGCCCATCGGCGCAGCGCACGCGCCGGCGAACCCCGCGCCAGGTGAAGGCGGCCGGCGGCGCGTCGGGCAACAGGGCCACCGTCTCGACCGGTTCTGGCCGGGCAAAGAGTCGCGAAGGTCGGGGCCAATCCAGCGGCCAGCAAAACTCCTCCACCGCGTCGAGCGCGGACGCGGCGCGCACCGAGCGCTCGGGCAGATCGCTTTCGGCCGAGGCCAGGCGATAGACTTGGCCAGCGCCCAAGCGATTGGTCAGGGTGTCGACCAGGGCCGACAGGTCGGTGGGGGCGTTGTTGTCGCCCAGGCTCTCGGTCTGCTTGAAGACCAGCGATTCCGCTCCAGGCGCGGCGAGGATGATCTTCTCCACGCCAAAGCCGGGATCGACGTTTTCGAGCTTTTCGCAGAGCAGCCGGGCCAGACGCTTGGCGTCCCGGGTCGGAGAGGCCATGGCGATCCTGGCCGTCTCGGTACGATTGTCGACCCGCACGAAATAGGCGTCCAGGCGCCGGGCGCCGAGGCTGACAGCTTCCAGCGCCGCGCAGAGTTCAGCGACCAGCTGGGTGACGTATCGCGCCATGGTTTCGGGCGCCCCGATCGGCTCGGCAAAAGCCCGGCGGGCTGTCAGCGTCTCGGACGCCATGACCGGCTCGATGGGCTCGGCGTGGCGGCCGAACGCCTGGTCCAGGCGCCGCACCGGGGCGTAACCGATCCGATGGGTCAAAGGCCCCTTAGGCGTGGCTTCCAGCTCGCCGACGGTATCGAAGCCCAAGCGACCGAGCGCCTCGACCGTGGCGACCGGAAGACGCAGCGCCACCACGGGCAGATCTGAGATGACCCTTCCGATCACGCCAGGATCGGCAACGTAGATGGCTCGCCGGCTGTAGCGGGCCAGGGCGTGGGCCGCGCCCCAGGTGTCGGCGATCGCGACCTGAGACTGCAGACCCACCTTCTCCAGCCGGCTGCGGATGTCGATCAGCATCTTCTCCTCGCCGCCGCGCAGGTGCGCAGCGCCGGTCGCATCGATGACCAGGCCGTCCAGGGCGTCGGGAGCGGCGATGGGCGAGTAGAGACGCTGGGCCCAGAGCGCCAGGCGATGGAGCGCGGCCGCGTCGCCGTCCGCGTCCAGGTCTTGCAGCACCAGGCCCGGGACCATGGCGCTCGCGTGAGCGACGGCCTGGCCAAGTCGAACGCCGGCTTCCACCGCCGCGGTGTTCAGATTGGCCACGGCGCGGCGACGCCCCACCCGCCCGACCATGACGACGGGGACGTCAGGCGGCGGCGCGCTCTTGCCCAGGCTGCGACGCAACCGATCGGTCGGCCACTGCGGTAGGAAGACGGAGATGACCCTTGGCGTCACAGGCTTCAATCTCGATGTCGAAAGCTTCGCCAGCGCGGCAACGCATGAGTTCCAGGAGCCAGCGGGCCCGGCCGACGCCGGCGGTTGGCAGGGGGGAGGAGGGGAGAGCCGACACTCTCCACCGGGTGGTGGCCGCCGTCGGCTGACCAAGATCGGCCGCATCGGCGATCCGTCGCCATCGTCGGATGGCGATCGCCATCTGGCCGCTCTTCTCGGCCGCGAGCTGAAGACGGCGGGACGCTGTCATCGACAGTTTGGCGACCTCGCCGACCACGCCGGCCAGACCGCGATACTTCAGCCCCTCCTCCATCGCCCCCAGGATGGCCGCCTCGTCGCCGGCTTCGGCGAAGATGACACGCTTGGGGGGCAGACCCGCCTGCGCCAGGGCCGGCGCGAAGAGATCGCGCTGACGAAGACACCAGAGCACCGGGCCATCCGCCCGCGCGAGGATCCCGGCCGCGAAGCTTGCTGCGGCGGCGCCATGCAGCGCGCCCTCGGCCCCGCCGGCGACTTCGTGCAGCGCGCCCATTGCCAGACCTTGACCGGGCAACCGCTCATCGATCGCCTCCACGCCGAAAGGCAGGACCCGGCCGCTGGCGCTGTCGGCCAGCTCGATCAGGCGAACCTGACGTCTGAGCGCGTCGAGCGCGGCGGGTGAGCGCGGGAGGGACATTTGAACCAAAACTAAGAAGTTCTATCTTTGTTCTCATCCCGATTTATGAGTCAACGCCGGGTGCGTCCGTGTTTGACGCCCAAGCTCTACGATTCATGCGAAAACGTAAGGGCTTGTGCCGATTCAGATATTTTTTGTCGCAGGCGTAGCAGCGCCTGCTGGTCAGCCAAAGCCGATACCGCCGAGCGCAGGAAGGTCGGCCATCTATCCGGCCAAAGCCTCAATCACCCGGCAGTCGGCAGCCCGGCCGTCACAGGTCGCGGTCACCATGCGCCGCAGTTCGCTGCGCAGCGTTTCCAACTGGGCGATCTTAGTCTCGACATCTTGAAGTTGCCGGGAGGCCAGGGCGTTAGCCTCGCCGCACGGGCGTTCAGGGTTGTCTGCCAGATCCAGCAGGTTGCGGATCGCCTCGACTGAGAAGCCGAGCTGCCGCGCGTGGCGAATGAACGCCAAACGTCGGACGGCGTCGGCGTCATAAACCCGACGGTCGTTGGCCGCGCGCCTCGGCTCGGGGAGCAAGCCAATCTCCTCGTAAAAGCGGATGGTCGGGACCTTGACGTCGGCGGCCTTGGCCAACAGGCCGATGGAGAGGGTCATCTAGAGGGCTCCTTGTTCATACGAATAGGCCCTGGTTCCACAGCGGCGAACGAAATCTTTCGGGCGACGCCGCCCCATCGAACGATGGTTTCGGGCTCTTGCGCTGCATTTCGATAGCTGATTTCCGCCGGGCTCAGCCGAGTAAAGAAAACGCTTGATCCTCTAGCCACTAGAGGAAGCAAGATGCCGACGAGTCAAGGCGCGGTGTCTTATGAAAGCGCGCCCAACAGCGTGCGCCCGTTCGTGGCGTTGGAGTATCTGGGGTGGCCATGGACAGGCTGAGGGCTTGGGGAAAGGGCATTGCGCAGCTGGCGATCGCTTGCGCTGTCGCCTTGTTCGCTCTTGCACCAAGTCTCGATGTTGCCTTCTGCCCCGAAAGCAAACCTGCGCCGACCACCTCGTCAGCGGCCACCTTTCAGCAAGTCGCGATGGCGACCAACGCAGAGCGGGGTAGACCCTCTCCGGCTCTGGTCGGGTTTTGCCTTTACGGCCATTGCCAACATAGTGTGGCCTTTCCTCCGCCTATGGCGGCAGATCATGCGCCCGCCAGCGACCGACCGACCGAACGCCACGCGTTGGCGAACACGGCATTGCCTGTGTCGAATCCCGAATTTGAATTGAATCGACCGCCTCGCGCTTGAGCCGCTACGCGCCTGTGGCGCGCCGCCTCGTCAAATCGTGAGAAGGTCTATGTCCCTATCTGTTCCTCAAAAGCTGCGCCTTAAGCTGCTGCTTGGCCTTTCGTTGCAGTCACTGCTAGCCGGCGCCGCGCTCGCTGACCCCGCGCCGCCGTTCAGGGAGCTGCTGCGTCAGGCCCAGGCGACGGCCCCCCGTTTAGCCGAAGCGCGGGCCGAAATCGCGCGCGCCGAAGGGCTTGCACGCCAAGCTGGCGCTATGCCCAACCCGACACTGGGCGTCGAAGTCGAGAACTTCGCCACCAGCAATGGGGTGAACATGGCCGAGACTACGGCTTCGATCGAGCAAACGATCGAACTCGGCGGCAAACGATCGGCGCGTATCGCTGCCGGACGCGCCGACGTCGAAGCCGCGCGTCGGCGCGCGGCGAGCGCCCAATCGGAATATACGTTCGATCTCGCCGCCGCCTACGCAGAGGCAGACGGCGCCGATCGCCGGCTGCAATTGGCAAGCGAAGGCCTTGAACTCGCGCAGGAAGACGCCCGTGTAGCAACCGTCCTAGTCCAATCCGGGCGTGAGGCGGATCTGCGGCGGGTGCAAGCCCAAGCGGCGGTGCAGGCAGCGCGCGCTGCGGTTGACCAGGCCAGGGCCGCGCGCGCTACGGCTTTCGCCAATCTCACCGCCATGGTGGGCGCGCCGGTGTCCTACACCTCGATCCCGGTCAGCCTGCTCGACGAAGCCACCAAGACCCTCCGAATTCCAGATCCGAACCCCCTTTCGAGCCCTGCCTATCTGGCAGCAGAAGCCGAGCGCGATGCGGCGGCGCGGCGCGTACGGGTGGAGCGGAGCCAGGCGGTGCCAGACGTGACCGTCTCGTTCGGGGTCCGCAAAATGCAGGAAGACAATTCCACCGCCATGGTGGCCGGCGTCGCGATGCCGTTTCCAATCTTCAGCCGCAATGGCGGTAACATCAGCGCGGCGCGAGCTGAGCTGAATGCCGCAGAGGCCCGCCTCAATTCGGCTCGGCTCGATGCCGAAGCCGCGGCGCGATCGGGCGTTGCTCGCGTGAGCGCCGCAGAAACGCGCCTGGTTGCGGCTCGGGAAGGCGAGCAAACCGCCGAGGAAGCCTACCGCCTCACGCGCATCGGCTATGAAGGCGGCAAACTGGCCTTGGTAGAACTGCTAAACGCCCGTCGCGCGCTGACCGATGCCCGCACTCAGATGATCGACGCCGCTACCGAGCGGCTGAGCGCGCAGGCCGCGCTCGCCCGTCTAGCTGGCGTCCCCCCCTTTGGAGATCAACCATGAAGCACGACCACAAGCAGGTCTCCGCGGCGGGCGCGGTCAGCCGAAACGCCCTTTACGGCGGGATCGCCGTGGCCGCGATCCTGGCCGCCGCTGGCGGCTTCGGCCTCGCAAAGCTCACGAGCAACCCGCCGGCGAAAGTGGCTGCCGAAGCCGGTGAAGAGAAGAAGCCGGTCGGCGCGCCCGACGCGGTCGAAATGGAGGCGGGCCGCATCGCCGCGAGCGGGCTTTCAGTCCAGACGGTGTCCGCCACCGGCCTAGCCGCCGAGATTGTGGCGCAGGCGACCGTGGAAGCCGCACCGGGGGCCCAGGCCGTGCTTACCGCTCGCGCAGCCGGTTCGGTCAGTCGGATCAACAAGCGTTTGGGCGAACCGGTGCGCGCCGGC
Source organism: Caulobacter sp. GW822-FHT01G02 (assembly GCF_058802865.1). Classification (NCBI taxonomy): domain Bacteria; kingdom Pseudomonadati; phylum Pseudomonadota; class Alphaproteobacteria; order Caulobacterales; family Caulobacteraceae; genus Caulobacter; species Caulobacter sp. GW822-FHT01G02. The sequence continues at coordinate 213,824 of NZ_JBXAON010000008.1, forward strand.
GAAGTATTGGCGTTGGTGGAAAGTCGCGAGGCTGCTCAGATCGCGGCCGCACGGAGTGTGGCCGCCGCCAAGGCCGACTTGGCGGCCAAGGCGCTCGCGAGAGAGCGCCATCTCTATGAACAGCGTGTCAGTGCGCGCCAGGACCTCGAAGCCGCGCAAGCGGAGGATGCTTCAGCCCGAGCCGAGGCGCTGAGCGCCGCTGCTGCTGTGCGCGCGGCCGATGTGTCTCGGGATGGCCGATACGTCATGGTGACAAGTCCGATCACGGGTCGCGTCACCTCAGCGCCGGCAAGCGTCGGCGCATTCGTACAGCCGGAGACCGAACTCTTCCGGGTGGCGGATGCGAGCCAGCTGCAGGTTGAAGCCTCCGTGACCGCCGCTGACGCTCGCCGCATTCGTCCAGGCGATTCTGCCGTGCTTGAGCTGAATGACGGCGCCACCGCCAGCGCGATCGTGCGCTCCGTCACGCCCGGCGTCGACGAGACCACCCGGGCCGCCACCGTCGTGCTCACCCTGACCGGAGGGCAAGGGTTGCTCCAGCCAGGTCAGGCGGTGCGGGCGCGGATCACCGCGCGTCAGTCGCTCACCCAAGGCATCGTGGTGCCCGAGGAGGCTGTCCAGACTTGGGAGGGACAGGACGTGGTGTTTGTCCGAACGCAAAAAGGTTTCGTGGCCCGACCGGTCCTCGTTGGTGCTCGCGCCGCCGGGCGCGTCGAGGTCGCCTCGGGCCTCCGAGCTGGCGAAAGCATCGTGGTCAAAAACGCCTTCCTCCTGAAAGCCGAACTCGCCAAGGGCGAGGCGGAAGAAGATTAGAGGAACAGAAGCATGATCGCTCGCCTCATTTCCCTCGCGGTAAGGGGACGCTGGTATGTCGTCGCCCTTACCCTGATCATCGCCGCTCTCGGCTTGTGGCAACTCACGAAGCTTCCCGTCGACGCTGTTCCGGACGTTACGAACAAGCAGGTCCAGATCAACACGGTCGAGTCTTCGCTCTCGCCCGTCGAGATCGAGAAACGGGTCACATTCCCGATCGAAACCGCGCTCGCCGGCATCCCAGGCCTCGAGACGACCCGGTCCCTTTCGCGTAATGGGTTCTCGCAGGTAACGGCGGTGTTCACCGACCGCACCGACCTCTATTTCGCCCGCCAGCAAGTCGCCGAGCGGCTGGCTCAGGCCGGCGCCTCGCTCCCGGCAGGGGTGCAGCCACAGGTCGGGCCGGTCTCTACCGGGCTGGGCGAGATCTTCATGTACTCGGTCGAATTCGCCCGTCCCGGCCCGAACGCCCGGATACGCGATGGCGCACCCGGATGGCAAACCGATGGCGCCTATCTCACGCCGGAAGGCGAGCGGCTCGCTGACGCGGTCTCCCAGGCGGCCTACCTACGAACCGTCCAGGATTGGATAATTCGGCCGCAGTTGCGCACGGTCAAAGGCGTGGCCGGCGTGGATTCCATCGGCGGCTATGAGAAACAGTACCTCGTCGAACCCGACCCCGCGAAACTGGCCGCTTATGGCGTCTCTTACGCCGATCTTGGGAAAGCGCTCGAAGCCGCCAATTTGTCTGTCGGCGCTAACTTCATCCAGCGCGCGGGCGAAGCCTACCTAGTGCGCGCCGATGCGCGGGTGCGGCGGCTCGACGAAATCGCAGAGGCCGTGATCGCCACCCGGGGCGGCGTCCCCGTTCACGTCAAGGATGTGGCGGCGGTGCGGATCGGCGGCGAACTGCGGACCGGCGCGGCCAGTAAGAACGGCCAGGAGGTCGTGGTCGGCACGTCGCTCATGCTGATCGGCGAAAACAGCCGCACAGTGGCCAAGGCCACAGGCGAGAAGCTGGAGCAGGTTAAGGCCTCCCTTCCCCCCGGGGTGGTCGTACACACGCTTCTCGATCGGTCCGCGCTGGTGAACGCCACCATCGGCACGGTCGAGCGCAATCTGACGGAAGGGGCGCTGCTCGTTGCGGCAACGCTCTTCCTGTTGCTGGGCAACGGCCGGGCGGCGCTGATTGCGGTGCTGGTCATCCCCTTCTCCTTCCTGATGATGGCCATCGGCATGAACGGGCTGAAGGTGCCCGGGAATCTGATGAGCCTGGGAGCGCTCGACTTTGGCCTGATCGTCGACGGCGCGGTGATCATCATCGAGAATTGTCTTCTGAGGCTTGCCCACAAACAGGAGCACCAGGGCCGCCTGCTCAGTTTGCCAGAACGGCTGGAGACTGTGCTCCACGCCACGCAAGAGATGATCCGGCCGACCGTCTACGGTCAGGCGATCATCTTCTTGGTGTTCGCGCCCTTGCTGACGTTCACGGGGGTCGAAGGGAAGACCTTCTATCCGATGGCGGTCACCATCATGCTGGCGCTGGCGGCGGCCTTCATCCTGTCGCTGACCTTCGTCCCCGCGATGGTCGCCATCCTCATGCGCGGCAAGGTGGCTGAAAAGGAGGTCAAAGCGGTTCAGGCGGTGAAGGTTCGCTATGAGCCTATCCTGCGTCGCGCGCTTCTGCGGCCCTGGCCGTTCATCGGCGGCGGCTTGGCGGTCTTTGTGGTGGCGGCGGGGATCTTCACGACGATCGGCCAGGAATTCATTCCGACCCTCGACGAAAAGAACGTGCTTCTCGGTTCCTTGCGGATTCCCTCCACGGCGATGGAGCAGTCTCGCGACATGCAGTTGCACGTCGAACGCGCCGTCACGACCCTGCCGGAGGTGGAGATGATGTTTTCCAAGACCGGCACGGCGGAGATGGCCGCCGATCCGATGCCGCCCAATCAGTCCGACGGCTTCGTCATCCTGAAGCCGCAGAAGGACTGGCCCAAGGGGGTGCATTCGAAATCCGAAGCGGTCGAGCGCATCCTCGGTAAGGCCGAGCCGTTGCTCGGGAACAACTACGAGGTCACCCAGCCGATCCAGATGCGGTTCAACGAACTGGTCGCTGGGGTGCGCGGCGACGTCGCCATTAAGCTTTACGGCGACGATCTGGAAAAGATGAGCGCCGCAGCGGCTAAAATCGGCGCCACGCTTGGATCCATCCCTGGCGCGTCAGGGGTGCGGGTAGAACAGACTTCCGGCGCGCCCACGCTCGATGTCCGGTTCGACCGGGCCGCGATCGCGGGCTATGGCCTGACCGTCGAGGACGTTGCCGATACGCTGGCCAGCGCGCTCGGCGGCCGCGAGGCGGGCAATGTCTTCGAAGGGGATCGCCGCTTCGACATCGTTGTGCGCGTGCCCATGGCCGAGCGGAACGACATCGAAGCCCTGGGAGCAATGCCGGTCATGTTGTCCGGCGGCGAAGGTCAAGCGCGCCAGTCGGTTCCGATGCGCCAACTCGTGGAGTTCCGCTTCACCGACGGCCTCAATCAGATCAGCCGCGAGGACGGAAAGCGGCGCGTCGTCATCCAGGCCAATGTCCGCGGCCGCGATGTCGGTTCCTTCGTGACCGAAGCACGCGACAAGGTGGCGGCCGTTCCGCTTCCGCCGGGCTCGTGGATGGTCTGGGGCGGACAGTATGAAAATCTCAAGGCCGCGACGGCGCGACTTTCGATCGTGGTTCCGCTGTGCTTCCTGGCGATCTTCCTCATCTTGTTCTTGGCGCTCGGCGGTTTCTGGCCAGCCTTGGCCGTTTTCGCCGCCATTCCACTGGGGTTGTCGGGCGGTGTCTTCGCCCTGGCCCTCACGGGGATCACCTTTTCGATCTCCGCGGCCGTCGGCTTCATCGTCCTGGCCGGTGTTGCGGTCCTGAACGGTTTGGTGGTGATGACCAGCATACGTCAGCGGCTTGAGGATGGGGCGAGCGTCGTTGAGGCCATCTACGAAGGCGGCATGGAGCGGGTGCGTCCCGTCCTCATGACCGGCTTGGTGCCGGCGATCGGGTTCATCCCGATGGCGCTGGCGCATGGCACAGGCGCCGAGGTTCAGAAGCCTCTGGCCATGGTGGTCATCGGCGGCCTGATCACCGCCACGGCGGTCACCCTCCTCGTCCTGCCGGCCATCAGCAAGCTTCTGTTGACGATCGGCGACCGCTTCAGCCGGGAAGCGTCGGCCTCTTCCTCCAAAGCCACGGAGGCGTCAGCCTAAAGGGTGAGCCGAGCTAGACAGAGGAGTTGAACATGAACTGTGGTCCTTATTCCACCTGGTCAGGAGTGGCGTGATGGTTGCACCTGGTTCAGCGGTCCTGTTGAGGATCTATACCGACGAGGACGCGCTCTATGGCGCCGAGGCGCTCGCGGCGGTCATCGTCAAGCGGGCTCGGGAAGCGCAGTTGGCCGGAGCCACGGTGCTGCGCGGCAGCTTGGGCTATGGCCATTCCTCGCGACTGCACGCGCATCGGCCGTTTCGGCTCGACGACAACATGCCGGTGGTCATCGAGATCGTCGACGATGAAGCGCCCCTTCGCGCGTTTGTTGTCACTCTCGGCGAATTCCACGACATCGGTCTGATCACGTTCGAGAAGGTTGAGGTCGTCCGCTACGGGAACCAGACAAGCTAAACACGTCGCCGACGCTCGCGTCTCGCGGCTATGGGAGGGTCAGGAATGCGCCGATTCATGCTGCTCGTGTTGGCGGCCTTGCTCGCGGCGGCGCCGGCGATGGTCCTCAGGATCACAGGGTGGCGACCCGACCCTGTGGCGGACGCCCTTTTTTTCGGTGTCGCGGTCCTGGCTGCGGGCTTCATGCTTTCCTGGGGGGCGGAAGCCGCTGAGAAACACATTTCTCAAGGCCTCATCGTCGCCTTGGTCGCCTTGGTCACCGTTCTTCCAGAGTACGCGGTGGATCTGTACTATGCTTTCCGCGCTGGCCAGGCTCCGCAGTCGAACTACGTCCACTACGCCGCCGCCAATATGACCGGCGCCAACCGCCTTTTGGTGGGACTGGCCTGGCCTTTGATGGTGCTGCTGCATTGGCTGAAGACGCGCAACAAGGCTCTCGAACTCTCACCCGTCAACGCCGTCGAGATCGCCTTCCTTATGCTGGGCAGCCTCTATGCGTTCGTTATCCTTTTCAAAGGCGCCATTGCTCCCTTCGATTTCGCGGTGCTGTTCCTGATCTTCGCTGGCTACCTCTACCGCGTCAGCCAGTTGCCAAAGGCCGACGACGACGACGACGATGAGGACGAGGAGCCTGGCCCTGCGGCGGCGCTAAACGCGCTCCGCCCCACCGCACAGTGGGCCTGGATGGGTGGGCTTACCTTGATCGCATTCGTGGTGATCGCGACCTCCGCCGAGCCGTTTGCCGAAGCCATGGTGGGGTCAGGAAGAATCCTTGGCGTCGACGAGTTCCTCCTCATCCAATGGCTCGCGCCATTGGCCAGCGAAGCGCCCGCCGTGACGATTGCGGTCCTCTTCGTCTTGGCCGGGCGTGCGGTAAGCGGACTGACGGCCATGATCAGCGACAAGATCAACCAATGGACCCTGCTGGTCGGCATGCTGCCGCTCGCAATGAGCCTTGGGGCGGGGGGGCTGATCGGCCTGCCCCTTGACGCGCGGCAGAAGGAAGAATTCTTGCTGACGGCCGCCCAGTCGCTGTTCGCCATAATGCTGTTGGTTCGCCTGCGGATTTCGGTTCTGTCGGCGGGTCTATTGTTCGCGCTCTTCGCCGTGCAGGTCGGACTGGCCTTTCATTTCCGAGAAGACGAGGTGGCGACGGTCAATAGCCTAACAATCCTGGCTTGGACCTATCTGGGCCTAGCGGCGATCCTCGTCCCCCTCAACGGGCGCCGTGTCGTAGCTGTCCTGCGTGATGGGCTCTTAAGATCCCATCGCCGCATGGCGACCGCGCCCGAACCACATGACCTGGAGGGCGAATAACCGCCTGCAACGACTTGATCCTCTAGTGACTTGAGCAAGTAAGGTCTTGGCCAAGAGGAGGATGTGCATGCCCAACACGACGGCGGTCGCCGAAACACTTCGCTACCGGGTCACTGGAATGGACTGCTCGAGCTGCGCCGAGAAGATCCAGTCGGCGGTGTCAAAACTTCCTGGCGTGGAAACGGCGCGCGTATCGATCGCTTCGTCGATGATGACCCTGCAAGTCGACGGGGTGGAGCGACGCGCGTCCGAGATCGAGGCGACCGTGAACGGGCTCGGCTACCAACTGGATCGCGAAGAGGCCGTCGCGGACGACGACCAACGCCAAAGCGCCAAAGCGGTCAGTCATGTCACCCCCTCTTACCGACGGGCCCTTTGGGGCGTCGTCCTGATCAATGTTGGCTACGGGCTGGTGGAGATCATCGCCGGGTTTATCGCACGGTCTCAGGCGCTGAAGGCCGATGCCCTGGACTTCGTTGGCGACGGTCTGATCAGCTTCTTGGGCCTGCTGGCGATTGGATGGTCCCTCGCGTGGCGAGCCAAGTCCGCCCTGATCCAGGGTTACTTTCTGGCGTTGCTTGGTCTGGGCGTGCTCCTGAATACAGGCTACCGCGTCCTGGTCTTGAACCAGCCTGAAGCCGAACTCATGGGCCTCTTTGGGGCCGTGGCGCTGGTAGCGAACGTCGCCGCTGCGTTGATCCTGATCCCGCATCGGAAGGGCGACGCCAACGTCCGCGCGGTCTGGCTCTTCTCGCGCAACGACGCCTTGGGCAACCTCGCGGTTGTTGTCGCCGCGGGCTTGGTTTTCTGGACCAAGGCGGCTTGGCCGGACCTTGTGGTGGCGGTCGTCATCGGCGGGCTCTTCCTGCAGTCGGCCTGGTCGATTATCCGCGATGCGCGCGCCGATCTGCGCGAGGCGCAGACGCCTCAGCCGGTCTAGCCGCTCATGAGCCGGCAGCCGCCACATCTGCTGCACCGCCCGTCAGCCCAAGTAATGTCGGACCTGCAACGTGCGGTCGCGCTTGTGAATGGGGGGCAATGGCGCCAAGCGCAAATTCATGCCCAGCGGGTCCTCGCCGTCACGCCAAAGGATTCCTCGGCGCTGAACGTCCTTGGAACCGTGGCCATGAACACTGGTCCGGTCGATGATGCGCTGGTGTGGTTCGAGCGGGCGGCTGCCGGTCAACCTCGAAACCCGTTCATCCAGTTCAATCTCGGAGAGGCGCACAGGCGCCTACACGCCTATCCGACAGCGGCGAAATTCTTCCAGCGCGCCGCGGTGTTGAAGCCGGACTTTGCAGAAGCCCACGCTGCCGCAGGCGACGCCTTCAGGATCATGCGACAGGGGGTTCATGCCGAGCGCAGCTACCAAGCCGCCCTGCGTCTATCGCCAACCCTGCCTGGCGCGCTCAGCGGGTATGGGCTCCTGGCGTTGCAAAACGGTGATCCGAGCTTGGCCGCGTCCCGCTTCGAGACAGGCTGTGTCAACGCGCCCGTCGGCCATCCCATGCGGCCCGTCCTCCTCGCCAATCTCGGCGTTGCGCTGCTGCAGATTGGCCAAGGGCTGCAAGCCTTCGACGTGCTGGCTCAGGCCGTCGACATCGCGCCTGGGGACGACGAGCACTGGCGGCGGCTTGCAGGCGCCCTTCGCCATACTCGAGTGGCGCCCGCGACCCCTGCCTTCCGTGATGTTCTATGCCGCCTTTTCGAACGAACGGACGTGAACCCACGGAATTTGGCGACCGCGGCCTTAGCGGTCATCCGTCAAGATGCGGAGATCGACGATCTCCTCAATGCGGTCGCTGCTGAACCGCGAGCGCTGACACGCACGCTTGAGGAAAAAAGTGATGCCGCCTCCCGCTTCGTCCAGGATCCGCTGTTTCGAAGCCTCCTTGCATCTGCGCCAATTCCGAACGCGGCAGTGGAGCTTCTGCTCGTTCAGCTGCGAGCTGATCTATTGGCCATCGCCAACGACGAGCCTGCAAGCCTGGAAGAGGAGCTTGGCCTCATTGTCGCGATCGCGCGACAGGCGTTTCTCAACGAATACGTCTATTTCGCTAGCGCCGAAGAGCAGAGTCGCGTTGATTCTCTGATCGCCCAGCTTGAACACGGAGACCCCGAATTCGGGGCGGGGGCGGCCGCGAGGATCGCCCTGGTGGCGGCGTATCGCCCGCTTGCCTCCACCCCGCTCTCGTCGCGACTTCAGGCCGTTGATCTCCCGGCGTTGGCCGATCTCCTCCGAGAACAACTGACCGAACCTGCCGAGGAGGCGCGCCTTCGCTCAACCCTGCCCCTGCTGAAGCCCATGGTCGACAGCATCTCGATCGCCGTGCAGCAGCAATACGAAGAGAACCCATATCCGCGCTGGACGCGCTGCGGTCTGGGTGCGCCGTTGCCGTTCCGGGAGGCTGTTCAGGCCGCATTGCCTGAGCTCGCAACGCGGGAAATTCCCGAGACCGACGCACCCCAAGTGCTCGTCGCTGGGTGCGGCACGGGACTGGAAACACTGCGCGTGACGAGCACCTACCGTAACGCTTCGATCCTAGCGGTTGACTTAAGCGGCGCCAGCCTTGGCTACGCCATGCGCAAGAGCCGAGAATACGGGATCGAGGTTGAACACCTTCAAGCCGACATTCTTGACCTCACCGCCCTAAGCCAGCGGTTTGATCTGATCGACAGCTTTGGCGTCATTCACCATATGGCCGAGCCGGTGCGAGGTCTGAAGGTGCTCTCAGGGCTGTTGAAACCGCAGGGCCTTATTTTCCTTGGGCTCTACAGCGAGATCGGCCGGCGCGCCGTTGTCGAGGCGCGACGCCACATCGCCCATGGACAGTACGCGAACTCGGCGGAGGGGATTCGCGCTCTACGGCGTGAACTGATGCTGGCGGGCGCGCCCGCCCAGCTGCAGAGCGTGGTGAGCCCGGCCTCGGATTTCTGGACGTTATCTGATTGCCGAGACCTACTCTTTCATGTGGAAGAGCATCGTTTCACGTTGCCCCAGATTGGCGAGCTTCTGGATTCAGCGGGCCTGGAGTTTCTCGGCGTGCAGTTCGGGCATCAGGCAGATCGAACCCGCTACCGCGCCGAAAATCGATCATCCGACTCGATGCGCGACCTCCGGCGCCTTCATCTCCACGAGATGAAGCATCCCGAAATCTTCGGCGATACCTATCGTCTATGGGCGCGGCGCACCAAGGCGCCCAAATGACGGAGGAGATGGCGCCGCCTCAGATCGATCTGGTGACTGAACAGGGACGAGTTCGCAGACAGGCCGCCTTCGCTTTTGCCGTATGCGTCCCGGTCCTCACACTGGCGTGTCTCGGCCTGCCCCGGCTCTTCGAATTCCCGACGTCTCTGGCCGAACGCATCGCCTTTGGCCTGCGGGCCAATCTGGTGGTCGGCTTTTGGGTGCTGCTGGCCGTGCAGAGGGTGGCGCACGTGCGGTTTGTATCGGCCGCCGACAACGCCGGGTCCGCCTTCAGCCGGCCAAGCGCGCGCTTGGCCATTCCCGCCGCGTTCCTTCGAAACACCCTTGAGCAGGCCTTCGTGACTAGCGTTGGCCTCTTGGCGCTCGCGACGGCCAAGGGCGAAGCCGCCCTGGCTTACATCGTGGGAGCGGTCGTCCTCTTCAGCGTCGGAAGGAGCACGTTCCTCCGCGGCTATCCGCGCGGCGCGGGCGCGCGGGCCTTTGGAATCGCCGTCACCGCGTTGCCCACCCTAGGCGCCTACTGCTGGGCGATCTTCGACACCTGCGCGAACCTGCTACGCTGATCCTGGTGCGAGGCGCCGTAGAACAGCGTTGCCGGGCAGCGCGACTTGCTCGAGCCTTAATAGTAGCGTCGCAGCACCAGCGTGCGTGTAGATCCATCCGACAGCGAGAGCACGGCCTTGCCTCCCGCCGGCCCGTAGCGCCATTGAGCCAAACCGCTCGATGCGTAACGCGGGCCGATTGGCACGCCATCCACGGCGACAACGATCTCGCCCTCGCGCCACCCGGCCAAGGCGGCCGGCCCACCCTGGGCGACATGGACGACGCGCAGATGACCAGACTCCACAGCGAGGCCCAGGCCAGACAAATCCCGCCTAAACGGCGTCGCCAATCGACGTGCCTCGGGTTTCAGCCAAAGGGCTTGGCCCGCGACATCCAGAGCAAATAGAAATCGCTCGAAAACGGGAAGGCCCAGCTTGGCGACGACAAGGGTGGGGTCGGTCTTCGCCAACACCTCGCAGGGAACATCGTTGATCAGGCTGCGTCCGACCCGGAGCGTCGCTACCGAAATAGTGCGGCTGATGGACAGCCCGTCGATCCCCCCCGTCGCCGCCGATGAAATTCTCCGGCCACGCATCAAGGTTTGCGCCTCCGCCAAGGCCGGCGTGACGGTGAGAGGATTGGAACTGCCCAGGTCAATCGCCGCGGCGACCGGGTCGTGTCCCTCCAGGACGATCGGGAGAGAGAGCTGCCCGCGCAAGCTCTTGGTGACCGCAAAGCGTTCCGCGCCCGGCCATGGCCGGAAGGCGTCGCGGGGGAGGAATGCGAGGCGGCGGGCTGTAAAATCGATCGCGAGAATGGCGTCTCTAAGCGCGTCGATCCCAAGGATAACATTGGGCGAGCCACCATCGGCTCCAAAAATTGGCGCGAAATCGGTGACCAAATATCGCTCGACGGCGAAATGCGTCCCGCCAAGATCGAGACTGAGGTCGCTACCCGCGCCCAGCGTGACCGACCCGACATCGCCGCGAACGCTGCGGGCGCCCGTTGAAGCCAAGCCCAGCCGCTTGGCAAGCGCGGCATCGACGACGGTCATAGCCGAGCCTGTATCGATCAAAATCCTGAGGCGCTCGCCCTGTACAGTCCCGCCGACCATCACGGCATCGGGATCCGGAAGGAGGGTCGACCAGAGCGTTTTGGGGTTCCGGGCGACCGTCGCGCTCGTCGCCTTCTTCGCGACCGCTAACGTTGCGCCCGTCGCGAACGCCATTGATCCCATTCTGGCCAATAACGCTCGGCGGGTCTCCTCTGAGCAATGCATTTACGGGACTCACGGACGATGTTGAGGGCCTGCGGAACATCGCCTCAATCGGGGTCAATCACCAAGAGCGACGTCCGCCTTCATAGCGCCGAGTGCGTGTTCGCGGCCAAACTTGGCGTGCGCCGGTCACGGCCGCCACTCGATCTCGGGCTTGTCGGAGAGCTGTCCAACTGGACCGCGCCACGCTCCATGCCGCCGATCTTGGTCATCTCCGTAACTAAAATCTGGCCCCATTCCCGGTGCGCTAAGCCGCGATCAGTCGATCGGAGATAATTTCCGCTTGCTCCTCCAGTGGCTATAGGATGCATGAAGCTTCATCGTGGCGGCCTTCGCGGCTCCGCGCTTCCCGTCCTGTCGCCCGTACCGTTTCCAGCCTGCCGATCGCCACGCCACCGGAGTGATAATGACTACTGTTCTTAACGCCGTGGGGCGGGCCATCTCTGGGCTGATGATCGTGATCCTGGTCCTGGCGGGTGGCGCGGGCGTCGCGACGGCCCAGGAGGCCAGCTCGTCCCAGACCGCATGGCGACTGCTCGACTACCTGTCGGTCGACTACGCCGGGGCGGTGAAGGACGGCAAGGTCATCAGCCCGTCCGAATATGCCGAGATGAACGAATTCGCCGGCCAGGTGCGCGAGCGCATCGCCGGCCTGCCGGCCACCAAGGCCCAGCCGGATTTGCTGGCCAAGGCCGAGAGCCTTCAGGCCACGATCGCCGCCAAGCAGGAGCCGGCCGTGGTCTCGGCGAAGGCCCATGCCCTGGCCAACGACCTTCTGGCCGCCTATCCGACGCTGCTGGCGCCCAAGCGCGCGCCGGACCTGGCGCGCGGCGCGGCCCTCTATGCCGAGAACTGCGCGGCCTGCCACGGCGAGACGGGCAAGGCCGACGGTCCGAACGCCGTCGGCCTGGACCCGCCGCCGATCGCCTTCGCCGACGCCGAGCGCGCCCGCCAGCGCAGCGTCTTTGGCCTCTACCAGGTCATCCAGCAGGGCCTCGACGGTACCGCCATGGCCAGCTACGCCCACCTGCCGTCTGACGACCGCTGGGACCTGGCCTTCTATGTCGGGCGCTTCGCTTTCAGCGACGCCGAAGCTGCCGCGGGCGAGAAGATCTGGAACGAGGACGCCGCCGTCCGCGCCCGCTTCCCCGACCTGCAAACCCTGACCCAGACCACGCCCGCCGCCCTCGCAACAGCCGTGGGGGAGACCAAGGCCCGGGCCCTGACCGCCTATCTGCGCCGCCATCCCGAAGTCGTCACCCGCTCGGGCGGCGGCTCGCTCGACGTCGCCCGACAGAAGCTGGCGGCCAGCCTCAAGGCCTACGAGGCTGGCGACCGAAAGGCCGCCGCCGATCTCGCCCTGGCCGCCTATCTCGACGGCTTCGAGCCCATCGAGCCGACGCTGGGCGCGCGCGATCCGGCCCTGATGCGGCGCATCGAAGGGGCGATGGGCGACGTGCGCGGCGCGATCGGCAAGGCCGCGCCCGCCAGTGAGGTCAAGAGCCAGATCGACCGCCTCGACGCCCTGTTCGCCGCCGCCGGCCGAGCCCTGGCCCCGGAGAAGGCCAGCAAGCTGTCCAGTTTCCTGGGCGCCTTCACCATCCTGCTGCGCGAGGGCCTGGAGGCCCTCCTGATCGTGGTCGCCATGATCGCCTTCCTGCGGAAAGCCGACCGGACCGACGTCCTGCCCTACGTCCACGGCGGCTGGATCGCGGCCCTGGCGGCCGGCGGCCTGACCTGGGCGGCAGCCACCTTCTTCATCTCGATCAGCGGCGCCAGCCGCGAACTGACCGAGGGCTTCGGCTCGGTGATCGCCGCCGCCGTGCTGATCTCGGTGGGCCTGTGGATGCACGGCAAGGCCCAGGCCGACGCCTGGCAGGTCTATATCCGCGAGAAACTGTCCCACGCCCTGTCCAAGCAGTCGGCCTGGTTCCTGTTCCTGCTGGCCTTCATCGTCGTCTATCGCGAGGTGTTCGAGACCATCCTCTTCCTAACGGCGCTGTGGACCCAGGGCGGGGCCGGCGCGGTGCTGGCCGGCGTCGGCTGCGCCATCGTCGTCCTGGCCGCCATCGCCTGGGCCATGCTGCGGTTCTCCAAGCGCCTGCCGATCGGCAAGTTCTTCGAGTACAGCGCTATCCTGATGGCGATCCTTGCGGTCGTCCTGGCCGGCAAGGGCGTGGCCGCCCTCCAGGAAGCGGGCTTGCTCGACCTACATCCGCTGGCCCTGCCGCGCATCGAGCTGCTGGGCTTCTTCCCGACCATCGAAGGCGTCGCCGCCCAGGCGCTCACCCTGGCCATCCTGGTCGGCGGATTCTGGTGGTCTCGGCACAGAGCCGGCGAAATGGGGGCAAAGAGGTCCGCCTAAGGGCCATCTGACCACTTCAAACGGGATGGGCAGGGCATCGAGAGAGATTCGATCATGGCGCGACAACGCGGTACGGGCTTCTGTAGCTTTCCGCTTTGCCCCAGTTATCGCGAAGTCTTCGCCAGGTGTTTGTTGCCGTAATTGGAGCGCTCGGCAATGTGACGCTATAACATGTAATCATATAACGCATTTCAATCTGGACTGAGCGGAGGTATTGCAGATTTCGATGGCTGGAATCGCGCCCCTTCGTCGGCAAGTCGGCAGATATGCCGACACGTGGCGCTCGCGCCGCGCGCCGTCCTCGCGATTCAGCTTCGGCAAGGCATGGGCGCTGTTCGTAACCTGCACGTTCATCCTCGGCATCGTCATCTGCGGACCTGCTGAGCACGCTGCGCTGGAGACCGAAACTCAGGTCGCCAGCCAGATCGTCATGTCGAGCGTCCAGGCGCCAGCATTGATCAAGACCGCTGGCGACCAGAAGACCCCCATCAAGAGAACGCTCACGGCCTGCACCGGTCATTGTTCGGCGCATGGCATAAGCTTGCCCGTGTCCTTCGCGCCCGAGATGATAGCGTTTGAGCATCGTGCCGTTTGGCTGGCCGAGCCGGATGTGGGCCTGCTCATCGATCGTTCCGTCCTGCTCGAACGTCCGCCTAGAGCCTGACGCGACCCTTCCGCCCGAGGAGGCGGACCGTTTGCGTCTCAATCTCTAGGAACACATCTTCATGACTCTCATCATGCGTGGACGGTTGCGTTTCGCGGCCGTGAGCGCGGCCGCAGTCGCAGGCGCGTTGGCGTCCGCGAGCGGCGCGGTCGCCGATCCGGCGCCGCCGTTCAAGGACCTGCTCACGCAGGCCCAAACCAATGCTCCGAGGCTTGCCGAAGCCGCCGCTGGCGTGCGCCAGGCCGAGGGCCTGGCTCGCCAGGCCGGGGCTCGACCCAATCCCACCGTCGGAATGGAAATCGAGAACTTCAGCGGCAGTGGGATCTATAGCGGCGCAAACAACGCCGACACGACCCTTTCGCTGAGCCAGCCGCTGGAAGTCGGCGGCAAGCGCGGCGCACGCGTGGCCGCCGGCCGCGCCGCGCTCGATGCGGCGCGTGCGCGTCTCGTCCAGTCCAAGGCCGACTTCGCCTTCTCGCTGGCCGACGCTTACGCCCTGGCTGAAGCGGCCGAGCGCCGGGTCACCCTGGCCGAGGAGGCCGTGACTCTGTCGGACGAAACCCTGCGCGCCTCCCGGGCCCTGGTCGACGCCGGCAAAGAGGCCGAACTGCGGACCCTCCAGGCGCAAGCCGCGCTCACCGGCGCTCGCGCGTCGTTGGAAGAAGCGCGGGCCGAGCGGACGGGAGCATTCTCGCGGCTCACCGCCCTCGTCGGATCGACCACGCCCTACACCTCGCTCAGCGACAGCCTGCTGACCAGCCCCAAGCTCACGAGCCTGCCGGACGACATTGACGCGCTATCGACGCCCGCCGTCCAGGCGGCCGAGGCCGATCGCGAAGCCGCCGCCCGCCGCGTGCGCATCGAGCGGACCCGCGCGGTGCCGGACGTCACCGTCTCGGCCGGTGTTCGCCGGTTCAGCGGTGATGACTCCACGGCCTTGATCGCGGGGGTGTCTTTGCCAATCCCGGTTTTCGACCAGAACCGCGGCAACATCACCGCCGCCCAAGGCGAGCTGCAGGCCGCCGAGGCTCGGCTCAACGCCGCGCGGTTCGACGCCGAGGCTGACATCCGCACGGCCCGGTTCCAGCTGGGCGCGGCCCAGTCGCGCGCCGACGCGGCCGGCCAGGGCGAAACCAGCGCCGCCGAGGCCTTCCGCCTCACGCGGATCGCCTACGAGTCCGGCAAGGCCCCCCTTGTCGAGCTGATCAATGCGCGTCGGTCCCTGGCCGAAGCGCGTGACCAAACCATTCAGGCCCAATTGGCGCGCGTTCGCGCCGAGGCCGACCTGGCGCGCCTGCAAGGCCGCCTCTTCGGAGATCGCTGATGCGCAAGTCCAACTCCTCGAACCGGCAGTTGCTGCTGGCCGGCGCGGCCGTGGTAGTCGTGGCGATCGCCGCTTTCTCGGTCGGCAAGATGTCGGGCGGCAAACCCGTCGAGACGGCGGCCGCCGAAAAGCCGGCGGCGGCGGCTCTTGCGGCCGGACCCCCGAGCTTAGCGATGGGCCCCGAGCGCATCACCGCCTCGGGCGTCCAGCTGCAGACGGTCAGCACCGGGGGCCTGGCTTCCGAAGTCGTGGCGCAGGCCACGGTTGAAGCCGAACCCGGTGGCGAGGCGGCTTTGACCGCCCGCGCCGCCGGGTCGATCACCCGGATCACCAAGCGCCTCGGCGACCCCGTGCGGGCCGGCGAGACCCTGGCCCTGGTCTCCAGCCGCGAGGCCGCCCAGATCTCAGCCGACCGTAGCGTCGCCTCGGCCAAGGCCGACCTGGCGCGCAAGAACCTGGCCCGCGAAAAGCGCCTCTTCGAACAGAAGGTCAGCCCGCGCCAGGACTACGAGACGGCTCAGGCCGAGGTGGCCGTGGCCGAGGCCGAGGCCCGTCGCGCGGCCACGGCCGCCGGCGCCTCGGCGGTGTCGGGTGGCTATGTCGCCGTAGTCAGCCCGATCAGCGGCCGCGTCACCGCCATGACCGCCAGCCTGGGCGCCTTCGTGGCTCCCGAGACGGAACTCTTCCGCATCTCCGATCCGGCCAAGATCCAGGTCGACGCGTCGGTTACCGCCGCGGACGCCCGGCGCGTTCAGCCCGGCGACCAGGCCATCGTCGAGACGACCAGCGGCGAGACCCGCACGGCCGTCGTGCGATCGGTGACGCCCGGCGTCAACGAGGAGACTCGCAGCGCCACGGTGGTTCTGACCCTGACGGGCGGGGCAGGGCTGTTGCAGCCGGGCCAACTGGTCCGCGCCCGCATCACCTCGCGCCAGTCGACCTCCAGCGGGATCGTCGTGTCGGAAGAGGCGGTCCAGACCGTCAACGGCAACGACGTGGTCTTCGTCCGAACGAAGGAAGGCTTCCGGGTGCAGCACGTGCTGGTCGGCCAGCGCAGCGGTGGCCGTGTGGTCATCGTCGATGGGCTGAAAGGCGGCGAGACCCTGGCGGTCAAGAATGCCTTCCTGCTCAAGGCTGAGCTCGGCAAGAGCTCGGAAGAAGACTGACCCCTAACCGCTATTCTGGAGACACGCCGAAATGATCGGTCGCTTACTCTCGATGTCGGTGAAGGGGCGCTGGTACGTCCTGCTTCTCACCGTCATCATCGCACTCCTCGGCACCTGGCAGCTGACCAAGTTGCCTATCGACGCCGTTCCCGACATCACCAACAACCAGGTGCAGATCAACACCGTGGCCGGCGCGCTTTCGCCGGTCGAAATCGAAAAGCGAGTGACATTCCCGGTAGAAACGGCCCTGGCCGGCATCCCCGGCCTGGAGACCACCCGCTCGATCTCGCGCAACGGCTTCTCGCAGGTCACCGCGATCTTCTCTGAGAAGACCAACCTCTACTTCGCCCGCCAACAGGTGGCCGAGCGTCTGACCCAGGCCAGCGACAGCCTGCCCGCTGGGATCCAGCCGCAGATCGGGCCCGTCACGACGGGTCTGGGCGAGGTCTACATGTACTCGGTGGAGTACGCCAATCCGGGCGGCAAGGGCGCCAAGGTGCGTGACGGCCAGACCGGCTGGCAAAGCGATGGCGCCTATCTGACGCCGGAGGGCGAGCGCCTCACCGACGCCACCTCGCAGGGCGCCTATCTGCGCACCATCCAGGACTGGGTCGTTCGTCCGCAACTGCGCACCGTCAAGGGCGTGGCCGGCGTCGACTCCATCGGCGGCTTCCAGAAGCAGTACGTGGTCGAACCCGACCCGGCCAAGCTGGTCGCCTACGGCGTCTCTTACACAGATCTGGCCAAGGCCCTGGAAGGGGCCAACCTCTCGGTCGGCGCTAACTTCATCCAGCGCGCCGGCGAAGCCTACTTGGTCCGAGCCGACGCGCGGGTTCGCACGCTCGACGAGATCCAGAACGCCATCATCGCCACCCGCCGCACCGTGCCCGTCGCCGTCAAGGACGTCGCCACCGTGCGAGTCGGCGGCGACCTGCGCACCGGCGCGGCCAGCAAGAACGGTGAAGAAGTGGTCGTTGGCACCGCCCTGATGCTGATCGGCGAGAATAGCCGCTCGGTCGCCAAGTCGGTCGGCGACAAGCTGATCGATGTTCGCAAAGCCCTGCCGAACGGCGTGGTGATCACCACCGCACTCGACCGGTCGGTTCTGGTCAACGCCACCATCAAGACGGTCGAACGCAATCTGACCGAAGGCGCCATCCTGGTCGCCGCGACCCTTTTCCTGCTGCTCGGCAACATCCGCGCGGCCTTCATCGCCGTGCTGATCATCCCGCTCTCGTTCGTGATGATGGCCATCGGCATGAACGAGCTGAAGGTGCCCGGCAACCTGATGAGCCTGGGGGCGTTGGACTTCGGCCTGATCGTCGACGGCACTGTCATCATCATCGAGAACTGTCTGCTACGGCTTGCCGAGCGCCAGCACCACGAAGGCCGGCTGCTACGTCTGCCTGAACGCCTGGAGACCGTGCTGCGCGCGGCCCAGGAAATGATCCGTCCGACCGTCTTCGGCCAGGCGATTATCTTCCTGGTCTTCGCTCCGCTGCTGACCTTCACAGGCGTGGAAGGCAAGACCTTCTCGCCGATGGCCATCACCATCATGCTGGCCCTGGGCGCGGCCTTCATCCTGTCGCTGACCTTCGTTCCGGCTCTCGTCGCCATCCTGATGCGTGGCAAGGTCTCGGAAAAAGAGGTCAAGATCATCGCGGTTTCCAGACAGCGCTATGAGCCTGTCCTCAAGCGCGTGGTCGATCGTCCCTGGCCGTTCATCGGCGGCGCGGTGGCGCTCTTCCTGGTCGCTGGCGTGGTCTACACGACGCTGGGCCAGGAGTTCATCCCGCAGCTGGACGAGAAGAACGTCGCCATGGGCTCGCTGAAGATCCCGTCGACGGCGCTCGAACAGTCGCTGACCATGCAGCGCCAGGTCGAAAAGAGCGTCTCGTCCCTGCCCGAAGTGGAGATGATATTCTCCAAGACCGGCACGGCCGAAGTCGCCACCGATCCGATGCCGCCCAACGCCTCGGACGGCTTCATCATCCTCAAGCCGCAGAAAGAGTGGCCCAAGGACGTTGGCAACAAGGCCAAGGTCGTCGAGCGCATCGAAGGCAAGGTCGCCCCGCTGCTGGGCAACAGCTTCGAAGTCACCCAACCGATCCAGATGCGCTTCAACGAGCTGATCGCCGGTGTCCGTGGCGACGTCGCCATCAAGCTCTATGGCGACGATCTGGAGAAGATGAGCGTCACGGCTGCCAAGATCGGCGCGGTCCTGCAGTCGATCCAAGGCGCAGAGGGCGTCCGGGTCGAACAAGTCGGCGGGGCTCCGACCCTGGACGTCAAGTTCGACCGCGCCGCCATCGCCCGCTTTGGTCTCAGCATCGACCAGGTGGCCGATACCGTGGCTACGGCCATGGGCGGGCGTCAGGCCGGCGACGTCTTCGAGGGCGACCGCCGCTTCGACATTACCGTCCGGGTGCCGATGGCCCAGCGTGATGACCTGGACGTCCTGGGCGCTCTGCCGGTCATGCTGCCGGCCGGCGACAACGGCCTGCAACGTTCGGTGCCGCTGCGCGAGCTGGTGCAGTTCCGCTTCTCGGATGGTCTGAACCAGATCAGCCGCGAAGACGGCAAGCGCCGGGTCGTCATCCAGGTCAACGTGCGCGGTCGCGACATCGGCTCGTTCGTCAACGAGGCCCGCAGCAAGGTCGAGGCCATCCAGCTTCCGACCGGTTACTGGCTGACCTGGGGCGGCCAGTTCGAGAACCTGAAGGCCGCCACCCAGCGCCTGGCGATCGTCGTGCCGCTGTGCTTCGTGCTGATCTTCCTGATCCTCTACATGGCGCTGGGCGGGTTCAGGTCCGCTGCTTCGGTGTTCGCAGCCATTCCGTTGGGACTCTCGGGGGGGGTCTTCGCTCTGGCGCTGACCGGGATCACCTTCTCGATCTCGGCAGCCGTCGGCTTCATCGTGCTGGCCGGCGTGGCTGTCCTCAACGGCCTGGTCGTCATGACCAGCGTCCGAGAGCGGCTCGACGCCGGCGTCCCCGTCGCCCAGGCGATCTATGAGGGCTCGGTCGAACGCTTCCGGCCGGTCCTGATGACGGGCCTGGTGCCGGCCATCGGCTTCATCCCGATGGCCCTGGCCAGCGGCACTGGAGCCGAGGTCCAAAAGCCCCTGGCCATGGTGGTCATCGGCGGCCTGGTCACGGCCACCGCCGTGACCCTGCTGGTCCTGCCCGCCATCGCCAAACTCATCCTCCAACTGGGGTCTGGTCGGAAGACCCCGGACGAGGGACCGGCCGCGTCGCCCCTGAGCACGACGCACTAGGCCGGGGCGCCGGCGCGGCCCCTCAGCCCCACAGCGTCGCGCCGGCGCATCACCTCCACTCCATCGAAGCCTCCGGCCTTCGATCGAGGCAACCGAAAAGGGAAACCCCATGCAGATCCCCGGACAAGCTATCCTTCTCCGCATCTACACCGATGAAAACGCCCTGGTCGGCGACCGCTCGCTGATGGACGTCATCGTCCAACGCGCCCAGACCGCACGTCTGGCCGGCGCCACGGTCTTGCGGGGCCGCAAAGGCTTTGGCGAGTCCGCTCGCATGCACGAGCCGCGCCCGCTCGACTTCAACGACAACCTGCCCGTGGTGATCGAGTTCGTCGATGAAGAAGCTCGACTGCGCGACTTCCTGACCAAGCTCGACGACCTCAAGGACATCGGCCTGGTCACCTTCGAGAAGGTCGAGGTCCTGCGCTACGGCGGCCATCACGTCGAGCCGCACCGGTAGGAGCGACTAGCATGACCAGCAAGTCTGCGCACGATCATAAGGGCCACGACCATGGCTCGAATAAAGAACAAAAGCACGGCGAAGGGGAGAGCGGCCACGGCCACGCCCATGGTGGGCTTTTCGGCGAGCGAACGGAGTTAATCTTCGCCCTGTTGTGCGGCGCGACACTGCTGGTTGGCTGGCTCATCAGCCTTAAGGCCGATGGCTGGATCTCGTTGGCCTTCTATATGGCCGCCTACGTGTTCGGCGGCTGGTTCACCCTGACCGAGGCGATCGAAAACCTGCGCAAGCGCAAGTTCGAAATCGACACCTTGATGCTGGTGGCCGCCGCTGGCGCCGCGGCCCTGGGCCAGTGGGCCGAGGGCGCGCTTCTGCTCTTCCTGTTCAGCATGGGCCACTCACTGGAACACTACGCCATGGGCCGGGCTCGTCGGGCGATCGAAGCCCTGGCCAAGCTGGCTCCCGAGCGCGCTACGGTTCGCCGCGATGACAAGACCGAAGACATCGCAGTCGAGGCCCTGGAGATCGGCGACATCGTCATGGTGCGGCCCAATGAGCGCATCGCCGCCGACGGCGTCGTCGTGGCGGGCGACAGCAGCGTCAACCAGGCCCCGGTCACCGGCGAAAGCGTGCCCGTCGACAAGCGCGCCAGCGCCGATCGCGATCTCGACTTCGCCAAGGCCAGCGCCGAACACCGCGTCTTCGCCGGCACCATCAATGGCGCAGGCGCGCTCGACATCCGCGTGGCCCGCAAGGCCGGCGAGAGCACCTTGGCCCGCGTGGTGCGCATGGTCGCCGAGGCTGAGGCCCAGCGCTCGCCCACCCAGCGTTTCACCGACCGGTTCGAGAAGGTCTTCGTGCCGGCCGTGCTGGTGCTGGTCGCGACCCTAATGCTGGCCTTCCTGGTGCTCGACGAACCTTTCAGCCGCAGCTTCTACCGCGCCATGGCCGTTCTGGTGGCCGCCAGTCCTTGCGCTCTGGCCATTTCGGTGCCCAGCGCGGTGCTCAGTGGCGTGGCGCGGGCCGGGCGCGGCGGCGTCCTGGTCAAGGGCGGCGGCCCCTTGGAAAACCTCGGCACGCTGACCGCTCTGGCCTTCGACAAGACCGGCACCCTGACCGAGGGCAAGCCCAAGCTGACCGATATCGTCCCTGCCGAAGGCGTCGATGAGGCCGAGCTGCTCGCCATCGCCGTGGCCGTCGAGGCGCTCAGCGACCACCCGCTGGCGGCCGCCGTTGTGCGCGACGGGGAGGCCAAGCTGACCGGCCAGGCTCGTCGTGAAGCCACCAACGTCAAGAGCCTGACCGGGCAGGGCATCCAGGCCCAGGTCGATGGCAAGGACGTCGTGATCGGCAAGCCGGGCCTGTTCGAAGGCGACCAGAAGGATCTGCCCGTATCGGTCTGGAGCGATGCCAAGCGCCTTGAAGCGCGCGGCAGGACGGTCGTCGTCGTCCGCTACGGTGATCGTTTCCTCGGCGTACTGGGCCTGATGGACACTGCCCGTCCGGCGGCCCGAGATGTCATCGTGCGCCTTCGGGCGCTCGGCATCACCCGCATGATCATGCTGTCGGGCGACAACCAGTCGGTCGCCGACGCCATCGCCAAGGACCTGGGCCTGGACGAGGCCCGTGGCGGCCTGATGCCGGAGGACAAGGTCGAGACCATCAAGGCCCTGCGCCAGCAGTACGGCAAGGCCGCGATGGTCGGCGACGGGGTCAATGACGCCCCGGCCATGGCCAACGCCACCGTCGGCATCGCCATGGGCGCGGCCGGCTCGGATGTGGCCCTGGAGACCGCCGATGTCGCGTTGATGGCCGACGACCTGACCCATCTGCCGTTCGCCGTGGGCTTGAGCCGCCGCACCAGCGCCGTCATCCGCCAGAACCTGTGGGTGAGTCTCGGCATGGTCGCAGTGCTGATCCCAGCGACGCTGTTTGGCCTAAAGATCGGCGAGGCGGTGATCTTCCATGAGGGATCGACCCTCCTGGTGGTGGCCAACGCCCTGAGGCTGCTGGCCTACAAGAATCGCAAAGCATGAGCGGAGAGGAACCACAAGACAGAGCTTCGGCTTGGGCCCGCCGATCGGCCCGCCGTGCGATGATGGCCCTGGCTGCGGCGATGCTTCTGCTCGTCATGTCGATCGGGGTTTTGGCGATCGGCCTGGAGCATCAAACATGAACCGACAACACTTGCGCCACCTAGGCGGAAAAGGAATTGGGCTTCTGATCCTGGCCCTTTCGGGCGGGGCTACTGCAGACACGATCGAAAAGCCCATCGTGCTCAACACTCAACGGGGCTTCGCACTTGAGTCGGTCCGCGCCATCGCCGAAGGTGAGGGGGTCCGTTTCCATGGTGCGATCTGTCGACGGTCTATAGGATCCTCGCCGCGGATCATCCGAGCGGATCGTCTTGACGCGGGTGGAAACGTCATCAGCACGGCGACGCGTGTCCTGTGGGGCCTGCGTGGGCGCGAGCGCCATTGCGTTTTCTTCGACCTGCCGACCCCCGGCCCGGTCATGTCAGGCGAGCAGTTTCGGGTCTGTACGCTTTCCACCAACCGTCCGTGCCCGCAGCCTGTCTCGCCTGCATCGAGCTCAAGCGAGACGGCGACGAAAGGCCGCCCATGATCATTGAATCTGAGATCGATATCGCCGCCCCCCCCACTAAGGTCTGGCGAACCTTGTCGGAGTTCGGTGGCTACCCGCGTTGGCATCCTCATTGGGAAATCGACGGCGTCCCCATTCGGGGCGCCAGCGTCTACATCCGTATCGGCTCAAATCCGGAAAAGCGTCTGAGGGTCAGGGCTCGGGTCATTGGCATGGCGCCAGGCGAGGAGATCGCCTTCCAGTCCGGTCCATTCTTCGCGAGATCGTATGAATACTTCCACCTGGAGCGCAGCGCGCGCGGCACGCTGCTTCGCCACACCAACAAAATAACCGGCCTAGCGGCGCTGCAGTTCAAGTTTAAGGCCGAGCGCGAAAAGTTGATCAGAATCTATAGCTTCCGCCTGGACGCTCTTTCGAAATACGTGACCACCAGCACACCGCTGCGAGCGGTGACACGGGCCCGTCCGCGAACTCGGATCTAACTCTCACTGCCGCGCTGATGCGCCACGCCAACTGTATCTTGTAACGTATTTCCTCGACGCATCACGGACGCTATAGGCCCTTACATGTTCGATGTGGCGACATGGCTGAAAACCTGGACGGGAGCGCTTCTAGCGTGCCTGCTGGTGCTCGCCGTAGCTGCGCCATCATTGCGTTCAGGCTTATGCTCGGCCGACTCCCTGTCGAGCAAGAAGACGAGCGCCGTCGCCGAGGCCACGACCTTAGCCCAGGCCAATGACCAGGATCCCGCAGACCTGGCCGACGGCGAGGTCTGCGGGATTGGCCATTGCCATCATTCTCCGTCGCTGATCGGGCTCGCCACGGTCGGGCAGACCTACGTCTCGGTCACGCGCATCCGCCTGACTCCAGCGCCGCCCCACATGCCGCTCTCGCGCATGCCGGACGGCCCCAACGAGCCCCCTCGAGCCTGACCCTGGCCGCGCCCTCGCGCGCGTAATCGCCTTCGTCAGTTCTCACATAGGGACCTCTCATGCATTCCCGCTATGCTCGGTCCGCCGCCATTTTCGGCGCGGTCCTGGCGCTTGCCGGCAGCGGCGCGCTTTCGCGCGCGCTCGCTGAGCCGCTCACCCTGGACGCCGCTATCATGCGCGCCCAGACCCAGTCACCCCTCGTCACGGCCGCCGAAGCTTCGGTGAAGGCTGCCGAAGGCCGCGCCCGTCAGGCCGGTCTGATGCCCAACCCCGAAGCCGGCCTCCAATCGGAGAACTTCGCCGGTTCGGGTCCGTATGGTCGCTTTGGCGCGGCCGAGACCACGGCCACCATCAGTCAGCGCCTGGAGTTGGGGGGTAAGCGTCGCACCCGCGCCGCCGCCGCCAATGCCGAGGTCGACGCCGCCCGGATCGGCTTCGTCATCGCCAAGGCCGACCTCACCCAAGAGGTCAGTGTCCGTTATGCCGAAGCCCTTGCGGCGCATGATCGTCTGGTCCTGGCCCGAGAGACGGCCACCCGCGCCGAAGGCCTATCCAAGGTCGCCGGCACCCTGGTCGAAGCCGGCCGCGAGCCGCCCCTGCGGGCGCTGCGGGCTGAGGCGGCCAGCCGTGAGGCCGCCGCCGCCGTCATTGCCGCCGAGGCCGAGGCCGCAGCCGCGCGCCGCGCCCTGGTCACCCTCTGGGGCGATGCGGCCGAGACCATCGAGCTGGTGCGGTCCCCGCAGCCGGCGACGCCGGTGATGGCCACGATCAATCCCGGAGAAACCCTGGATGTGCGCCAAGCGCGCGCCCAGCTGGAGACCGCCCGCGCGGTGATCGATCGCGAACGCGCCGCCGGCCGTCCGGACCTCACCGTCCAGGCCGGGGTTCGGCGGTTCGAGCAGACCGGGGACTCGGCGATGATCGTCGGCTTTACCGCCCCGATCCCGATCTCCAACCGCAACCAGGGCACGGTCGCGGCCGCCCGCGCGGACGCCACCGCGGCCGAGGCGCGCGAACGCCTGGCCCTGGCGCGCTCTGTTCGGGCCGTTCGGGACGGGGAGGCGGCATTGCGCGCCGCCACCGCCAGGCTGGAGGTGCTCGACAGCAAGGTCGTGCCCCAGGCCCAGACCGCCGTCGACCTGGCGCGAGGCGGCTTCGAGGCGGGGAAATTCTCGCTGCTCGAAGTCCTAGACGCGCAAGCCGCCCTGACGACCGCCCGCACAGAACTCATCGCCGCGCGTCTCGACCGCGCCAAGGCGCTGGCCGCGCTCGAACGCGCCGCCGCCCAATAGGAAAGCTCACCATGAAATCCAACGATCGAAAGACCCTGCTGACGGCCGTGGCGGTCAGCAGCCTGCTCGCCGCTGGCGTCGGCGCGCTGGTCGGCAAGACGATGCTGTCCTCGCCGCCCAAGGAAGCCGCCGCCGCCGAGGCCAAGGAAGATCACGCCGGCGAAAAGCCCCACGTGGGTATGACCGCCGATCGCATCGCCGCCGATGGCATCCAGCTGGTGACCCTCACCGGCGGCGGCCTCGACGCCGCGGTCTCGGCCCAGGCCACCGTGGTAGCCACGCCCAACGGCGCGGCGATCTTGGCGGCCCGCGCCGACGGGGCCATCGTCCGCATCAACAAGCGCTTGGGCGACCCCGTCGCCGCCGGTGAAGTGATCGCCGCGATCGAAAGCCGAGACGCCGCGGCCATCAGCGCCGACCGCAGCACCGCGGCTGCCAAGGCCGCCGCCGCCCGCCAGGCGCTCGTGCGCGAGCAGCGCTTGTTCGAGGCCAAGATCACCGCCCGTCAGGACCTGGAAGCCGCCCAACGCGAAGCGGCCATTGCCGAGTCGGAACTGCGCCGCGCCAGCGGGGCCAGCGCCGCCGCCGGGGTTAGCGGCAACGGCCGGACCTTGGCGGTCACCAGCCCGATCTCGGGTCGGATCACCGCCGCCACGGCCACGCTCGGCGCCTACGTCACCGCCGGCTCCGAACTCTTCCGCGTCGCCGACCCGGGCCGCATCGAGATCCAGGCTGCCCTGCCGGTCGCCGACGCCCAGCGCGTCAAGCCCGGCGACACGGCCGTCCTGGAATCCGCCACCGGCCCAGTGAACGCCACGGTGCGCAGCATCACCCCGGCCCTCGACGCCGAAAACCGCTCGGCCACCGCCGTGCTGGCCGTCAGCGGCCAAGCCCTGTCCTTGACGCCCGGTCAAGCCCTGCGCGCCCGGATTACCCCACGGGGCCAGGCCGCGGGCCCGGAGGGCCGCATCTCCGCGCCCGACGAGGCAGTCCAGACGGTCAACGGCGCCGAGGTCGTCTTCGTCCGCACCAAGGACGGCTTCGAACCGCGCCCGGTCCGCGTCGGTCGTCGTGGCGGCGGTCACGTCGAGATCCTCTCCGGCGTTCGCCCTGGCGAGCAGATCGCCGGCAAGGGCGCGTTCCTGCTGAAGGCTGAACTCGGCAAGGGGGAGGCGAGCCATGAGGACTAAGGTCATTCTCACCATGGCCGTCCTGGCCGCGAGCCTCACCGCCTCGGCCGCCGTGGCCAAGGACACCGTCACCATCGACCGCCTCGGCGGCCGGGAGGTCGAGATCATCACCGCTTCGGCGCGCGACACCGCAAGCGGTCTGCGTGTCTTTGGCCTGGTCCGGCGGGCGTCTGGCGCAAGCCTGCCGCCGGTCACCGCCCACCTCGACATCAGCGCCTACGACCCTGACGGTCACTGGGCCATCACCGTGCCCACCCGCCTGGCCGCGCTCAGTCCCCAGCGCAAGGATCGTGAACCGGCTCGCTACGAAGCGACCTTTCCGCTGCTGCAGCGCGCCTCGGTGACCAGGCTGCAGGTCCGCTACGCCGCCAAACCACACGCCATGGAAACCGGCGAGGTGGCCCGATGATCGGCCGCATCCTCGACCTTTCCGTTCGCTTCCGCTGGGCGGTCATCGCCCTGGTCACGCTGGTCGCGGCGCTGGGCGTCTACAACCTCGTGCGCCTGCCGATCGACGCGGTGCCCGACATCACCAACAAGCAGGTGCAGATCAACACCGTCTCGGGGACCCTGGCCCCGGCCGAGGTCGAAAAGCTCGTGACCTTCCCGGTCGAGACGGCCATGGCCGGCATCCCCGGTCTGGAGTCGACCCGCTCGATCTCACGCAATGGCTTTTCCCAGGTCACCATCGTCTTCAAGGAAAAGACCGACATCTACTTCGCCCGCCAGCAGGTGGCCGAGCGCCTGACCCAGGTGCGCCAAAGTCTGCCCGCCGGCGCCGAACCGGCCATGGGCCCAATCTCGTCGGGTCTCGGCGAGGTCCTGATGTGGACCGTCGCCTACGAGCATCCGGGTGGGAAGGGGGCCAAGGTCACCGACGGCGCCCCGGGCTGGCAAAGCGACGGCGCCTATCTGACCTCGACCGGCGAGCGACTGTCGGATGCCACTGCCCAGGCGGCCTTCCTCCGCGAAGTGCAGGACTGGATCGTGCGTCCCCAGATGCGCTCGGTCGCGGGCGTGGCCGGCGTCGACTCCATCGGCGGCTTCGAAAAGCAGTTCATCGTCCAGCCGGATCCGACCCGCATGGCCTCGGTCGGCGTCTCGTTCAACGACCTGGCCAAGGCCCTTGAGGCCGCCAATCTCGCGGTCGGCGCCAACTTCGTCGAGAAGGGCGGGGAAGCCTTCCTCGTTCGCGCCGACGCCCGCGTGCGCACGGTCGACGAGATCGCCAACGCCACGGTCGCCGCCCGCGAGGGCGTCTCGATCCGCGTGCGCGATGTCGCCACCGTCAAGCTCGGCGGCGCCCTGCGCACAGGCGCGGCCTCGGAGAACGGCGAAGAAGTCGTGGTCGGCACTGTCTTGATGCTGACCGGCGAGAATAGCCGCACCGTCGCCGGCGCCTCGGCCGAGAAGCTGACCGAGGTCGCCAAGAGTCTGCCGGCCGGGGTCAAGGTCCAGGTGGTCTATGACCGCTCCAAGCTGGTCGGCGCGACCATCAAGACCGTCGAGAAGAACCTGGTCGAAGGCGCGCTGCTGGTCATCGTGGTGCTGTTCCTGTTGCTCGGGAATTTCCGCGCCGCCCTGATCACCGCTCTGGTCATCCCGCTGTCCATGCTGATGACCGCCATCGGCATGAACAAGCTGGGCGTCTCGGGCAACCTGATGAGCCTGGGGGCGCTGGACTTCGGCCTGATCGTCGACGGCGCCGTCATCATCGTCGAGAACGCCTTGCGGCGCCTGGCCGAACGCCAGCACCACGAGGGCCGTCTCCTGACGCTGTCGGAACGGCTTGGCGAAACCCGCGAAGCCGCCCGCGAGATGATTGCCCCGACCGTCTACGGCCAGGCGATCATCCTCTTGGTCTACGCACCGCTGCTGACCTTCACCGGCGTCGAAGGCAAGACCTTCTCGCCGATGGCCATCACCGTGATGCTGGCCCTGGCCGGCGCCTTCGTTCTGTCTCTGACCTTCATCCCGGCCATGATCGCTCTCTTGATCAACGGCAAGGTGGCCGAGAAGGAAGTCGCGCCCGTTCGCTGGACCAAGTCCCGCTACGAGCCGGCCCTGCGCAAGGTCGTGGCCAAGCCCTGGCCTGTCATCGGCGGGGCCGTCGCCCTCTTCGTCGCCGCGGTCCTGACCTTCGGGTTCCTGGGGCGCGAGTTCACGCCTCAGCTCGACGAGAAGGACATGGCCGTCCAGGCCCTGCGCATCCCGTCGACCTCGCTGGAACAGTCGCTGCGCATGCAGCGGCGGATCGAGCGCGTCGTGGCGGGCTTCCCCGAAGTGGCCTTCGTCTACTCCAAGACCGGCACGGCCGAGGTCGCCAGCGACCCCATGCCGCCCAACGCCTCGGACGCCTTCATTATCCTCAAGCCCCAGAAGGAATGGCCCAACAAGGGTGAGACCAAGGCCGAGCTGATCGGCCGCATCGAGAACAAGCTGGAAGGCCTCACCGGCAACGCCTACGAGTTCAGCCAGCCGATTCAGATGCGCTTCAACGAACTGATCGCCGGCGTGCGTGGCGACGTGGCCATCAAGGTCTATGGCGACGATCTCGACGCCATGTCTCGGACGGCCGAGGAGATCGCCACGGTCCTGCGGACGGTGAAGGGGGCGGCGGACGTCAAGGTCGAGCAGACCTCGGGCTTCCCGACCCTTGACGTTCAGCTCGATCGCGACGCCATCGGGCGCCTTGGCCTGACCGTCGAGGAAGTCGCCGACACGCTCTCGGTCGCGATGGGCGGTCGCGAGGCGGGCCTGGTCTTCCAGGGCGACCGCCGCTTCGACGTGGTGGTCCGCTTGCCGGACGCCAGCCGCAACGACCTGGACGCCGTCGGCGCCCTGCCGGTCATGCTGCCA
Source organism: Caulobacter sp. GW822-FHT01G02 (assembly GCF_058802865.1). Lineage (NCBI taxonomy): Bacteria > Pseudomonadati > Pseudomonadota > Alphaproteobacteria > Caulobacterales > Caulobacteraceae > Caulobacter > Caulobacter sp. GW822-FHT01G02. The sequence goes on from NZ_JBXAON010000008.1 coordinate 242,781, forward strand.
GAGCGGGCCGGCGGCGGGGCTCGCGCCTCGGTGCCGCTGCGCGACGTGGCCAAGTTCTCCTACTCGGAGGGCCTCAACCAGGTCAGCCGTGAGAACGGCAAGCGCCGCGTCGTGGTGCAGTCCAACGTCCGCGGCGCCGATCTCGGCTCCTTCGTCGGCGAGGCCCAGCAGAAGGTCGACGCCCAGGTGAAGGTCCCTGCCGGTTCGTGGCTGGTCTGGGGCGGTCAGTTCGAGAACCTCAAGGCCGCCCAGGCGCGCCTGGCGCTCGTCGTGCCGCTCTGCTTCCTGCTGATCTTCGGCCTGCTCTACATGGCCCTGGGCGGCATCGCGCCAGCCGCGGCGGTGTTCTCGGCCATTCCGCTGGCCTTGGCCGGTGGGGTGTTTGGCCTGGCGTTGCGGGGCATCCCGTTCTCGGTCTCGGCCGCCGTCGGCTTCATCGCGCTTTCGGGCGTGGCGGTGCTGAACGGCTTGGTGATGATGACGGCCATCCGTCAGCGCCTCGCCACCGGCATGGCGCTGGAGAAGGCGATCATCGACGGGGCCATGGAACGCCTGCGGCCGGTGATGATGACCGGTCTCGTCGCCTCGCTGGGCTTTGTGCCCATGGCCCTGGCGACCGGCACGGGGTCTGAGGTTCAGCGCCCGCTGGCCACCGTCGTCATCGGCGGTCTGATTACCGCCACGGCTCTGACCCTGTTCGTCCTGCCGGCCATCTGCCGCTTCGTGCTGCGCAAGGCCGAAACCCGGAGTCCTGAACACAGCTGAGCCAAGGGCGGGGGGGGGGGGAGGGGGGGGGGGG
>NZ_JBXAON010000008.1:243589-317617 GCF_058802865.1 Caulobacter sp. GW822-FHT01G02
GCGCCGAGCAGGTCTCGGCGCGCCGCCTCTTTCTTCAAACCCAAGTCCGGAGACAGTCCATGACCAAGTCGTCGATCGAAGGGGGAAGCACGGCCATCGCCGTGTCGGGGCTGCAGGCCCAGAAGAAGCGTATCCAGATCCTGGCCGAGAACATCGCCAACGCCAACTCGACCGCCAGAACCCCCGGTGGTGAGCCTTACCGACGCCAGATCCCGGTCTTCAAGGTCGAGCCCATGGGCGGCGACGAGGGGGTGGTGTTGAGCGGCGTGAAGGCCGATCCCAAGCCATTCCCGCAAGCCTATGACCCTGGCCACCCAGCGGCCAACGCCGCCGGCTACGTGCTCTTGCCCAACGTCAACAGCCTGGCCGAGAGCCTCGACCTCAAGCAGGCCATGAAGGCCTACGAGGCCAATCTCAACGTCCTCGACACCCAGGACGCGATGGAGAAGGCCACCCTTTCCATTCTCGACAAGAAATAGACGCCCGGATCGCGCCCGAAGCCCACAAGTGATCGGTTTCGTGCGTTGATCCCTCAAACTTGGCAGGCGCGTTTCGGCGCAGGGGAAAGGGAGACGTTTTCGATGGGAGCAGGACACGATCACGGCGCGAGCCAGGCCAATGGCCGAAGGCTCGCCATGGCCCTGGCGCTGACCTCCACATTCCTGATCGCCGAGGTCGTGGCCGGCATCGCCTTCAACAGTCTGGCGCTGTTGTCGGACGCCGCGCACATGTTCACCGACGCCGCCGCCCTGGCCATCGCCCTGGCGGCAATCCAGGTCGGCCAGAAGAAGGCGAACGAGGAGTTCACGTTCGGCTATCGGCGATTTGAAATCCTCGCCGCGGCCTTCAACGCCATCCTGCTGTTCGGCGTGGCCATCTACGTGCTGGTCGAGGGCGTCAAGCGCATCGTCAATCCCGAGCCGGTCGGATCGGTGGGGATGTTCATCGTCGCGGTGCTCGGCCTGGTCATCAACCTGATCTCCATGCGTCTGCTCAGCAGCCACAAGGACAAGAGCCTCAACGTCAAGGGCGCCTATCTGGAGGTCTGGGCCGACATGCTCGGCTCGCTGGGCGTGATCGTCGGCGCCGTCGTCATCAAGGTCACGGGATGGCGCTTCGTCGATCCGATCGTGGCCATCGGCATCGGCCTCTGGGTGCTGCCGCGCACCTGGATCCTGCTGAAGGACACCTCCCGCATCCTGCTGGAAGGCGCCCCTCCGGGAATGGCCTTGGCCGGCGTGCGCAAGGCCATCACCGAGATGCCCGGCGTCGCCAGTGTCCATGAGCTGCACCTGTGGACCACCGGTGCTGACCAGGCCGTCTGCACCGTCCATGTCGTGCTGGCCGACGGGGCAGTGGGCGAGGATGTCCGCAAGGCCATCGCTGCGCGGCTGGAGACCGACTTCGACCTGCATCACGTCACGATCCAGACCGAGGTCGTGGAGTGCGCCGAGGAAGATCCGCACGCCTAGGCGGCCGGCTGAATGAGCGTAGGGCGCGTCCGCGTTCCGGGGCGCGCCAGGATTTTAGCGAGTGAGGTGACCCCGTGGCCCAAGACGACCTGCACATCCTGAGGATCTATCTCGACGCCGGCGCGACCTTGAACGGCGTGGCCTATGACGCGGTGCTGATCGAGCGCGCCCGCACCATGGAGATCGCCGGCGCGGCGGTGCTGCGCATCGAGGAGTCTTTCGGCGAGGCGGTGCTGCACGGCGCCAAGGCCCGCGACCTGGCGCCCGAACAGCACCTGATCGTCGAGATGGTCGATACCCGGTCCAAGCTCGACGCTTTGGCCGCGACGCTCGAAGTGGCGGCCGATGTCGGTTTGGCGACCTTGGGCAAGGTCCAGGTCGTCGCCTATGGCGGCCACCGTCATCACAGTGCGCCGCCCGCCTGAGGCCGCGATCAAGCCAGCCCTGACCCGCAAGGGTCTATGTCGAGGAGCCGAAGATGACCGATCCAAAATCCCCGCCCAAGCCAGATCCCCAGCCCGCGCCGCCATCCGATCGTTCGCCCCCCGAAGAGGGCGGCATGATCGACGAGGGCGGCGTCTATCGCGGCAATGTCGAAGGCGTCGAAAGTGAAACCGAGACCCGCCGCGACGGCGGGATGATCGGCGAAGGCTAGGGCGCGCGGCACCAGGAGCGCCACCCGCGTTCGGGGACGCTCGGGCGCCAACCCGCCGACGTCGGGGGACGACATGTATCCAGCAGACCTCAAATCCCTGACGGGCTTGCGCATCGTCGCGGCCGCATGGGTGCTCGTCTATCACTTCCGAAACCGGCTCGGCCTCGACCTCGAGCAGGTCGGCATGATCGACAAGGGCTACCTTGGGGTGGACCTGTTCTTCATCCTGTCGGGCTTCATCCTGTCCCACGTCTATGTGCGCGCCTGGGCGGAAGGTCGCTTCCCCTACGGCTCGTTTCTCTGGGCGCGCCTGGCGCGGCTCTATCCGGTCCACCTTCTGACTCTCGGCGCGACCATCATGCTGTGGGGGCTGGGGCGCTGGGCCGGCGCCCGGTTCGAGGCCGCGGCCTTCGATCCGGCCGCCATCCCCCAACACCTACTACTGGTCCACGCCTGGTGGGCGACGCCGACCGTGCAGTGGAATTTTCCCTCCTGGTCGATCTCGGCCGAGTGGTTCGCCTACCTGACTTTCCCCGCCTTCGCCCTGGCGTCGTTGACCCTGCGCCGACGTCCGATCGTGGCGGTCGTCCTGGCGGCAACCCTGTTCTTTTCGCTCGACGCCATCGTTCAGGCCTACGGCGGATCGCTGACCAGGCTGACCGCGCACGGCGGCGTGCTGCGGATCATCCCGTCCTTCGCCATGGGCGTGGCGCTCCATAGGCTCGGTTCGACCCGCGCGCCGCCCACGCTGGTGGCGCACACTGGCATGGGCGTCGCCGTGGTCTGGATCGTCGTGGCCGCGACGCTGGGCCTGGCCGATCGCTGGACCTGGCTGGGTCTGGCGGCGCTCATCTACTGCACCGCCGAGACGGCGAAAGCCGGGCGGGGGGGAGTCCTGGCCGCGCCGCTGATGGTCTATCTGGGCGAGGTCTCCTACGCCGTCTACATGACCCACCTACCGGTCGACATCGCCTATTTCGAGCTGCTCGATCGCTTCGTGCGGCCGGTCGGCGGCTGGGCGTGGGTGGCCTGGGGCGGTGTCCTGGTCTTCTGCCTGTTCGTCTCCGTCGCGGTCTATCATGGCGTGGAGCGTCCCGCGCGCGGCTGGCTACGCCGCCATGATCCGTTCGTCAGGCGGCCCGAGCCCCATCAGCCGGCCTGACGAGCGGGCCTTGGCCTTAAGTCTTCAGCCCTCCACCTCCGTCCGGGTGGAGGAGCGCAGGACCGCGTCGTAGAGCGCGCCGTCCTTCTCGGTCCCGTCAAACAGGACGACGAACTCGCTGACCGTGGAGCCGCGGGTGAGCGACACGTGCGCCACGAACGTTAGGGGCTCGCGGACCTTGGCGGTCGACTCCAGCCGTCCGTTCCGTCGGTCGAAAACGAACCTCTGTCCAAGGCCGTCGGCGCGCAGCGTGGCGACGACGACTTGGTCGGCTTGGAGGCTTCCCAGGAGCGGGGTTACGCGGAAGTTCCAGGCCGCCCGGCGGCGAATGATCTCCAGCCGAATGGCCCCATTGTCGAGATAGATGCAATGGGGGTCTCCGCCATCGCCGTCGTGGTAGAGCGCCAGCACCCCCTCGAACCGGTGCATCCAGACCAAGATCAGTACGGCGATCAGGGCGATGAAAACCAGCAGCACGGCGGCCGTCAGGGCCCAGGGGTGGGCGGCGGCATAGAGCGTCAGATCGTGGATCGGGGTCACGAGGCGTTGCTTCCGGCTAGTGACGGGTAGGACAGGAGGGGGCCGGCGCGCACCGACGCGCAGAGCCGCGGCATGCGGCCGATAGATTTCTGAGACATGGAATTCCTCGAACACGAAGGGCGCGGCCGTGGCCGCGCGGTCTAGGCGATGGATTCGAGATCGGGTTTGGGCGGACGGTCTTGCGGGTTGCTGGTCAGGCCCGTGCTGCGGTCGTTCGTCAGGTGGAACCGGACGACCATGGCGAGCGAGACCGTGGGTTCGATCGCATGGGCGGTCGACCCAAAGAGGGAGGGGCCATCGGCATGGTGCTGATGGGCGCCCGAGGCGGGCGATTCTGAGGTCTGGAGATCGGTCGCCGTCGACGGCGCCGAGACGCGATCATCTGTCCTACCGATGGGGCGCTCCGGGTCCTCAGCGATCGTGGAGGGCGCGGCCCCGAAGAGGTCGGCGTCAAGATGGGTCCGGTCGACCGGCATCAGCAGGGCGAGCACCGCCATTAGCAGGGCGGCCATGGCCACCACCACCTGACGAAGCTGCCCTAACACGCCAATCCCCACGGTCCCCCGCTAGCTGCAATGCCGACACTCTTGCGCTTTCGGCCGATATCTTCAACGCTGCAGGCCGGTTGCGAGTGTGTTCAGCTATCCGTTTCGGACAGCGTTCCGGGCTGCCCGCGGGCTGAGGCCGTCTTTGACCCACTGCTTCACATAGTGGCTCCCGATATGGGCATTCGCCGGACCTGATGCCGATCCCAGCTTTCGGCCAGGGCGGGATACGCAAGACGTCCGGCACGTTCAGGAACGAGCGATTTAGGCTCCATCCCGCCGCCTGAGGCTGCCGCACCGCCCCGGCCTGATGACCCTTGAAGGTGTCGAGGGCTAAGTACTCGACGCGGCGGCCCACTGGAGGTCAATTTCATCTAAAGCCGGCTAGATCGAGGTGAGGCGGGCTGTAGCACTCACCCGCAACACCCGCTGCAATTTTTCTGAATCGGTGGGCACGGAACGTCGCCGTAGGAGCAGTAGACGCAGCAATCGCCCGGCTTGGGCTTCAGCACCGCGCCACAGCCTCGGCAGTCGTAGAAATACTGACAGGCGTCGGTAGGCATGGTCTCGGTCGCCTTGTGGCCGCATTGCGGACAGGTCAGGGTCGACTGAGGTTTGATCTGGACATCGCTCATCGGCGCGCACTCCGGATCAGGCCCAGGGCCCAAGGTTCGATGATCGGCTGCCAGAGCATGGCAAGGACGACGAGAAGGGTGGCCGCGCCCAACAGACCCACCTCCAGCCGCGAGGGGGCAGCGCAGGCGTTGTCGATCCGACACCTCCGCGCCCGTCGCCAGGTCAGGGCCCAGCCCGTGCCGATGGCGCCCAGCGCCAGAAGGGTGAGCCAGGCACGCTGACCCGCGATCCAGCCAAGACCGCCCAAGCCCAGGCCCGCCAGCGCCAGGGACATCGGCAAAATGCAGCAAGCCGCCCAGGCCAGCACCGCACTGGCCGCCGCTGTCAGCGCGGTCCAGCTCAAGGCCGCCTCCGTCATGCGCCGGGGCGTTCCGTCGCCCGGTGTCCCAAGCCCGCGTCTTGTCATCACGCCATCACCTGCTGTTGCGATCCGCGCCAAGATGCCATCTGTAGCGACTACAGACTCAAGCCCTAATCGAAGACCGCGAACCATGGCTGGCCAGGCAATTCAGATCGGCGAACTTGCTCGTCGTACTGGCTGCAACATCGAGACGATCCGCTATTACGAGCGGATCGGCTTGATTTCCGCGCCCCTGCGCCGAGGACGCTACCGGACCTATGAGACCCGGGACGTGCAGCAGCTGAGCTTCGTGCGTAGAGCGCGGGAGCTGGGGTTCAAGTTGGATGAAGTCCGCGCGCTTCTGAACCTGGCGACCGATGAGACCGCCGCCTGCGCCGAAGTTCGCGACTTGGCGGCGGCGCACCTTCACGACGTCCGTGCGCGGATCGCCGACCTTAGGCGGATGGAACAAGTCTTGGCGGACGCCGTGACAGCTTGCGAGACCGGACAAGATCCAGGTTGCCCGCTGATCCAGGCGCTCAGCGCGAAGGGCCAAGGAACAGGGCGAGGCGCGATTTCCGCCGCGACGGCGCCGGAGCCTTGATCTTCGCCGATGACCGGATCGGCGGGCGCGAGTTTTGGTTCGAGCCCGCCCACCGGCCGCTATGGCTTGCTGATGGCGGTGACCTCGCCCGCGCCGTCATGGAGCTTCAGGTCGAAGGCGACATGATCGCCGATCGCGACGCCGTCCAGCAGGGCCGGCGCGATCTTGAAGCCCATGGTCATGGCCGGCCAGCCGGCCTGGGGGATGGCTTCGTGGTCGAGGGTGATCGTGCCGGCGGCCATGTCGATCGCCTTCACGACGCCGACGCCCTTGGCCATCTTGTCGGCCGGAGCCATGTCCATGCCGGCCATCGCGTTGCTCGCTGGAGCAGGAGTGGCGGCGGGAGCTGGAGCGGCGGGCGTCGCGGGCGCTTCGGCCTTGCGGCCGCAGGCGGCCAGGCTGGTCGTCGCTAGCAGGGCGGCCAGGGTCAGGGACAGGGTCTTCATCGGGTTAATCTCCTAGGCTGAAGTGGAAGCAGAAGCGGGGGGGCGGGCCTGGCGGCGGCGCAGCAGCAGGTAGCCGGCCGGGATCACGAACATCGACAGCAGCGGCGCGGTGAGCATGCCGCCGATCATCGGGGCGGCGATGCGGCTCATCACTTCGGAACCCGCGCCATGACCCCAGAGGATCGGAGCTAAACCGGCCAGGATCACCGCCACGGTCATGGCCTTGGGCCGTACCCGCAGCAGGGCGCCTTCCCGCACGGCGGCCTCGACCTGATCGGACGTCGGGTCCGGTCCTAGCGCCTCCATGGCGTGCTTGAGATAGATCAGCATCACCACCCCGAACTCGGCCGAGACGCCGGCCAGGGCGATGAAGCCGACGCCGGTGGCCACCGACTGGTGGAAGCCCGCCAGGTACAGCGTCCAGATCCCGCCGGTCAGGGCGAAGGGCAGGGTGGCCATGATCAGCCCCGCCTCGTCGAAGCGGCGGAAGATCACGTAGAGCAGCACGAAGATGATCAGCAGGGTGGCCGGCACGACGATCTTCAGCCGGTCGGCGGCCCGTTGCAGATATTCGAACTGGCCGGAGTAGGAGACGCTGACGCCGGGCGAGAGCCGCACCTTCTGGCTCACAGCCCGGCGTAGGTTGCCGACCACCGAAGCCAGGTCCCGGCCTCGCACGTCGACATAGACCCAGGTGGTCGGGCGGCCGTTCTCGCTCTTGAGCATCGGCGGCCCGTCGGCGATCTGGATCTCCGCCACCGTGCCCAGGGTGATCTGTGCGCCGCCAGGGGTGAGGATCGGCAGGGCCCGCAGGCCTTCCAGGCTGTCCCTCATTTCGCGCGGATAGCGCACGCTGATCGGATAGCGGGCCAGGCCCTCGACCGTCTGACCGATGGTCTCGCCGCCGATCGCGCCGGAGACGATCGACTGGACGTCGTCGATATTGAGCCCGAACCGCGCGGCGGCGGCCCGGTCGATGCGGACATCGACATAGCGCCCGCCGGTCAGTCGCTCGGCCAGGGCCGAACTGACGCCCGGCACGCTCTTGGCCACGCCCTCGACCTCGCGGGCGATGCGGTCGAGTTCGGCCAGGTTCGCGCCCGACACCTTGACCCCGATCGGGCTCTTGATGCCGGTGGCCAGCATGTCGATGCGGTTGCGGATCGGCGGCACCCAGACATTGGTCAAGCCAGGCACACGGACACGCTGGTCGAGTTCGGCGACCAGCTTGTCGGGGGTCATGCCCGGCCGCCACTGGTCGCGCGGCTTGAAGCGGATCGTGGTCTCGAACATCTCCAGCGGGGCCGGGTCGGTGGCGCTCTCGGCGCGGCCGGCCTTGCCGAACACGCTGTCGACCTCCGGCACGGTCTTGATCATCCGGTCGGTCTGCTGGAGGAGCTGGCCGGCCTTGGCCGCCGACAGGCCCGGCAGGGCCGAGGGCATGTAGAGCAGATCGCCCTCGTCCATGTTGGGCATGAACTCCCCACCCAGGTGGGCGAGCGGCCAAGCGGTGGTCGCGAAGGCCAGCAGCGCGACCAGCAGGGTGGTCCTGGGCCGGCGCATCACCCGGTCGAGCAGCGGACGATAGGCCGCCGTCAGCACGCGGTTGACGGGATTGGCCGCCTCGTCGGGGATCTTGCCGCGGATCAGATAGCCCATCAGCACCGGGATCAGGGTCACCGAAAGGATGGCCGCCGCCGCCATGGCGTAGGTCTTGGTGAAGGCCAGGGGGCGGAAGAGCCGGCCTTCCTGGGCCTGCAGGGTGAAGACCGGGATGAACGACAGGGTGATGATCAGCAGGCTGAAGAACAGGGCGGGCCCGACCTCGGCGGCGGCCTCGGTGATCACCGCCCAGCGGGCCTCGCCGGTCAGGATCTCGCCCGGATGCTCATGGGCCCAGCGCTCGAGCTTTTTGTGGGCGTTCTCGATCATCACCACGGCCGCATCGACCATGGCCCCGATGGCGATAGCGATGCCGCCCAGCGACATAATGTTGGCGTCCACGCCCTGGCTCTTCATCACCAGGAAAGCGGCCAGGACGCCCAGCGGCAGCGAGATGATCGCCACCAGGGCCGAGCGCAGATGGCCCAGGAAGAGGGCGCAGACCAGGGCCACGACCAGGAACTCCTCGACGAGCTTGCCGGTCAGGTTGTGAACGGCGCGGTCGATCAGGCCCGAGCGGTCGTAGGTGCTCACCACCTCGACGCCAGGCGGCAGGCTCTTCTTCAGCTCGGACAGCTTGGCTTTCACCGCCGCGATGGTGGTGCGGGCGTTCTCGCCCGAGCGCAGGATCACCACGCCGCCGGCGACCTCGCCCTGGCCGTTGAGTTCGGCGACGCCGCGCCGCATTTCCGGGCCGACCTGGATCGTGGCCACGTCGCCGAGGCGCACTGGGACGCCGCCGGCCGCCGTCTTCAGCGGCACGGCCTGGAAGTCCTCGATCGTCTTCAGATAGCCGGTGGCGCGGACCATGTATTCGGCCTCGCCCAGCTCCAGCACCGAGCCGCCGGTCTCGGCGTTGGCGCCTTTCAGCGCGGCGACAACCTGTTGGTGCGTGACCCCGAAGCTGGCCAGCTTCTGCGGGTCGAGCACCACCTGGTACTGGCGGACCATGCCGCCGATCGCCGAGACCTCGGCCACGCCCGGTAGGGTCTTCAGCTCATAGCGCAGGAACCAGTCCTGGATCGATCGCAGCTGGCTGAGGTCGTGGCCGCCGGTCTTGTCGACTAGGGCGTACTCGTAGACCCAGCCCACCCCGGTGGCGTCAGGACCCAGGGCCGGACGGGCGCTCTCCGGAAGACGGCCCTGGACCTGATTGAGGTACTCCAGGACCCGCGAGCGGGCCCAGTAGAGGTCGGTCTTGTCGTCGAAGATCACATAGACGAAGCTGTCGCCGAAGAACGAATAGCCGCGCACGGTCTTGGCGCCAGGGACCGAGAGCATGGTGGTGGCCAGCGGATAGGTGACCTGGTTCTCGACCAGCTGCGGGGCCTGGCCCGGATAGCTGGTGCGGATGATCACCTGGGTGTCGGAGAGATCGGGCAGGGCGTCGATCGAGGTCGACCGCACCGCCAGGCCGCCGGCCACGATCAGCGCCAGGGCGCCCAGCAGCACGAAGAAGCGGTTGGCGACCGACCAGCGGATCAGGGCGGCGATCATGCGCCACCGCCGATCTTGGCGATGCGCCGGATGATCGGGTCGGCCGGCGGCGGGTCGAAGGCGAAGCGGACCTGGTCGCCGGCCTTCACGCCCTTCAGCAGCCTCGGGTCGGCGCGGAAGGTCATGGTCATGGCCGGCCAGCCGATGGCCGGCACGGGGCCGTGCGAGAGGGTGACGCCGTCCGGGGTCACCTGCTCGACGCGGCCGGTGGCTTCGGCCAGGGCCGGCTTGGCCGCCGCCGTGGGCTTGGCCATGGTCATGTCGCTCGGCGAGGTCGAAGGACCCGACGCCGGAAGCGGCTGAACCTGCAAGCCTGCCAAGCTGGCCTCGGAGTCGATCAGGAACTGGCCCGACGCGATGACCTTCTGACCAGAAGACAGCCCAGCCAGGACTTCCGTCCGGCCGCCAGCTTCGCGCCCGGTCCGGACCTCGACGGCCTGGTAGCGGCCGCCGTCGGCGGCCAGCATCACCACGTCGCGCGCCCCGGTGCGGATCACCGCCTCGGACGGGATCAGCAGGGCGGTCCGCGTCGCCGCGTCGAAGGCGATGGTGGCGAACAGGCCAGGCTTGAGGCGGCCGTCGCGGTTGGCCAGTTCGATCCGCGCCTGCAAGGTGCGGCTGTCGCCCTGGGCCTGCGGGAGCACGGCCTGGACCGTCCCGCGCAGGGTCTCGCCCGGATAGGCCGCCAGGGTGACGCCAACGCCCTGGCCCGGACGCAGCTGCCCGGCCTGCGCCTCGGGCACGGCGGCCGTGACCCAGACCCTCGAGAGGCCGTTGATCTCGGCCAGGGTCTGGCCCGCGCCCACGGTCATGCCGGCGCGCACGTCGAGCTTGGAAACGACCCCGCCGAGCGGCGCGGTGATGGTGATCGTGGTGCGCGGCCGCCCGTCTCGGTCGAGACCGGCGACCACGCCGTCGGGCATGCCCAAGAGGCGCAGGCGCTGGCGGGCGGCGGCGCTCAGGGCCGCGTCTCCGGTGCGCCGGACCGCCAGATATTCGGCCTGGGCGCCGCCCCATTCGGGAACCAACAGGTCGGCCAGCGGCGCGCCGGCGGCGATCACGTCGCCCGGCGCGCGGCCATAAACCCGCTGCACGAAACCGCCGCTGCGGGCCTGGACGACGGCGACGTCACGCTGGTTGAAGTCGACGATCCCGGTGGCGGTCAGGCCGCTGGAAAGCGCGCCTTCCTCCACGGTCGCCAGCCGGAAGCCGAGGTTCTGGGCGGCCGAGGGGTCGATCCGCACCCCCGCCGCCGGACCACTGGTTTCGGCCTCGCCGGCGTATTTGGGCGTCAGCGGCATGTCCATGAACGGCGACTTGCCCGGCTTGTCGAAGTGCTGGGCCGGGACCATCGGGTCGTACCAGTAGAGCACCTTGCGGCTCTCGGCCGAGGTCGCCGGCATCGGCGGCTTGGCGGTCAGGCGGGCCAGGCCATAGCCGCCGGCCCCGGCCAGCACGACCAGGGCGGCGCCGGCGCCGAGCAGGGCCTTCATCGAGGGGGAGGGGGTCATTGATCGTCGCTTCCGTAGGTGAGGGTCAGGCGGGCGGCGTCGATGGCGACGGCGGCCTCGCGATCTAGGGTGGTGAGCTGGGCCTCGGCCAGGCTCGAGAAGGCGATCAGCACGTCGGGCAAACCGGCCGCGCCGGAGCCATAGGCGGCGGTCTCCAGCTGGGCCCGCTGCTTGGCCAGCGGCAGCAGCGTGTCGCGGGCCCGCAGCCATTGCTCGTGATGCATGACGTGGTCGGCCAGATCGGCCTCGAGCTGGGCGCTCAGCGCTCGGCGGGCGTCCTCGCGCTGGGCGTCGGCGCGGCCGGCGCTGGCGGTGCGCGCGGCGATCATCGGATCCTGGCGGCTCTTGCCCCACAGCGGCAGGCTGATGCTGACCCCGGCCGAGACCATGTCGCCGAACATCGGGTCGCGGCGCTGGTAGGCCACTTCCCAGCTCCAGTCGGGCTGCTTGTCGGCCTTGGCCAGGGCGACGTCGGCCTGGGCTTGGCGGGCGGCGGCGTCCTTGGCCAGCACGGCGGGATGGCGGTCGATCGCGGCCCGAAGACTGGCGGGGGGGAGATCGAGGTCGGGCGCCGGACCGAGCGCCTCGGGGTCGGGATCTCCGGTCCAGCGGGTCAGGGCCGCACGGGCCCTCCCCAGGGCCGAGACCGCCTCGCTGCGGCGATCCGCCAGGGCCGCGCGCATCTGCGCGGCCTCCAGCGCCTGGGCGGGCCGCGAGCGTCCGGACGCGACGCCGGACGGGGCGGCGCTCCACAGGGGAGCCAGCTGGGCGACCACCCCGTCCAGGGCGGCGAGCTTGCGCTGGGCGTAGAGCAGTTCGATCCAGGCCAGCGCCGTGGCGACCCGGACCTGGCGGGCCTCGACCGCGCCCTCGGCCCCGGCCGCGACGATGTCGGCCTGCGCCCGGCCGATCCGCGCCTGGCGCTTGGCGGCGCTGGGCATGTCCTGGCTGAAGCCGACCTTGCCCATGGTCATCTCGTCGGTTCCGAACCGGCCGGCCGGCGGCCCCGAGACCGGGAAGTTGTCGAGGCCGACGGCGAGCTTGGGATCGGGCAGGGCGCCGGCCGCCTTGGCCGAGGCCTTGGCGGCCTCGACCTGCAGGGCCGCGGCGCGCAGCGCCGGCGCATTGGCCGCGGCCGCGTCGAGGCTCTGGGCGTAGGTCAGGGGCGCGGCGTGGGCGACGCTCGCCAAGCTCAGCCCGGCCAGAAGGGGGAGAATACGCATGGAGACGAAAATCCTGGAGGAAGCCGTGAGGGGCCAGCGCCCCGGCGAAGCGTTTGCAGCCGCTTCGCCGGGGCCGGACGGGACGGGCGAAGACAGGGGATCGGCCCCACCCGTCCCGGCCGAGCTAGCGAGCCAGGCAGGCCGGTTGGGCGGCCCGCAAATAGCCGCAGGCGCGTGGCGTGGCGGCCGAGACGGTCGTCGCGGAAGCTAGGCCGGAGACGAGCGCCAGCGCGGGAAGGCGGGGAGACATGAAGGTCATCCTTGAAGATCGAAAAGCCAGCCGGCGAAAGCGCGGGCGATCACGCGCGCCCGGCAGGACCGGGGCGTGAAACCAGCGATGGCGGGGATCGGCCCTCGGGCCGGTCCTAGGCGATCGTTCGGGGGGGCGGATCTTCGGGGATGAGGCGGTGGGTGCGGCCGCTGGTGTTGGACCAGCGGGTCTCGACGCGATAGCCGACGGCGATCGGGGTCTCCGAGCCCGGGCAGGGGGCCGCAACGGACAGGGCGCAACTGATCGCGCAGGCCTTGGCGCAATCCTTGGCCGACATGGTCTTGCCGTGATCGCAGCAGGGCTCGGCCTGGGCCACGTCGTCGCCGGCGGGGGCCATGGCGATCATGCTCATCGCGTCCATGCCGGCCATGTCGCAATCAGCCCGCGCGGCGTTGACCGCCAGCGGACTGAACGCGAGGGCCACGGCGGCCAGGAAAGCGAGCGCATGCCTTAGCATCGGGCGAGCTTAGCGCGGTCACACGGCCTCGTCATGTCCGGACAATCCCCGAATGCGATTTGCCGCGACGCGCGCGGACTGGCGACGGCTTGGAGGCGGGGCCTGAAAGCCGCCATCTGGTCCAATACGCAGCGGCCTGGACCATCCCTCGACCTTTGGCGCGGTCGCGGTGAATATTTTCAGAGGCGGAACGGGGGCGCCGTTCGCCGGTTGTGGGAGCATCGCAACCCGCTGGAAAACCTCGCCCCGGCGCGTGGTTGCGCCGGGCTCCAGGAGCGGAAAACAGTCATGGCCGAGCACCACGCGCCCAAAGACCATCAACACCACAGGCCCTACCTGCGCCTGGCCGCCATGACCGTGCTGTCGTTCCTGGCCATGTATGTCCTGATGTACGCCATGGTCGACAGGGCCGCGAACATCCATCCAAGCTTCAACCAGGCCTACATGGCCGGCCTGATGACCGCGCCGATGGTCATGCTCGAACTCGTGCTCATGGGCATGATGTATCCGCGCAAGGGCCTCAACCGCGGCTTGGTCGCGTCCAGCCTTGTCATCGGGGTCTTGTGCTTTGCGGCCATTCGCCAGCAGTGGCTGGTCGGCGACCGCGAGTTCCTGCGCTCGATGATCCCGCATCACGCTGGCGCGATCCTGATGTGCGGACGCGCGCCGGTGAAGGATCCTGAGATCCGCAGCCTTTGCGCCACGATCATCAAGGGCCAGCAGCAGGAGATCGACCAGATGAGCGCCATGCTCGCGCCCCTTCGCTGAGCATCGCCCGGTCGCCCCCGCGGCGATGGCGGGGGTCAACGCAACGGCCAGCGGGGGATGAAGGCGGGAACCCGCGCCCTGTAGTCGCGATAGGCGTCGCCGAACTGCGCCAGCGCCGCCTGCTCCTCGTGACGGGCCAGGCGGACGTACATCACCACCAGCACGGGGAACATCGCCAGCGTCAACAGCGTGGGCCACTGCAGCAGGAAGCCTAGCATCACCAGGATGAAGCCGGCGTACTGGGGATGGCGCACCCTGGCGTAGACCCCCGTGGTGGCCAGCTCCCGGTGGCGCTGACGGGCGTGCAGCGCCACCCAGCCGACCGAGATCAGCCAGAACCCGGTCCCGATCAGCACGAAGCTGGCGATATGGAACGGTCCGAAGTGGGGATTGACCCGCCAGCCGAACATCATCTCCAGCAGGTGGCCGGCGTCGTGGCTCCACCAGTCGACACTGGGAAAACGCGACTGCAGCCATCCCGAGAGCAGGAAGATGGTCAGGGGGAAGCCGTACATCTCGGCGAACAGGGCGACGATAAAGGCGCTGAACGCGCCGAAGCTGCGCCAGTCGCGGCCGGTCGCGGGCTTGAAGAAGCTGAACGCGAACAGGATGAAGACGGCGGCGTTGACCAAAGCCAGTCCCCAGAGGCCGTAGCCGTAACCGGGATGGGTCATCGCCGCTGCCTCTCGACCGGTTCGTTGGGATTGGCCGGCGCGTCCGCCGGGATGCGGCCGGGCGCGTCCTCTCGCCCGTGCTGATGGGCGCCATGGCCATGGTGCATGAACAGGTGCATCAGCGGACAGGCCAGTAGGAGCAGATAGGGCAAGACGCCGAGCACATGCGCGGCGTGCTCGGTGGTCAGGAAGAAGCCGGCGATCAGCAGGAACCCGACCAGGACGATCGTTCCGCGCCGACGCAGCTTTTGGTGTTGAACATCCATGGATCGCTCACTTCAGGCCTTGACGCCCTATCATAGGCCCGCGACCCGGGCGCCAAGTATAGGTAGAGGCCGCAGCGGCGGGTGGGGGCGGCGCCCGCGGGTCCCCGGAGGCAGGCGGCGATGTCTGCGGCCTTTGCGTATTGGCCCGCGGCGACCGAGCCTGAAAGGCTGCGCGGCGAGCATCATCACCAGAGGCAAGCCGCCCATGCACAGAAACAGGAAGAAGCAACGGCTCCACGGCAATTTCGGAACGGCCGCCCTTGAACGCGAAGCGCGCATCGACCTTGCCGAGCGGCCGGCCGGCGGCCTTGCCGTGGCCTTCCTCGGCGCGTCGGGCACGGTGACGGGCTCGCGCTACCTGCTGGACGACGGCCAGACCCGGATCGTGGTCGATTCCGGTCTGTTCCAGGGGGCCAAGGACCTGCGCCGCCTCAACTGGGCGCCGCTTGCGCCCGAGGTGGCCGACGTCGAGCAGGTGCTGCTCACCCACGCCCATCTCGACCATTCGGGCGCCCTGCCACGCATGGCCCGCCTGGGATGGGATGGGACCGTCCTCAGCACGCCGGCCACGGCGGCCCTTTGCCAACTGCTGCTCGCCGACAGCGGGCGCATCCAGGAGAAGGACGCGGAGTTCGCCAACCGCCACGGCTTCTCGCGCCACGATCCGGCGCTGCCGCTCCACACGGAGGCCGACGCGCGCCTGGCCCTGCGGCTGTTCGAGACCATCGGGTTTGGCGAATGGCGCTCGCTCGCCGACGGGATCAGGACGCGCTACCATCGCGCCGGCCACATCCTCGGCGCGGCGTCGATCGAGATCGACTGGAAGGGCCGGTCGGTTCTCTTCTCGGGCGATATCGGGCGCTATGACGACGCGGTGATCAAGGACCCCGAACCGCCGGCGCGGGCCGACTACGTCATCGTCGAATCCACCTATGGCGACCGCCGCCATGACCGCGTGGATCCGTCGCGGGCGCTGGGAGACCATATCGAACGGTGCATCCGACGCGGGGGAACCGTGGTGATCCCCGCCTTCGCGGTCGGTCGCGTCCAATCGCTGCTCTATCATCTGTCCCGTCTGCGCGCGGACGGCCGGCTGCGTGATGCGCCGATCTATCTGGACAGCCCGATGGCGATCGACGCCAGCGGGCTGATGTGTGATTTCATGGACGAACACAGGCTGAGCCGCGCGGCATGCGAAGCCGCGTGCGGCGTCGCGCACTATGTGCGCGAAGTCGAGGAATCCAAGGCGCTGACCGCGGACGCCACCCCCAAGGTGATCATCTCGGCCAGCGGCATGGCGACCGGTGGCCGCGTCGTGCACCATCTCAAGCGGTTCGCCCCGGATGAGCGCAACCTCATCCTGTTCTCCGGCTTCCAGGCGGCCGGCACGCGCGGCGCTGCGCTCGTCTCGGGGGCCCGGACGATCAAGATCCACGGCGAACACGTCCCCGTCCACGCCGAGGTGGCGAACCTGACCATGCTGTCGGCCCACGCCGACAGCGACGAGCTCATGCGGTGGCTGGGCGCCATGCAGGCGGCGCCGCGGCATGTCTATGTCACCCATGGCGAGCCGGCCGGCGCGCAGGTCCTGGCCAAGCGCATCGGCGAGGAACACGGCTGGCCTTGCACCGTCCCGACCCTCGGCAGCTGGGGGCGGCTGGCGTGAGCGTCCCAAGGCACGAGCAGGCCGACGCGAGGCCGGCGTCGGCCACGCTGCGCGCGCGTCGCATGGGGCTCACCGCGGCTGGCGGCGACATGATCGCGGTGATGCGGCACGACTGCCCGGTCTGCCGGTCCGAGGGCCTGGGGTCGCGCGCCCAGGTCGTCCTGCGCGCCGGCGGCCGCGAGGCGGTGGTGTCCTTGTTGCACAGCTCGGGCGACACGCCAGACCCCGGCGAGATCGGCCTTTCCGAGACCGCATGGGCCCGGCTCGGGGTCAAGGCGGGCGACCGCGTGGAGGTCGCCCA
Organism: Caulobacter sp. GW822-FHT01G02; assembly: GCF_058802865.1. Classification (NCBI taxonomy): domain Bacteria; kingdom Pseudomonadati; phylum Pseudomonadota; class Alphaproteobacteria; order Caulobacterales; family Caulobacteraceae; genus Caulobacter; species Caulobacter sp. GW822-FHT01G02. The sequence continues at coordinate 260,286 of NZ_JBXAON010000008.1, forward strand.
CGCTCCGCCGTTGGCCTCGCTGCGGGCGGTGCGCCGCCGGATCTATGGAGAGCGCCTGAGCCAGGCGGCCTTTTCGGCGATCGTCGCGGATATCGCCGAGCATCGCTATAGCGACGTCCACCTCTCGGCGTTCGTCACCGCCTGTTCGGCGGCGCCGCTCGATCAGGCCGAGACGATCGGACTGACCAAGGCCATGGTCGAGGTCGGCGAGCAGTTGAGCTGGCCTGGGCCGATCGTCGTCGACAAGCACAGCGTCGGCGGCTTGCCGGGCAACCGCACCACGCCGATCATCGTCTCGATCATGGCGGCCGAAGGCCTGGTCATGCCCAAGACCTCCTCGCGCGCGATCACCTCACCGGCCGGCACCGCCGACACCATGGAGGTTCTGGCGCCCGTCGACCTCGACATCGCCGCGATCCGCCGGGTGGTGGCGCGCGAGGGGGGCTGCATCGCCTGGGGCGGGGCGGTTCGGTTGAGCCCGGCCGACGACGTGATCATTGGCGTCGAGCGGGCGCTCGACATCGACGCGGTCGGCCAGCTGGTGGCCTCGGTGCTGTCCAAGAAGATCGCCGCCGGCGCGACCCACCTGGTGATCGACGTTCCTGTGGGACCGACCGCCAAGGTGCGGAGCCTGGAGGCCGCGCGGGATCTCGAGGCGGCGCTCACCTCGGTGGCCGCCGCCTTCGGCCTGCGCACGCGGGTGATGTATGGCCCTGGGGCTGAGCCGATCGGACGCGGCATCGGGCCGGCGCTGGAGGCGCTGGACATACTGGCCGTGCTTCAAGGCGAGCCCGGCGTCGAGGATCTCGCCCATAGGGCCTGTGAACTGGCCGGGGGATTGTTCGAGCTGGCGGGCGTGGCGGCCCCTGGCGCTGGCCTCGCGCGCGCGCGGCAAAGCCTCGAGAGCGGCCGCGCCTGGGCCAAGTTCAAGCGCATCTGCCAGGCCCAAGGCGGCATGCGCTCGCCGCCGGTCGCCCGCTTCCAGCGAGACCTGACCGCGCCCTCCAGCGGCCGGATCGCCAGCATCGACAACCGCAAACTCGCGACCGTCGCCAAGCTCGCGGGCGCGCCGATGGCTAAGGCGGCCGGGGTGGCGGTCCACGCCCGGCTCGGCCAGTCGATCGTCGCGGGGTCGCCCTTGTGCACCCTTCACGCCGAGAGCCCCGGCGAACTGGACTATGCGGCCGCCTTCGCCTTGAGCGACGGGGCGATCTTCGCGATCGCGGCGCCATGACGCCGCCGATCGTCTTCGCCTTGGACGGCGGCGAGCGCCTGGCCCAAGCCCTTGGCCCAGCGCTCGGCGCGGAGGCAGGGGTCCTGCTGCAGCGCCAGTTTCCAGATGGCGAGACCTACCTTCGGATCGACAGCGACGTCACCGAGCGCGATGTCATCCTGGTCTGCGGCCTCGAGCGTCCGGACGCGAAATTGCCGCCGCTGCTCTTCGCGGCGGACACGCTGCGCGAGCTTGGCGCGCGCGGGGTGGGCCTGATCGCGCCCTATCTGGCCTACATGCGCCAGGACACCCGTTTCCATCCGGGCGAGGCGGTCACGTCGCGTATTTTCGCGGCGGTGCTCTCGCGCCACCTCGACTGGCTGGTGACCGTCGATCCCCACCTGCACCGCCATCACGCCCTGGCGGAGATCTACCGAATCCCCAGCCAGCTCGTTCACGCCGCGCCGCTCATGGCGTCGTGGATCAGGCGGAACGTCGCCCGACCGGTGATCGTCGGGCCCGATCTGGAGAGCGAGCAGTGGGTGGCGCAGGTGGCGGCCGGCGCCGACGCGCCGTTCCTGGTCTGCCAAAAGCAGCGGTCCGGGGATCGTGAGGTCGACATCTCGATCCCCAACGCCGGCGCCTTCCTGGGCCGCCAAGCCGTGCTCGTCGACGACATCGCCTCGTCGGGCCGCACGCTCGCCGTCGCGGCCCGCCAGCTCAAGGCCCTGGGTTTTGCGCCGCCGGACTGCGTCGTGGTGCATGCGCTGTTCGCCGGCGACGCCGCCCAGGTCCTGGGCGAACACGTCGCGCGCATCGTCAGCACCAACACGGTCGCCCATGCGTCGAACGCCATCGACATGACGCCGGCGATCGCCCAGGCCGTGCGCGCCCTGCTGTGAACGGCGTTCGCCAATCCTCGGCCAGCCGCCGGGAGGCGAACGGCGAAGCCTCTTGACCCTGGACCCCGGTCCAACCCGCACAAGGCGTCCGCGAAGCGGCGCCGCATTCGCCGCTGCAGCCTGGCGCCCGCTCAGTTCGCCTGAGGAGGCCCATGGGGGACAAGCGTGTCGTTCATATCGTCGACGACGAGGAGACGATCCAGCGGTCGGTCGGCTTCATGCTCCGCGCCACGGGCTTCAGCGTCGAGACCTATCCGTCGGGGACGGCGTTTGTGGCCGTCGCGACGCAGGCCAAGATCGGCTGCGTCATCCTGGACATGCAGATGCCGGGCCTGGGCGGGCTTGAGGTTCAGGTCGCCCTGGCCGATATCGGCGTCGACATGCCGGTCGTCGTGCTGACCGGCAATGGCGATGTCGCCCTGGCGGTCCGGGCGATGCGGGCCGGGGCCGTCGACTTCCTGGCCAAGCCTGTTGAAAAGGCCATGCTGCTCGAAGCGCTCCATCGCGGCTTCGCGCGCATCGACCGGGCCGATGGCCGGGCGGCCGAGGAAGCCGAGGCGCAGGGCCGCGTCGAGGCCCTGTCGCCGCGCGAGCGGGATGTCCTCGAAGGTCTCGCCCAGGGGCGCGCGAACAAGGCCATCGCCTATGATCTCGGGATCTCCTCGCGCACGGTCGAGGTCTGTCGCGCGAGCCTGGCACGCAAGCTCGGCGTCCAGACCTTGGCCCAGACCCTGCGGATCGCCTTCGCGGCGGGGATGGGACGGCCGCCGCGAGCCTAGACGCTCGCCGCGGCGGCCGCCCCGGCGATCGCTAGTCCGCGATCAGATGAAACCGCTCGACCAGCTTGGCGATCTCGGTGCCTTCCAGCGTCTTCAGCAGCAGCTTGCGCAGGATGGCGGGGCCGGGGATCTCGATGCCCTCGCCATCCCGCAGCGGCGCGACGGCGGCCAGCAGAGTGCGAATGTCATAGGTCGAGTTGAACACTTCGGGCACGCCGCGCTCGACATCGAGCAGCGTGTAGACCGCCTCCATCGGCGTGCGGACCGAATACTCCGTGGTGAAGATGCAGTCGCGCTGCTTGGACTCGGCGAACTGGCCGATGAAGGCGAAATTGACGGCCCCCGCCGGGACCACGTCCGGCCGGTCTCCGGCCTGGCGGGGCATGAAGAAGGCGGTGATATAGGGCATCATCACCGGCACGGTCCTGGCGCCGCTCGCCGCGAGATCGGCGATATCCTCGACCGGGACGCCGAGGTGATAGAGCCATTCCTGGGTGATCTCCTCGCCAGTGCAGGCCTGCATCGGCTTTTTCACATAGTCGCCGGGCCGATCGACGAACAGGGCGTAGAACCAGGCCACGAGCTGGTCCTTCGGCTGCTTCTTGAAATGGGGCTGGCGGCTGACCGTCCAACTCAGCAGCCAGCTCGAATCCTTGGCCGTGACGATGCCGGCGGTGACCACCTTGCCGCTGAACGGATCGCGCTTGGCGATCTTGCGGATGTACTGCGGAATACGCGCGTCGAGCGTGGTGATGGTCGCCGACGCCCATTTGGTCTGCGCAATATGGGCCCCGAACACGTCGGGACGTCCGAAGGCCGGGTCCTTGGCCGCGATGCGCCGCCACAGGTCCCAGGCGGGCGCCGGGCCTTGATTCAGCTTGGCCGGGGTCTGATGGTCGCCGCTGTCGGAATTTTCGGTCAGCGACCCGATGGTGATGAACACCAGATCGTCGGGGCCAAGATCGACGCCGCCCTCGGCGCCCTTCTCGATCCAGCCGATCCGCGTCGCCTGCTTGCGTTCGGCGTCGATCGCGAAATCGATGTCGGTGACCTGAACGCCGTAGCGGAACCGGACGCCCTGATCCTGCAGCCACTTGACCAGCGGCAGGACCATCGACTCGTACTGATTGTACCGGTTGAACTTGAGCGACGAGAAGTCGGCGAGCTGGCCGATGTGGTGGATGAAGCGGTGGAGATAGAGTTTCATCTCCAGGGCCGAATGCCACTCCTCGAACGCGAACATCGTACGCCAGAACAGCCAGAAATTGCTCTTCAGGAAATCGGGGCCGAACACCTCGTTGATCCGCTTGTTCTCCATCTCTTCGCGGGTCGCCAGGAAGACGGAGAGGAGCTCTCGTTGGGCCTTGTCGTTCAGCGTCAGCAGCGCCTTGTCGGGCACATCCTGCCCGCGGCTCTGCGTGACCCGCTGCAGCGAGACGTTCGGATCGTCCTTGTTGAGCCGGTAGAATTCGTCGAGGACGCTGGCGTCTTCGATCTCGAGCGAGGGGATCGAGCGGTAGAGATCCCAGAGGCACTCGAAATGCGCCTCCATCTCGCGCCCGCCGCGGATGACGAACCCCTTTTCCGCCACGTCCAGGCCATCAAGGGCGCCGCCGGGAAGCTCCAACTCCTCGAGAAGCGTGATGCGCTCGCCCGCGACGCCGCCGTCCCTGATGAGGAAGGCCGCGCCCGCCAGGCCGGCGAGGCCCGCGCCGACGAACCAGGCCGTCGCCCTGTCGGCCCGCTCCGGCTTGCGGGGACGGACGAACGCTTCATAATTTCCGCGGCTGTAATGCATTGGCGGGCTCCTAGGGGCGGCGAGCGGTTTGGGCGGCGGCTTCGGGACGAGCGCGCATGCTCATATCTTCTGCCGATTGAGCCGCAGCGCGTTGGTGACCACGCTGACCGAGGACAGCGCCATCGCCGCGGCCGCGATGATCGGCGAGAGCAGGATGCCAAACAGCGGATAGAGCACGCCGGCCGCCACGGGCACGCCCGCGACGTTGTAGATGAAGGCGAAGACCAGGTTCTGGCGGATGTTGGACATGGTCGCCTGGCTCAGCCGCCGCGCCTTGACGATGCCGTTGAGGTCGCCCTTGAGGAGGGTGACGCCCGCGCTCTCGATCGCCACATCGGTCCCCGAGCCCATGGCGATGCCGACATCGGCCGCGGCGAGGGCCGGCGCGTCGTTGACGCCGTCTCCGGCCATGGCGACCACGCGCCCCTCGCGCTTGAGACGCGCGACGACGGCGCTCTTCTGGTCGGGCAGGACCTCGGCTTCCACTTCCTCGATGCCCAGACGCCGCGCGACCGCCTCGGCCGTGGTGCGGTTGTCGCCCGTCAGCATCACCACCCGGATGCCTTCGGCCTTGAGGGCGGCCAAGGCTTCGGGCGTGGTCGCCTTGACGGGGTCGGCGATGGCGAAGGCGCCGCCGACCCGGCCGTCGACGCCGATGAAGATCGCCGTGGCCCCGTCGCGGCGAAGGGCGTCGGCCTGCTCCGCCAGGGCCTCGGTCGCGACGCCCTCGTCGGCCAGGAACCGGGCGTTGCCGAGCACGATGCGGCGGCCCTCGACGGTTCCCAGCGCGCCGCGCCCGGTCGGGGAATCGAAATCGCTGACCTCGGCGACCGCGACGCCGCGCGCCTTGGCCGCTTCGACGATGGCCAGCGCCAGCGGATGTTCGGACGCCCGTTCGACGGACGCGGCCAGCCGCAGCAGTTCGACCTCGTCAAACCCCGCCGCGGGCACGACCTGCGTGACCGCCGGGCGGCCCTCCGTCAGCGTGCCGGTCTTGTCGACGACCAGGGTGTCGACCTTCTCAATATGCTCGAGCGCTTCGGCGTTCTTGATCAGGACGCCGACGCCCGCGCCCCGGCCGACGCCGACCATGATCGACATCGGCGTGGCGAGCCCCAGCGCGCAGGGACAGGCGATGATCAGGACGGCGACGGCGGCCACGAGTCCGTAGGCGAAGCGCGGCTCGGGCCCCCAGACGCTCCAGGCGATGAAGGCCAGGACCGCCACGCCGATGACGACCGGGACGAACCAGCCGGAGACCTGGTCGGCCATGCGCTGGATCGGCGCGCGCGAACGCTGGGCCTCGGCGACCATCTGGACGATGCGGGCGAGCATGGTGTCGCGACCGACCTTGTCGGCGACGATGACCAGCGCGCCGGTCTGGTTGAGCGTGCCGCCGATCACCTTGTCGTCCTTGGCCTTCGTGACCGGCATGGACTCGCCGGTGACCATCGACTCGTCCAGCGAGGAACGGCCGTCCTCGACCACCCCGTCGACCGGGACCTTTTCGCCGGGCCGCACGCGCAGACGATCGCCGACCGTCACCAGATCGAGGCTGACCTCCGCCTCCGACCCGTCCGCCGCGATGCGGCGCGCGGTCTTGGGCGCCAGATTGAGCAGCGCCTTGATCGCGCCCGATGTGCGCTCGCGCGCCCGCAGTTCGAGCACCTGGCCCAGCAGCACCAGCACGGTGATCACCGCCGCGGCCTCGAAATAGACCGCCACCACGCCGTCGGTGTTCTGGAACGCGGGTGGGAAGACCTGGGGCGCGAGCGTGGCGACGACGCTATAGATCCAGGCCACGCCCGTCCCCATGGCGATCAGCGTGAACATGTTGAGGTTGCGGGTCTTCAGCGAGGCCCAGCCACGCTCGAAGAACGGCCAACCGGCCCATAGGACCACCGGGGTAGCCAGGGCGAACTGGACCCATATCGAAACCGGCATCGGGATGATGTGATGCAACGCGGGGAATAGATGGCCGCCCATCTCGAGGATCAGCACCGGGATGCTGAGAGCCAGACCGACCCAGAAGCGGCGGGTCATGTCGATCAGCTCATGGCTGGGACCGGCGTCGGCGGTCACCGTCGCCGGTTCGAGCGCCATGCCGCAGATGGGACAGGCTCCGGGATGGTCCTGGCGGATCTCCGGATGCATGGGGCAGGTCCAGATGACGCCTTCGGGCGCGGCCGACGCGGCCGACGCGGCCGGCGCGCCGAGATAGCGGTCGGGATCGGCGATGAATTTGGCCCGGCAGCCCGCGCTGCAGAAGTGGTGCGGCTTGCCGGCGTGCTCGGCATGGTGCGCGGTCTTGGCCGGGTCCACGCTCATGCCGCAGACCGGGTCCTTCACCTGGTCGGCCGCCGGGGCGCCATGCGCCGTGGGCTTGGTCTCGTTCATCCGCGCGTTCCTTTCGCCAGCAGCCCTTGTAGGGTCTGAGATCGTGCCGGGGTCAATACGTACTCTCCTCAGACCCGCGGCTGGAGAGGGCAACAGGCCGCGAGGCGTTCGACAAGCCGCGCGGGCGCCAAGCAACGGCGCGGCCGCACTTTGCGCTGAAATTCTGAGGGGACCGGCCGGCCCGCGCGTAAACGCGATAGGACCCCGCGGATACAAGCGAGACCGTGACCCATGGATGCACTATCGGACCCGCGCGCGTGGGGGCTGAAGGCTGGCGCGCGGCGTTGTCGGGCGGCCTGCCGGTCCGGCCCCGCGGGGTGTCGCCAAGCTCGCGCTCGCGCCGCATCGCCGCGCCTGCGCGCCGCGGATCTGGCCTGAGCCGGCGGCATGCGCGACCAGGATCAAGGCCCCGAGGCGGGCGTGGCCGCCGTCGAGCAGCTTGCGCGGCTGTTTCTGCGCCAGGCCGGCGGCTATGTCCTGACGCTGCTTGCCGCCTCGGGACGGGTCCTGAGCTACAATATCGGCGGCGAACGGATCGAATGCTGGTCAGCCGATCACGTCGTCGGCCAGCAGCACGATGTCTTCTATCCGCCCGATGAGATCCACGCCGGGCGTCCCCGGGCGGATCTCGCCGCGGCCTTGCGCGACGGCGTGCTGGAGCGCGAGGCCTGGCGGGTCTGCGAAAACGGCGCTGAATACCTCGCCCGCCTGACCGTCACGCCGCTGTTCGACGCGGGCGCGCATCGCGGCTTCGCCTGCATCGCCCGCGACATCACCGACGAGGCCGCGGTGCGCGCCTCCATCGAAACGCGCGAGCAGCATTTGCAATCGATCCTGGCGACGGTGCCGGACGCGATGATCATCATCGACGAGGCCGGCGCCATCACCTCGTTCAGCGCGGCGGCCGAGCGCCTGTTCGGCTATCGCGAGGCCGAGCTGATCGGCCGCAATGTCGCGTGTCTGATGCCCGAGCCGGACCATGGCCGGCACGACGCGTACATCAACCACTACCTGCAGACCGGCGAGCGCAGGATCATCGGCGTCGGCCGCGTCGTGGTGGGGCTGCGACGTGACGGGTCGACCTTCCCGATGGAGCTTTCGGTCGGCGAGGCGGGCGAGAACGGCCAGCGGCTGTTCACCGGCTTCATTCGCGATCTGACCGCCAAGGAGCAGGACGAACTGAAGCTGAAGGCGCTTCAGGCCGAGCTGGTTCATGTCTCCCGGCTGAGCGCCATGGGCACCATGGCCTCGACCCTGGCGCATGAACTCAACCAGCCTCTGGCGGCCGTCTCGCTCTATCTGGAGACGATCCGCGACATGCTGGAAGCCGAGCAGGGGGAACCCTTCGCCACCTTTCGCCGGGTCATGGACGAGGCCGCGCAGGAAACCCTGCGCGCTGGCCATATCGTGCGCCGCCTGCGCGACTTCGTGGCGCGCGGCGAGGTCGAGAAGAGCCTGCACGACCTGGCGCAGGTGATCGGCGACGCCGGCCAGCTGGCGCTCGTGGGCGCGCGCGAGCGGGGGGTGCGCAGCTTCTTCGATTTCGATCCGGCGGCCACGCCCGTCCTCGTCGATCGGGTGCAGATTCAACAGGTCCTGGTCAACCTTATGCGCAACGCCATCGAGGCGATGGCGGACACCCCGATCCGCGACCTGAGAATCGCCACGCGCCTGCGCGGCGACGGCCTGATCGAGGTCACCGTCGAGGATAGCGGGCCGGGCATCGCCGAGGACATCGGCGAGCAGCTCTTCACGGCGTTCGTCTCGACCAAGGCCGACGGCATGGGTCTGGGGCTCTCGATCTGCCGGACCATCATCGAAGCGCACGGCGGGCGGATCTGGGTCGAGGCGCCTGAGCGTGGCGGCGCCCGGTTCCATTTCACCTTGATCCACGCGGGGGCGGAGGAGGATTATGGGGGATAGGCGGATCATACACCTCGTCGACGACGAAGAGGCGATCCGGCGCGCGGCCGGGTTCGCCTTGAAGACGGCGGGCTTTGGCGTGGAGACCTACGCTTCGGGCGTGGAGTTCCTGAGGGCGGCCCGGTCGACGACCCAGGGCTGCGTCATTCTCGACGTGCGCATGCCGGCGATGGACGGCCTGGAGGTGCAGACCGCCATGGCCGAGCGCGGCATCCAGATGCCGGTCATCGTGCTGACGGGTCATGGCGATGTGTCGGTCGCGGTTCAGGCGATGAAGGCCGGCGCCGTGGATTTCCTCGAAAAGCCCTTCGAGAAGGCCGCTCTTCTCCATGCGGTCGAGCGAGCATTCGCGCGTATCGACGACGCCGACGTCCGCGCGATCGAGGCGTCGGACGCGCAGGTGCGCATCGCCAGCCTCACCCCTCGTGAGCGCGAGGTGCTGGAGGGCTTGGCCCAAGGCCATCCCAACAAGACCATCGCCTATGACCTTGGATGCTCGTCACGCACCGTGGAGGTGCATCGCGCCAGCCTGATGACCAAGCTGGACGTGCGCAACCTGTCCGAGGCGCTTAGGATCGCCTTCGCCGCCGGGATGGGCCGCAAACCCAAGTGACTGCGACGTTTACGTAGCGACCCGGAGGCGGCGGACATGCGACGGTCACCAGGCTTTCAACCGGATGCCTTCATCGCGCGATGTTATCGGTCAGTTCCTCGCCGCGCGATCGCCGCTATACGGTCCTCGTCTCCGACGATGATCCTGGCGTGCGACGCGGCCTCCTCCTCATGCTTCGAGCCCGCGGCTACACGGTGAGCGGCTACACCACGGGGAGCGCCCTTCTGGCTGATCCGCGCGCTAGGGAAGCCGATTGCGTGATCCTCGACTACCGGATGCCCGACATCGACGGCCTGACGCTCCTGGATCATCTCCGGCGCCAGGGCTGGCGCGGCGGCGCCATCCTGATCTCCGGCTTCTACGACGAGGATCTCGAGCAACGCGCGCGCGCGGCCGGCTTCGATCAGGTGATCCCCAAGCCGGTGATCGGCCGGGCGGTGCTCGAAGCCTTGCGTCGGCAGTCGGGGATGTCGCGCGACGCGCATTGACCCGACGCCAGCCCATGGCCCTGACCGTTGGAGGTCAGTAGCGGGCGAAAACCCGCGCGCCGGCCGGCCCGAAGGCCACGACATCGTAGTGTTGCCGCGCCCCGCTCGGCGCCGCCATGCCCTCCGAGCCGATCGGCATGCCGCCGACGGCGAGCCCCTTCACGCCAGCCGGCCGGGCGGCCAGGAGACGCTTCACCTCGGCGACCGGCACATGACCTTCGATAACGAAACCGTCGATGATCGCGGTGTGGCAGGAGGAAAGCGCCGGCGGCAGGCCGGATTGGCGCTGCAGGCGCACGCGGGCGACCTGATCCCTGACGATGACCTTTCTGTCCAGTTTCGCACGGACGGCCTGGGCCCAGGCCTCGCAGCAACCACATCCAGGGTCGCGATAGAGCAGGATGTCGCCAGCCGCCAGCGCGGCGCTGGGCAAGGCGAGCAACAGCAGAACGGCGGCGAGGCGGATTTTCATGGGCGGACTCCTTGGCGTGAAGCTGGGCGCGTGGCGGACGCGGCTCTCGGACGTGGCGGCGCTGTCACGCCCTTTCCCCGGCTGGATGGACCGGTGTCGCCGTCCGGCGCCATATCGCCGGCAGAAGCGCGAGCAGACCGAGCGACAGCCAGCCGATCGCTTCGACGACGGCCGCTTGCCGATGGGGTGACACGACGGCGAGCGACATGGGCGCCAGCGCCTGGCCGAGGCTCGCGGCTGTATGCTGCAGCCCAAGCATGACTCCAGAGGGCCGCATGGGGCCGCTGATCCAGAAGCTCGTGACCAGCCGAAGACTGGCTGAGCTCCAGCCGGCGACGGCGATGAGACCGGCCATTTCGACCACGGTCGTTCCAAACCGAAAGAGAAACAGCGACAGGGCTAGAAGCGCGAGCGTGAGGCAGGCCAGGCGTCGAGGCGCGGTCACCAGCCAGGTGACGCGGGTGTGGAAAAGCTGAGCCGCCAACATCGCCAGCCCGCAGAGACTGAGCATCCCGGCGATCGCCTCGCGGCTCAGCGCGCCCTCGGAGCGGGTCACGAGCAGGCTGACATGCATGGCGGCGAGTCCGCCGCCGCCGACGATGGTGACAAGCAGGAGGACAAGCGTGACGACGCGCGGCGGGGCTTGCAGGCGACGTCCCTCGGGACGGGCGGCACAGCGGGCCGGCAAGCGCACAATGCCGGTCGTCAGCGCCAGCGCCAGCACGGCGATGACGAGCGCGAGCACCAACAGCGGCGTGCGGGGAAAGAGCGACGCGGACGCTTCGGCGAGCAGGGGGCCGAACAGGTCGCCAAGAAACATGAAGGCCGTCAGCCAGGTGAAACGCCTCGCCTGCTCGTCCCGGCCACCGGGTGCGAAGTTCGTTGACAGCAGCGCCAGCGGGATGATGGCGGCCGCGGACAGCCCAGCCAGCAAGCGAAGTCCATACAGCATGGGGAGCGGGACCGCCCCGACCGGCGCGGTCGCCAGCGCGAGGACGACCAGGGCCGTGCGCAGAATGATCCGGTAGTCGATGCGGTCGGCGAGCCATCCCCAGAGCGGCGCGAAGACGAGCGCCGCCAGCGGGTGGGCCGCCGTCAAACTCGCGACATGGACATCGTGGATGCGCAGCGCCAAGTCGGCCTGGCCTCCGTCGACGAGGGTCGGGAGAAAGGCGAGGACGGCGGTCTGGCCCGCAGACGCCGCCGCGACCGCGAGAAGCAACAGGATCGACGCAGCCGTCTGGCTCCGGCCAGGGCTATCGTCCGCCGCAGAACACGTCAGGCCGTCTTCCGGTCGCCAAGGCGCCGCGCAGCGCCTCACCACCATGATCGCAAGCCGACAACCACCCGATGCTCGGCCGGGCGCTGGCGATCGGCACGTCGGAAGTCGGCGGTGTCGTCCAGCGCCCGCTCCCAGACGAAGCCGACATAGGGCGCGAATTTCCGCGAGACCTCGTAGCGCAGCCGAGCGCTCAGCTCGACGTTGCTGAAGCCGCCGCCGAGCTCACGGTCGGTCGAGCGCTTGGAATAGAGGTTGGTTTCGACCTGCGGGGTCAGGATGAGGCGATTGGTGAAGCGGACCTCGTAGGCGCCCTTGGCGCGGGCGCCGAGGCGGCCGTCGTCGCCGACGTAGCCGGTCAGCTGGACATCGAACCAGTAGGGCGCCAGGCCCTCGACGCCGGCGGCGAGCCAAGTGGTCGCCCCCTTGCCGAGATCCTGACGAACGCCCAGCAACGTGCCCCAGAACGGGCTCTTGCTGCGCCACCACAGCGCCTCGACGCTGCTCTCCGGATCGAGGCGATCCTTGGAGTTCTTGAGGCCCTGGCTGCGCAGCCAGAGCTTGCTGTCGTCCTGGCCCTGGGTGACGAGGACGGTCCAGCCGACGCCCTGCCCCTCGTTGCCGCTGGCGAACTCCAGTTCGTCAACGAGAACCTTGGGGATCGACAGCTTGTCGGCCATCTCGTAGCCCGGCAGCGTCGAATTGCGATAGCCGTCCGCATAGTCGTCGGAGTTGCGGGCGTCCGGCGGAGCCTTGCCGCCCTGCATCCGTCCCATGTCCATGGTCATGCCGCCGGCGGGCGTCCCCGCGCCGGACATATCCATGCCGGACATATCCATGCCCGCGTGATCCGCAGGCGCCGCGGGGGAGGCCGTTGGGGCCGGGCTCGGCGGCGGTGGCGCGGCGTGCTGATGGGGGGCGTCCTGGGCGATTGCGGGCGCGGCCACGGCCGAAACGCTCAGAGCCAAGGCGAGCAGAGACGCTCGCGAGAGGGCCAGACGGGTCATGCGACGACCACCTCCCGGAACATGCCGGCCGCCATGTGGTAGAGCAGATGACAGTGGAAGGCCCATCGCCCCATGGCGTCGGCGGTGACGCGAAAGCTGATCCGCTGGGCGGGCTGGACCACCACGGTATGCTTGCGGACCTGGAACGCGCCGTCCGGGCCTTCGACATCGCTCCACATGCCGTGGAGGTGCATCGGGTGGGCCATCATCGTGTCGTTGACGAGAACGATGCGCAGCCGCGCGTTCGGCTTGAAGTGGAGCGGACGGGAATCGTTCAGCTTGATCCCGTCCAGCGTCCAGATGAAGCGCTCCATGTTGCCGGTGAGGTGCAACTCGATCTCACGCTCCGGCTCGCGAGGATCCGGATCGCCGCCGGGCGTGCGAAGGTCGGCCAGGGTCAGCACCCGCCAGGACCGCTCGCGCAGGCCCGCGCCGGGATCGTCGAGATTGGTGCGCGGATAGTCGACGCGCATGTCGGTGTTGGCGCCGTATTCGGTGCGCGCGTGACGCGCCTTCGGGGGCGTGTCCGCCATGCCGTGGCCGGCGTGTTCGCCGCCCATGGCGGCCATGGCGCCCATCATGTCGACCGGATCGAGCCAGGTCCGCGCATCGAGCGCCGGCGTCGGCGCCGTCATGCCGGGCGCTGGGGCGATGACGCCGCGGGCGAAGCCGGTCCGGTCGATCGATTGGGCGAAGATCGTGCGGGCGCCGTCGCCCATGGTGAACTCGACGTCGTAGGTCTCGCCCGGCCCGATCCGGAACTCCTCGACCGTCACCGGCTCCACCGGCTGGCCGTCGGTCGAGACGACGGTCATCGCGACGCCGGGAATGCGCACGTCGAAGAAGGTCGCCGTCGCCGCGCCCACGAACCGCAGGCGAACCCGCTCGCCGGCGGCGGCTATGCCCGTCCAATTCCCGGCCGGCGGCGTTCCGTTCATCAGGTAGGTGTAGGTGGCGGCCGAGACGTCGCTGTAGTCCGTCGGGTTCATCCGCGACCGGTTCCACATCCGCCGCCGCGTCAGGGCCTGGCCCGCCCCCAGGCGGCTCACATCATCGAGGAAGTCTCCGGCGGTCGGCTGCGCGAAATTGTAGTAGCTGCTCAGCTTCTTGAGGTTCGTGAAGATCTGCAGCGGCGGTTCGTCCGACCAGTCGCTCAGCAGGATGGCGTAGTCCCGATCGGGCGCAGGTCCGGTCGGCGCGCGCGGCTCGACGATGATCGCGCCATAAAGCCCGGTTTGCTCGGCCAAGGTGTGCGCGTGATACCAGTAGGTGCCCGCCTGACGCAGCTCGAAGCGATAGGTGAAGGTCTCGCCGGGCGCGATCCCGGGAAAGCTGATGCCTGGTACGCCGTCCATCTCGGCGGGCAGGATGACCCCGTGCCAGTGGATGCTGGACATCTCCTTGAGGCGGTTGCGGACGCGCAGGGTGACGGTGTCGCCCTCGCGCAATCGCAGCACGGGGGCGGGCACGGCGCCGTTCACCGCCGTGGCGATCCGACGCTTGCCGGTGAAGTTGACCGGCAGTTCGGCGATCTCGAGATCGAATTCGGTCCCGCGCAATTCGGCGGTCGCGGCGGCGGCGGGGCCCGCCAGCAGCGCCGGCGAAACTCCGGCCACCGCCCCGCTGACCGCCAGGCCCTGGACGAAGCGGCGCCGTGTGGCCGGCAAGGTAGGACTGTCGAACATGGTTTGCTCGCGGTTCGTCGCGGGGGGGATTAGGCGAGGTCGAGGACGATGCGGCCCTCGATGTCGCCGTGGTGCATGCGCGCGAAGACGTCGTTGATCTTCTCGAGCGGTTCGGTGTGGACAGTCGCGTGAACCTTGCCCTCGCCGGCGAAGGCCAGCGCCTCCATCAGGTCGAGCCGGGTGCCGACGATCGAGCCGCGGACGGTGACGCCGTTGAGCACGGTGTCGAAGATCGACAGCGGAAAATCGCCGGGCGGCAGGCCATTGAGGGCCACCGTGCCGCCGCGCCGGACCATGCCGAGCGCCTGCTGGAAGGCCTTGGGCGAGACGGCGGTGACGAGGACGCCCTGCGCGCCGCCGATCGCCGCCTTGATCGCGGCGGCGGGATCCTGCTCTCGGGCGTTGACGGTCACGGCCGCGCCAAGGCGTGTCGCCAGATCGAGCTTGCGGTCGTCGATGTCGACCGCCGCCACGTTGAGCCCCATCGCCTTGGCGTACTGCACGGCCATGTGACCCAGGCCGCCGATGCCGGAGACCACGACCCACTCGCCCGGCTTGGCCTCGGTCGCCTTCAGTCCCTTGTAGACGGTAACGCCCGCGCACAGGATCGGCGCGATGTCGATAAAGCCGACATTGTCCGGCAGGTGGCCGACATAGTTGGGGTCGGCGAGGACGTATTCGGCGAAGCTGCCGTTGACCGAATAGCCGGTGTTCTGCTGGCTCTCGCACAGGGTCTCCCATCCCCCCAGGCAATGCACGCAATGGCCGCAGGCGGTGTAGAGCCACGGCACGCCGACCCGGTCGCCCTCCTTGACGTGGGTGACGCCCGACCCGACAGCGGCGACGTGACCGACGCCTTCATGGCCAGGAATGAAGGGCGGGTTCGGCTTCACCGGCCAATCGCCCTCGGCGGCGTGCAGGTCGGTGTGACAGACGCCGGTGGCGGCGATCTTCACCAGGATCTGTCCGGGACCGACCGTGGGGATCGGCGCTTCCTCGATCACCAGCGGCGCGCCGAATTGGCGGACGACAGCCGCCTTCATGGTCTTGGCCATGGCTGTGCTCCTTTGCGAGGGATCAGAAGAGACCAAGGCCGTGCTCGTCGTAGGAGACGAGCAGGTTCTTGGTCTGCTGGTAGTGATCGAGCATCGCCTTGTGGGTCTCGCGTCCGAACCCCGAGGCCTTGTAGCCGCCGAAGGCGGCGTGGGCCGGATACTGGTGATAGCAGTTGGTCCAGACCCGTCCGGCCTCGATGGCGCGGCCGAGGCGATAGGCGGTGTTGCCGCTGCGGCTCCAGACGCCGGCGCCCAGACCATAGGGGGTGTCGTTGGCGATCGCGATCGCCTCGTCGAGGGTCTTGAAGGTCGTCACCGACAACACTGGGCCGAAGATCTCCTCCTGGAAGATCCGCATGCTGTTGTCGCCGACGAAGACGGTCGGCTGCACGAAATAGCCCCCGTCGAGTTCGCCTCCGGGCAGCGCCCGCGCGCCGCCGATCAGGCATTGCGCGCCCTCGTTCTTGCCGATCTCGATATAGCCGAGGATCTTGCGCAGCTGGTCTTCGGACGCCTGGGCGCCCAGCTGGGTCGCGGGGTCGAGCGGGTCGCCCTGACGGATCGCCGCCACGCGGGCCACGGCCCGCTCCATGAACCGGTCGAAGATCGATTCATGGATCAGGGCGCGCGAGGGACAGGTGCAGACCTCGCCCTTGTTGAAGGCGAAGAGCGTGAACCCTTCCAGCGCCTTGTCGAAGAAGGCGTCCTCCTCATCAAGGACGTCGGCCATGAAGATGTTGGGCGACTTGCCCCCGAGCTCCATCGTCTGCGGGATCAGGTGATCGGCCGCGGCGTGCATGATCGCCTTGCCCGTGACCGTCTCGCCGGTGAACGAGACCTTGGCGATCCGCGGGTTGGCGGCGATCGCCTGGCCGACGGTTCGGCCGGGCCCGGTCACGACGTTGAGCACGCCCGGCGGCAGGATGTCGGCGGTGAGTTCGGCGAGCATCATCAGCGTCAGGGGCGTCTGGGACGCTGGCTTGATGACCGTGCAGTTGCCGGCGGCCAGCGCGGGCGCGATCTTCCAGGCCGCCATCAGCAGGGGGAAGTTCCAGGGAATGATCTGGCCGACCACGCCAAGCGGCTCGCGGAAATGGTAGGCGATGGTGTCGGCGTCGATCGTCGAGATCGCGCCTTCCTCGGCCCGGATGCATCCAGCGAAATAGCGGAAGTGATCGACCGCGAGCGGCACGTCGGCGCCGCGCGTCTCGCGGATCGGCTTGCCGTTGTCGAGCGTCTCGGCGAGCGCCAGCAGGTCGAGGTTCTGCTCCAGGCGATCGGCGACCCGGCTCAGCAGCCGGGACCGCTCGGCCGGCGACAACCGCGCCCAGCCGGCCTTGGCGCGATGGGCGGCGTCGAGCGCCAGTTCCACGTCGGCCGGACCCGACAGGGCGAACTCGGCGATCCGGTCGCCATTGATCGGGCTGTGGTCGGCGAAGTACTCGCCCGTGGTCGGGGCCGACCAGGCGCCGCCGATGAAGTTGTCGTAGCGCGCCTTGAACAAGGGCGCGGCGCGCATCGTCTCGATGGCCTTGTGGAACATCGCTTGGCTCCCTGCTGGTGACGACGAGCCTAGTGGCGGGCGCGGCCGAGGATATCCGTAGATGTCACATCGCCTGGCGGCGCCCGGACGTGAAAGAACCTGCCGGGCGTGCTCGCCCGGCAGGTTCTTCGGCGCGTCGCGGCTTGAGCGGGCGTTACATGTCCTTCATGGGCATGGCGGGATCCTTGGCGTCCTTGGGAGCCATGGGTTTGCCTTTCGGGGCCATCGGCTTGTCCATGCAGCAGCCCTTCATGGGCTTCTTGGCGGCGGGATCCTTGGGCGGCGTGGCCGGCATGTTCGCCATCCCCTGTTGATGGTCCTTCATCATCTGGTCGTGCATCTGCTGGCCGCCATGGTCCATGCCCTGCATGTGGGCGTGGTCCGGCGGGGTCTGGGCGGAGGCGGCCGGCGCGGGCTGGGTCTGGGCCTTGGGCGCGGGGCCGTCGGCGAATGCGGCGGTCCCCATGGCCAGAAGGCCGACAGCGCCGGCCACGACTGCGATCTTGCGCATCATTTCTGATCTCCAACTTATGACGTTCGCGTCCGATGGCGTCGTCTGCATCTCGAACGGCGTGACGCTTGCAATGCCCGCAATTGGCGGCCGCGCGTATACGTAAGGTCCGAAGGCGCGGTCAGCGCGACATCTGTCGGCAGCCCGCGGCGCACACCCTGCACGTCTCGGCGCACTGGGCCATCGGGGCGTCGGCGCGGGGTTTCGAACAGGCCGCCGCGCACAGGTCGCAGGCTTCGGCGCAGGCGCGGCAGAGCACCGGGTGCAGGGCCGAGCCGCGGAGCATGGAGTTGGCGGTCGCCTGGCACAGCTCGGCGCAGTCGGTGAGCATGGCGATCAGGTCGGGGGCGGCGAGCGCGCCGCCTTGACCGAGGGCGTAGGCGGCGGTCTCAAGGCACCGGCGATGGGAAGCCAGGCAGTGATCGATGCAGTCGCTCATCGACATCGCCATGCCGGGCATGGCGTCCATGCCCTTCATGTCGTGGGCCTGGGCGGCCGCCGCGGCGGGCTGGGCGGCGCCGGCCGCCAACAGGGCGGCTCCCGTGAGCAGGTCTCGTCGTTGCAGCATGTCAATCTCCCGGCGGGTGGGCGGGTCTGGTCAGACCCGCGGTGAGGAAGGTTCGCGGCCCGTGGCCCTGGCCATGCGCGTGTCCTCCCAGGGCCAGTGGCCGTTGATCTCGACGCCGAGCGAGATGCTAAGGAAGGTGCGCACGAAGACCAGACCGGCCAGGACGATGAGATCGTCCAAGGTCGGGTTGATGACGAGCGACTTGACGATGTCGCCGGCGACCAGGAATTCGAGGCCAAGAAGGATGCTTCGGCCGAGGGCGGACCGGAACGCGCCATAGGCCTTGGCCCGGTCGCCCGATCGGGCCCGCAGGGCGAACAGGATCGTCGCCAGCGCCGCGCCGCTGAGGATGGTCAGCGTGCCCGCCAGCTCGAGGATGATCACCGCGAGCCTGAAGAAGGCGCTGAGCCAGCCGGACTCAATGGTGATCATACCAGCCTCGGCGGCGGATGTTGTTGAAGCTGTCGGTGGTGTGACAGGCGTAGCATTGTTCGACGCGCGCCTTGGAGCCGGCGGCGCGCTGGGAGACCATGCTGAAGTGCTCCATGAAATGACTGGGCGGCGCGGTGTGGCACTCCGAGCATTGCGTCGAGCTGACCGACGGATGCCGGAAGTTGGGAACCTTCCAACTGCTGGTCGCGTGGCAGCTGGCGCAGTCCTGGCCGAAGAGTCCCAGATGCGGATCGCGGACGGAATGGCAGCTTGCGCAATTGAGCGCGGCTTCGGGCGGCAAGGCGTGCGGATTGGGTGGCGAAACAGCCGGCCCTCGCCACACCGCCGGATCGAGCAACGCCTGATGGTCCATCTTCACGATGGCGCGCGCGCCTTCGTGCTCGACGTGGCAAGCCGTGCACTCCTTGGCCTGGGCATGGAACTGGGTCGACTGTTTGTTTCCGAAATCGGTGCTCGCGTGGCAGGCGACGCAGGTCTTGCTCTCCACGCCCTTGAGAGGCGTGTGGCAACTGGCGCACTGCGCGCCGAAGGCTTGGTGGGCCGGCGACAGGGGGCCTGGCGCGACAAGCTGAGCCACCGGTCCGGCGCCGGGCGGCGCGCTTGTCTGCATCATCGCCGCGACGCCCAGCAGCGCCAGGCCGGCGGCGACAAAGATCCAGTAGAGGAGGCGGTCCCGCATCATAGCCAGCGCAGCCCGAAATAGATGGCCGCGGCGATGTGCAAAAGCAGCACCAGGTAGACCAGCGCCCCCAGGACAGCGTGCAGCCACCGCCAACGCGACAACAGCCGGTTGGTCGCACCCTCCGCGCGGATGGCGAACTCGGTGTCGGCCAAGGCCGCGGCCAGGGCCTCGGCCCCATCGGGCGGCGGCGCCGGCGGTTCGCCGGCGACGAAGAACAGCCGCTTCCAGCGGGAAAGCGCAACGGCCGCCGCCGTCGGCGCCGGGGGCGCCGGCAGGTGGAGATACGCCGCTTGCAGGGACGCCAGCTCGGAGCGGCGGCCGCGCAGGGCCCGCGCCGTCTGCGCCAGCAGGTAGCGGCCGACGAAGCCGCTGAGGACCGTCAGCAGCACAAGGCCAGTCAGCGTTAGGCCGACGGGGCTGCCGAACTTGTGGGCGGCATGAACCAACCCCAGGATCGGAGCCAGCACGCCCGCATACACATGCAGGGCCAGCAGCGTCGGCTTGCTGACGAACCGGCCTGTCCACCGTTCCGCCGCCTTGACGTGCTTGACCACCACATAGGGCAGGGTCAGCAGCATGAGGACGGCGGCGACGACGCCGATGACGCCGCCGACCAGGCTGCCGGGAAAGCGCGGCGCGACGTGCAGGACGTAGCCCAGCGGAAAGAGCAGCAGGAAGGCCACAAGCAGGCCGACGGCCATGTCGCCGCGCTCGCGCATCAGGCCTCCACCACGAGCGGCTGGCCCGTGCTCTTGGCCTGGCAGGCCAGGATGTAGCCCTTGGCCTTGTCGGCGGGATCCAGGCCGGTCTCCACCGCCATGGTGACCTCGCCCGAAATCAGCCGGGTGACGCAGACGCCGCATTCACCCGAGCGGCAGGCATAGGGGATTTCCACCCCCGCGCCCTCCGCGGCTTCCAGGACGGTCTGGCCGGCGGGGAGCGGGGCCGACACGCCCGCCACGGAAAAGGTGATGGTGGCCGCGGCGACCGCCGGCGTGGGGGGCGCGACGACGCTCGGGGATGACGGCGCGGGGGGCGGCGCCTTGACCTCGAGCTCGGCCGCGTCGGCGGGCAGCGACGCGGGCCCGAAGGCTTCGGTGTGAAGTTGAGCGTCCGGGACGCCCAGAGCGGCCAGCTCCCGGCGCATCGCGGCCATCATGCCCGGCGGCCCGCACATGTGAATGCGGCGGCGGGCGATGTCTGGGACCGCGTCGAGCAGCATCTGGCGGGTGAGCGGGCCTTGCGGCCCCAGCCAGACCGTGCCGGCCGAGCGTCGCATGGCCGCCATCACGTGCAGATTGGAGAACCGCCGCTCGAGCCGCTCGAGCTCCTCGCGGAAGACGAATTCGTCGGTCGAACGGGCGCCGTACAGGAAGAAGATCTCGCCCGACCAAGCCGTGTCGGTCAGGTAGCGCAGGACCGACATCATGGGGGTGATGCCGACCCCGCCGGCGATCAGCACGATGCTGTCGGCGTCGGTTCCGGTGAAGGTGAACGCGCCGAAGGGGCCCGTCGTCTTCAGCAGGTCGCCGACGGCGACCTTGTCGTGCAGAAAGCACGACACGACGCCCTGCTCCTCGCGCTTGACCGTTAGCTCGACATAGGCGCGCTGCGTCGGCGAGGAGGCGATGGTGTAGGATCGCCGCGAGGGCTTGCCATCCACCGGCTCCACCTCGACCTGGAGAAACTGGCCGGGCAGAAAATCGAAGGGCAGCCGATCGGCGGCCGGGTCGGCCAGCCGGAAGGTCTGAATCGTCGGCGTCTCCCGCACGATCTGGACCACCCGCAACGGGCCAGACCAGCTCCTGGGCTTGCGCAGCGACGCCCCGGCGGGCGGCGCGGCGTTGCTCGGCGTGAGCGTTTCAGCGCCCGGCTCAACGGCCGCCGCCTGGCGTGGCGAGGCCGTCGCGGTCACCGGGGCGGGCGCGGGGGCCGTCGACCCGCCGGCGTCGACGATCTTGCGGACCCGCCGCAGGCGCGCGACCTGCAGGCCCAGCAGCATCGCGCTGACCATCGCCAGGACGAACATCAGCATGAAATGGGGCGGCGAGACGCCGAGCCACCGGATCGGCGCCGCGTGCGGCGGCGCGCCCAGGCTCATCTGATCCCGAAACCAGGTGATCGCCGCCGGCTGCGGGGACGCGCCGCGGTCGAGGGCGGCGAGCGCGGCCGATCCGCTCGCGAAGAGGTCGCTTGCTTCACGCAGGCGCCGCGCCGCGCTCGCCCGGGCGGCCGGATCTTCGGACCGCGCGGCGGCGGAGGCCTCGGCGGCCATGGCCAGTCCGCGCTCCACGCGCGCTTGGGCCTCGCCCATCAACCGGTTGCGCCCCTCGGCGCTGAGCGACGGGGCGGCGAGCAGTTGTGAGACGAAGGGCGTGCGCCGGGCGCCATGCTCGCCTTCGCCCTCCATCATCTCGTCCATCATTCCGCTCATGCCGGCTGCCGCGGGGCTCGGCGCGGCGCCCATGACGCCGGCGTCCGCCATCGCGCCGCCTTGCGCGCCCGGATGGTGGGCCGCGTGCTCGTCGCCTTCCTGGGCGATGGCCGCCGTCGAAAGCAGAAGGCAGGCGGCGGCCAGACCCAAGCTCCATCCCTGTCGGCTGGTCGTCCCGCGCATCGGGCTTGCCCTCGTCTTCACATGTCCTTCATCGGAGCCGATGGGCTCATCGGCGCGGCGTCGGGTTGGGGCGTCGTCCCCGTGGCCGCGCCGCCCTGGCGCATGGCGTGGTGATCCATCTCCTGACGATGATGGCGTTCCATCGTCGCCGCGTCGTGATCGGCGTCATGTTGCCCGGCGGCGTTGTTCGAAGGCGCCGTCGAGCCGCCGACGCCGGGATCCGGATCGGCGGCGCTGGGGACCGGGGCCGCGGCGGGCGACGGGGCCGGGGCCTGGACCGAGGCCGCGGGCGGCGGGGGCTCAGCGCCCTTGTCGCCGCAGGCGGTGAGGGCGAGCGCCGCGGCGCCGATCACAAGCGCCTGGATGGGCGCGCGAAGTGTGTGGCGGATGTCGATCATGGCAAGTTCCTCCCTGGAGATCATGGGCTCGACACCGATGGCCTTCGCCGCGGACGGGCGCGCCAGGGGCGAGCGGTGGAGCCGGCGAGGTCGCCGGCCAAGGATTGACGTGTCGCCGCGCGCCCGGGCGGGTCAGAGCGCCTCCCGCGGTGCGTCGCCGCGGGCGTCCGACCGCCGGACCCGTCTTTCGGCGAGGAAGGCCAGGATCGGACAGTCCGAGGCCGCCACGTCCATCGGGCAATCGTCGGCCAGCGCGCTGAGCACGTCACGGATATCCGACAGCCGCTGAATGCGGCGTTCGGCGTCGCGGATCTTCTCGCGGGTGATCTCCAGCACCGCCGACGCCTTGGCGGTGTCGGAGGCTTGAAGCGCGAGCAGGTCGGCGGTTTCGGCGAGCGTGAAGCCGAGCTCCTGCGCGGCCCGGATGAAATGGAGCCGCAGGAGGTCGGCGTCCTCATAGACACGGTAGCCGGCGCCGGTCCTGCCCGGATCGCGCAGCAGGCCGGTGCGCTCGTAGTACCGGATCGTATCGCGCCGCACGCCGGCGGCTGCGGCGAACGCGCCGATCTTGAAGGTCGTCATGATACTCGTCGCCTCGCTCGTTGGACGAAAGCCCAAGGTCAGCGGAGGGGCGCGCCCGCCGGTCGCTCCGGCGAGACGGCGTGGGCCATCCCGCCGCTGGCGAACCGATCGCCCGCTCAGTTCTTGCGCAGCTCGACGATGTCGTGCTTGGCCGGCGTACCGTCGGCGACCGTGACATGGGCGAAGTGGTCGTCGAAGACGTGGTCGATCTTCACGTGCCCGACGAGGTCGCGCCGATAGGACGGCGGGGCCTTGTTGGGCCCCGGCAGCTGCTTGACGCGGTAGACTTCCAGGGTCTGGCCGACCTCGGCGCCGTCCGCCTTGCCGATGCAGATCACGGTGCCGTTGCTGTCGTTCGCGACGATCGAGCCCTTCATGAAGAAGGTGTGGCCGATCCCTTGCGCCAGAACCGGCGTTGCAACGAGCATCGCGATGCCGGCCAAGCCGGCGATGACGGACGTCTTGATCATCTTTGACTCCTTAGATGAATAGGTTTGGAGATGAGTAGATGCGCCGCCGTTTGATCTTCGACGGGAAGAAGTTGTTCTTCGAGTCAGGGACTAGGGTCCTACGTCCCGGGTCGGAATACGTAGATTCCGAAGCGCAGGTTTTGGCCCTCGTCTCGCGCGACGGGGCGCCAGGCCGCGGCGGCGATCGCGCCGCTCCGAACCTCGGCCGTCCTGGGCGCGGGCGCGTCCCCCCGGGGGGCGATCGCCATGCGGGGCCGGGGCGTGCGTGGCTTTCACCCGCACCCGAGCGTCGCCAGCGGCCCAACACCTGTGGATCCGTGCGGACGTTTTCAGCATATGGTTTTTCTCCGCGTCGTGCGCCGGACGCACGGCCGGCCCGGGGGCGCGTCGCGCCTGAGGTGAGGGGGTGGACCGCGGGCCGCGTATGTAGGCGTGCAGAGTCAGGGGATCGACGATGAGCGACCAGCTCGACGAACTTTTCGAGGCGTTGCGGCGCCAGCCGCACGCCCAGCTGCCCGGCCTGGAAGGCCAGGTGTGGGCCAGGATCGACAGCTGGCGCGACGGCCGGCGCGCGGCGAACGCGCTCGTGCCGCTGCGCGCGGCCTCGGTGGTGGCGGCCCTGGGCCTGGGCATGGTCGGCGGCAGTCTCGCGGCCAACGCCGCCGCGCGCGCCCCCTCCGAGATCTCGGCGTTTTCGGTCGACGCGCACCTGGCGCCGTCGACCCTGCTCGGCGGGCGCTGACATGCGCCGGATCTCGCGCGGGGCGGCCCTGACCGTCGTCCTGGCGCTGCTGGCCGGGATCGCCGGCGGCTGGCTCGGCTCGGGCCGGTTCTTGCCGATGCATCACGCCCAGTCGCTGCACGAGATGGTTCACCACGAGCTGAAGCTCAGCCCGGATCAGGATCGCCGGCTCGAGGCGCTCGAACAGGATTTCGCCGTGCGTCGCCGCGCCCGGGAGGCCGAGCTGCGCGCGGCCAACGCCCAACTGGCCGCCGCCATCCAGGCGCGCCACGAATACGGGCCCGAGGTCGAGGCCGCGGTCGAGCGTTTCCATGTCGCCATGGGGGCGCTGCAGCTGGAGACGGTCCAGCACGTCCTGGCGATGCGTAAGGTGCTGACCCCCGAGCAGGCGGCCAAATTCGACCGCCGCGTCAGCGAGGCGCTAACGAACGAGACGCCGTGACCGCCGGCCTTGGCGAGGACGAGGACGGCGCGCTGGCCAGGCGCGCGGCGCGCGGCGACGAGCGCGCCTTCAGCACGCTGATGCGGCGTCACAAGGGCGCCTTGCACGCCTTCGCCCGGCGCCATGTCGGCGACTCCGAAGCCGCCCACGAGGTGGTGCAGGAAAGCTTCGTGGCCGCCTGGAAGGCGCTGGATCGCTATGATCCGACCCGGCCGTTCGGCGCCTGGATGCGGGCCATCGTCCTGAACAAGTGCCGCGACCGGGGGCGTCGCCTGCTGGTTCGGCGGCTGATCCTGGGCGAGCGGTCGATCGACGCGCCAGGCGCGCCCGATCCCGCCGACCCCGCGCCGGGCCCCGAGGCGGCGAGTCTGCGCGCCGAACAACTGTCGCGCCTGGAGGCGGCGATCGCGCGCCTGCCCGACCAGCTCAAGGAGCCGCTGATCCTCACCTATCTGGAAGGCTATTCACAACAGGACGCCGCGGCGGTCCTGGGCGTCAGCGTCAAGACCATCGAGATGCGCGCCTATCGCGCCCGCAAGCGGCTGGCCGACTGGCTGGTCGATCCCTGACTTTTTTCGCCCGCCGGCGAGGGGGGCGACGGTTTGGCGCGTAGCCACCTAGAGATCGCGTCGCGGCCGTCCCTCACGGCCTGCCGCCGGCGCGTCATCGTCAAAGGGCTGTCATGCTTCGATCCAGCGCGGCTTTCGATCGCCGTCGTTTTCTCCAATCGCTCGCCGTCCTCGGCGGCGGCGCCACCCTGGCGAGCCTGCTGCCGTCCTGGGCGCGCGCGGCGGGCGATCCCGGCCGCGCGCCGGCCGCCCTTTCGGGCGAGGACATCAAGCTGACCATCGGCCACACGCCGATCACGGTCGACGGCAAGGCCGGCCACGCCGTGACGATCAACGGCACGGTTCCTGGCCCGCTGATCCGGCTGAAGGAAGGCCAGCATGTCCGCCTGTCGGTGACCAACACGCTCGACGAGGACACCTCGATCCACTGGCACGGCCTGCTCGTGCCCTTCCAGATGGACGGCGTGCCCGGCGTCAGCTTCCCGGGCGTCAAGCCCGGCGAGACCTTCACCTACGAATTCCAGGTCCGCCAGGCGGGCACCTATTGGTACCACAGCCATTCGGGCCTGCAGGAGCAGATGGGCCACTATGGGCCCATTATCATCGATCCGGTCGGTCCTGATCCGGTGGCCTTCGACCGCGAGCACGTCGTGGTGCTGTCGGACTTCAGCCGCCTGCACCCGCACCAGATCTTCAAGAAGCTCAAGCAGCAGAGCGGCGCATTCAACTACCAGCGCCAGACCCTCGCTGGGCTTCTGGCCGGCAAGGACCAGACCCTGGCCGAGCGCCTGGACTGGGCCAAGATGCTGATGGACCCGACCGACATCTCCGACGTCACCGGCGCGGCCTACACCTTCCTGGTCAATGGCCATGGCCCCGCGGACAACTGGACGGCGCTGTTCGCGCCCGGCGAGCGCGTGCGCCTGCGGTTCATCAACGCCGCGGCCCAGTCGGTCTTCAACGTCCGCATCCCGGGGCTGCGCATGACCGTGGTCGCCGCCGACGGCCAGCACGTGCGGCCCGTCGAGGTCGACGAGTTCCAGATCGGCAACGCCGAGACCTATGACGTGATCGTCCAGCCCGCCGAAGACAAGGCCTTCACGATCGTGTCGGAGTCGGTCGACCGCTCTGGGTTGGGCCGCGCCACCCTGGCGCCGCGGCTGGGCATGAGCGCCGAGGTCCCGCCGCCGCGCGAGCGGCCGCTGACCACCATGCGCGACATGGGCATGGATATGGAGGGAATGGACATGGGGGGCATGGACCATGGCTCCACGGACATGTCCGGCATGGATCACGCGGCCATGGGCGCCAAGGCCGCGACCCCCGCGCCCGGCATGGCGCCGCCGCGCCAGCGCGGAAGCGACGTGATGGGCAAGATGGACAAGGGCGGCATGGACATGTCCATGCGCAATCCGGACAACGCGCCTCAGGTCAGGCTCGGTCCGGGCGTGCAGTCGATCGCGCCGATGCCGATGGATCGCACCGGCGAGCCTGGCCAGGGCCTCGAAAGCGTCGGCCACCGGGTCTTGGTCTATCGCGACCTGGTGGCCCTCGAGCCGAATCCCGACCCGCGCGCCCCGGAGCGATCCCTCGAGATTCACCTGACCGGCAACATGGAGCGGTTCATGTGGGGGTTTGACGGGCGCAAGTTCAGCGATAGGCCGCCGCCCTACGCCTTCCGCCACGGCGAGCGGGTCCGGGTCACCCTGGTCAACGACACCATGATGGCCCACCCCATCCACCTGCACGGCCACTTCTTCGAACTGGCCTTCGGACCGGCGGGCCACATGCCGCGCAAGCACACCGTCATCGTCCTGCCCGGCGGCCGCGTCAGCTTCGACTTCACCGCCGAGACCGGCGACTGGGCCTTCCACTGCCACATGCTCTATCACATGCACGCGGGGATGTTTCAGGTCTTCAGCGTGCGCGACACCCCCGCGGAGGGCGCGCGATGAAGGCCTCGCTGATCGCCCTCTTGCCGGTCCTGTGGGCCGCGCCGGCCCTGGCCCAGCACGCCGGCCACGCCGGCGCGCCAGCCGCGCCCAGTTCCAAGCCTGCGCCGGCGGCCCCGCCTCCAGCCGCCGACCCCCATGCCGGACACGACATGGGCGCCATGCCGGCCATGGCCATGCCTCAGACGCAGGTCGCGCCGGCGACCGACCCCCACGCCGGCCACGACATGGGCGCCATGCCCGGCCTGGCTGTCTCCGGTCAATCGGAACGCCCGGCCGAAGCGATGGGACCGCCGCCCTTGCCCGATCACGAAACAGCTCCGCCGGCGCCGCCCACCGACCATCTGGCCGACAGGGTCTTCGATCCGGCCGCCATGGACCGGGCTCGCGCCGTGCTCCGGCAGGAGCATGGCGGCGCCCAGGTCTCGCAGGTGATGGCCAACCTCCTGGAATACCGCGCCCAGGCCGGGGGCAACGGCTATCACTGGGACGGCGAGGCTTGGTTCGGCGGCGACCTCAATCGCCTGGTGATCAAATCCGAGGGCGAGGGCGGCCGTCACGGCGTTCAGGCCAGCGAGGTGCAGGCGCTCTATTCCAGGCCCGTGGCGCTCTATACCGACTTGCAGGTGGGCTTGCGCCAGGATGTCGAGCCCAAGTCGCGCACCTATGCCGCCGTCGGGTTCGAAACCCTGTTGCCCTACTGGATCGAGGCGGGCGGAGCGGTGTTCGTTTCCAGCAAGGGCGATGTCCTCGCGCGCGCCGAAGGGGCGATCGACTGGCGCCTCACCCAGCGCCTGATCCTGCAGCCGCGCACCGAACTCAACTTCGCCGCCCAAGACATCCCCGCAGCGGCGATCGGTTCGGGGCTCTCGAGCGGCGAGCTCGGATTGCGCCTTCGCTATGAGGTTCGGCGCCAATTCGCGCCATATGTCGGCGTCGCCCTATCCAAGCGGTTCGGGCGCGCCGCGGACTTCGCCCGGCTGCGCGGCGACGAGGTCACCGAGACCAGTTTCGTGCTCGGCCTGAGGGCCTGGTTTTGACCATCGATCCTAGCGAGGCTTCCATGAAGATGCTGTCCATCGCTCTTGCGAGCGCCCTGACCCTGCTGGCCCAGCCGGCGGCCGCCCAGATGAGCGCTATGGACCCTGCGGCGCATGCGGTTGAGGCGAGCGCGCCGGTCGAGGCGGTCGGCGTCGTGCGCGCCATCGACGCCAAGGCCGCCAAGATCACTCTGGCCCATGAAGCGATCCCGGCGCTGAAGTGGCCGCCGATGACCATGGCCTTCAAGGTCGCTGATCCGACCCTCCTGAAGGGCCTGAGCGTCGGGACCAAGGTGCGCTTCAAGCTGCGGGGCCAGACCATCGTCGGCCTGACCGCGCTCTAGCGCCCATCGGGCCGGCGCTCGCCGGCTCCAACCATTGCCTCGGGGGAGGGGCCATGTATCCGTCGGACATCCGTCCGCTCACGTCGTTGCGCATCTGCGCGGCGCTGTGGGTGCTCGTCTATCATTTCCGCAACCACCTGGACCTTGGTCTCGAGCGCTTTGGCCTGGCCGCCAAGGGCTACCTCGGCGTCGACCTCTTCTTCATCCTGTCGGGTTTCATCCTCAGCCACGTCTATACGCGGGCCTGGGCCGAGCGACGGTTCAACTACGGCTCCTTCCTTTGGGCGCGCCTGGCGCGGGTCTATCCCGTCCATCTGGTCACCCTGGCCGCGACGATCGCCATCTGGCTCGCGGCCTTGAAGCTGGGCGTCCGCTTCGATCCCCAGGCGTTCGACCCGCGCATGCTCCCCCAGCACCTGTTGCTAGTGCATGCCTGGGGCACGACGCCCACCGTGCAATGGAACTTCCCCTCCTGGTCGATCTCGGCTGAGTGGTTCGCCTACCTCGGCTTTCCGGTCGCGGCCATCGCCTCGGTGTCGCTGAGGCGTTGGCCACGCCTCTTCGTCCTCGCCGTGCTCGCCCTGTTCGTCGCCATGTTCCTGACGGCCCAGGGGCGCGGGGTGCTGTTCACCGACATGAGCGCCCAGATCGGCGCCTTGCGGATCATCCCGGCCTTCCTGATGGGCGCGGCCCTGCATCGCTTGGGATCGAGCCTGAGCCTGCCGGCCGGCATGGCCGGATTCGGCGCGCTCGCCGCGACGGTCTGGGTGGCGATCGCCGCCAACCTGCGACTGAGCGATCTCTATATCTGGCCGGGTCTGGCTATGCTGATCTTCTGCCTGGCCGAGACGTCCAAGGCCGCGAAGCCAGGCGCGATGTCGGCGCCGGCGCTCGTCTATCTCGGCGAGGTCTCCTACAGCCTCTACATGGTCCACCTTCCGGCCGACATCGTCTATTTCCACGCTCTGGAAAGGCTGGCGCCAGACCTGTCCGGCGCCGGGATCGCCTTGGCCTGGGCAGGAGCGTTCGTGGCCTGTCAGCTGGCCGCGATGGTCGCCTACCATCTTGTCGAACGGCCTGCGCGTAACTGGTTGCGGGCGCGCGATCCCTTCGCGCGGCGCCCCACGCCCGAGCCGGCGCACGAACCGGTGCTCTGAACGTTGCGGCTATTGCGCGCTGATCGGCGCGAGACGCCCTAGCCAGGCGACCACGGCGACGAGCGCCATCGCCGCGCTCAGTTCCAGCACGAGACTGCGGCGCAGCGCCTTGACCGCCGTGCTGGGCGGCGCCGGCTCGACCAGGGCTTCGCGCAGGGCCGGGGTCAGGCGAAACCGGTTGGCGGCGGCCAGCACGACCATGGCGCCGAAGAGAACGAGCTTGAGAAGCAGAAGAAGCCCGTAGGGCGTGCGGACCAGGGCCGCAACGCCCATGGGCCCGACGAGGAACCAGCTGTTGATCAGGCCGCTGGCGACCAGCACGGCGACGACGCCCGAGCCGATGCCCGAGAAACCCGCCAGGGCGGCATGGAAGGTCGGCGCCTGTCGCGCGTCACGCCGACTGACCCCGGCCAGCCCCAGAAAGAACACCAGGGCGCCGACCCAGACGGCGGCCGCCGCGAGGTGGGCGATGTCGGCCGCCAGGTGCAGGCTCCCGCCGAAACCTTCGGTGGCCGCGCCGTGGCCCATCCAGGCCATGCTGGCCGCAGCCACGGCCCCCAACGTTGATACAGCGATCCAGGCGGCGCGGCCGGGCGGCGCGAGCAGAAGCACGTGCAGCGCCACGACCGCGGCCAGGGCCCGTGCGAGCGAGGCCGCGCCCATCGCCATCTCGCTGATCACCGAGGTCAGGATCGAGGGATCCAGCGCCGCGGAAAGCGACCCGGCGACCACGGCCGTTTGCAGCACAAGACCCAGGAGACTGGCCACGACCAGCAGCGCGGCGCAGCCCGCCAGGAGCCGACGCGGCCAGCCCAGCGCCACGGCGCTGGACGGACCCGCGGCCGGCAGGGCGTAGAGCGCGAAGAGCGCCCCGCCCGCCAGGACGAAGCACGTCACATATTGCGCCCAGCGAACGAGGACTACCGCGGTCTCCATCGGCTACTTCACCGTGAAGGCCAGGGTCCCATCCATGCGGTGACCGTCATCGGCGGCGGCCGCATGCCAGGTGAGCTTGTAGGCGCCCGCCATCAGCCGGCCCTTGGGCACGCCCGTGATCGTCTTGCGGTCGGCCGAGACGGTGGTCTTGACCGGCGCCTTCATGCCGTCGGCCATGGCCAGCTCGAAGCTCGAGAAGGCTGGGGCGAGCTTTTCATTGAAGGTCAGGCGGATGGTCTTGGGCGCGGCGACCGTGGCGTTGGCGGCGGGGTCGGAGGCCACCAGCTTGGCGTGGGCGCTGGCCTGGCCGCCGGCCAGGATCGAGGCCGACAGAACGGCGGTGGCGAGGAAAGCGCGGTAGGTCATGGGGCGGTCCTGTTGAAAGGCGACTTTGTCCTAAGTTCCTACGCGGGCGGCGGCCCAACCCCTCAACAACGCCCGCGCCAGTCAGCGCCTAAAGCCGCACCGCCCGCAGGCGCAGCGCATTGCCGACCACGCTGACCGAGGACAGAGCCATGGCCGCCGCGGCGATCGCCGGCGACAGCAGCCAGCCGAACACCGGATAGAGCACCCCGGCCGCGATCGGCACGCCCGCCACATTGTAGGCGAAGGCGAAGAACAGGTTCTGCCGGATGTTGCCCATCACCGCTCGCGAGAGGCGACGCGCCTTGACCAGGCCCTCCAGGTCCCCGTGCAGCAGCGTGACCCCGGCGCTCTCGATGGCGACGTCCGAGCCCGCGCCCATGGCGACGCCGACCTCGGCCGCCGCCAGGGCCGGCGCGTCGTTGACGCCATCGCCCGCCATGGCGACCTTGCGGCCTTCAGCCCGCAGGCGCTTGACCACGGCGGCCTTCTCGTCGGGCAGGACGTCGGCCTCGACCTCGTCGATGCCCAGCCGCTTGGCGACGGCCTGGGCGGTCGTGCGGTTGTCGCCGGTCAGCATGACCACGCGCACGCCGTCCGCCTTCAGGGCTTCGACGGCCTTCTGGGTGGTCGGCTTGACCGGGTCGGCGATGGCCAGCACGGCGGCGACCACTCCGTCGATGGCGACATAGATCGCCGTGGCGCCGTCCTGGCGCAGCGCGTCAGCCTGGTCGGCGAGCGGCGCCGACGCCACGCCTTGCTCGTCCAGGAAGCGGGCCGAGCCGATCGCCAGGACGCGCCCCTCGACCTTGCCGACCACGCCCTTGCCCACGGGCGAGTCGAAGTCTTCGGGATGCGACAGCGGCAGCTCCAGCGCCGCCGCGGCTCGAACGATCGCGTCGGCCAGCGGATGCTCGCTGGCCCGCTCCAGGCTGGCGGCCAGGCGCAGGATCTCCTCCTCCGTGAACCCCGCCGCCGGGCGGATCGCCGTGACGGCCGGTCGGCCTTCGGTAAGCGTGCCGGTCTTGTCGACGACGAGGGTGTCGATCTTCTCGAAGCGCTCCAGGGCCTCGGCGTTCTTGATCAGGACGCCGGCGGCCGCGCCGCGGCCGACACCGACCATGATCGAGATCGGCGTGGCCAGCCCCAGGGCGCAGGGACACGCGATGATCAAGACCGAGACCGCCGCCACCAGCGCGAAGGCCATGCTCGGCGGCGGACCGAACGCCGCCCAGGCGCCGAAGGCGATCAGAGCGACGAGCATGACGGCCGGCACGAACCAGCCCGATACCTGGTCGGCCATCCGCTGGATGGGCGCGCGGCTGCGCTGGGCCTCGGCCACCATCGCCACGATCTGCGAGAGCAGGGTGTCGGCGCCGACCTTGTCGGCGATCATCAGGAAGGAGCCGGTCTTGTTCAGGGCGCCGCCGATCACCTTGTCGCCCGGCGACTTGTGGACTGGCATGGACTCGCCGGTCACCAGGGACTCGTCGACCGAGGCCTCGCCCATCAGCACCCGACCGTCGACGGGGATCTTCTCGCCGGGGCGGACGCGCAGATGGAAGCCGGCCTGGATCTCCTCGACGGGAATCTCGAAGTCCTCGCCGTCGAACATTCGGCGCGCGGTCTTGGGCGAAAGGTCCAGCAGCGCCTTGATCGCGCCGGAGGTGTTCTCGCGCGCGCGCAGCTCAAGCACCTGGCCCAGCAGCACCAGGACCGTGATCACCGCGGCGGCCTCGAAATAGATCGGCGTCGAGCCGTCGGGACGGCGGAAGGCGGCCGGGAAGAGCTGAGGCGCCAGGGTGGCGACCACGCTGTAGGTCCAGGCCACGCCGATGCCCATGGCGATCAGCGTGAACATATTGAGCTGGCGCGTCGCCAGCGAGCGCGCGCCACGCTCAAAGAAGGGCCAGCCGCAGCCCAGAACCACGGGTGTGGCCAAGGCCAATTGGACCCAATTGGACACCCCTGGCGTCAGGTGAAGCGCCATCAGTCCGATGTGGCCGCCCATTTCCAGCGCGAAGACGGGCAAGGCCAGGGCCAGGCCGATCCAGAACCGGATCGTCATGTCGCGCAGTTCGGGATTGGGGCCGCTGTCGGCCGTGACGGTCAGCGGCTCCAAGGCCATGCCGCAGATCGGGCAGCTGCCCGGGCCGGACCGCCGAATCTCTGGGTGCATCGGGCAGGTATAGATCGCGCCCGGCGTCGCTTCGGACGATGCCGCCTTCGGCGCGGCGACGTCTTGCAGGTAGCGTTCAGGCTCGGCGTCGAACTTGCGCGCGCAGCCGGTCGAACAGAAGTGGGAATGCCACCCCGCATTCAGGCGGTGCTCCGGCGCGGTGGCCGGATCCACGCTCATGCCGCAGACGGGATCGCGATGCTCGCCGACTGGGACGCCAGGGTGGTGATGGCCATGGTGTGAGTTCGAACCGGACATCACTTCTCTCCATGCGTCACACGATAATTCGCAATACGCATGCCTCGAAGCTATCCCTCGTTGGGCTAGATCAAACGGCGACGGCCACTGCCGGTTTCTCAGTTGTTGGCGAGGCCGATTATGATCGCTACCCCAGTTGGCGTCGTTCGCTGGGTAGCTTTATTTCCGATAATCTTTGTTAGACGTGAAATATCGTTATATTGGCGGATTTTATTTTTATGTTGTCCCTGACTCCGATAGCTGCGAGTCGCAGCCCGCCTTGGATCTGTTGCCACGTCGTTCCGGGTTTTCACGATTTTCTGACTCCAATCGTGCGACTGGCTGATCGCAATTGCTGCGACTGGCAAAGTGCGTCGAAGCCAGGCGTCGAGCACAGTGCTGGTGATCCGGGCTGTTCGGCCCATCCTCCACTTCACCCTTGAGCGCAAATGTGACACCACCGCGCCGCGCATCCTGCCGCATAGCAAGGTAAAGGACGTTAGTCCGTCGGTGGCCGGGTGAAAATGGCGTCTCAGGTCCTTACTGGATTTCCATTCATACATAGCCAACCGTCTCCGAGCTCACCTCCGCATAGGACATGGGGCCGCAAATCCCTGGTGGAACTAGACAGTAGGGGCTGGATTTATCCTTCGCTGCGATAGGGCTGCGCGTTGAACTAGGCAACGACGAGGAGGGACAGCTGACCGCCCCGGAGAGCACCCAGCGGCTGTTGATGAGGCAGCGCCATCAAGCGTTCGATTGGACCGCAACGCCAATCGGGCCGATGGCGTCATGGCCTCGCGCGCTCCAGACAGCCTTGAGCATCGCGCTCGGGTCTCGACAGCCCATGTTCATCGCCTGGGGCCCCGAACTTACGTTTCTCTACAACGACGCCTACGCGGAGATTCTCGGCGACAAGCACCCCGGCGCGCTGGGACGCCCGTTTCAGCAAGTGTGGTGGGACATCTGGGATGACATCAAGCCGCTGGTGGACCGCGCCCTGGCTGACGAAGCCACCTGGTCCGAGAACCTGCCGCTCACCATGAACCGCCGCGGTTTCCTGGAGGAGACTTGGTGGACCTTCTCCTATTCGCCGGTGCGCGATGACGACGGGCGGATCGGAGGAATGTTCTGCTCCTGCTTGGAGACCACCATTCAGGTGCTGGCGGAGCGCCAAAACACCGAGCAGCGACAGCGCCTGTTCGAACTCTCACGAGACTTGTTCGGCGTCGCGACGACCGACGGCTACCTCAAGTCGGTCAACCCGGCTTGGTCGCACGTTCTGGGGCGCACGGAGGAAGAGCTGCTTACGCGGCCGTTTTCCGAGATCATCCACCCCGATGACCTTGGGACGACCGCCGAGGTGGTGGCCGCCTTGGCGAGAGGCGAAGCGGCGCATCAGTTTCACGTCAGGCTCCTCAAGGCCGATGGCGAAGCTATCGCATTCGCCTGGTCGGCGGTGCCTGACGCGGCCTCCGCATCAGGCATCTTCTATACGGTGGGCCGCGACATCACCGAAGAGCTCCGTCGCGACGAGATGCTTCGGCACAGCCAGAAAATGGACGCGATGGGACAGCTGACCGGCGTGAATGGCCGAGACGCCATGCCGGA
This sequence comes from Caulobacter sp. GW822-FHT01G02, assembly GCF_058802865.1. NCBI lineage: Bacteria > Pseudomonadati > Pseudomonadota > Alphaproteobacteria > Caulobacterales > Caulobacteraceae > Caulobacter > Caulobacter sp. GW822-FHT01G02. The sequence goes on from NZ_JBXAON010000008.1 coordinate 295,293, forward strand.
GGGCGGGGTGCTCACGATCCATGTGGGGCTGGAGACTTTTCACCACCAACATGGATCCGAGCTGAGGCCCGGGCGGTACTTGCAGCTCTGCGTCCACGATACGGGTGTGGGCATGGACGAGGCCACTCGGGTCAAGGCGACCGAGCCTTTCTTTTCGACGAAGGGCATCGGTCGCGGCACCGGCCTTGGGCTATCCATGGTCCATGGCCTGGCGGCTCAACTCGGCGGCGCGCTCTCTTTGGAAAGCGCTCCTGGCGAAGGCACCACGGTGAAGATATGGCTTCCGCTGTCGGGCGCCGATCCAACCGCGCTTGCATCGGCCGCGGAGTCTGCGCCTGGGCCGCATTCCGGGACCGTGTTGCTCGTCGACGACGAAACCCTCGTGAGGTCCAGCACGGCCGACATGCTCGCTGATCTCGGATACAGGGTTGTCGAAGCCGAAAGCGCCGCACAGGCGCTCCGCAAGCTCGACGAGGAGATCGAAATACAGATCCTGGTGACCGACCACCTGATGCCCGAGATGACTGGCGCGGAGCTAGTCGTCGCCGCGCGCCGCCGTCACCCTGGCCTGCACTGCCTGATTGTCTCGGGCTATGCCGAAGAGTCGGGTATCTCAGCCGACTTCGTGCGGCTCACAAAGCCGTTCCGACAGGCCGAGCTTGCCGAGAAGCTCGCGGGTTTGGCCGCCGGGCTGGAGAATTGAATGAGCCAATCCTCGCGCGCAATTTGATCGCTCGGGTGGCGCCGCCTAGCCGCCCCACGCCAGGCGCGGAACTTGGCTTTTCCTCGGGACTCGACATTCGTTCGCCCGATCGAGAAGAACGCGATTTTCAACGAGGTCCATCGCCACGCCCCGGTAGTGCTAGGGCTCAACGTCAACCCCGTTTTCTCAATCTCCCGCCTCGATGATGGATTTGATCCTGGTCGCCAACGCATCCATCGGGAATGGCTTGCTCATGACGTGCATTCCCGGTTCCAGGTGGCCGTTGGAGATCGCCGCGTTCTCGGCATAGCCGGTGATAAACAACACCTTCAGATCCGGTCGCCGGGTACGGGCCACGTCCGCCATCTGCCTGCCGCTCATCCCGCCCGGAAGGCCTACATCGCTGATCAGCAAGTCGAGATCGAGGTCCGATTGCAGCACCTTCAAGCCTGCGGCCGCGTCGGCGGCTTCGATGCATTCGTAGCCAAGCTCGGCCAAGGTGTCGGCGATCAGCATCCTTACCGTGGGCTCGTCATCGACCACCAGCACCGTTTCCCCGTTCGCGCGGGGCGGGCGGACCACGGCTTGTTCCTCGGCGGCGTCCGAAGGCTCGCCCCTATGCCGGGGCAGGTAGATCTTCACCGTCGTTCCTTGCCCAAGCTCGGAATAGATGCGCGCCTGGCCGCCGGACTGCTTGGCAAAGCCATAGATCATCGAAAGGCCCAGACCCGTTCCCTGTCCGACGGGCTTGGTGGTGAAGAACGGGTCGAAGGCCCGAGCGATCGTCGCCGCGGACATCCCGACGCCGGTGTCGGTGACGCTGACGGCCACATATTGCCCCTTGGCCATGTCCCGCTCGACCGCACCAACCGGGTCGACCCAGGTGTTGGCCGTCTCGATCGTTATGCGGCCGCCGCCGGGCATGGCGTCGCGCGCGTTTATGCAGAGATTGAGGATGGCGTTTTCAAGCTGGTTGGGATCGCAGAAGCAGGGCCACAGGCCCGCCGCCAAGACGGTCTCGATCTCGACGCCAGGGCCCACCGTCCGGCGGATCAGGTCCTCGACGCCGGCGACAAGCTTGTTGGCGTCCAGCGCCTTGGGCTCGAGCGTCTGCTGGCGCGAGAAGGCCAGCAGACGGTGGGTAAGGGTCGCCGCTCGCGTGGCGGCGCCCTGGGCCGCAGTCATGTATCGCTCGAGGTCCGTCAGCCGGCCTTGGGCGAGCCTGGCCTTCATGAGTTCGAGACTGCCGGTGATGCCGGTCAGCAGGTTGTTGAAATCGTGGGCAAGACCTCCGGTCAGCTGGCCGACGGCTTCCATCTTCTGGGCCTGGAACAGAGCTTGCTGCGAACGCTCCAGCTCAAGCTCGATTTCGCGGCGCTCAGTGAGATCGCGCGTGACCTTGGCAAAGCCGATGAGCTCCCCGTCATCGTCACGGATCGGGTCGAGCACGACGCTGGCCCAAAAGCGGCTGCCGTCCTTGCGCCGGCGCCAGGCTTCCGCCGTGAAGCGGCCGTCGCGCCTTGCGGTCTCCAGCGCCTTGGCGGGAAGCCCCGCCTCGACATCCTCGGGCGTGTAGAACTTGGAAAAGTGCGCGCCGATGATCTCGTCGGCGGTGTAGCCCTTGATCGCTTGGGCGCCAGTGTTCCAGTTGGTGACGTAGCCTTCGGGATCGAGCATGTAGATGGCGTAGTCGCTCACGCCCTGGACGAGCAGCCGGAAACGCCGCTCAGCTTCGAGGGCGGCCTGGGCGGCCTCGCGCTGCTCGGTGATGTCCCGCGTGATCTTCGCAAAGCCGGCGATCCGGTCGCCGTCCCAGATAGGATCGACCACCACCATCGCCCAGAAGCGCCCGCCGTCCTTGCGCACGCGCCAGCCTTCGGCGGCGAAGCGGCCTTCCGCCGCGGCGCGTCTCAGCACCTCGGCCGGCAGGCCCGCATCGCGGTCTTCCGGCGTATAGAACCTCGAAAAATGCTCGCCGATGATCTCGTCCGCGCCGTACCCCTTGATCCGCTCGGCGCCAGGGTTCCAGCTGGCGACGTAGCCTTGCGGATCCAGGATATAGATCGCGTAGTCGACGACGGACTGGATGAGCCGCTCATACGCTGTCGCATCAAGGGCGCTTGTCTTCGAATTTGCAGGCAAGCGAGGGCACTCAACAGGATTTTAGCGGACTAGTGGGAGCCAACGCGAGACGTTGCACGTTGGTTCCCGCGAAGTTTAGTCGAACGGCGCGTGTGATCGAGAGAAAGCCAAGCCCCGGGGGATGAGAAATTGGTTCAGACGCCCATCTTCCGACTGCTCTATGTCAGCACGGCGAGTGCATCGGCGGCGGTGGCGCTGCATGAAACCATGCGCGCCATTCTCCTGGTATCGGACGCCAATAATCGCCGGGATGGCATCACCGGCTTCCTGCTTTCCGACGGCTATGTGTTTGTCCAGGTCCTGGAAGGACCTGAGAGGAACGTCCAAGCGTGTTTTTCGCGCATTTGCGCGGATGATCGAAACCGGACGCCCGAAGTCCGTGACGCCGGTCCAGCGACCGAAAGGCTCTTTCCACAATGGTCGATGTGCGGCTTGAATCTGAGCGGTCGAGACAACCTGCTGCTTCGACCTGGCAATATCGGCTTTGACCTACTGGGCGCTGCACCGGGCGCGCTGCTGCAGCATCTGCAGACGCTGGTCCACTATCACGGCCCCGCTCTCATACAGGCTCACGCGCCCTTGATGAGGGCGTCTGTGTGACCGTGCTGCTTCCGCGCCACCCAGCCCGGCTCAAGATCGACTCCAGGCGCGATGCAGTTCCCTAGCCGTCGCCCATTTTGCTGATCCCCGCCCTGCCGCTCCTTGCCGCCGCTGCTGTGAGCGCGAGGCGTGAGGCCGAGCCAGGCCGCGAACTGGCGCCCAGAGCGGAAGAGTGCGGGGTCGGGTGCACTGGCGGCCATGGCGCTGGCGGTGATCGGCCCGATGCCCGGGATTGTGGCGAGCCGCCGGCTGTTCGCATCCTGCCGATGCCAAGCCAGGATCCGATGTTCCAGGCGCTCGATCTCCGCGCGTAGCGTCTCCAGTTGATCGAACGCCAGGAAGTGATCCTTGATCCGGCCTGTGGCTCGGGGGTCTTCCTAGTTGAAGCCTATAAGCGGCTGATCCTTCATTGGCGCAGCCGCAACGACTGGCGAAAGATCAACGTCACCGTACTCAAGCAGCTGCTCGAGCATATCCGCGGCGTCGACCTGGAACAGGGGGCGATCGAGCTCGCGGCCTTCAGCCTGTGCCTGGCTTTGTGCGATGCGCTTCAGCCCGAGGAGAACGGCTTGCCCATCGCGTCGTTCGCGCCGAGAGCAAGGGCGTAGTCGAGCCCCTGTCCGCTCGGGAGATTTTTCGAGCCGCCGGAAAAAGGCTTGATGCTCTCCATGATGGTCGAAATGCCCTCCTCACTGGCATGAATAGATCCACGATGGCGAGTTCGAACGATTTCGTTCGCAGGATTCCGTCGCGGACCTCTTCGCACTCGAAGTCAACCGCTTCGGCCTGACTTTGTTCGGCCTGTGCGCGCGCGGCCTCCGGCCGCCGGCGATCATTGTCGAGCGTTTCGAGATAGATCGAGATCGCGAAGTCTATCTCGAGTAAAACGGATTTCACGAGCGCGGTTATCGCTTCGCTCATCTCCGCCTCGCCCCTTGCGAAACATCTTGCCTGGCCACACCGGCTGCACGACGCCCCGCAGCAGATGATCAGCCACGACCGCGTAGCCATACTAACGCGTATCGGCCTGAGCGGACTTGCCTGCTCACGCCCGAGCGGCGTCGTCGCCTAGTGACGTGTTGAGCCAAGCCCGGCAATTTGCGCGGCGACCGTTCTAGCGGCCTCTTGGGCCACGAGAACAATGCGTTCGCCAGCGCCTCGAGACTTCATCCGTTCGGCCCCCGGCGCAAAGTTCAATCGCCAGGTCACCGAGCGCTCAGCGCCGGGTGCTCCAAGATCACGAATTGAGAGCTGAAGGTTGCCCTCTCTAAGGACGGGAATGATCAGCGGCAGGGCAAAAGCCGCGTCGGAATAGCCATCAGGCGTCTCGAATGGAAAGACCTGCTCAAGTCCCTCGCACACAACGGCCAGGGCGCCCGACGTCGCCGTTTGGTCGAGATCCAACTGGACCGTGAGCCAGCATTCGATGAGGCCGGGTCGACTGCCCGCATAGATGTCAGCGCCAAGAATGCCGATATAGGCTGAAGAGCCATCGGGGCGGTGCTCGACCTTGGAGCAAAGGAGTGCAGAGCGCAGACCGGTGATCATCGAACGGCGACGCTATTCGATTTACTACTGGAAGCAAGCAGGCTTGAGATCGTTTGCCTCTTAAGGGTTCTCGTTCGGTTCGCGCTCCTCTCCGAGTTGGCAGCGCTCCGGCGCATCACCAGCGGACTCTTCCCTCGCCTTTGGTGGCGGGCACTTCTCCATTTTGGGGCGCGACCAGGCGAGCTATGCGTTGTCGCCGGCCTCGTCGATGAAGAGCGCTAGTGAAAGCGGCGCGTCGAACAGGGGTCGTCGAGGTGCAAACGATAGAAGGTTCTGGGCGGCTCGCTCTTGGTGGCCATCTCCCAGGCGTCGCCTATTTCGTCCCGCGCCGGGGTCGAGGTCGGGGCCGGCTGGAGCGGCACCGGGAAGGCCCCCGAGCCCCCCAGTCAGCCTGAACCTGAGCCATCCCGACATCGGTTCGCGCGCTTACAAGCGTCACTCCCGGCCGCGCCGCCGGCTAGGACTGCGGCGACGTCTTCACCTTGATCTAGAACGCCGAAGGACTGAGCGGCCTCTCCCCCGGACGCGCGACAAAACCCCCGCGTCCGGCGACGCGGGGCGAGGCGTGGGACCAAGGGTTCGGGGCGGGCCACGGCCCGCCCCTCCCCTCATTCGGCCGCCAGGATGGCAGGGTTGGGATCGCAGTCAGGGCCACGTCGGGGATCTGGCCGACCTGCGCCGGAGGCCTCACGCGGCGCAGCGCGCAGCCTTGGGCCGGTCGTTGATCCCCTTCCAGGAAGTCGCGCAGGATCGCCTTCTGCGTCTTGACCTTCTCGCCGACGTTACCGTCGGCGACCTTCTTGCCGCCGAGCTCGGCCAGCATGGCGTTGATCGCATCGGCCTTGGAGACGGCTTGCCATTCTGAATACCACAACACATTCTGATATCGATCGGATCACGAAGGCGTTCGGGGGAGCATCGGAATGACCGAACCGTCATCGGCGTCGACGACGCCAAGCCCGGGCGGAGACTTTGCGACGCCCGAGGGCCCATCGCCGGTTCCCCCCGCGCTCGCCCTGGTTCACCCAGGAAGAGTCGATCTTCTATCCCCTCGGCCGATAGCGGCGCCATGAACGCCGTGAATTTCAGAACCGCTGACCTCAATCTCTTCCGGGTGTTCGTCACCTTACTGGAAGAAAAGAACGCCACGCGCGCCGGCGAGCGCCTGGGTCTTTCGCAATCAGCGATCAGTCACGCGCTGCGGCGCCTGCGCGCTATGGTGGGCGATGATCTCTTCATCCGCGGCCAAACGGGCCTCCGACCGACCCCGCGCGCCTTGGAGATCGCCGAAACCGCCCGCACGGCGCTGGAGCTGCTGGAAACCGCCGTCAACACACAGCGGTTCGACCCCGCCGTCGATCATCACGTCTTCACCATCGCGGCGGGAACCTACATCTCGTATGTGCTGGGCCCGATGATCGCCGAACGCGTGATCACCACCGCGCCCCATGTGGAGATTCATTTCCGCAACCTCTATGCGGGCATGACCGAGGACCTCGACACGGGCAGTCTGGACATGGTGATCGGCTGTTTCGAGGCCATTCCCGGACGATTCAGCTACGCCCAGTTGTTCGAGGAAAGCGGTGCCTGGGTCATGCGCGAGGGTCACCCGGCCGCCGCCGCCGGTCTCGATTACGAAACCCTGGCCCATCTCCCGCGCGTTGGGGTGACCGGCGGCAATGACGATCCGGATCGGACCTCATCGGGGCACCTGGGCCTGCGGCGGCTTACGTCCTGGGGCGAACAGTACGCTTTGGGAGAAAAGCCCTATCAGCCGTTCTCGACCCAGGACGCGTTCAGCGCCTTGAACATCGTCAGCCACTCGGACATGGTCTGCATCCTGCCTCGCCGCCTGGCCCAGACGAGCGTCAAACGCGGCAGGCTGGTGATGATCGAGCCTCCCAACGCGCCGCCGCCAACCCCGTTTGGAGCGGTCATGCGCGCCAGCGACGGACCGGCCTCTCCCAACGGCTGGCTTCTGGAGATTTGTCGCGCGGCGGCGACGCGCCTCTAGCCGCCTGGCCAGGAGAGGTCTCGCGCTGTCGGTCTCTCTGCAGGACAGACGGGCGCCTATCCGGCGTCGCCATTCCGCCTTCAAGGCCCGTTTTGCCCAAACGCGGCACGAGGTCCGCCCCCGGTCTAACGCACCGTCCGGGGCTTCGTCGCCACAATCATCAGGTCGCCGCGGCAGGCAGGCCGCGGCTAGGCCTTTAGACTCGATAGGAAGGCCTCGTGAGACATGGCCAAGGCTCGGGCCCGCGTGATCGCCGCGCGCATTCGGCTAAAAGCGCTATCCAGTTCGGGCTTAGTGAAGTAGTCCGCCATCGGATCATAGGCTCGCGGCGTGATCTCGAAGCCAGCGTACATCGACAGCCAGCTGGGATCGTGGAACGACTCCCACTCATAGCGAACCATGGTCCCACGGCTGGCGAACATCCGCATCTTGTGGACCAGGGGCTCGGGCAGGGTCACCTGACGCACCTGGTCCCACATCGCCTCGCCCTCGCGGCGGTTGGCGAAATAGTGCAACAGCAGAAAGTCCCGGATCCGTTCGTACTCGAGAGTGGTGATGCGATTGTATTCGTCGGCCAGAGCAGGGTCGAAGTCCAGGGTCGGGAACAACGCGCCCAGCCGCTCCACGCCGCTCTGGACGAGCACGATGCTGGTCGATTCCAGCGGCTCCATGAACCCGGCGGCCAGGCCCAAAGCGATGCAGTTCTTCTCCCAGAAACGATGGCGGTGTCCGGTCTGGAAGCGCAGCAGGTTGGGCTCGGCCAAGGCCCGTCCTTCCAGCCGCGAGATCAGGGTCGCCGTCGCCTCGTCGTCCGAGATATGCCGGCTGGAGTAGACATAGCCGTTGCCGACCCGGTGCTGCAGAGGGATCCGCCACTGCCACCCGGCCGCCAGGGCCGTGCTGCGAGTATAGGGCGTCAGCGGACCGTCGCGCTCGCAGGGCATGGCCACGGCGCGGTCGCACGGCAGCAGATGAGTCCAATCCTCGTAGCCGACGCCAAGCTGTTGGCCCAGCAGCAGGCTGCGAAAGCCCGAACAGTCGATGAACAGGTCCGCCTCCAGAACCCGGCCCTCCTTCAGCGTCACGCCGGTCAGGAAGCCCGTCTCGGGGTGTTTGGACACCTCGACCACCGTGCCATCGACATGGGTGACGCCCAGCTCGGACGTCGCCTTGCGTCGCAGGAACTGTGCATAGAGGCCCGCGTCGAAATGGACCGCCCAGTTGAAGACGCCCAGATCGTTGGGCGGCGAGACCGGCGGGTCCATCATCTGGTTGGCCATCGCCAGCTGGGTGCACAGGCTGTAGGCGGCCAGCGGAGTCGCGTCGCCCTCGGCGCGGCGCTTGAGCCAGAACTGGTGGAACGCCACCCCGCGTGAGGGCATGCCGTAGAGGCCGAAGGGGTGGAAGAAGCTGTCGCCTTCCCGCTTCCAGTCGCGAAACTCGATCCCCAGCTTCACGGTGCCCTGGGTGGCGGCCATGACCTCGGCTTCGGTCACGCCGATATCGCGGAAATAGTCGCGGATCGCCGGCACGGTGGCTTCGCCGACTCCGACGGTGCGGATGTCGGGCGACTCCACGACGGTGATCTGGATGTTCTGCCGCGCCAGCCGGCCGGCGAGCCAGGTCGCGGCCATCCAGCCGGCCGTGCCGCCGCCGACGATCAGGAGCGAACGGACAGGGTTGGTTTGCGCCATCTGGTCCCACGAAAAAGATGCGGCCTGCCCGCAGGATGGGGCAGGCCGCAGGGGGAGGGCTAGATCAATATTTGAAGCGGACGCCAGCCACGTAGCGGGCTTCGAATACGTTGTTGTAGGCGTGCTCGTCCTTCCAGGTGAGGTAGTACTTCTCGTACTCGCTGGTCAGGTTGGTGCCCTGGACGTAGACGGTCAGGTTCGGCCTAACGTCATAGCTGACCGAAGCGTCGAGATATTCAGTCGGCGCCTGGTACATCTCCAATCCCGAGATGCCGCCAAAGTCCTGGGAGACCGCGCGCTTGGAGCGGTAGTTCCAGGCGATCCGGGCCTGCAGCTTGGAGTCCTGGTAGTACGCGGCGATATTGGCCTGGTACTTGGAGTTATCCTGGAACGGGATCGAGGCTCCGGCCAGGTCGGTCTTGCCCGACTTCGACGGCGAGTAGGTGAAGTTGGTGTCGACGCCGAGGTTCGACAGCATCGACGGCATGAACTCCAGATCGCTGAAGGCCAGCTTGGCGCCGCCTTCCAGACCCTTGAGCGTGCCGCCTTCGCCCTGAACCTGCGTGCTGATCGAGACGCTGCGGTTACGCACTACCCCGTCGTTGTCGGGCAGGTCGGTGCGGGTGATCGCCCCGTTCTGGATGAAGCTGTCGACCTTGATGTAGAAGGCGCCCACGCTCAGCAGGCTGCCGCGACCCAGATAGTATTCCAGCGAGCCTTCGAAGTTCTTGGAGCGCCAAGGATCCAGCTGCGGGTTGCCGTTCTGGCTGCCGCCGGTCACCCGGAACACCGGCGAGCCGGGGTTGGAGGTGTCGATGGCGTAGGTCGGGTTCAGCCCCCCGCCCCACTGATTGAGATCCAGCAGCGTCATGGTCTTGGAGGCCGCGACGCGGAACTTCAGGTTCTCGGCCAGATCGAAAGCAACATTGATCGCCGGCAGCACGTCGGTGAAGTCGCGCTTGGTCTGGATGCTGCCGCCCAGCAGGTTGGCCACGCCGTAGGGGCGTGGGCTGCCAGTGACGTACTGGGTGATGTCCAGCTTGGTCTGGATGACCTTGACGCCGGCATTGCCGTTGAAGCTCAGGCCGAAGAGCTCGCCCTTCAGGTCGCCCTGGACGTAACCCGAGGTCTGCTTGACCCCGACATTGAACGAGGCGCCGGGGTTCATCACCTCGACATTGCCCGGGTAGTAGTTGTTCTGGAACGCCAGGGCGTTGTCCATGGCCGCGGGATCCAGGACGTACATCGACGGCACACCGGCCACGCCCGGGTTGAACAGCTTGACCTGGCCTTTCAAGGTCGGATCGTTGGCCTTGCGCGTCAGGCCGGCGGTATAGGCGCCCGCCGCGTTGCCGGCGCTGCAACTGGCGTCATTGAGCGGCACATCGAAGGCCTTCCACTTGACCAGACAGCCCGTGCCGTTGGAGGCGGCGCTGCCATAGAGCGGCGCGGCGCGATCGAACTCGAAATCATCGATCGAGCGCTCACTGTAGCGCACGCCGCCCGAGATCTTGAAGCTGTCGCTGAACTCGTACTTGCCATCGGCGCGGATGACCTTCAGGTCGCCCTCGCGGCGATAGTTGCCTTCCGACGACATGGTCTTGAGGGCGTAGTCATTGATGTCGCTCAGTTCGGTCAGCAGCTGGCCCGGCAGGGTGAAGACAGGCTTGCTGCCCGTAAAATCGACCTTGGCCGGCAAGGACGCCGCGCCCGCCAGGGTGTTGACCGTGTAGCCACCGGTGTTGAACGGGCGGTCGCCGCCTAGCGAGGCGGGATAGTGCCCGATGCCGCCCGGCTGCCACTGCGCCCCGTTCGACAGGCTGAACTGCAGATAGCTCTGGTCGTAGTACTGGTGGGCCTTGCCGTAGATGCCGCGCACCGAGCCGGTGAACTTGCCGCCGTTGTCGTACTTCAGTTCCAGATTGTAGTTCTGCGACTGGGACTGGTAGCGGTCGTTCTGGGCGTAGGAGTCGAAATTGCCCAGGTCATAGTTGTAAACCTGGGTGGTGTTGACGTGGTAGCCGCCCACGACCGCGCCGGTGTCACGCGACTTGCCCGGCGTGAACTCGGCGGCCTGCCAGTTGACGTCCTGCATCTGGAAGCCGGCGGTGCGGTCGTGCTCGTCCTGCTTGGTGAAGAAGGCGTCGCCACTCAGTTCCAAGGCGTCGTTGAGCTTCCATTGGGCGGACGCATTGACGCCCAACCGCTTGCGCTCGTTGATCTTGTTCCAGCCGGTGAAGCCCTGCGGCACGATGAAGGCGTCGGTGGCGTCGCCGTCGCCATTGACGTCGCGCCCGCCCGCCACGGCGGTCCCGCGCGTCCGACCGGTAGGCGAGAACCCGCCCGACGAGGTGACGTCGGCCATGCCTTCGTTATGCAGGGTGGCGCCGTAGCCTTCTTGAATGCCGTTGTGGCTGTTGGACAGGCGGACATCCGAATAGGCGGCCGACAGCAAGGCGCCGAAGCGGTCGTTGCGGAAGGAGACCAGGCCGTTGACGTTGGGGTCGTACTTCTTGGTCTTGTCGCCGTAGGAGCCTTCGGCCGCGGCGGCGAAGGTCAGGCCTTCCTTCAGGTCGAAGGGACGGCGGGTGCGCAGGTTCACCGTACCGGTGATGCCGGCATTCAACTGATCGGCCGTCGTGGACTTGATGACGTCCGCGCCCGAGAACAGTTGCGAAGGAATGTCGTTGAAGTTGGGCTGCACAGTCGTGATCGATTGGGCGCCCAGATAGGTTTCGCCGTTCAGTAGAGTCGAGACCTGCGGCAGGCCACGAATGTTGATCGTCGAGCCTTCGCCGGCGCTGCGCAGGATCTGCACGCCCGGAATGCGCTGCAGCGAGTCGGAGATGGTGTTGTCGGGCAGCTTGCCAATGTCCTCGGCCGAGATCGCGTCCACCACCGAGGCGGCGTCGCGCTTGATGCTGACCGCGCGCTGTTGCGAAGCGCGAATGCCGGTGACGACCACCTCTTCAACCGTGGAATCGCTCTGGGCCTGAGCCGGCGCGGCGGCTTGCGCGTGAGCAAGGCTCGGCCCGGCGATTGCCACTCCCGAAACGGCGGCCATCAGCAGGCTACGCCGCGCATGTTTGAATCGAGTCACTTCCCCTGTCCTCCCTGACCTCGTGCATTCGAGGCGTATCTGGCGAGAACCGGTTCGAAGGGCGGCGTCCCTTTCAGGACCCACCAAGCCTCCTCCCCGGCAGCGGCTTTTGCCGTCTTCGGAAAGCACCATTATCCGGCCCCTTGCTCGGGTCAACTTAAATGATTTGTTTTTTCTTATTTTTGCATCACCTTCCCTTGGAGCCTCGTTATGCAGGGCTTGCTCATGCCGTCGCGCGATCCAAACTCGCACGAGACGGAAGAACAGAAGAAGTGGCGACGACACGCATCGCCCGAACCGGGAGGCCAGGATGGAAAGTTCGCCCGCCATGCGGCCCATGAGTCCCACGCTCGTCGGCGCGGTCGCCGCCGCGGCGCTGGCGGGGCTGTTGTTCGGCTTCGACACCGCCGTCATCGCCGGGGTGACCGGCGACATCAGTCGCGTCTATAGCCTGACGCCCGCCACCCTGGGGATCACCGTCTCCAGCGCGCTGTGGGGAACGCTGCTGGGCGCCATGGCGTCGGGCAAGCCGGGCGATCGCTACGGAAGCCGCGATGGCCTGCGCGCGATGGCCGTTCTCTATTTCATCTCCAGCATCGGGTGCGCGCTGGCCTGGTCCTGGCCCGTGCTGCTGACGGCGCGCTTCATCGGCGGCGTGGCGATCGGCGGGTCGTCGGTGCTCGCGCCCGTCTACATGGCTGAGATCGCGCCGGCCCGCCGCCGCGGAGCGCTAGTGGGCCTGTTTCAGGTCAACATCGTGGTCGGCATCCTGGTGGCCTATCTGAGCAACTTCTTGCTGGATCAGCTTGCCCTGGGTCTAAGCGCTTGGCGCTGGAAGCTGGCGGTCACCGCCCTCCCCGCCACTCTTCTGTGGCTGATGCTGGCGCGCGCCCCGCAAAGTCCGCGATGGCTGCGGGCGCAGGGACGGGATGAAGAGGCGCACGCGGCTCAAACGCGACTGGGCGGCGATCTGGATCCTTCGGAAGCCCCCAGCCCGCCCGGCGCGCGACTGAGCTGGCGCCTCTATCGCAAGCCTATCCTTCTGGCGGTGACCTTGGCGCTGTTCAACCAGCTGACCGGCATCAACGCCCTGCTCTATTATCTCAACGACATCTTCGCAGCGGCCGGCTTCGGACACGCCACCGCTGGGCTCCAAGCCGTGGCGATCGGCGCGACCAACCTGGTTTTCACCCTGTTAGCCATGAGCGCCATCGACCGTTTTGGGCGCAAGCGCCTGCTGCTGGTCGGCTCGGTCGGCATGGCCGTCTGCCTGGGCTTGGCGGCCTGGATCCTGGATGGCGGCCACCATTCGAGTTGGCTGCTCTACGTCCTGGTCGGCTTCATCGCCGCCTTCGCCTTCAGCCAGGGCGCGGTGATCTGGGTCTATATCAGCGAGATCTTCCCCACGCCCGTACGCGCCCGGGGACAGGCGCTGGGCGCCTCGACCCATTGGGTGGCCAACGCCCTGATCGCCGGCGCCTTTCCAACCGTCGCCGCCTGGAGGCCCGGCGCGCCGTTCGTCGGTTTCGCGGCGATGATGGTGCTGCAGATGGTCGTCGTCGCCCTGTTCTACCCCGAGACGATGGGGGCGAGATTGGAGAGCATCGCCAAGGCGCTCCACGCCGACAACGACCGATTGGCCTGACCGGTTTTGCTTCGGTCGTCACAGGTGCTATCGGGCAGTCTTCGAGAACGGGTTGGAGCAGTGCGCCACGTGGCAAGTCAGGACCCCGCCAAGACCGCGCACCGGGGCGCAAGCCTGTCGGGCACCAACCTCGAGCGGGCCGGCGACTACAACCAGCGCGTGGCGCTGCAGTCGATCCGGATCGGCGCGGCCAAGACCAAGCAGGAAGTCGCCGCGCTCACGGGCCTGACCGTGCCGGCGATCACCAACATCACCAATCGCCTGGTGGAAGACGGTCTCATTTTGGAAGCCGGCAAGCTGCACGGCGCCCGGGGCCAGCCGGCCATGACCTTCGCCATCAATCCCGACGGCTGCTTCTCGATCGGCCTGAATATTGACCGCGATCACATCACCATCGTGCTGCTCGACTTCGCCGGCCAGGTTCGGGGCCGGGTGAGCCAGGAAATCGCCTTCGCGAGCCCTGAGGATGTCGTGTTGTTCTTCGAGGACTCATGGAAGTCGCTTCTGAAGACAAAGGGGGTGCGGGCCGATCGCATCGTCGGGGTGGGCGTGGCGATTCCCGACGACATCGCCAACGTCGACCTGCCCCACCGTCCCGCCGCCTACGAGGCCTGGAACCGGGTGGACCTGCGCAAGCTGCTGTCGCGACGCCACGACCTGCCCGTGATCCTCGAGAACGACGCTGCGGCGGCCGCGTTTGGTGAGCTGCATTTCGGTCATGGCATGCAGAAGCCCAGCTTCTTCTACATGCTGATAAGTTCGGGCCTGGGCGGCGGGCTCGTGGTCGAAGGCGAGTATTTCCGCGGCGCCCAGGGGCGCAGCGGCGAACTGGGCTTTCTGCCCGTCAAATCCGAACGCACGTCCGCGGCCACCTTGCAGGACGCGGTCTCGCTGTCGGCCCTCAATGAGTTTCTCGGCGAGGCCTACGCGGTCGGCGACCCTGGACAGCTGGCGGATCTGCCCGTCGAGGCGCAAGACCGCATCGACGCCTGGATCGATCTAGCGGCCGATCTGCTTTACGATCCGCTGATCTCGATCAGCTGCCTGATCAATCCACAGGCCGTCTATATCGGCGGGCGCCTGCCCGAGGTCTTGATCGACAAGCTGGCCAAGGCGGTGACCCAGAAGCTCAGCGTTCGTCGCTCGATCCTGACCATGGCGCCGGTCTACCGCGCCGCCCTGGCGGCCGATGCGCCCGCCATGGGCGCAGCGATCCTGCCGATCATCAACCGCTTCCTGCCATCGCGCTCGGCGCTGCGCAACACCGATCAGGCCTAGGCGCGCACCGCGCGCAGGGCCTTCAGCGCCACCGGCTCCATCAACCCATAGCCCTCCATCGTCGGGTGGACCTGATCATAGGACAGGCCCGGTTTCATGCCGGCGTGACCGTCGTCGAGCGCGGCGGTGTAGTCGGCGAATCCGTGGCCCTGGCTTCGTGCGAAGCCCGCCAGCCAGGCGTTGAGGCGCGGGATCTCGACATCGGGCCGCAAAGCCGGACGCCAGGGATAGGTCGCCGCCGGCGTCACCGCCCCCAAGATCACCTTGACCCCATTGGCCTTGGCCAGGGCGGTCATGGCCCGAACGTTGTCGCAGGTCGCCACCGGATCGTAGGGCCCGGTGTTGCCGGCGATGTCGTTGGTTCCGGCCAGCAGGTGCACGGCCGCCGGCTTCAGGGCGATCACGTCGGGCCAGAACCGCGCCAGCATCTGGGCCGTGGTCTGGCCGCCGATCCCGCGCCCGATGAAGCCGTTGTCGGTGAAGAAGGCTGGATGCCTGTCGAACCAACCCTGGGTGATGGAGTCGCCCAAGAACACCACCCGCCGGCGCTCCGGCGGAAGGGCCGCATCGGCGAGGTTGGCCTGGCGATAGCGCGCCAGCCACGGCCAGTCGGTGTGCAGCCGCAGCTCCGCGGCGGCGGCGGCCGCCGTCGGAGCCGGCGCTGGGACTAGAGAAGAGGCCTGGGCGAACGCCCGTCCGCCCAGCGCCAGCCCCGACGCCACCAGTCCCGACGCCGTCAGCGCCGCCGCCAGCAGCCCTCGACGATCGGCCCTCATCGCACCTTCGCCGCGACCGGGATCACGTTCCAGCCTCGCAACTCGACCTTCGCGCCGGCCCTCGCCTCGCCCGGATAACGGATCTCCACCGTCCGGCGCTCACCTGGCAGCAGCGAGACATAGTTGTCGGCGTAGTAGGCCGGCAGAATCCTGGCGCCCTTGGCGTCCACCAGGGTCAGCTTGCCATTCAGGGCCGGGGCCGAACCGGTGTTGGCCAAGGTCACGGTGACCAGGGTCTCCGCGCCCGACTTGCCAGCCGCAGCGGCCAGCGACACCGGCTGGGCGGCCATGGCCGACAGCTTGCGCTCGCCCTCGGCGTCCTTGGCGGTCCAATAGAGGTTGCTGGACAGCGGCGCGCCGTCGGCGGCGGTCAGGTCCAGCCGCACCACCACCGCGCCCTGGGCGAGCGGTCCCGACAGGTCCAGCGTCTCACCCAAGGCGGTGCTGTTGGCGCCCGCGTCGATCCGCGAGGTCCGATCGGCCAGCAGCTTGCCGTCCAGGCCCAGAACCCGGGCCCGCAGGCTGGCGCCGATGATCGGCGTCAGGCCGTTGTTGACCAGGGCCAGGCGATGGTCCGGCTGACTCATCTGGACGTGAATGATCTCCGCCCCCTTCTGGGTTCCGTAGAACGCGGCATGGGTGTCGTAGTCGTGGCTGAGGATCTGCCACATGGTCGAGGGCCAGGCCGGCTGGGTCATCCACAGCAGGCGTCCCGACGACTTGGTCCACAGCTCCTGGTTCATGCCCTCGAAGATCGCCCGGTGCGTCTCGTAGTTCAGCAGTTGGGCCTTGCGCTCGAAGTCCTCGAGGCTGGTTGGCGCGCCCAGCTTGGCGGTCATGGCGTCCAGGAACGACTTGGTCGCGCCGTTCCCGGTCGGATGCCAGTCATGATAGGCCCAGCTGTCGCTGATCGGCCAGCGGTCGGGCGCGGGCACGGCGGCCTCGAAGGCCTCAAGCGTGGGGAACGACGGCGTGCCGACCTCGACCGAGAAGCCCTTGGCGTGGTCGGTGAAGTAGGTCTGCGGCTCCTTGTAGCTGTAAGGTCCGCTGTTTTGGAGGTTCACCCGGTTGGAGCTGCCGGTGTACCAGCGCGTGCCGTCCAGATCGTGGACCAGCTTTTCCAGGCCTTCATTGAGGATCGGCTGCGGCACGCCTTCGTTGCGGCCGAACCACAGAACGATCGAAGGGTGGTTGCGGTAGCGGCTGATCACGTCGGCCGCGTTGGCCAGGAACAGCGGGACGTCCTGGGCTTCGAGATTGTAGTCCTGGGTCGAGTCCCAAAAGTCGTTCAGCACCAAGAGGCCGTACTCGTCGGCCAGGTCGAAGAACGCGTCTTCGGTGTTCTGGCCCACCCAGTTGCGGATGATGTTGAGGTGGGCGTCCTTGTGCAGCCTGAAATAGGGCTCCAGGCGGGCCCGGTCGACGCGCTTGCGCCAGTCGTCGGTGCCCCAGTTGCCGCCCCGCGCGGCGATCTTCACGCCGTTGACCTTGATCACCAGATAGGGCGTCAGGCTGGCGTCGTCCGCGTCGCGGACCGCTGGCGAGGCGTCGCCCTGGGCCGTCAGCGAGGTCGCCCAGCCGTCAGCGACCTTGCGGATCCCCTCGTGACTGCCGTCGGTGATGTCTTGCCCCAACTGGCGGGCCTTGGAGAAGTCGACCTCCACGCGGCGCAGATGGCCCGACGGGCTCATCAGCGACAGATCGTAGGTGATCTGGCGAATGCCGAACCGGATCGTCTTCTGGTCCGAGGCCTGGCCATCGACGGCCACCGACAGCTTCAGGTCGTGCAGGGCCGGATCGCCGTAGCCATTGGGCCACCACAGCTTGGGATGGGCCACCGACAGCTGCGGGAACTCGGCCGGGCTCAAGACCACCGATCCGGCGCCCGGCGCCAGGGTGACGGTCTTGGAGACGTTGAAGCCGTCGAAGGCCGCCGTGACCGTGGCTTGCACTGGATGACCAGTCAGATTCTCGACCGGGGCGGTGATCTCGATATCGGCCTGACTATTGTCGGCCTTCGGAAGCGTGGTGACGACATGGGCGTCGCCCAGTCGCGCCTCGCCGCTGGCGGTCAGCACCACGTCTTGCCACAGGCCCGTGTTGCGATCGCGCACGCTGGGGATCCAGTCCCAGCCTTCGCTGGCGATGAACGTCGGGCCGTCCAGGGCCATCATGCCGCCGTTCTCGCCGACCCCGGCCGTCAGCGACTCCTCGTGGGCCAGGCCCGGATGCGGCGGCGGGGAGACCTTGACGGCCAGGGCGTTCTGGCCGGGCTTCAGCTTGCCGGTCACATCGAATTGGCCGCGAATGAAAGCGCCCTTCAGATCGCCCAGCTTCTCGCCATTCAGCCAGATTTCGGCGGCGTAGTTGACGCCCTTGAACGTCAGCAGCAGGCGCTTGCCCGCCGCGCTCGCCGGCGTCTCGAAGCTGCTGCGATACCAGTAGGCCTGCTTGTTCAGGCTCTCGGGGATCGCGGTGTTGTTCAGACCATAGTCCGGATCCGGATAGACGCCGCGATCCACCAGGGTCGTCAGCACCGTGCCCGGAACGGTGGCCGCGTACCAAGCCCTTGCGTCGTAGGTCGGCGTGGAGACCACCGCGCCGTCCTGGGCGACCTTGGGCGCCTCGACCAAGCTCCAGCGCTTGAGCGTCCAGGCGTCGGGGCCGTCGGCGACAAGGGCCGGCCCGGCATAAGCCGGCTTGGCGACCGGCGCGGAGATCGCGCCCTTGCCCTTGGGACGCGTCCAGGCCTCTTGGGGCGTCACCTGACCGTACATCTGGCGCACCTGCACCGGCCAGTTTGGGCTGCCGGACTCATAGACGGTCAACGGATCGGGTTTGCGCGCCGCCGCCGTCTTGATCTCAGACGCGGAAAGCGCCCGCCCCTCGGCCGCGAAATCGGCGATCCGGCCGGCGAAGGGCGAAAACCCCGCGACCTTGCGCGGCGCCAGGGCGATGATGGCCGGTGTCGCCGCAGCCGCGACGGGCGCCTCGCCGGCCGACGCGCCGTCGACATAGAGCGTGACCTTGGCGCCATCCGATACGGCGGCGACGAAACGCCAGTCGCCCGGTTTGATCGCGGCCTTGACGCTCAGCGGCTGACCGCCGGTCCAGACGCCGAACGCGCCGCCATCGACCGTCAGGAACCGACCGCCGGCCTCCGGGTCGCCCAGGCCGGCCACGAGGCTGGGCGCCGACACCGCCTCGGAAACCTGCACCCAACCATGGATCGACCAGGGCCCGCCCGCCGGGAGGATATCCCCCTCGGTCTTTCCGGCCAGCGGCCGCGATAGGCCGCCGCCGCCCGCCGGGAAATCGGCGTTGTAGGGTCCCCAGGCAGCTTGCGCCGCCGCGGCGACGGGCGCGGCCAGGGTCAGGGCGGTTGCGGCCAGCAGGGCGGTCTTAAAAAGGCGTTGGCGCAGGGTCGTCATGGTCTCTTTCCTCCGCGCGGCTTTGTCGCCGCTTTGTTGTTTGCCGTGAGCGTCACGGTCTTTGGATGTGCTCGCAAGCAGCGCTGGCCAAGCCTTGCCGGACGACCGGTCCGTTGGTCGTGAAGGCCAAGTAGCGCCCGGAGGCGCCATAGGCCGGCCACGACGGCAGGCCCGGGGTGCTGGGATCGCCGGTGCGCGCGAAGTTCAGCCAGTAGGCCTGCAGGGGCGGTCCCTCCGCGCCGTCGAGCACGTAGCGCAGCTCGGAACCATGGCTGACGTCCGCCGCGCCCGGCGCGGGAACTTCCAGTTCATAGCGCCAGACCTGCGCGCCCAAGGCGGTTCGCTGTGCGGCCACGAAGTTTCCGGGGCAGCGGAACATGCGATCGGTGGCGACCCGCAGGGCGATATCGCCGGCGACCGGATCGGGCGCCGGCGGCGTGGCCTGATCCAGACCGTAGACCTTCAGCAAGGCGTCGGCGTCCGGCCGGGTTCTGATCCAGGCGCGCGCACGCTCGGCGTCGGCGCCAAACAGCGCGATCTCCCGCGTGCTGTCGCCGACGATCATCGCCGCGGCCCCGCCCTCGGCCAACAGGACCTCCGGCGCGCGAGGCAACACCCTTCCGTCGACCACGGCCTGGGTCCAGATGAAGCTCTGGTCGTCGATCGGCGCGGTCAGACCCTTGGCCGCCCGCAGCAGGTCCGCGCCGGAGGTCCGGCGCAAGGCCGCCAGGCCCAAGGCGCCGGAAACCGCTCCGGTCACGCCCGCCCGGCGCGCCAGATCCACGCCGATGGCCTCGTTCTGCGCCAGGGTGCGCGGGGCGAAGCCAAAGCCCGGCGTGCCGCTCTCCAGGATTCCCCGCGCGAACAGGCCTTGCGCCTGCGGCGCCAACATCAGCAGGCCCACGTCCTGCGCTCCGGCCGAATGGCCAAACAGGGTGACGTTGTCCGGATCGCCGCCGAACGCCGCGATGTTGGTCCGAACCCAGTGCAGAGCCGCGATCAGGTCCATCAGCGCATAATTGCCCGACGCGCCGCCGCCTTCGGCGCTTAGCGCCGGGTGCGACAGAAAGCCGAAGACGCCTAGGCGATACTGTACGCTGACCACCACCACGCCCTGGCGCGCCAGGCGGGAGCGAACCACGCCGTCGCCCGATCCAGCCCAATTGGCGCCGCCATGGATCCAGACCATGACAGGACGCCGCGCCGTAGGATCGACGGCCGGCGTGGAGACGTCGAGATAGAGACAGTCCTCGCTGGAGCGCGCCGCGTCCTTGTCGTTCCAGCCCAAGGGGGCCTGCAGACAGGCTGGTCCGGGGGCGCTGGCGGCGCGTTCGCCCGTCCAGCGCAGGGGCTGGGGCGGACGCCAACGCAGGTCGCCGACCGGCGGTCGGGCGAACGGCACGCCGAGGAACAGGCTGGTTCCGCCCTCGCCCGTCACGCCGACCAGCGGACCCTCGGCGGTGACGACGTGCGGCGCGGCCTGGGCATGCGCCGCCAGGGGCGCGACCAGCACGGCCGCGACGGCCAGAATGGTCTCGGTCATGCGGCGCAACGGACGTCTCCCAAGGCCGCGCCCAGCACCTCGATCGCACAGACGATGTGATAGAAGGAACTGGCCGGCGCCGGACCGTTGGCCAGCGCGCCGTCGGCGGCCATGGTGTCGAACCAAAGGCCCCGCACCGGCGTGCGCAGATAGAGCTCCAAGCCCTCGACGGCGTCGGCGACGATATCCCACCACGGTCCGTCGGCTTGGGCGCTCGCCAGGGCCCAGGCTTTGATCCGCTCGGTCTGCGGCCAGAGCCTGGCCTGCGCGTCATGGATCGAGAAATCGTCCAGCAGGCCGTTCATCGCGACGTTACGGACCGGGTCAACCCCGAAATCCTCGGCGTTGGCGATCAGGCGCATGGCAGCGACCCGGGCGGCGAGCATCAGCGGATCGGTCTTGGCTAGGCGGCTCCAGCTCAGCAGCAGCCAGGCCCACTCGAACTGGTGCCCGGGCTCGACGATGCGCCCAGCCTCCCCCGGCGCTGGCCGCCAGGTCTCGTCGAAGAACTCCCGCAAGGCGCTGTTGACCGGCGCGATGAAGTGCTCCAGCGCCAAGCCGACGATCTGACGCGCCGTGCTGGACCACGCCGGATCCTCGCTCACAGCCATCCAGGCCAAGCAAGCTTCGAGCAGGTGCATGTGGGGGTTGGAGGCCAGCGGCAGCGATGGCGGCAGCGTCGTCTCGAACCCGCCGGGGCGCCCGAACTGGACGATGACCGCCCGCAGCAGAACCATCGCGGCTTGCTGGGCGTCTTCACCCAGCAGCGGCTTCAGGCTCGCCAGGGCCAAAAGCGCGAAAGCCTGATCGTAGAGAACCGCCGCTTCATCCAGCACCTGGCCGTCCGCCGCGACGAGGGTCCGGATCAGTCCGTCGGAGCGGATATAGCGGGTCGTGAAGGCCTGGAGGCCTCGGCGCAGCACCGACTCGTCGACCTCAGCGCCGAGCCGGCGCGCGGTCTGCAGTGCGTAGAGCTGCCGGGGCTGGACCCTGGCGCGGCGCGGCGCGTTGACCGCGACGCCGTCCGCGCCGAGGATTTCGTGAAAGGCGCCGCAGGCGTCGATCCCGGCCTTGCCCCACAGCGGGACGGCGGCCTCGGTCAGCCAGTCGAGCAGGCGGACATAGCCGGCCCGCGCGCGGGCCTGGGGATCAGGCTGCGACTTCATCGGCCCACGCGCCCAGATCCCACAGACGGGCCGCGCCGCGCACGCCCGACGAGTCCCCCCATTGGGCCTTGACGATCCGCGCCGACCATTGGTCCGAAAAGACCCGTGGTTCGATCAGTCCCGGGAGGCGCTCGTAGAGCATGTCGATATTGGACAGACCGCCGCCGAGCACGAAGACGTCAGGATCGAGAATATTGCAGATCACCGCCATGGCCCGGCCAAGGCGCTCGACCAGTCGGTCGAAGGCTGCGGAGGCCTCGGCGTCGCCCTGCCCCGCCGCGGCCAGGATCGCCTCGCCCGTCAGGTCGCGCCCGGTCCGCGCCTTGAAGTCGCGACGCAGACCCGAACCCGAGACCCAGGTTTCCAGGCAGCCATGCTGGCCGCACCAACAGGCCGGACCAGGAACTTCATCGGCCGTCGGCCAGGGCAGCGGAATATGGCCCCATTCGCCGCCGACGCCGTTGGCGCCTTCGACCAGTTTGCCGTCCACCACCAGGCCTCCGCCGCAGCCGGTGCCCAGGATGATCGCGAAGGTCGTCCGCGCGCCCTGCGCCGCGCCGTCCACCGCTTCGGACAGGGCCAGGCAGTTGGCGTCGTTGGCCAGGCGGATCGGCCGGCCCAGAGCCTCGGACAGGTCTTCCCTGAACCGGCGGCCGTTGAGATAGACGGCGTTGGCGTTGCGCAT
>NZ_JBXAON010000009.1:0-189304 GCF_058802865.1 Caulobacter sp. GW822-FHT01G02
ACCTCCCTCGATAATCAGGAGCCCGACATGGTTCGCCTCATGGAAGGAGAACAAGAGTGCAACAACCGAACGCAAACGGCAGGCTTACTCCTAGGGCAAGATAAAAGGACAGGGACCTTTAGGTCCCATGTCATTGATGGTGTTGAGGAATTTGCGGAACCTGCCACACGAGACAGGTTCCTCTTCAAGCCAGTTCATTCGTATTTTCAACGACTTGGCAGGGACCTTTCGCTTGAGGTCGCGCCATGAAACGCGAAAACGAGTTTCGCCCTCGGTTCGGCCGGTCCCGAGACAAGGGCGCCGGCGCGGTTCCAAAGGCGCGCGGCTTCGTCGGCGAAGTCCTGAGCGCGTCCAGGCGTTCGGGCCTGGGAACGCTGGACCTTGGATCACGGGGACGGGCAGGGCGGTTCGGTCGCGGCGGCGGGCGTGCGGCAAGCGGTCGATTGGCGTCCCGGCGCGTGGTCATCAAGACGCGGATCATCCAGCACAAGGGCTCGCGGTACCGCGCCGCCCCCATGAAGATGCATCTGAGCTATCTGCGCCGGCAGGGCGCCACCCGCGACGGCGGGCGAGCGGAGATGTTCGACCGCGACGGCGTCGCCGACCATGACGGCTTCGCCAAGCGCATTGAGGACGACCGTCATCATTTCCGCTTCATGGTTTCGCCGGAGGACGCGGCCAAACTGGCGGATCTGCGGGCCACCACGCGTGAGCTGATGGCGCGGGCAGAGCGGGAGTTGGGAACGCGGCTGGACTGGGTCGCGATCGACCATTGGAACACGGACAACCCGCACGTCCATGTCTTGGTGCGCGGTGTCGCCGACGATGGCCGCGACCTGGTCATCAATCCCGAGTTTCTCAAGCATGGCTTCCGGGAGATGGCGCAGGCTCTGGTGTCCTTGGAACTGGGGCCCCGGTCAGAGGCCGAGATCGCCGCCGGCCTGGATCGCGAGATGACCGCCGATCGCTGGACCCATCTCGACCGACGTCTGCGCGACCTGGCCAACGACACGGGCGGTGTCGATCTGCGCCCCGACGGGACGCGGCAAGGCCCTGGCGAGGCGCGGCTGATCGGCCGGGCCCAATATTTGGAGCGCCTGGGCCTGACGCAGCCTGAGGGACCGGGCCAATGGCGCCTGGTCAACGACCTGGAGCCGCAGTTGCGTGCCCTCGCCGAGCGCGGAGACATCATCAAGACCCTGCACGCCACGCTGCGCGGGCAGGGTCGGGATCTCAACGCCGTCGTGATCCAGGGGCGTGACCTGGAAGCGCCTGTGTTCGGCAAACTGGTCGACCGGGGGCTCCATGACGAGGTGACGGGTCAGGCCTATGTCGTCGTCGATGCGGTCGATGGCCGGAGCCATCATTTCAGATTCAACGACCTGCCGCAGACTGGCGACACCCCGATCGGCGGACTGGTCGAAGTTCGATCGCGGAGCCTGGATGATGGCGGCAGCCGGCTGGAACTCGTCCATCGATCCGATCTGGATCTTGTCGCCCAGATCAAGGCGTCGGGAGCGACCTGGCTGGATCGGCAGATGGTCGCGCGCGAGCCGCAATCGCTCGCCCAGGCGGGGTTCGGCCTGGAGGTGCGCGAGGCGCTCAATCGGCGGCGTGCTCATCTGGAAACCTTGGGGCTGGCAAACCGCCAGACCGGTGGACTGGCGCCGGCGCGCAATCTCATCGTGACCCTCCGGAACCAGGAGCTGTCACGGGTCGTCGCCAACATTCGAGCCGAGACGGGGGCGGCCCTTATCGAGACGGGGAAGGGCGAGATCGTCGCTGGCGTCTACAGCCGCCGGTTCGATCTGGTCTCGGGCCGGTTCGCCATGATCGAGGACGGTCTCGGCTTCCAGTTGGTGCCGTGGACTCGATCGCTTGATGCGCGGCTTGGGCAGGAGGTGAGGGGGACGATCACGCCCAGCGGCGGGATGGATTGGTCGCTGGGGAAGAAGCGCGGGCTTGGACTTTAGAGGTGCAAGCGATGAACGGCACGAAAATCCTATGGGGCCAGATCCTGTTGATCGGCGGCTTGGCGCTCTGCGGCGTCTGGGCGGCCACCCAATGGACGGCCTGGCAACTGTCCTATCAAGTCGGCCTCGGACCACCCTGGTTGCGTCTTGGCGACTGGTCGCTGTATCCGCCTCCTGCCTTCTTCGTGTGGTGGTTCATCTACGACGCCTATGCGCCGTCGGTGTTCTTGCGCGGCGCGTTCATCGCGGTGTCTGGCGCGCTACTGGGCGTGGCGGTCGCGATCACCATGTCGATCTGGCGCGCTCGCGAGGCCAAGAACGTGACGACCTATGGCTCGGCGCGGTGGGCCGAACTCAGCGACATAAAGGCCGCGGGCCTGCTCGGCGACGACGGCGTGATGTTGGGGCGCACCGGCGAACACTACCTTCGCCACAACGGTCCTGAGCATGTGTTGTGCTTCGCCCCGACCCGAAGCGGCAAGGGCGTCGGCCTGGTGGTGCCTAGCCTGCTGGTCTGGCCCGGCTCGGCGGTCATCCACGACATCAAGGGCGAGAACTGGCAGCTGACCGCTGGGGCGCGCGCCAAATTTGGCCATGTCCTGCGGTTCGATCCGACCGACGCGGACAGCAACGCCTACAACCCGCTGTTGGAGGTCAGGCGCGGTCCAACGGAGGTCCGGGATGTGCAGAATATCGCGGATATTCTGGTCGACCCGGAAGGTGCGTTGGAGCGCCGCAATCACTGGGAAAAGACCTCTCACAGTCTGCTGGTCGGGGTCATTCTCCACGTCCTCTACGCCGAAGCCGACAAGACCCTGGCCGGCGTCGCCAACTTTCTGGCTGATCCTTCGCGGCCGATCGAGACCACTCTGCGCGCTATGATGACGACGCGCCACCTCGGGGACAGCGTCCATCCGGTGGTGGCCAGTGCAGCCCGCGAACTCCTCAACAAGAGCGACAACGAACGAAGCGGGGTGCTTTCTACCGCGATGAGTTTCCTGGGGCTCTACCGCGACCCGGTGGTCGCCGCCGTGACCCGCCGCTGCGACTGGCGCATCGCTGACCTCGTGGAGTCCGACAGACCCGTCAGCCTCTATCTGGTCGTGCCCCCATCCGACATCAGCCGCACCAAGCCATTGATCCGCCTGGTGCTCAATCAGATCGGCCGCCGACTGACCGAGGGTCTGGAGGCCTCGCGGACGCGTCGGCCGTTGTTGTTGATGCTCGACGAATTTCCGGCGCTGGGGCGGTTGGACTTTTTCGAGGCCGCCCTGGCATTCATGGCAGGTTACAGGATCAAGGCCTTCCTGATCGCGCAAAGTTTGAACCAGATTGAGCGCGCCTACGGGCCCAACCATTCGATCTTGGACAATTGTCACGTCCGTGTAGCGTTCGCGACCAACGACGAGCGCACCGCGCGCCGGATCAGCGACACCTTGGGCACCGCGACCGAGATGAGGGCGATGGCCAACTATGCGGGCCATCGGCTGTCTCCCTGGCTTGGACATCTGATGGTTTCGCGCCAGGAAACGGCGCGCCCTTTGCTGACGCCTGGCGAGGTGATGCAGCTTCCGTCGCACGAAGCCGTCGTTCTCGTGGCTGGCGCGCCACCGATCCGGGCAACCAAAATCCGCTACTATGCGGATCCGCGCTTGGCAGGGCGGGTGCGCGCTCTTTACCGGCCGGTGAGCGTGCCACGGTCGTCTGCTAGAGCGGATTGGGATGGGATCGCCGCCGGCCCCGCGACCGCTGCGGGAGCAAAAGGGACGGACGTAACGGACGAGGGCGGGCTGAAGCGAGAGCCCGAGCTTGATGGCCCCGAAGAGGTGGCGACTGCGCCTTTCGATGAAGAGCTTGAGCTGGACCCCGAGCACGAGGGCGACGAGGTCCAGCAGGGAGGGGAGCTCCAACGCCGATTCACTGGTTTGGCCAAGCAGGCGGCCATGGATCGCGATGACGGGATCCCACTCGGAGGCGACGCATGAAGATCCCCACCAAGGTCTTTCTGACGAGCGACACGGTCCGGATCCTGGATGAGCGGGCGCGGCGGACCCGACGGCAGAAGTCGGAGATCGTCCGTGCCGCCGTCGAAGCCTACCTGTCGCCCGATGGAGCGGAGGCAGGGGAGGCGGCGCTGTCTCGTAGGCTCGACCGGATGTCGCGTCAGCTCGCTCGGCTCGAGCGGGACGTAACCATCTCCAATGAGGCCATCGGCTTGTTCGTGAAGACCTGGCTGAAGGTCACGCCGGCGATGTCGGCGGTCGAGGATCGGGCCGCCAGCGCCAAGGGGCAGGAGCGCTATGCGGCGTTCATCGACCTGCTGTCGCGACGTATTTCCGAGGGGCGTCTCCTGCGGGGCGAGGTATTGTCTGATGTGGATTCAGACCGGACGTGACTCATCGCTGACCTTGGGAAGGTCTGCTTTGTGGCAGCGGCGGCGAGAACGAGCGCTATCGTCGCCGGGTCGGGCCGGCTACCCGCAGGGCGTTGGGGCAGGTCGCGACCAGGGACCGGGGCTGGACGCTTCTCACTCAGCTCACGCTGGCGGACTAGAGTGTGAGCACGAGCCGAGCTTTGTCACGCTCTGGGGGGATCTGGAAACAAGGGCCACGCCCGGTTTTGTCGCCGACGCGACTTATGATCGAGTAGAGCTAAGGCGGGGCGCGGCCTCAAAAAGGGGGAGGGGGCGAAAGATGCGACTTCTGCACACGTCCGATTGGCACCTGGGGCGTACGCTTGCCCAAGAGAGCCTGCTCGATGATCAAGCTCACCTGCTCGACCAGGTTTTCCAAGCGATCGTGGATCACCGGGTCGATGCGCTGATTATCGCCGGCGACCTTTTCGACCGCGCTGTGCCGCGCAAGGAAGCGGTGCAACTGTTCAATGATTTCCTCGCCAGGGTCTATGCTGACACGCCAGCTGCAATCGTGGCGATCGCCGGCAATCACGATGCCCCCGATCGGATCGGCTTCAATGCCGCGCTGCAGGATCCCCGCCGCGTCCTGATCCGCGGACCTCTGCGCGACCGGCCTCACCCGCTCGTGCTGCACGATGAACACGGCGAGGTGGCGATATCGGCGCTGCCGTTCAGCGAGGTCTACGCCGCGCGCGACGTCTTCGAGGACTCCACCATCGCCAGCCCCGCCGACGTCCTGGCCGCTCAAGTGGCTCAGGCGCGAGGCCATGTTCCGGCCGGCGCCCGCTGGGTGGTGACCGCCCACGCCTTCGTGGAAGGCGGCCGTATCACCGAGACCGAGCGCCCCCTGACCCAGGTCGGCGGTATCGAGACCGTGCCGGCCGCGACCTTCGAGGGCGCGGCCTATGTCGCACTCGGCCATCTGCATCGCGCCCAGGAGGCCGGGGCGGCGCATATTCGTTATTCCGGCGCGTGGATGGGCTTTGGTTTCGATGAGGCCGAAGAGACCAAGTCCCTCAGCCTCGTGGATCTGGACGCGGCCGGCTCGGTGACGGTGCGCACAGTGCCCCTGTCGAGCCTGCGTCCCCTGCGGGTCCTGACCGGGCGCCTTCAGGAACTGCTGCAGGCCGGCCGGATCGCAGCCGGAGCCGCTCCCGCCCTGATCAAGGCCGTGCTTACCGACGAGGGCGCCTTGATCGACGCGATCGGACAGCTGCGCGCGGTCTACCCTCACGTCCTGCAGTTGGAGCGTTCGAACCGCCCCATGCTGACTGGGCCGGGCGCAGCCGCCGCGATGGTCGACCGACGCGACCCCACCCGGGTCATCGCCGCTTTCCTGGAGGCAGTGCGCGGCCAGGGCCCTGACGCTTCCGAAGCAGCGATCATCACCGCCACCCTGGCCGACGTCGAAGTCGAGGAGGTCTAACCGTGCGCCCGCTGCGCCTGTCCCTGCGGGCCTTTGGCCCGTTCGCCGACACCCAGGTGATCGACTTTCGCCCAGCCCTGGAACGACGCCTATTCGGGATCTACGGCCCCATGGGCGCGGGCAAGACCTCAATCCTCGATGGCCTTTGCTTTGCGCTGTTTGGCGAGTCCTCGGGCCAGGAACGCCAGGGCGAGGACCTGCGATCGCATCACGCGAGCGCGGAGGTCGAGACCCAAGCCGAGCTGGTTTTCGACGTCGGGGGCAAACGCTATCACCTCGTCCGGCGTCCCCGTCAGACAGTGCGCGGCCGGCGCGTTGGCACCTTGGTCGAACGCGCGCACTGGGCTGCGCTCTACGACGCCACAGGCATGGCCGTGGACGACATCGGCCCCGACAATCCCGGCGTGGCGCTCGAGGAGCGCAAGGTCGAGGCCGTAGCCGATCGCCTGCAGGCGATCTTGCATTACAGCGCCGCCCAGTTCCGCCAGGTGGTCCTGCTGCCGCAAGGCCAGTTCCGCCAGTTGCTGACCGCCTCCAGCGACCAGCGCTCGGTGGTGCTGCGCGGGCTGTTCGACGTCTCGCTCTATGAACGCTTCGTCGAGCGGCTGAAGGCGGAAGCCAGCGCGCTACGCGACGTGGTGGGCCAGGGCCGCACGCAGATCGAGGCTCATTTGGCGGCTCAGGACGCCTCGGACCTGGAAGGGCTCAACCAGGCCTTGGCGGACGCGGCCGAACAGGCGATGGCCCAGGCCCGGCTTCGTGACGCCGAGGCGCAGGATCGTGATCGCCTGCGAACAGCGTTGCAGACGGCGCAAGCCTTGGCGGGGCGGTTCGCCGAGCACGACGCGGCCCAGGCCGCCGTCGCCGCCCTGCTGGACGAACAGGGCAAGATCGAAGACCTGAAGGTTCGCCATGCCGCGGCGGCCAAGGCCGAGACCTGCGCCGCTGCGGACGCTCGCGCGGCGGCTGCGGCCCAGACCCTGACCACGGCCGCGACGGCGCGGCGGACGGCGCTCGAAGAGGCCGAACGGCTGGACGCGCTGGCCGCCGCCGCCGCCGATCGCTTGGACCAGTCCGCTGCGCTTCAGCCCGAACGCGACGCCGCCGTCGCTCTGGTGACCGGCCTGGACGCCTACGGGACGCGCCTGGAAAACGCCCGCCCCCTGAAAGATCACGCCTTGGCCAGCGCGTCGGCGCGCGCACGCGCAGCCAGCGCCCTGGCCAGCGCGCAATCGGCCCGCGCCGCCGCTGCCGAGGTCCTTGAGCAGAGCCTTGCCCAGCACGCGCGGGCCCAGCAGCAAGCCCTGCGCGCCGAGGCGCTGGAGACCGCACTCGCGCTCGCCCGCAAGGAACACGAAACCGCCGTGGAATTCGAAGACGCGGTCAAGGCCGTCGAACGTCTCTCGGCGCTCACGGCCTCGGCCCAGGCGCGGCTGGCCGCGGCGCGCTTGGACCTGGCCAAGGCGCGGTCGGTCGAAGAGGCGGCCGAAACCGCGCTTTCCGAGGCCCAGGCCTCGCATCTGGCCCTCGTCCTGGTCGAGGGTCAGCCCTGTCCGGTTTGCGGATCCGAGGCCCACCCCCATCCGGCGAAGCCGGCCGTGGCCGGCCAAGATCTCGAGCAGGTCCGGCGAGCGGCGCGAACCCTGCGACAGGACGCCGACACCGCCGAGCGCCAGGCCGCGGAGGCGGCCGCCATGATCGAAGGCGAGGGCAAGGGCGCCGGCACCCGCTTGCGCGCCCTGAAGGCGCCGCCGCGCGCCGCCGAACAGGTCGCCGCCGACTGCGTGCGCTTGGAACAGGACCTCGCCCAACTGATGGCGGAGGATCTGGCAGGCCTGGCCAAAGCGCTCGAGGCCGCCCAAGGCGCGGTGGGCACCGCCGACAAGGCGCTGGCTGAGACACAGACGGCCTTCGCTCTGGCCGACAAGGACGACGCGGCCGCAAAGGCCGCATTCGAGGCGGCGCTGTCGGACGTTCCCAAGGATCTGCGCGACGAGACCAGGCTCACCGCGGCCCGGACGCAGGCGATCGCCAACCGCGACCAGATGCTGGAGCGACACGCCGGCGCGCTTGCGGCCGAACGCAGCGCGAGCGAGGCGGCCAAGGTCGCTGCGGCAACGGCCGAGGCGGCGGGCCAACGCGAAGGGGAGCTGGAGGTCACGGCCAAGGCCGAGGCGATAGCGCTCGAGGCGGCCTTATCCGCCGCCGGCTTCGACGCGGCCGGCTATGAGACCGCCAAGGCCGACGCGCCCCATCTTGAGACCTTCGCGGCGCAGATCCGTGCCTTCGGAGAGCGGGCCGCGGCCGCGGCCGATCGGCGTGATCGCGCCGCCGCCGCCATCGCTGACCAGGCGCGGCCTGACCTGGCCCTGGCCGAGGCCGCGCTCGTCGCGGCCGACACGCGCCTGGCCGGGCTGGAACAGGCGGTCTCGACGATAGGCATGCGCGTGGGACAGCTGGAGGCCACACGCGACATCGTCGCCAAACTGGAAGACGAGTTGGCCTTCGCCACCGAGCGCTATCGCGTCCTGGGGGAGCTTTCCAATCTCAGCGACGGACGTAACGCCCACCGGCTTCGGCTGCGGGACTTCGCTATCGCCGCGACCTTCGATCTGGTGTTGGAGGCGGCCAATCTGCGGTTCAGCAGGATGTCGCGTGGGCGCTTCGCCCTGCAGCGCAAGCTCGAAGGCGGCGACGGCCGCGTGCGGTCCGGGCTCGATATCGAGGTCTATGACGCCCACACCGATCAGAAGCGCGACGCCCACACCTTGTCAGGCGGCGAGGGCTTCCTGGCCTCTTTGTCACTGGCCCTGGGCTTGTCAGACGTCGTCCAGGCCGAATCCGGCGGGGTCCGGCTCGACGCCATCTTCATCGATGAGGGGTTTGGCCATCTCGATGACGAAACCCTCGATATCGCCCTGGAGACCTTGCGTGACCTGGTCGGCCAGGACCGCGCGGTGGGAGTGATCAGCCATGTGGACGGCGTCAAGCAGCAGATCCTGGCCGGCTTCGATGTGGTGCGCACCCTGCGCGGCAGCCAGATCGCGCCACGCCGTGACGACTAGAGGAGAGCAAGGATGACATCCGCCCTTTCGGCCACCGCCTTCGCCGAGGCGGTTCTCGCCGCCGCCAACGCCGCCGCGAGCCCCCTGGTCCAGGGTTGGCCCCAGTCGGACCGCGAGGCTCCCCGGGTCATGATGAGCCCGGCCGATTTCCTTTCGGCGCTCGCCGCAGTGCAGCCCAAGCTGGTCTATCGGATCCAGGCGACCTTCGATCCGGAGAGCGAGCTGGAAGGCGCCTGCGAGACCGTGGGCCTGGGGACACCACCCGATCCGCTTCTGGCGCGTCGCTTCGCCGATATCACCAAGCGCGCGCAACGTCGCGAGGGCGAGCCGACCATGACCCTGGCCGGGTTTCTCTATGAGGGCGTCCTGCACGCCGCCCAGGTCGTCGCCGAGTGGTCAGCGACGCTGGAAGACGAGTTCGCCGCCCGGGCGGCGGAAATCCAGGCCGAGACCGAGGAGCGTACGGCGGCCGCCGACGACCTCGCGATGGGCGAGATCCGCCAGCTGGCCGTGGAGCTCGCCAACCATGCCGGCTTCAACACCCACCCCGCCAGCTTTTCCAAACGCCGCTTCCTGGCGAGCGAGCTGTTCAAGGGGCGCGACGCCGACGCGCTCTACCGCATCACCGAACTGGCGGAGATGATCAGCTGGGTCCGCAAGGGCGGCGTGCCGCTCGACGCCTAGCGCGGCGACGGCGGCCCGGACCTTATACGAGGTCGGCCTTGACCGGCTCCAGCAGCGTCGTGCGATGGGCCATCGCCGCCTTGCGCCGTGTCCGATAGTCGGAGTTGAACGCGCGCAGCACCTGGATGTCCTGGACCATTTCCGCGGGGGTCGGGACGGCGATGTCACGCCCGACCGGCATGTCATGGCAACGCTCGGAGACACGGCCCATGGCCAGGTAGATCGTCCTGTAGTCGTCATCGGTCACGATTACGCCGTTCAGCCGCTTGGTCATCACGTCAGGGACCAACCGCTCGACGGTCTTGTTGAGCACAGTCTCCTCCACGCAGCGCTCCCAGGTCTCACGCAGGTCGGTGTAGAAGTCCTTGGCCTGCCGGCGATAGGCCTCGCCCGCCAGGTCGGTCTCCTGGGCCAGCGCCTTGGCGCGCGCCTCCAGGGCCGTCAGCCGCCTGGTGACATCCAGAGCGATCCACGGCTCGGAATCCTCCTCGACAACCCCGAACCCTTGCGCCTGGGTCTTGCGCACCACCATCTTCATCAGCGGCGCGGCCTCGCCCTGTCGTGTGGCCGCAGCCACGACCTCGTTGAAGAATACCAGATTGTGGGTGAAGATGACCACTTGCCGCCCTTTGGCCGCCTCGCGCGCGAGCCGCTCGGCAACGAGCCGGATTCGGCGTTGGTCCAGCGAGGACACCGGATCGTCCACGATCAGACCATAGCGGTCGCCGTCATCGCCCATCTCGGCCAAGAAGCAGGCCAACGCCAGGGCGCGTTGCTCGCCTTCGCTGAGGACCTCACGATTAATAGCCTTGGTGGCACCCGAAAGGCCCACGCCGAACCAGCTCTTGCCCTGCTGACTGGCGTTGGTGACCTTGAACGGGATATGGGCCAGGTCGAGGTTGGCGATCTCGGCCTGAATGCGCCGTTGGAGGCTCTCGGTCACCAGCCGGGCTCTCAACGTGCTGATCTGTAGCGAGACCGCGCGCGTCGACACCTGGACGGCGCAGGCCTTGAGGCCCTGAAGCGTCTCCAGATCGGTCAGGCGGGCCAGAACCGTGGCCAGGTCATCGGCAAGCTTGATCCGGTCCCGCAGCTCGCCCAGGCGCGAGCGGGCCTGGTCCAGACCCGTGCTGTGGGCGGCGTCGCGCTCCAGAGCCTCGATCTCGGTCCGCAACAACGCCATCTCAGCCATGAGCGCCTCGCCCAGGGCCGGGGCGGGTTCGGGAACTTCGGCCGCCGGTTCGGTCGGCGCGGCGATCAACGCGCCGCGTCGGCTGTGACAGATCGCCAGCGCCCCCTCGATGCGGGCCAGCAGACTGGCGCAACGGGGGGCGAGGACGGCGTAGGCGGCCAAGGCATCGCTCACCGTCTGGACGGGCGGAACGACCAGGGCCTCAATCGCGGTTACGGCCGCAGCCAAGACTGCGCGGGCCGCATCGGCGCGCTTGGCCGCCTCACCCTTCATGAAGGCGTTGAAGCGCGCCAACCGGCGGGCGGCGGCCTCATCCAAGGGCGACTGGCACAGGGCGCAGGGTTCACCTGGCTCTTGCGGGAGGCCCGGCGGGTCCAGGCCAGCCTGGAGAACAAAGCCGCGAGCCGCCTCGTAGAGCAGACGCCAAGCGTCCTGGCCCACGCCCGGCAGCGGCTCGCTGGCGAACTGTTCGGTTGCTGCCAAATGGGAGGCGGTCACGGCGCTGGCCGCTTCCCGCCGAAGATCGGTCAGCTTGGCCGCAACCTCGTGCGACAGGCCAGCCTCCAACTCCTTGAAAACCTCGACGAGGCGGGCCAGCAGGTCGACGCCGCGTCGGCGAGTGGCGGCTAGGGCCATAGGGTCCTGGGCAAGCCGGCGTTCCAGCGCGAGAAGCTCCTGGCGCTCGACGTCGCCGACGGCGGCCAAGGCCTCGAAATCCGCCTTGGCCGGCAGGGTCGTCGTGCGCACGTCCAACTGGTTAAGCAGGGCCTGCACGGTCCCGCCCGCGCCATAGCCGGCTGGAAGCGGCGTCTTGACGCGTCCGGTGATGGCCCTTTGGTCTGTGGCGAAAATTTCGGCCAGCTCAGTGCACAGCTCACCGTGCTGCTCGAGGATGGCAATCTCGGCGGGCATGTAGGCGATGCGGTTTTGCTGGTCGACATAGAGACTGGCGCTGCGGCTATCGAAGACCGAGATCTGCCTTAAGGCCGAAGGCGCCGTTGCCTCAGGCGTCCAGTCCAGCGCCGCCACGGGTGCGTCGCCGACCTGGTAGCGCACCCGAACCGTGGGCGGCCCAGCCGGCTGGGCCAGGAAGATGTCGCCCTTGAGCGCGTCCGTCGAGACGCTACGGCAAAGCCGCTTGGTGATCCTGGCATAGCCGCTCTTGCCGCTCCCGTTCTCCCCGAAGATCAGGGTGATCCCCCTGGGCGCGAAGCGTAGCTGTTGATCGGCAGCGAGCCGGTCGATGTTGTGGACCGGGCCGATCGAGGCGAGAGCCACCCGCGGCCCAGTCTCGTCGGACTTGGCCAGGTGATCCGCGCCGATCGGCTCGCACGTCGGCGCAGGACCGTCGCCGAACACCGCGTGGCGCACACGCTGCAAGACCGCCTGGTGATCGGCCTTGGAGACCGTGCCCGCGATCGCGATGCGCCGCAGGCTGTCTTGCACCCAGGGCGGCTGTTGGCCAGCCCACGTGATCAGGCCGATCTCCGCCATGTATTTCCCCTCTCGATGCCGCCCGCGAAAGCCAGAGCGTGTGGCACCCTTCTGCACACGGCTGCCTTGTGCGGCCTTTATGCCCTTTTCTTCATCGCAGTGACTAGCCGCTACTCACACTACTGATATGAAGACACGCTCGATCTCATCACTGAACTGGCGGAGAACCGCTGGATCGCCTAGTCGATTGTGTAGCTCTCTTCCGCCCCCGAACCGTCGGAGTAGCTGATCCTGATCTTCACGGTAGATCCGACGAGGCTGTAGGTGACGGTTTCGTCTGCCGGGTCGATGCGCCAGCGTCCTGGTCCAGTGCCTGGGCCGCTCAGGTCGACGGCGGCCCAAGTCACACGGTTGCCGACGACGCGGCACTGGTTCTTCCAGCGTTTTCCATCGTCGGGCCGGCTGTAGGCGACTTGCGCAACACCTGCTGCGACGGTCTCGACCTTGATAATCCCTGGATCGCGGCCGTTCAGAGCAGCGATGGCGCCGCGACAGACCCGGCCAAGGTCGCCATCCGTGAGAACGGGGGCGGGCAGTTCTGCCTTCACGGACTCGGGGCTCGCCGCTGGCGCAGAGGGCGGGGTTTGCGAAGATTGCCCGCAAGCGCAGAGACTGATTGCCGAACAGAAGATAAGCCCAAGCGGTGCCAGTTTGGGTGGGTGAACCATCAAAGTCATCAAACCCCGTACCGTTTGTTGCCGCCTGAAGTGATGCAGTAGCGTCCGCCTCGCGGGCCGACGCAGACCCGGCTGCCGGAGCAGGGGCACCCCGCCGCAGAGTAGCCGCTGGAGGCTCGGCTAGACCGCCTAGCTGGCCTGCGCGCCGGTGAGGACGCCGCCACAGCGCGGAAGGAACCCGCTTTGGGCCTGTCTTTGGCGCGGCTGGCCTGCGCGCGCGTGCTCTTCACGGAATGCGTTCCGGTCGTGTTGGCGAGCGTCTGCGAGCCGACATACTTGGCCAGCACCCAACAGGCCTCGTCGCCAAAATCCAAGTTCGCCCATCCGGAGACGCGATCGACGACCGCCGCCCGGTCGCCACGGTGGAGCACCTTGACGATCTTCGAGCTCGACCAGCCCTCCTCTCGACAATTGACCGAGTAGCCCGCGACGTAGCCAGTCTCGCGCGCTTGCGCGGAGGCGAATGCGGCCAGCGCCAAGGCCGCGCCGAGGCCAGCACCAGCAAGCTTCTTTCCCATTCCAACCCTCAGAGCGTCATCGCGAAGCGCAATCCATCACCACCATAAAGAGCCGTGCTTCGTGGGTGCAACCCTATGGTAGGGCTTTGGAGCTGCGATCGCCCATTTTGGGCAGAGGCTCAGAACTGCCGGTATGGGGCTCAGCCTACACGCGCGGCGTGCGTCGACGTTTGTCAAAGTGGGGAGATGCGACCTCTAGTGGGGGTTTTTCTGGCTAGGGGGCGGGCGTTCATCACGATATGGTCGCGCTCTAGTTGGGGGCGTGACCTTGAAGACTGATAGTCCAAAGCCGCGCTGGCTGAGGGATTTGACCCGCTTTCTGCCGCTGAAGAGCCAGTTCCTGCTCACCGGCAATGTGCGTGACCTGCAGGTCCACGACGTGGGCGGCACCCTTACGTCCGGCCGTCTGGACACTGTCATCGCCACGGAAATGCGCGCGGCCGGCTATGCCGACATCGTGGTCTTCAGTCCGCTGTCGGGCTTTTCGGTCATCGAGGCAGCGGATGGCGACGCGAGCGATTCCGATACGGTTCTGCGCAGCCTTGGCCTGACGCCAAGTCAGGGGCGCGCCAGTGGCGGTGTTGATGTGCTCAGTTCGACGCTGGAGCGCGTGGTCCAGCGAGAAGGGGCGCCGATCGCCTTGATCGTCGACTTTGCTTCTCGCCTGGTGGTGCGCAGTGACGCCCTGGCCCCGAACGAGCACGCCCTCTTCACGCGCGCCTTGGTACTGAGCCAGACGGCCCAAGCCCGGCCGGTGGGGCCAAACCGCGGACCGCTCTTCAACAACGTCCTCTGGATCGTCGACAAGGAAGGCGATCTTCCCGACTGGCTCACCATCGACAATCCGCGCCTTCGCCACATTCCGGTGCCAGCGCCCGACCGCGTGGCCCGTCGGGCCCTGGCGCCGCGGCTGTTGCGCAGCCTGCCCGGCGCTCGGGATCTATCACCGGCGGACATAGCCCAGGCTGAAGACGAGTTGGTCGATGGCGCCGAAGGGCTTCTGCTCGTCGACCTCAACGCCATCATCCAATTGGCGCGTTCCGAAAAGGTGCCAGCCACCGAGATCGCCGATGCGATCCGGCGCTACAAGGTCGGGGTCACCGAAGACGCCTGGAAGAAGATCGAGCGGGATAAGGTTCGCGCGGGTCAATCGCTGATTACGCGCCGGGTGATTGGCCAGGACCACGCCGTCACGCATATGCTCGACATCGTCAAGCGCGCCACCACCGGCCTGTCGGGATCCAAGCGCGGCGGGCGCCCCCGCGGCGTGGCGTTCCTGGCGGGCCCCACCGGCGTGGGCAAAACTGAGTTGGCCAAGACCGTTACCGAACTGCTGTTCGGCGACGAGAGCGCCTACATCCGCTTCGACATGTCCGAGTTCAGCGCTGAACACGCCGATCAGCGCCTGATCGGCGCGCCACCCGGCTACGTGGGCTACGATGTCGGTGGCGAGTTGACCAACGCCATCCGCGAAAGGCCCTTTAGCGTGGTGTTGTTCGACGAGATCGAGAAAGCCCACCCCAGGATTCTCGACAAGTTCCTGCAGATCCTGGACGACGGGGTGCTGACTTCCGGACGCGGGGATCGGGTCTACTTCTCCGAAGCCTTGATCATCTTCACCTCCAACCTGGGAATCTACGCCACGGATGCGGCTGGAACGCGCGTGCCCAATGTCACCGCCGCCGACAGCTTCGAGGACGTCCGCGCGCGGGTCCGCGCCGAGATCGACGCTCATTTCAAGTTGGTGCTCAACCGTCCTGAGATCCTCAATCGGATCGGCGAGAACATCATCGTTTTCGACTTCATCCGACCGGAGGTGGCCGAGCAGATCTTCGACGTCATGGTTCAAGCGGTGGTCGCGAACGCGGCCGAGGCCGGCTACGGGCTGACCCTCGCGCCGGAAGCCAAGGCCACGCTCAAAGGTCTCTGTGTCGAGGATCTCTCGAATGGCGGTCGCGGCATTCGCAACAAGATCGAGGCGCATCTGATCAACCCGCTGGCCCGGGCCTTGTTCGAGACCGACGGGCAGGGCGCCTATGAGATCGCCCGGCTTGAGGTGGGGGCGGTGACGACTGTGCACCTCAAGGCCTGGGTATGAGCGCCATCGCCCTATCGCGGTTGCACTTTCCCGTCACCACGCTGGGGCCTGGCCGACGCGTGGGCGTGTGGCTCCAAGGATGCTCAATCCAGTGCCCCGGCTGCATCTCGCCCGACACCTGGGCGCCGGGGCTAGGCGTGACCAGCGTTGCGGAGACCTTGGCCGCCATGGTGGCCTGGGCACCGGACGCTGACGGCCTGACCGTCTCGGGCGGTGAGCCCTTCGACCAGCCGCAGGCCCTGGCGGCGCTAATCGCCGGCTGGCGCACATTGTCCAACGCCGACGTGCTGGTGTTTACCGGCTATCCGTTCACCAAGGTCTCGCCTTGGCTGACGCAGAATCCGGGGCTGATCGACGCCTTGATCGCCGAGCCGTTTGAGATGGGCGCTTCCCAGACGTTGGCCTTGCGCGGCAGCGACAACCAGACCCTCCATATCCTGAGCGACCGTGGCGCGCGGTTCACCGCCTTCGAGCGGATCGCGGAGGCGGCCGATCGGCGCCTGGACGTGACGTTCGACGCCGAAGGCGGGGCTTGGTTTGCCGGCATACCGGCTCGGGGCGACTTCGTGCGGTTTCGTCAGGCCATGCGGGCCGCGGGCCACCAGATCCAACTTTCCGATCAGACCGCGGGGGCGGCCCAATGATGCGCTTCTGCCCAGGCTGCGAGACCGAGCGCGCGGTCCATGAGTTCTTCTGTGAAGGCTTGGTCGGACAAAACCAGTGCGGCTGGGACCTGTCGTCGGTAGCTGTGCGCGCCGCCGGCTGGCGGCCGTCCGCGGCGGCCACGCCTGTCGCTGGCAGCCCGTCGCTAGTTTGCCCCAACGGCCATCCCGTCGGGGAAGGCGATCTCCTGTGCGACACCTGTGGAGCCGATATCGCGCCGTCGATGTCGCTGACCGCTCCGGATGGGGATGCGGTGGATCTTGATCCGGCAAACCTGGACTCGGCGCCGACCGAAATCGAAGGGTGGCGGCTGGAGCGCCAGCTGTCCCAAAGCGCGGTGCGCGAACGCTACATCGCCCGGCATGGGACTGATGATCGCCAGGCGGTCCTGACGCTCTACGCCGCTGGTCACGAGCCAGACCCCGAAGTCTACGATGTGCTCCGCGTTTTGGATCGCGACCACGTCCCGGAAATCCTGGCGGTCGGGCATTGGCGCGAGCAGGCCTTCGAAGTCACCGAAGACCTGCGCGGTGGCACTCTGGCGGACCTCGGCCTGCTGAAGGACGACGTGGCGACCTTGTCGCGTGTGCTGGAGGAGGTCGGCGGCGCTCTGAACGCCTTGGCGGAGCAGGGGCTGCGCCACCGCGATATTCGCCCAGGCGCGATCCTTGTTCGCGCTCGCGAGCCGCTTGATCTGGTGATCACCAGCTTCGGTTCGGCCAGGCTGTCGGACTTCGACCTCGATATCGTCTCACCCCTGGAGACCACGCGATATATGGCGCCCGAGGCCATCGCCGGCGGCGTGGCGGCCGCCAGCGATTGGTGGAGCCTGGGCATGGTCCTACTGGAGCAGGTCACGCGTGGGGCCTGCTTCGACGGTATCCATGACCAGGCGTTCCTGATCCAGGTCCTGACCAACGGTGCGCCGATCCCCGAGGGGTTGGATCCGCATGTCGATCTGCTGCTGCGCGGTCTCCTGGCTCGAGATCGCCATGAGCGCTGGGCCTGGCCGCAAGTGCGCCAATGGCTGGACGGGACGCCGCCGGCGGCGCCCGCCAGCGTATCGGGGGGAGGGGCAGCCAAGACGCGGCGGGCTATCGCCTTGGCAGGCCGGCCCTATACCAGCTCGACGAGCTTTGCCTTGGCGGCCGCCCAGGCCGATACCTGGGACGAAGCGCGGGCGCTATTGCTTGGCGGCGGCTTGGTCACTTGGGCGCAGGACGCTGACCTCGATGCGCGTTTACAAGCCGAGCTGCGCAAGCTCGCGCAGATGGAAAGTGTCTCCGAGGACCTGCGGCTGGGCCTCGCGCTCAAAGCGCTGAACCCTGCGATGCCGCTGACCGCGCGCGGCGAAATCATCACGCCCGGCTGGCTGCTGGACCATCCTGACGAAGGCTACGCTCTGATCGCCGGTCCCGTGCCGCAGCTCTTGCGCGACAAGGACGCCGAGCCCTGGCTCTACCGTCTGAAGCTGCGCGCCGACGCCGTGCGCGAGCGCGCCAAGCAGTTGGACCTGGCGCTCAATGAACACGAGGTCCAGGTCCATCTGCTATCGACCTCGCGCGCGCGTCTCGCCGCGGTCTGGGCCGATCGCCGTCGGCTCCTGCCTGATACCGATCATCCTGGCCTGATCGCGATCCTCGAACGTCGGCAGACGACAGACGAAGACTACATTCTGCTGCTGAGCGCCGATGTCGGCCAGTTCCGTTCGGCCGAGGCGATCTTGGCCGAGGCTGCCGAAATCGCTGCGCGGGCCGGTGTGCGGGACTTCGACCCCGAACAGGCGCGCGCCTGGCTCGATGAACCTCGGCGGGCCATCTACGCGGAGATCGAGCATCGGCTCGAAGGCTTCGCCCGATGCGGGATCGAGCGCGTCGACGCCTGGGCTGACCAGTTCCGCCTTGAGCGCCGTTTGCCGATTGGACGGGCTCTGGCGCTGCTGGGTCTACCTTGGGACATCTGGCAAGAGCCGCCAAAGCAAGCCTATGTCGCCACGCTGCTCGACTTCTTCGCCAAGCGCATCACTGGGGCGGTGATGCGTGGTCCCTTGACCCGTATGACCTTCGGCAAGACGACCGCGCGCCTGGATTTGACGGAGCTGGGCAGCGCGCGAAAGCCCGCTGCCGCGCTGCTGGATCACCTGCTGCTGCGCAACGAGCAAACCTTCGATCTGGACCCGGACGTTCTAACCCAGGATCCCAAGATCGAGCGCCGGATCCGCACCCTCTACAGCCACGCCACGCTGTATCGCCGCGATACCGGCATTGACGGCCTCTATCTGGGCTTTCCCTTCCTGGTGATGCAGGAGGTCAAGCCGAACGTGAAGCCACGCATCACGCCGGTTCTGTTTTGGCCGATCAAGCTGAAGCCCGAGGTCGGCTCGCGCGGAAAGATCAGCGTGGCCTTCGATCGCGACCGCGAGGAGGTGCGCCTCAACCCGGCTTTCGAGGCGCTGCTGGGGCCTGACGCCGCGCGGCGCTGGTCGGAGCTGGCTAAGGAAATGCTTGGCCGCGCCAGCCTGAACGCCGCCGAGGTGGTCGATGCGCTCAGCGACCTGGTGGCGGAGGTCCAAGGGCGAGCGCTGGGCGCTGTGCCGGGAAGAGACGTCAGAGTCGTCGCGGGCCAGGATCGTTTGGTGTGCGCCGGCGCACTGTTTCATCTGGCCTACATCGGCCAAGCGGTGATGGAAGACCTTCGACAGCTGAAGGCCATTCCGCCGACGGGATCGGCCTTGGAGACCGCGTTCCGAACCGGAGAAACGCCAGAGCGTCCCGACTCGATCGCACCGCCGGAACTGGATCGGTTCTTTACCGCCGCCAGCGACCCCTCGCAGGAGATGGCCGTTCTGGATGCGCGGGCAGGTGGTGGGCTCTTGGTCGAAGGCCCGCCCGGTACGGGTAAGAGCCAGACGATCGTCAATATGGTCGCCGACGCCATTGGCCGGCAGCGCAGCTTGCTGATCGTCTGCCAAAAGCAGTCGGCTCTGGAGGTCGTTCAAAAGCGCCTGGTCGCCGAAGGCCTCCGCGATCGCATCGTGATGATCAACGACGTCAACAAGGACCGAAAGGCCGTTATCCAGGCGGTCCGCGAGCAGGTCGAGGCGTTGCTTTCGCAGCCTATGGGATCGAGCCTGTGGCGTCAGCAGCGCCAGCAGACCGCCGCCCGGATCGAAGCCCTTCAGGGGGAGCTCGATGCTCACCACGCCGCCCTTCATGCCGACGACACCGCCACGGGGCTGAGCTACCGGCTGGTCTTGGGAGATCTGATCGGATTGGACGCCCCGGCGCGACCGGCGATCGCCGCGCCCAACCTGCGTGGACTGGTCGGAGTGATGGATGTCGGCCAGGTCGCCACCCTGCAGGAAGTTTGCGGTCCCTTGGCGCGTCTGTGGTTGCCAGCCGCCTTTGAAGGCAGCGCGCTCTCGGTGGTGAAGACGTTCAGTCCAGATGAAGGGTCTCTTGAGGCTTTCGCGGACGACTTCGCCGCCTTCGTGCGGTGTGAGCATGAGCGACTGGCTGTGCTTGGACGAACGCCGGCCGCCCTGGAGATGGACGACCCTGCGCCCTTCCGCGCTTGGATCGAGGCGCATTCGCAGAGCCTGTTGGCGTTGCCCGACGCGGCGCGCGAACGCCTCCAACGCTGGACGCCGCGCTTGCGTCAGGGCTCGGCTGGGCGTGGCCCAGAACTGGCTGATCAGTTGGACGCGCTTGTCGTGGCGTTCGGCGACTTGGCGCCCAGGGCCACGATCGACGCCGTAACGACCGTTGCGGTGACCTTGGGTGACCATGATTTGGCCGAGCTCCTGGACACCGTCGACGATCTCGCCCGGCCGGCCGGGTTCCTGGCGCGATTGTCGCCAGCGCGTTGGGCAAAGCAGGCGCGTCTGCGCAAGTTCTTCAAGACCCACCAGCTCGACCCAAAGCTCGAGCTCGGCGAAACCTTGCGCGCCGAAAAGGCCCTGCGACCCTCCCGGCGAGCTCTCGACGAGGTGCGCCAGGCGCTGCACGAGCCGGACCTTATCCTCGAGCCGCTAAGCCGCGCCGACCTCGTAACCCTGGCCAAGGTCTTGCGCGACCAATTGCGCGCGGCGCTGGAACAGGCCGATCGCCTGGCGCATCACCCCCTTCCGGTCCAGGCGTTCGACATGGCCGCGCAAGGGGAGGCGAGCGCCCTGGCCGCCTTCCTGGATCAACACGAGCAGGCCTATAGCCGCCATGAAGCGCGGGGGCTCAGCTACGCAGCCTTGGCCCAACTCGAACCCTGGTTCGAAGACGATTGGCGCGCCGAGCGGCATGCCGTGATCGAAGCCAACGGGGCCAACACGCCAGCGGTCGTCGCGGTCTCCAATGCCGCCCCGACCTTGGCGGCCTACCAGCGCTTTCGGCCCCGCGCAGCGCTGCTGTCACCCGAGGCGTTGGCCGCTTTCACCGTGCTGCGCGGCGTCTCGGCGGCCTTGGCCAAGCTCCCGGAAGCCGAGTTGGACGCCGAGGTGCGCCGCACGATCGAACGCGAGTCGCGGTTGGCCTGGAAGGCGCGCCTGGAGACAAAGCATCCGGCGCTACTGCTAGAGACCGCCGAGCTGCAGGCCAAGGCCGCGGCCCTGGCGCAAGCCGATCAACTGATGCGCCGGCTCAACCGCAATCTGCTGATTGAGGATATCGATCGCGATCGCCTGGCCTCGCCCAAGGCCTGGCAAGAGGTGACGCGCCTTTCTGGGCCGCGTACCAAACGCCTGCGCGAGTTCGTC
Organism: Caulobacter sp. GW822-FHT01G02; assembly: GCF_058802865.1. Taxonomy (NCBI): domain Bacteria; kingdom Pseudomonadati; phylum Pseudomonadota; class Alphaproteobacteria; order Caulobacterales; family Caulobacteraceae; genus Caulobacter; species Caulobacter sp. GW822-FHT01G02. The sequence goes on from NZ_JBXAON010000009.1 coordinate 20,954, forward strand.
GATCAGGCCGCCGATCTTGGCCTGATGGCCTTGCGTCCGATCTGGCTGATGAACCCCGATGTCGCCAGCCGTGTGCTCCCGCTCAAGAAAAGCCTCTTCGACACCGTCATCTATGACGAAGCCTCGCAGATGCCGATCGAATACGCTCTGCCAAGCCTCTATCGCAGCGGCCAGATGATCGTCAGCGGCGACGAAAAGCAGATGCCGCCCACCAACTTCTTTTCCAGCAAGGTCGAGAACGACGAGGCTGAGATCTTTGAAGGCGAGGATCGCGACGACGAGGCCGATGAGGCCGAACGCGAGGAGGCCATCGAGACCTGGAACCGGCGCGAGATCAAGGACTGTCCCGACCTCCTGCAGTTGGCCAAGACCGTCCTGCCCAGCACGACGCTGCAGATCCACTATCGCTCGGCCTACCGTGAGCTGATCCAGTTCTCGAACGCCGCCTTCTATCTCAATCGCCTTAGCGTTCCGGCGCGTCATCCCGACGCCGAGATCCGCCGGGTGCGTCCGATTGCCATGGTGCGCGCCGACGGTCTCTACGAGAACCAGACCAACCCGACCGAGGCGCACAAGGTCGCCGACATCCTGGCCAAGGCCTGGAAGCGACCGGCTGACAAACGCCAGTCGATCGGCGTCGTGACCTTCAATCGCAAGCAGGCCGACCTGATCGAGGAGGTTCTCGAGGCTCGTGCGGAGGAAGATCCGGTGTTCCGCGCCGCCTTTGCGCAAGAACGAGATCGCGTCGAGGACGGCGAGGACATGGGGTTCTTCGTCAAGAACGTCGAGAACGTCCAGGGCGACGAGCGTGACGTGATCATCTTCTCCACGACCTTCGGACGCAACGCCCAGGGTGCGTTCCGGCGCGCCTTTGGCGTGCTCGGACAAGTCGGCGGAGAGCGCCGCCTCAACGTCGCCGTCACCCGGGCGCGCGAGACGGTGGTGTTGGTCACCTCCATGCCGATCGCGGAAATCTCCGACTTCCTGTCCACGCGCCGCCAGGCCGCGTCGCCGCGCGACTATCTTCAGGCCTACTTCGAATATGCCCGCGCGATGTCGGCCGGAGAGCTGGACAATGCTCGGACGCTTTTGACCCGGTTGGTCGCCGACCAGCCCGAGGGGCGCGGCTGGAGCGCCGCGCAACAGGACGGCTTCCAGATCGCGGTGGCCAGCTACGTCGCGTCCTTGGGCTGGACCGCCCATCCGGTGGCTGACACCGGTGCTTTCGGTCTGGACCTGGCGATCGAGAACCCGGAGACGGGGCTCTACGGCATCGGCATCGAATGTGACGCGCCGCGACACGCGTTGCTGTCCACGGCGCGCGCGCGCGAGATGTGGCGGCCCACGGTGCTGGCGCGCTCGATCGGCAAGGTGCATCGCGTTTCCTCGCAAGGCTGGCTGCAATCTCCCGAGGCGGAGAAGGCCAAGCTTCGCGAGGCCATCGCCGCCGCGTTGAGCCAAGGGAAGGCGGCATGAGCGGTCCCAAGGTCGTCCGCATCGTCACCCGAGAGGAGTTGATCGCCCAGGGGGAAGGATCGCTGGCCCGCGTCGCCGCGGCCTTCGTCGCCTGGGAGCGCGCCTGTGACCACGTCAATGGGATCACCCAGGCCGAGAAGGCCGCGGGCCAAGCGCGGCTGGACGGTCTCCGCCAGATGTTGCGCGAGGATCGCTTTGCTGAGGTTCAGCGCGAAGCAGAGCGGGAACTGGCTTTTCTGAAGGACGACCAGCGTGATCGGTTGACCAAAGCTGCGGCGGCCGCCGCCGCCGCCAGGCTTGCCGGTCAACGTCGCGGTGAGGCGGCCAAGGTGTTGCTGGCGGCTTTGGACAAGGCTGGCGCGTTGGTGGGAGATGATCTTCGCGCCGCTCTGCAGGGCGCTGCTACGGGTCGTGAGGATCCGGCCGCCATGACGCGCGGCTTTGTGCTGCTGAGCGCGACGCGCGACGAAGGCCTGGCCGACCGAACGGCCCTGGCGGCGCTCTACAAGGACGGAGCGGAGGACCGTAGCCTGGCGGCATGGCTTCAAGCCCAGCCCCAGGTCATCGATCCCAAGGCCGAGCGCTTGCAATCGGCAATCGAGACACTCGCGAGCCTTGGCGATGCCGATCGGGCCCGGGATTTTCAAGGCCGTTTGACTAGCCTGCTGGCCGAAGCGCCCGGCGTTCGTCGCAACCTCGTGGCCGACAGCTTGGACATCGAGGTTGGTCAGGCGTTGAAGGCCGCGCGTGAAATCGCCGGCCGCCTTGATGACATCCGCCTGGATCTGGCCGAACTGGCCCAGCTGGATCCCGTCCAGGACCAGAGGCTCTTTGAGCAGCGGCTGGAAGCGGCGCCCGCCGATCCAGTCGCCTTGGCGCAGCTGGCCGCGGACGTCCAGGCGGCGTTGTCCGACGCTAAGGCGGCGCTCGCCGCCCGTGCGCGTCGAGAGGCGGTGCTGAAAAGTCTGGCGGGCCTAGGCTACGAGGTGACCGAAGGCCTCTCCACCGCTTGGGTCAGCGACGGCAAGGTCGTCCTGCGCAAGGCCGACAGGCCTGACTATGGCGTCGAGATTTCCGGTGGGGCGGCGGCTGCACGCTTCCAGATGCGGGCTGTGGCGTTTGCCGGTCCGAATGGCGGCCCGGATCTTTCGCGCGACCGAGATGCTGAGACGCTGTGGTGTGGCGACGTCACGGCCCTGAAGGCTGACCTGGCGCAGGCCGGTGGCGATCTGGTCATCGAGAAGGCGCTGGCTATCGGCGCGACGCCGTTGAAGCGAATTGAAGTCGCGGGCCAAACGGTCGGCGTTGAGGTCGCCCGCGCGCCCAGCCTCAAGGCCCTTAAGCCGTAGCAGGGCAGGGACGTTTCATCGACTCAGCGCAGCCGCCGCCTGCATGAGCTCTGCGCCTCGGAGTTGGGCTTTGCGCAAAATGTCCACGTAGAGCTCGAGCTCACGTCGTGTTTTGATCGGAGCCCGATAGGCCGCCAGGCAAACGCCTTCTGCAAAGTCGTTGACCCGGATCGTGAGGTTGGCGCTGAAGGTCTCGTTGGCCTTGGCCGTCGCCGGCAACTCCCGCTTGAGGCGTTCGTAGCGCTCGAACGCCAGTGGGTAGTCCTTGATGAGCGTATCCACCTCGCGCAGACCAAGGTCCAAGAACGTGTACTGATAGCGCCGGTCGGGTCCGGCGAAGGCGAACTTGATCTTCCAGCCTTTCGCCGTGGCGATCAGCGATCCATCGGCGATCGCCAGGGCTTCCTTGATTTCCATCCGCTGACTTGCGCCCCCTTCACGCGTTTTGGCCCTTCAGTACCCAAGCGTTGCCAGGACGACCAGGCCGACGATTGCGACCCACAGCCTAAGCCAACGCTAGGACGTGAAACCGCGATTTGTTCATGGCGCTACCCCAGCGTCGCCTTACGCCTTTCCTGCGTCAGGCGCATCGCATCAGCGATTGTTGGCGCGGTGAGAAGCAGGTCGATATGTGCGTACACCCGCGCGGCCCGGTAGATGCCGTCGCCTGTTCGCACCTCGCGTGACGGACGGATCGGAGGACCCAAACGGTAGAGAAAATGAGGACGGATATCGCCTTCGGTAATATCAGGAAAGTGCGGGGAAAAGGCAGTGATGACCTCGTAGTCATCCACGTGATGGATCGACTGTAGCCGCCCAGCCCAGCGAAACGCGATGTAGTTGGGGGATTGATCGGCCATCCCTCGCCAACAGGATGGAAGTAGCGCCGATGGGTCTCGACCACCTCAAGGAAAGTGGTTGGTCCACGGCCCACAAAGCAGGCGGGAAGGGCGCGAAAACACCCTTCCCCGATTTGGTTACTGCTCCTTCTTGAACATGTTCTGGAAGATGAGCGGCCCCCAGGTAGGACCGCGAGCGTGCACGAGCGCGCCGCCTTCGTCGAACCGCCCCAGATTGACGGGGGCGAAGCCGAGCTGTTTGGCCAGGGCCGCCACGGGCGCGACAGCGTCTTCGTCGTCGCTCGCCAAGAAGACGACGCGATGTCCCCCCGGAACGATGGGATCCGCCGCAAGGGCGGTAGCGCCCAGGTGGTTGAACCCCTTCACCACCTTGGCGCCGTCATAGAGCTTGGCGACGAAGGCTGAAGACAGCAGCCCGTCCATCGCCTCCAGTGGCGCCTGCGAGTTCGTAACGTCCACCAGGGTCTTGCCTTTCCAGCTCGGCAGAGCCTTAGCGACATCGCGATGAGACTCCGAACGCACGGCCAGGAAGATCGTGTCGGCCTTCAGCGCCTCCTGAAGGGAGGTGGCGACGACGGTCGGGCCGATCGCGCTTGCCTGCGGGGCGAGGACCTCACGCGATTGGCGGCTGGCGACCGCCACCTCAATGCCGCGGCGCGCAAAGGTGTGAGCGAGGGCTTGGCCGATCTTGCCGAAGCCGATGATCGCGTAGTTCATGATGGCTCTCCTGAGGAGATGGTCCGCCGCTCGGGCGATCCAAGATAAGGTCAGATGGCCGAGAAGCCGCCGTCGACGGCCAGCTCCACGCCGTTCACGAAGCTGGAATCGTCCGAGGCCAGGAACAGCGCGGCTGCGGCGATTTCTTCGGGACGGCCCATCGTTCCCCGCGGGATCAGGGACTCGAACATCTGCTTGGCCTCCGGGGTGAGAACCTGATCCTGCATTGGCGTGGCGATCGGCCCCGGGTGCAGCACGTTCACCCGGATGTTCCGGCCCTTCAGCTCGTTAAGCCAGCCGCGGGCGAAGGCGTGGAGGGCCGCCTTGCTGGCCGCGTAGACGCTGTAGCCTGGGAACCCTTTGATCGAAGCCACAGACCCCGTCATGAATATGGAGCCGCCGTCGTTGAACAGGGGCAAGGCCTTCTGCACCGTGAAGAGCGTACCGCGCGCGTTCAGACCAAAGATCGTGTCGAAGTGCTGTTCGGTGATCTCACCAAGCGGCGCGGCTTCGCCCCAGCCGGCGCTTGCGTAGAGCACGTCGATCCTACCCTTCTCGCGCTTGACTGTTTCGAACAGGCGGTCGAGGTCGTCGAGATTGGCCGCGTCGCCGCGCACGCCTGTGACGTTCCGGCCGATCGCCTTCACCGCGTCGTCCAACGCGTCCTGACGACGGCCGGTGATGAAGACGTATGCCCCTTCCTCCACGAAGCGTTTGGCGCTGGCCAGCGCCATGCCGCTCGTCGCGCCCGTGACGACCGCCACCTTACCTTCAAGCTTGCCCATGATCTTTCCTTTCGGGTTCCGTTTGGCCGCCAGGGGCGGTCCGACAGCCTCGAAGTAGGTCTGGCATAGGCCGGCTTTCAGTGCGGAGCGGCGCACATCGGTGGTGCGGAAACAATCCGGTTGGTTGAGGAATGACGCAGAATGTGGCGCCACGAGCCTTGAAAATCGCTCGCTGAGGTGCAGGATCGCACCATGGCCTCAATCGACTGGGACGATGTTCGCTACTTTCTCGCCGTCGGGCGAGGCGGCTCGGTAAGAGCCGCCGCCGAACGCCTTGGCGTGAACCACGCCACCGTGCTCAGGCGCATCGCCCAGATGGAGCAACGGCTTGGGGTGCAGGTGTTCGAAAAGCGGCCCTCGGGCTACCGCCTGACGGCGGCGGGGGAGGAGGTCGTCGAATTCGCCGAGCAGATGGAAGCGTCTTCCCACCAACTGGAGGCGCGCGTCTTCGGTCGCGATCAGAGCGCGCGCGGTCTTCTGCGGATTACGCTGCCGCCATTCCTGGCCAATCTTCTAATGCCGGACCTGGCAGACTTCACCCAACGGCATCCGGATATCGAGATCGAGATCCTGTCGACCGGCGAAGTCGCGAACCTGACCAACCGTGAAGCCGATGTGGCGATCCGCTTCGTCGTCGATCGCAAGGCCCTGCCACTCAATTTGCACGGCCTGATGGGACCGCAGCTGGCCGGCGGCGTCTACGTGTCACGCGATCTGCTGGCCAGATGGCGCGTCGGCGCGACGGGGCCGATCAGGCCTATCGTCATCAATGATCGTGGCGTCCCGGACTGGGCCAGCGCGGGCGAGATAAAAGCGACGGGGGCGCCTTTCAGGGCGCCCGACGCGGAGGTACAGCTCGCGGCGGTTCGGCAAGGCCTCGGGATGACAAGGCTGCCGTGCTTCGTCGGCGACGCCGACCCCATGCTGACGAGGGCGCCGGGCATCGCGCCACGCCTGAATGGCGCGCTTTGGATTCTCACCCAAGGCGAGACGCGCAACACCAAGCGCGTCAGGCTCTTCATCGACTTCGTGTCCCAAAGGCTGGCCGGCCGCGCGCCGCTTCTTATGGGATCGTTGGCGCAGAACGACTGATGCGCGGCAAGATCTCACCACGCTGAATGTCTCGTTCCCGGAGCGCAGCCAACTTCTGCTGTTGGCGCGATAACGCCGATCGGACTAGAGGCGCGACGCCGCTAGCGTTAAAGCCATTTGGCGCGTTTGAATCGGCGGTAGAGCAAGCCACAGATTAGCGTGATGGCGCCAAGCACGAGGAAATAGCCGTATTTCCAGCGCAGCTCAGGCATGTGCTCGAAGTTCATTCCATAGATGCCGGCAATGGCCGTCGGCACAGCCAGGATGGCGGCCCAGGCGGCCAGTTGCCGAGTGATCGCGCCCTGGCGCTGCTGCTCCATGAGGGTGCTGATTTCGAACACCGACGACAGGACGTCGCGCAAGCCTTCGACCAGGGCCGCAACGCGCTGGATGTGATCGCGCACGTCGCGGAAATAGAGGCGCACCTCGCTGTCGACGCAGGGCACGTCATGGTGTTCGAGGTGGCTGGCCACCTGTTCCATCGGCCCCAGCAGCTTGCGAAACTTCATCAGTTCGCGCCGCAGGGTGAAGATCTTGGTCACCTCCGCGCGGCTGAGGAAGGCGTCCAGCGCGTGACGCTCCATCAGCTGGATCTCTTCCTCGATGGAGTCGACGATCGGCAGATAGCCGTCGACGATGAAGTCGAGCACGGCGTGCAGGACATAGTCGCCGCCGTGGGCCAGCAGGGTTGGAGAGGCCTCGAGCTGGGCGCGCAGCTCGTTATGGGCGCGGGCCGAGCCATGGCGCACCGTGATGATATGGCGGGGGCCCAGGAAGATGTCGGTCTCGCCATAGGCGATATGGTCGGTCTCGAGGTGTGCGGTCTTGGCGACGATGAACAGCTGCTCGCCGTAGACATCGACCTTGGGCATCTGCCGAGCGCTCAGCGCATCCTCGACGGCCAGCGGATGCAGGTCGAAACGGTCCTGTAGGGTCCGAAGCTCCGCCTCGTTAGGCTCAAAGAGGCCGATCCACAGGAACTCGCCCTCGCGCGGCTCCAGGCTGTCGGGTTGGTCGAGAAAGACCTCTCGAGCCCGCTTTCCGGCGGCATAGGCGAAAGCGGCGACGACGCTCATGGATTCTCCGGCGATCACTGACACTTCGATGAGCGCGCTATGGCATGGAAAGGCCTCCCATCCCAGGTGGCGTCGGCCTTCGGCAACCTAAGCTCAAGCTTTGAGTGAGATGCTGCAGCCATGTCGCCGTTCGAGACCTCGCCCGTCCAGCGCCCGGTGGAGCGCCGAAGCGCGCAGCGCCAGCGCACGTTGCTGGCGGGCCAGCTGGCGTATGGCGAGCCGGCGGTCACCGTGCCTTGCGGGATCCGCAATGTCGGCCCCGGCGGCGCCCTGATCGACCTGCAGGCGCCGATCCTGCTGGCCGGTCCGCTGCGGCTTCTCCTGGCGCGCGACGGCCTGGTCTACGACGCCAGGGTGATCTGGCGTCGCGGCCTGAAGATCGGCCTGGCGTTCGGCGAGCCCCACGACCTGCGACAGGTGGTCGATCCTCAGGTGCGGATCCTGCAGGCCATCTGGAAGGAGATGGCGCCGCGCTAACCGTGCCTGACGGACCGCTCAGTCGAGCGGCGCGTCGACCGGATGCTTGAAGGTCAGGCTTAGCCGAAGGCCGATGATCAGGGCGTTGTCCAACCCGGCCTGTGAGGCGGGATGGATGACGTACTGGACGTCTGGCTGCACCGCGAGCCCCTGATAGCGATAGGTCAGCTCCAGGGTCGTTTCCGCCTTCGGTAGATCGTCCGATCGCCTGGCGGGCCCACAGATCCCAGCGTGGGCGATGGCGAGGCCGAATTGGTCGTCCGGGCGATCGGGGAAGGGGGCGGATTTGACCAGGCCCAGGCCCAGATAGTCGCCGACGACTTCGATGTTGGGATCGGCGAAGCCCGCCCGAACCCAGCCGCTCCAGTTCTTCAGCCCCGGAATTGAGCCCTGCACATAGGCATAGGCGCCGCCCTGGCCCCGCTGGCGCGCCGGACGGTCCAGGCGGTCGAAGGACGCCGTATAGCGCCAGGCGCCGAACGAGGCCTGGACGTCGTCGGAGACCGCCCAATCCGCCTGGCCGATCAGCAGGGCGCCGTCGCGGCGGCTGAGCTTGACGGCGGCGAAGGCCTTGGGGTGGTCGGGATCGCCGGGCACGCCGTCGAACGCCGCCGCGCGCAGGGTCAGGGACGGCGAGGCCTTCCACACGCCATGGACGCCGAAGGCGCTGACCGGAAAGATCGACGGACCATTCAAGCCGGTCTGGGCCAGGTCCGGGCCGATGCCATGCGAGCTGTTGAGGAACAGGCCGGCCGGCGCGATGCTGTCGAAGTCGGCATTGAGGTCCATCAGGCCGACGCGCACCGCCCCGGTCTTCCAGAGGCCGCGCTCGATCCAGGCCTCCATCAGTCGGTCGGTGCTCAGCGCCTCGATATTGCTGGCGGTCTGGATGTCGCCGACCCGGCCGCCGCTGAGGCGTTCGCCATTGGTGCGGAAATATTGCAGCCGCGCCTTCCAGTCCGGATGGCCCAGGGCGTCGCCGTCGAAGCCGAGCGCCACCTGCAGCTTGTTGAGCTGGGTGTCGCCGACCTTGAGACCGCCCCTGGTGTTGCGCCACAGGTCCAGGGTGTCGTGGATCGTCAGCGACACCGGATAGGTCGGCGCGAAGTTCTCGTCCTCCGCCCAGGACAGGCGCGGGGCGAGGCTCAGCAGGCATGCGGACGCGACCGCGAAGATACGCGTGCGAAAGAGGATCGCCATGGGGATCTCCCGTGGGAAGCGCGAGGCGAAGCGCCGGTCAGTTGGGATCGTCGAGGGTGAAGCGGTCGGCGCCCTCGTCATAGGCGAAGGCCTCGGCGTAGCGCGCCCAGTTGGTCACCGCCTTCAGGGTCTGGCTGGCGTAGTCGGGCGACATGGAGTCCTCCAGCTCGTCACGGAACCGCACGGCCGGCGCCTGGTGCGAGGCGCGCTCGTCCAGCACCCGGCGAATGTGCCCCGCGAGCGGCACATGGGCCAGAAGGTGCTGGGCGAAGAGCTGCTTGCGATCATCGACGTCGGCTTCGACGTAGCGTCGCGCGGCTGGCGTCAGGCGCAGGCCGCCGCCTTCCAACTCGACGAACCGCAAGAGCTGCAAGGTCTCGGCGATGGCGAACAATTCGTCGGCCTCGTATTGCAGTTCCTTGGCCAGCACGGGCAGATCGGCCTTGCCCTCGTAGGGCGCGGCGCTGACCGCCTCCATCAGGCCGGCCAGGGTGTTGGTCGAGACGCGGGGCAGCACCATGCTGATCCCCGTGCCCGGGAACAGCCCCTCGTTCTGCCGCCCGCCCTGGGCCTGGCCGGGCTGGGTCATCTGCACGTAGATGCTCTCGACCAGGGCCCGGAAGGCTGGGTCGAGGCGATTGCGAGGCTGCGGCAGCTCGACCTTGATGGTGGAGACGACGCGCCCCGGATTGGACGAGAACACCAGGATGCGGTCGCACATCAGCACGGCCTCCTCGATGTTGTGGGTCACCATCAGGATCGACTTGATCGGCATCCGGCCCTCGCTCCACAGGTCGAGCAGGTCGGTGCGCAGAGTCTCGGCGGTCAGGACGTCCAGGGCCGAGAACGGCTCGTCCATCAACAGGATCGAGGGATCGACCACCAGGGCGCGGGCCAGGCCGACACGCTGGCGCATGCCGCCCGACAGCTCCTTGGGATAGGCGTTCTCGAAGCCGTCCAGGCCGATCAGGTCGATGGCGGCGAGCGCCCGCCGGCGGCGCTCGTCCGGCTTGACGCGCTTGGCCTCCAGCCCGACCTCGACGTTCTCCTGCACGGTCAGCCAGGGGAAGAGCGCGAAGCTCTGGAACACCATGCTGACCGTGGTCGGCGCCTCGCCGGCGCGCTTGGGAAACTCGATCTCGCCGGAGGTCGGCTGGATCAGGCCGGCGATCGAGCGCAGCAGGGTCGACTTGCCCGAGCCCGAGCGCCCCAGCAGGCCGACGATCTCGTTGTCGCACAGGGTCAGGTCGACATCGTCGAGCACCAAGAGGTTGGCGCCGCCGGCCTTGCCGTACTGGTGGCGGACGTTGCGGACCTCGACAAGGCGGGTGTCGTGAACGTGAGTGAAGTGGGTGGTGGTGTGGGTCATGGGGAGTTCCTCCCTAAGCCAGACGGAGTCGACGCTCGGCGAACCGGTACATCGGTCGCCACAGGGCGCGGTTGAAGGCGATGACGAAGATCGACATGACGGCCACGCCCAGGGCGACGCGGGCGTAGTCGCCGCTTGCCGTGGCCTTGGCGATGAAGGCGCCCAGGCCCGCGGCCTCCAGATGCTTGTCGCCCCAGGTGACGGCCTCGGCGACGATGCTGGCGTTCCAGGACCCGCCCGAAGCCGTCAGGGCGCCGGTGACGTAGTAGGGAAAGATCCCGGGGATCCCCACCTGCCGCCACCATTGCCAGCCGCGCATCCCGAAGATCCCGGCCGCCTCCTTCAGGTCGCTGGGAATGGCGCTGGCCCCGGCGATGACGTTGAACAGGATGTACCACTGGGTCCCCAGCACCATCAGGGGCGACAGCCAGATGTTGGGGCTGAGGTGGAAGGCGACGATGCCGGCCACCGCGAACGGGAACATCACATTGGCCGGGAAGGCGGCCAGGAACTGGGCGATCGGCTGCAGGCGCTCGGCCCAGGCCGGGCGCAAGCCGATCCACATGCCGACCGGAACCCATACCACCGTCGCCAGGGCGATCAGCACCACCACCCGGACCAGGGTCGCCAGGCCCAGGCCAAAGGCGGTGACGAGATCGGCAAACACCAGGTGGGCGCTCAGATATTCCCACAGCACCCAGGCGCCGGCGAGGCCCAGCCCCACGACCAATGCGAGCCAGAGACCGTCCAGCGCCTTGCCCAGCCAGGCAGGCGGCGCCAGGCGGTCGAGGCGGACCGTCGGCGCGGCCGGCCAATCGACGGCAGCCATGACCTTGGCGGGCCAGGACAGCGGCGCGGAGGCCGCGCGCAGCCAGCGGGTGCGGCGCACCAGGTCGTAGAGCCACGATCCCGGGCGTTCGCCCGAAGCGGTCTGCTCGAAGCGGAACTTGTCGGCCCAGGCGACGATCGGCCGGAACACCAGCTGATCGTAGAGCACGATGACCACGGCCATGGCCCCGACGCCGATGGCCACGGCCTTCATGTCCTGGCGGGCGATGGCCAGGGACAGCCAAGAGCCGATCCCCGGCAGGGTGACGGTGGTGTCGCCCACGGTGATGGCTTCCGAGGCCACGACGAAGAACCAGCCGCCCGACATCGACATCATCACGTTCCACACCAGGCTGGGCGTGGCGAATGGCAGCTCCAGCCGCACGAACCGCCGCCAGGGCGAGAAGGCGAACTGCCGGCTGACCTCGTCCAGGTCCGATGGGATCGAGCGCAGCGACTGGTAGAAGCTGAAGGCCATGTTCCAGGCCTGGCTGGTGAAGATGGCGAAGATCGCCGCGCACTCGACGCCCAGCTGGCGGCCGGGAAACAGCCCCATGAAGAAGGTGACGGTGAAGGTCAGGAAACCCAGCACCGGCACCGACTGCAGGATGTCCAGGGCCGGCACGATGATCAGCTCGGCCTTGCGGCTCTTGGCCGCCAGGGTCGCCACCGTGAAGGTGAAGATCAGCGAGGCGCCCAGCGCCAGGAACATCCGCAGCGTGGTCCGCAGGGCGTATTCAGGCAGGCGCGCCGGGTCCAGCGTCACCGGCGCGGCATGCAGCACGGCCAGGGACTGGCCCATGTCGTCGGCCCCGCGCACGATCAGAATCGCGGCGGCGGCCAGAAGCAGGAAGGCGATCAGATCCGCCCAGGACGGGGCGGTTCCGACGCGAAGAAAGCGCGCGATCGGGCGCGCGGCCTTGGGGTCTCCGGACAGGAAAACCATGGGGCTCTACCTCGTTTATGGGCCGCGAGCGGCCGTCACCGAGGGAGCCTGAAACCAGACCCTACCGGGACGCCTCTCGCGGCGTGTTGGATCGACTGTGACTGTCGCTGGGCATGGGTTCGGGGTTTCCGTTGATGTGTCGAGCGATCCTCCTGGGGAGGATTGCCGACGGCCGCGAAATGATCCTCGAAAGCGGCGCTGTCAAGCGGCTTGTCGCGCCGCAACAAAACTTTCGTGGGGCCGCCTTGCGCGTCTGGGGCGAGGCGCGGCTCAGCTAAGAATCGCTCGCGCCGCCTGGGCCGCGAGAGCCAGGCCGACGAGGATGATCAGCGCGCCGGAGGCATAGGGCGCGCGGCGGGCGAAGGCCGAGAACGCCCCGGCGAAACGCCTTTCGGCATGGCGCACGCCGAGCGCCGCCACGACCCCGACGGTGACCATGGTGACGGCCAAACCGATCGAGAAACACAGCACCAGGGTGGCGCCCAAGGCGACCTGCTTGAGCTGCAGGCAAAGCAGCAGCACGGTGATGGCGGCCGGGCAGGGGATCAGGCCGCCGGTCAGGCCAAAGAGCACGATCTGCCCCGTGGTCACGTCCCGGCCGGCGAAGCGCTTCTTGATGTCGTTGGCGTGGGCCCGTTCGTGGGCGTCCTGATAGCCGGGATCCGCGACGTCCAGGCCGTGATCATGCCCGTGGTCATGCTCGGCGAAGACGACGTCGAAGTCATGGCCGTGACCGCCATGGGCGATCGACAGGCGCGCCTCGAAGGTATGGGGCTCGGGGATCGCGTCGATCGATTCCAGAAACGCGCCCCGGTCGATGAAGACGAAGGTCTGCACCGCGCCGTCCGGGCGGGTTGTGGTGACGGTCAGTTCGCTGGCGCGAGGGGCTTGGCCGCGTTCGGCCCTAACCCGGAAGCACGGCGGCATCTCGTCTTCGAAGATCGCTAGGGCGAGGAGACCATGGCCAGTGTCGATGCGCCGAACCTCATCATGAGCATGGTCATGGTGGTGGTCATGCTCGCTAGCTTCGGCGCGGCCATCGCGCCACGTGCGCCACACCATCCATAAGGCGACCGCGATGATGATCACCGCCGAGGCCAGCTGGAACCAGGGCTCGGCGGTGTCGAGGTTGAGGTTGCGGCCAAAATAGAGGCCCGTCAGGCCGATGATCCAGACGATCAGCGTGTGGGAGGCGGTCGCCGACAAGCCCAGCAGGATCGCCTGCCAAACCGTGCCGCGCACCGCGACGATGAAGGCGGCCATCATGGTCTTGGAGTGGCCCGGCTCCAGGCCATGCAGGGCGCCGAGCAGCAAGGCCGAGGGCACGAACAGCCAGGCATGGCCCGCGCCCTGCGCGAGGAGATCGGCCAGGGATGCCATAGGCGCCTCAGAGGTACTTGGTGAGCTGTTTGAGTTCGTCCAGCGCGTGGCCGGCCGCGTCGGGCCCATCCTCGGCGGCATGGACCAGGCAATGGTCGATATGGTCGTGGATCAAGGTCTTCTTGGCCGCCGCCACGGCGCGCTCGACCGCATGCAGTTGCTGGGCGAGCTCCATGCAGGAGCGGCCAGACTCGATCATGCCGATGACGTTGCGCAGGTGCCCCTCGGCGCGTTTCAGCCTTTTGACGATCTGGGGGTGGGTCTCGTGAACGACGTGGGCCATCGCATTGACCTATCCTCCCCGGGGGGATAGGTCAATGCGGTCCGCTCCGCACTTGCGGCGGCGCCTCGCCGTGGTCATTGTCGAGCGACGACGGCCCGTTCGCCGCGTGGCGCCGTGCGGTTCTGGAGATCCCGGTGGACCGGATCGAGCGCAAGATCGCCATATGGAAGATGGCGCTGCTGATCGCCGGGGCGCAGCGCCTCAACGCGGCGGTGAGAGAGCGATTGACAAGACGTCGACGCGGGCGATGGGTCGTGAAGCTGATGATCAATGTCTCGAGCCTGCTGCGGCGCGCCGCCAACGAGACCTACGACGCCGAAATCCGGCGACTTCGCCGAAGATGACGACCTGGCCGCGATCGGGATCGGCGCCGATGGATCAACCCCTGACCGTCTGGAGCCCTGCGTGAAAACCGCCGTCCGTGTCCTGCGCCGCGCCAGTATCTTCAAGAGCCTTGGACCGGGGCTGATCACCGGCGCGGCCGACGACGATCCCAGCGGCATCGCGACCTACTCCCAGGCCGGGGCGCAGTTCGGCGTCAACATGCTGTGGACGATGGTCTTCACCTATCCGCTGATGACGGCCATCCAGATGATCAGCGCCCGCATCGGCCGGGTCACGGGACTTGGTCTGGCCGCCAATATGGCGCGCGTCTTCCCACGGGGCGTCGTCACCTTGCTGGTGGTCCTGCTGTTCGTCGCCAACACCGTCAACATCGGCGCCGACCTGGCGGCCATGGGCGCGGCGGCCAAGCTCACCCTGGGCTGGGGCCAGCATGTGTTCACCTGGCTGTTCGCCGCCATCTCCTTGGCGCTGCAGATCCTGGTGCCGTATCACCGCTATGTCCGCTATCTCAAATGGCTGACCCTGGCGCTGTTCGCCTATGTCGCCGTGGTGTTCACGGTCCACATCGACTGGGGCCAGGTCGCGCTGCGCACGCTGATGCCCCAGATCGCCCTGACCGGCGCCGCGGTCACGCTGGTGGTGGCGATCTTCGGCACGACGATCAGCCCCTATCTGTTCTTCTGGCAGGCCTCCGAGGAGGTGGAGGACGAGGAGGCCGATCCCGACACCGGCTCGCTCCTGGCCAATCCCGACCAGGCCCCGGCGCAGCTGCGCCGCATCCGCTGGGACACCTTGCTGGGCATGGGGTTTTCCAACCTCATCGCCTTCTTCATCATCCTGACCACCGCCGTCACCCTGCACGCCGCCGGCAAGACCGACATCCAGACCTCGGCCCAGGCGGCCGAGGCCCTGCGGCCCATCGCCGGCGACTTCGCCTTCTTCCTGTTCAGCCTGGGCATCATCGGCACCGGCCTGCTGGCCGTGCCGGTCCTGGCCGGCTCGGCCGCCTACGCCATCAGCGAGTCGCGTGGCTGGAAGACGGGCCTGGAGCGCCCGGCCAGCCAGGCCATCGGCTTCTATGGCGTCATCGGCCTGGCCACCGTGCTGGGGATCGCCATCGACTATTCGCCGATCGACCCGATCAAAGCCCTGTTCTGGAGCGCGGTGCTCAATGGGGTGATCTCCGTGCCGATCATGGCGGCGATGATGGTGGTCGCCTCGCGTCGCCACGAGATGGGGTCGTTCATCGCCACCCTGCCGCAGAGGATCTTCGGTTGGGCCGCGACGGGGGTCATGGCTGTCGCCACGATCGCCATGTTCGTGCTGCGATAGCGCCCAAAGCCTAGATCAATTGAGAGCGTCAGATTTGACCAAGCTGATTCTGACCCGCCACGGCCACGTCGAGGGCATTCACCCCGAACGTTTCCGAGGGCGGATCGAACTGGAACTGACTGAACTTGGGGCGCGGCAGGCCGCGCGCACCGCCGCTTACATCGCGGGAAACTGGACGCCCTCGATCGTCTACAGCAGTCCCATGCAACGGTGTCGCCGGACCGCCGAGGAAGTCGCGCGCGCCTGCGGCGACGTCGGCGTCGTTGTCACCGAAGACCTCCACGATCTGGACTACGGCGCCTGGCAGTGGCGCACCCATGAAGAAGTCCAGAAATCCGATCCCGAACGGTTTGGCCTCTGGCGCACATCGCCGCACTTGGTGCGGTTTCCGCAAGGCGAGGCCTTGCAGGACCTCGTCGCGCGGACAGCCGACGCGCTGAGGCTCGCCCTTGAACAGTACCCCGGCGAAACCGTGGTGTTCGTCGGCCACGACAGCGTCAACCGCGCGCTCCTGCTGCAACTGCTGGATCAACCGCTGAGCGCCTACTGGCGACTGGCCCAGGATCCTTGCGGCATCTCCGAGGTGGACATCGATGGCGGTGGCGTGAAAGCACGTCGGATCAACGAGATCGGCCACCTGCACGACCTTTGAACCTCGGACTGAGTGGTCGCGCCGAAAGCAGAGGCGCCAAGGTCGGCGCCGCGTCAATGCGGTCTGTTGCCGACATCGCCGCCAGCGTCACGCTAGAGTCGAACTTATTCGCGCGCCGGTTTGAAGGTCGAGTTTCCGGCGCGGTTCCAGAGTCTGCAATTGGCGCCAGTCAGCCCCACGTCGTGAACGGAAAAGCGCATCTATCGTTCTCTACTTGGAGTAACGCTTTTGCGATCGGGGGCGCAGCTAGCGATCTGCCGAGCCTTCTAGATTCATTTAGGCGGAGACTTGGACACGCCCAGGATCATGAAGCGGGCCAGGGGACGCTTGAAGAGCAGCAGGTAGGTGACGTGACCGGCGACCAGAAGCATCAGGCCGTTGCCGAACAGTTCGTGGATTTCACCGAGCGGACTTTCCTCGCCCCCCTCATCCTCTTCGCCACCCTCGTGCTCGCCGCGCGTTTCCACTTGCGCCGCGACCGGTCCGGATGCGGGACTTGAGGCGGGTTTGAGGGCTCGCCCCCGATCCATCGCGATGCCTGTCCCGGTCACCCCGATCAGGCAGACCGCGATGCCGAGCAGCAGGACCCGACTGATGGCCGGATGGGTGAAGGCGTTGTCGAGCTTGAGGCCATGGATCTGCGGGTAGAACCGCATGAGGCCCAACTGGGGCGCGCCCGTCAGCGCCATGATCACGCGCACCAGGATCACAACCGCCACGCCATAGCCAAGCCAGGCGTGAACAGCCCCCCATTCGGTGCTGAAATAGGCCGCGAGCACCAGGACGGCGAGCACGGCGTGGTAGGCCCGAAGGCGCGTCATGACCGGCATGGCCAGCCCTTTCTCGGTGTTGAGGTTGCGGTACGATCGCGCCAAGGACCACAGGCGGCGCGTAATCTTTAAGGCTGTCGGGAAGACGATGCGTCGGCGGCCAGATCCTGTCAGAGCGCCGCCAACGGTCTGCCAGTGATCAGACCCCTTTCGGGTCCGACCGCTTGGCGATCTCGCATGAGATCGCCGTCTGGAATGGCCGCCTAGATGACGTCAATTCGCCGGGGCGCGGGACGTTCCGCGCCAAGCGGCCGCCTCGGCCACAATCTGGCCGAGGCGCTTGGCGTTACTTGCCGGCCAGCTGGTCGTGCGCGGCCTTGTAGCGGGCATAGTGGTCGCCCTCGTCGGCGGCGATCTGGCGAAAGAGGGCGGCGGTCTTCAGGTCGCCGGCCTTCTCCGCCTGATCGGCGAAGCCGATGTACATGGTCTTGTTTTCGTATTTCTCGCCGGCCATGGCGTCGAGCAGGTTGGCGGCGTTGGTTCCGTCCAGCTTCAGGGCGTCGGCCTCACGCGCGAAATGCTCGTTGGCTTCGACATTGGCCGAGTCCTCGAACAGCTTGGCCAGGGCTTCATTGCCGCCTTCGCGGGCGACCTCGGCGTAGCGACGGTACTTGAGGTTGGCGAAGGCCTCGCCGTGCATGGCGGCCTGCAGGTTCTCGCGGGTCTGGGGCGACAGAGTGTCGGCGGCCAAGGCCGGACCGGTCGAGACGATGGCGGCCAGCGCAGCGGCGGCCAGAAGCTTGGTCAGGGTCATGGGAAGTCTCCGAGGGCGCGCGGTTCGCGCTCCGCCAACCTCCGCCCGCGGCCTGACGAAAACCTGACAGGCCAGGCGATCGTAAAATTGGCGTCCGTCAGGTTTTCGTCAGCCGCCGCGGTCAGCCTGGCGATCAAGGAGCGCCCGCTCCGGATTTCAACGGAGAAAGTCCATGCGCAAATTCTTGATCTCGGCGACCATCGCCGCCGCCACCCTGTCCATCGCCGGCGCCGCCGTCGCTGGCCCCAAATGCACGACCGAGCCCAAGGCCAAGTGGCTCACCGAGGCCCAGATGAAGGCCAAGATCGCAGCCCTGGGCTACACCAAGATCAAGGTCTTCCAGGTCAGCGGCAGCTGCTACGAGATCTATGGGATGAACAAGGCCGGCAAGAAGGCCGAGGTCTATTTCAACCCGGTCACCGGCGCGATCGTCCAGGACAACGAGGACTAGACGCCGATGTCGCCTCAAACCTCGGGCGACGCCGTTCCGATCTCCAACGCCTTGGCGCCGCCGCCCCCGGCGCGCGTCAAGGTATGGGATCCACTCGTGCGCCTCTTCCATTGGACGCTGGCTCTCGGCTGCATCGCCAACCTGACCGTCCTGCGGGAGGTCAAGACGGTCCACCGTTATGTCGGCTATGTCGTGCTGGCCGCCGTCGTGATCCGCCTAGTCTGGGGCTTCATCGGCACGCGCCATGCCCGCTTCGCCGACTTCGCGCCCGGTCCGCGCCGCCTATTGGCCTATCTGGTCGCCCTGTCGCGAGGCCGGGAGCCACGCTATGTCGGGCATAATCCGGCGGGCGCGGTGATGATGCTGGCCTTGATGGGCCTGGTCATGACGTGCGGCGTCACGGGCTGGATGATGGGGCTGGACGCCTTCTGGGGCGAGCGGTGGCTTGAAACCCTGCACGAAGGCGCGGCCAATGTGATCTTGATCATGGCGATCGTCCACGTTCTGGCGGCGCTTGTCGAAAGCTGGCGTCATCGCGAGAACCTGGTCCTGGCGATGATCACCGGTTTCAAGCGTGCGCCGAAGGGAAGCGACGTCTGCCATGCGCCTGCTGCTGATTGAGGACAATGCGCGCCTGGGCGAGTTGATCGTCGAAGGGCTCGAGCGCGAGGGCTTCGTCATCGACTGGCGGGAGACGCTGGAAGAGGGCCTGGAGGCGCGGGGCCTGGCGGCCTACGACCTGATCCTGCTGGACCTGGGACTGCCGGACGGTGATGGCCTGGATCTCGTCAGGCGCCTGCGACGTGATCGTGACGTCGTACCGATCCTGATCCTCACCGCGCGTGGCGGCCTGGGCGAGAAGATCGCCGGGCTCGACGTCGGCGCCGACGACTATCTGGTCAAGCCGTTCGACATCGCCGAGCTGGCGGCGCGTTGCCGAGCTCTCCTGCGACGGCCCGGCGCCTGTTTGGGCGTCGTCCTGAGCGCGGGCAATGTCGCCTTGGACACCGCCAGCCGGAGCCTTCAGGTCGCGGGCGTCAGCGTCGCCATCACCCCTCGGGAGCTGGCTTTGCTTGAACACCTCTTGCGACGGGCGGGTCAGGTCGTCCCCAAGGCCAGCCTGGAAGACCAGCTTTACGCCATGGATGCGGAAGTGACGCCCAACGCTCTTGAGGTGGCCGTCTCGCGCCTGCGCAAGCGCCTCGCCAGCGCCGGGGCCGACGTCATTCTGCGAACCGCCCACGGTGTCGGCTACGTCCTGCTGGCGTCAACGCACGCGGCTTGCGCGCATGGCTGAGGCCACACCCGGCGCGCCGCGCCGACAAAGTCTGTTCACACAGATCGCCCTGCGGCTGACCCTGCTGGCCCTGGTCTTCGCCCTGCTCGATGTGGCGATCGTCGTACCGATGTACGCCAATGACGAGCAGGCGCTGGCCGAGGACTTCATCGCTCAGCAGGCGCAACGCGCCGATCACCTGCTGACCGGCGAGCCTAAATCGCAGGAGGCTTCGGCCGCCTTGGCCAAGTTGGCTAAGCCCGCTGGGGTGAGCGCCTGGCGGGTCGAGGTGTTTGACGGCGGGCAACGCCTGGTCGGCAAGGTCGGGGATCTGGCTGGCGCCTCAAAGGCGCCGTCGGCGGGCATGCTGGACTGGACCCAGCGCGAGACCACCTCTCAAGGCACGCGAATTTTTGGGGTTCAGCGGTTTGAGGGCCAGGCTGGGCCCCGCTGGATCGCGATCACCGCGCAGGCCCGTGGAAATCGGCTCTACTGGCCGGTGATCGGCCAGGAACTGGTCGAGCATGTCGCCCTGCCGCTCATTCCGCTGACGCTGCTCTTGCTACTCTTCAACGTCCAGGTCGTCGGCCGCCTGCTCAAGCCGCTGTCGCTGGCGGCTCGTCAGGTCGACGCCCTGGATCCCAGCCGCATGGACGCCAGGCTGTCCGAGCCGGACGCCTCGCGGGAGGTCGCCGCCCTGGTCGGCGCGGTCAATCGGGCGCTGGATCGATTGCAGCAGGCCATGGGGCTGCTCAAGGGTTTTACCGCCGATGCGGCCCACGAACTGCGCACGCCGCTGTCGGTTCTGCGGCTGCGGATCGAAGGCCTGCCCGATAGTCCTGGCAAGGCCCGCCTGGCCCAGGAGGTCGAGTCGATGACCCGCCTGGTCAACCAGATGCTGGACCTCGCCCAGGCCGATGCCCTGGAACTGACCGATGCGCAGGACATCGACCTGGCCGCCCTGGCGGCGCAGGTCGTTGGACAGATCGCGCCCCACGCCTTCGCGGCCGGCCACGACGTCCGCCTGAATGATCTGGGAAACGCTCGGCTGCGTGGCCATCCGGACGCCTTGGCCAGAGCCCTGCGGAACCTGATCGAGAACGCGATCCGTCACGCCAATCCCGAGGGGCCGATCGAGGTCACCGTCGGTCCTGGTGCGCGCCTGTCCGTCCGCGATCATGGCCCCGGCCTTGCGAATGAGGATATCGACAGGATCTTCGACCGCTTCTGGCGCAAGTCCCGCGCCGCCGAGGGCGGGGCGGGGCTGGGCCTTGGCATTGTCCGCAGTCTTGTCGAGGCCCACGGCGGCGTCGTGACCGCCCGAAACGCCGACGGTGGCGGCGCGCTCTTCACCTGTATTTTTACCGCCGCTGACCCAGGCGCGACCCTGGCCCGGTGGCCTCGCGATCGTACCCCTTTGAAGGACCTTCCCCATGAGCCGCCTGCATAGCGAACGACATCTGGTGGCCCGGATCGGCTGGCTACGCGCCGCGGTCCTGGGCGCCAATGACGGCATCGTCTCGACCGCCAGCCTGATCGTCGGCGTCGCCGCCGCCAATCCCGACAAGGGCGCTATTCTGCTGGCCGGGGCCGCCGGCTTGGTGGCGGGCGCGATGTCGATGGCGGCCGGCGAATATGTCTCGGTCTCTTCCCAGTCCGACACCGAAAAGGCCGACCTGGCCCGGGAGCGCGCGGAACTGGCCGCCGACCCGGCCGCCGAGATGGACGAACTGGCTGGGCTCTATGTGGCCCGAGGCGTCGCGCCGGACGTGGCGCGGCAGGTCGCCGAGCAGTTGATGGCCAAGGACGCGATCGGCGCCCATGCCCGCGACGAGCTGGGGATTTCCGCCCACACGACGGCCCGCCCGATCCAGGCGGCCCTGACCTCGGCGGCGACGTTCACGGTGGGGGCGGCCTTGCCGCTGGCGATCGTGCTCTTGGTTCCCGCCGCCTGGCTGACAGTCGCCGTCGCGCTGGCCGCGCTGTCTTGCCTGGCCGTGCTCGGGGCTGTCGGCGCGGGGGCGGGCGGCGCCGGCGTCTGGCGGTCCGTGGTGCGGGTGACGTTCTGGGGCGCGGCGGCGATGGCTTTGACCGCGGGGATCGGCCGGCTGTTTGGCGCGGTTGTCTAGCACCAGGGGAAGGCCGACCGCACCTAACCTAGATGTCGCCAGCCGATCAGTGCGCCGGCCACCATGAGGGCGAGGATGAGGCCGCAGGCGATCGTCAGCAACCAGCCCGCCAGCAGGGCCAGGCCGTCGCGCTGAATGAGCCCCGCCGCGAAGGCGCCGATCCCCAGGCCCGCGGCCGTATGGGCGATGGGCGTCGGCAGCATGAGGACCATCGACAGGCCCATGCAGCCCACGGCGACCACGCGTGCGTGCCAGGGATGGAACAAAGCGTCGAACCGTGGGCGCGAGGCCGTCTCCAGGCGCTCTAACGTTTTGGCGGCGCGAGCCAGGACGATCGTGGCGCGCGCCCGCCCAAGGCTCAGTCGGCTCAAGCCTTCTGGCAACCAAGGCTGTGCGCGCCTGATCAACAACTGGGTCGAGATCAAAAGAAGCGGCGCGCCGAGCACAGCCGAGGCCAGCGGCGGCAACAAGGTCGCGGGCACAGCCAGGACCAGCAACACGCTGCCAAAGGATCGCTCTCCGAAGCCGTCCATCAGATCGGCGATCGATAGGCGTTCATTCCCCGACAGGGATAAGCGGATCAGAACTGCCGAAAGGCGTTCGTTCACCAATGCGCCCTGGGGCAAATTGGACGGTGAGGTTTGGTCGAGGTCGGCGACGGTAATTGCGGACCTCCTGTGTTTGCATGCGTCCATCCAACTCGACGACACCGGATGGCGGGCGCCTCAAGCGACGGATAGCTTGCCGCTCCGTTGGCCATCCCGGTTCAATCAGAACTGGCTTAAAGTGGTCCGAGCTTTCCTGAAACGAATGTCGCGTTTCTGGACCTAAGCAAGTGTCTCCTTCCGGCGCATTGGCGGTGCTCCCCAGAGCAGCACAAGGTTAGGCTTGGAACCGCCATTACGCCGTTGCGCGCTGGTTACGCCTAAAACCACTGGCGACATCCTTGTCGTCATAGCTCTGGCGGTTTCGCCTACAGGCTGGAAATCGCCGCGTGGAGCTTGTCGGCGACCGTCCGAGCCGCGTCCTTCAGGCCCGCGTTGTCGATCGCCTGCATGGACGCGACGGGATCGATGGCGGAGACCTCCGTGCGCCCATCATCTCCCTCTTGCACCACGACATTGCAGGGCAGCATGGCGCCCACATTGGCCTCCAGCTTCAGCGCTTCATACGCCAGCCCCGGGTTGCATGCGCCCAGGATCAGATAGCGACGGAAGTCCACGCCGATCTTGGCCTTCAAGGTCTTCTGGATATCGATCTCCGTGATGACGCCAAAGCCTTCCTTCGCAAGGGCCTCGCGAGTCCGTATGACTGCCTCGTCGAATGTAACGTTGAGGCTCTTGGAAAATACGTAGGTCATGTGCGCCTCCCTGGCGACTAGACGGGGCTTCAGGTCGCGGCTTGGACCACGCTGCGGCGAATGACCCCTTCCAAGACGGTCGCCGCTGCGACCGTGTTCGAGATCGTCCCATATTTGCGAACATTGCGATGCAGGAGTTCCAGGCGACCATCGTCCTCGTCGGTGTCGACGATCAACTCATAGTCCACGCGCTGGATGAGGGGCGGCGCGTCCTGGCGCACCGCCTGGATCCGAACCTCTACACCGCGAAGCTTAAAGTTGAGGAGCGGGGTGACCCGCTCGATACCTTTGATCATGCAGGCTGCGATCGAGGCCAGGAACAGTTCCGCGGGATTGAACGCATCCCGGCGGCCAGCGACATCCGTGTCCAGGACAAGGCTCGCATCCTTGGCTCGCGCCAGGCTCCCGTGGCCGTCGATGCGCTCTGCGGTGACGCTGTAGTTCATTTTGAGCCTTGGTAGCACGGGTGCCGCTTCGATAGGGCATCAGCGGCTTGGGCTTCGTGCTGCTGATGTGAGTAGGGGCCTCAGACGGGAGGGCATTGATCTGCCTCAAGCTGGCCCCAAGCCATTCGCCTGGCGAGTCGCTTGGCGAGCAGGATCGTTTAGGTGTGGGCGCCTTCGGCTGTATGTCTGAACTCTGGAGCCAAGCCAACGGCCCCTTATATGGCGCGATCCTGACCACAGGGTTCGATAGCCAAGGCGCCCCGCTCGTCGATCTAGCGCGGAATCCGCCACTCGCCATGCAGCGAGGTTCTCTCTCGTAGCCGTTGTTTTCCCGGCCCATTTGGCTGTTGAGGCCGGCCCGAACGCGGTCTTCTTACTCATCCCCGTCAACAACGGGGATGCGCCGTGGAGCCTTCCAAGCCTGATCTGGAGATGTCGCGCAGCCATCGCATGCTGCGCACGGCCTTGGGTCCCTTGCTGCTCGCTCGCCTGGAAGATCCCGGCGTCGCCGAGATCATGCTCAACCCCGATGGTTCGGTCTGGATCGACCGGTTCGATGTGGGGCTGCGGCCCGCCGATCTGTTGTTGAGCCCGGCCGACGGCGAGCGGATCATCCGCCTGGTCGCTCATCACGTCGGCGTCGAGGTCCATGCGGGCCGGCCGCGTGTGGCGGCCGAACTGCCGGGCGGCGGCGAGCGCTTCGCGGGCCTGCTGCCGCCGCTGGTCTCAGGCCCGGCCTTCTCCCTGCGCAAGCCGGCCAGCGTCGTCTTTCCGCTGGGCGCCTATGTCGAGCAGGGCGTGATGCGGGCGCAGGAAGCCAGCGTGCTCGCCGACGCGGTGGCCCAGCGCCACAACATCCTGGTCGTGGGTCCCACCTCCAGCGGCAAGACCACCCTGGTCAACGCGCTGCTGGCCGAAGTCGCCGCGCTGGATGAGCGCGTGGTCCTGATCGAGGACGTGCGCGAGCTGCAATGCCCGGCCCGCAACCTGGTGGCCCTGCGCACCAAGGAGGGCGTGGCCAGTCTCGCCGACCTCGTGCGCTCGTCCCTGCGCCTGCGGCCCGACCGCATCATCATCGGCGAGGTCCGCGGCGCTGAAGCCCTCGACCTGATCAAGGCCTGGGGCACAGGCCATCCGGGCGGCGTGGCCACCCTGCACGCCGGGTCGGCCCTGGGCGCGCTGCTGCGCCTCGAACAGCTGATCCAGGAAGCGGTGGTCACCGTGCCGCGCGCCCTGATCGCCGAAACCATCGATTTGGTGGCCGTCATCTCCGGCCGTGGCCGGCAGCGCCGCCTGGTCGATCTGGCGCGCCTGACCGGCCTTGGGCCCGACGGCGCCTACCAGCTCACCCCCGCCCTGACCTCAAAGGAGATTCCCCATGTCTCATAGTCTCGTCGCGCCTGGAGTCTCGTTCGAACCGCCCCGGTGGCGTTTCTCGCGCCTGACCCTGCGGTCGATCGCCGCCGGGCTTTCCGGGACGGCGATCCTGGCCGCCAGCCACGCCCAGGCCGCCGGCTCGTCCATGCCTTGGGAAGAGCCGCTGCAGCGGATCCTGGAGTCGATCGAAGGCCCCGTCGCCAAGATCATCGCGGTGATCATCATCATCGTCACCGGCCTGACCCTGGCCTTTGGCGACACCTCCGGCGGCTCGCGCAAGCTGATCCAGATCGTCTTCGGGCTGTCGATCGCCTTCGCCGCCTCCAGCTTCTTCCTGTCGTTCTTCTCGTTCGGCGGCGGGGCGGTGATCTGATGGCCGGCGATCGCGCGATGGGGTTCGCCGCGCCCGTACATCGGGCCCTGCTTGAGCCGATGCTGCTGGCCGGGGCCCCGCGCGCGATCGCCCTGGTCAACGGCACCCTGGCCGCCGCCTTGGGCCTGGGCCTGCGGCTCTGGCTGGTCGGCGTCGGGGTCTGGCTGGTCGGTCATGGCCTGGCCGTCTGGGCCGCGCGCCATGACCCCCTGATCTTCGACGTTGGCCGCCGCCACGTGCGCGTGCCCACGCGCCTGGAGGTCTAGCCATGCTGGATCTTCGCGAATACGCCCGCCGGCCCAAGCGCCTCTGTGACTACCTGCCTTGGGCGGCCCTGGTCGCGCCGGGCGTGGTGCTCAACAAGGACGGCGCCTTCCAGCGCACCGCCGGCTTCCGGGGCCCCGACCTCGACTCCGTCGGCGACGCGCAGGTCGCCGCCGTCGCCGCGCGGCTGAACAACGCCCTGCGCCGGTTGGGGTCGGGTTGGGCGATCTTCATCGAGGCCCGCCGTGACCCGGCCATGGCCTATCCCGGCAGCGTCTTCCCCGATCCGGTCTCGGCCCTGGTCGATATCGAGCGCCGCCAGGCCTTCCTGGAGGAGGGGGCGCATTTCGAGAGCCGCTACTTCCTGACGCTCGTCTACCTGCCGCCGGCCGAGCGGGCGGGCCGGCTGGAGAACCTCTTCGTCGAGGGACGCGCCCGCGCCGACATCGACTGGCGCGCCCAACTCGCCGGCTTCATCGACAGGTCCGATCGCCTGTTGGCCCTGATCCAGGGCCTGACCCGCGAGGCCGCGTGGCTGTCAGACGCGGCCACCTTGGGCTTCCTGCACGGGGCGGTGACCACCCAGCGCCAAGGCGTGCGCGTCCCCGAGACGCCGATGCACCTGGACGCGCTGTTGGCGACGCAGCCGCTGGAGGGCGGGCTGGAGCCGTGCCTGGGCCAATCCCATCTGCGCGTCCTGACCATCGTCGGCTTCCCGAGCCAGACCGTGCCGGGCCTCCTCGATGAGCTCAATCGCCTGGCCTTCGCCTATCGCTGGTCGACCCGCGCCCTGTGCCTGGACAAGGCCGACGCCAACCGGCTGATCGGCAAGATCCGGCGCCAATGGTTCGCCAAGCGCAAGTCGATCGGTGTCCTCTTGCAGGAGGCCCTGACCCAGCAGCCCTCGGCCCTGGTCGACAACGACGCCGCCAACAAGGCCGATGAGGCCGATCAGGCCTTGCAAGACCTTGGCGGCGACGCCGTGGCCTATGCCTACGTCACCGCCAGCCTCGTGGTCTGGGACGAGGATCCCGACCGCGCCGACGCCAAGCTGGCCCTAGCCGAGAAGGTCATCGCCGGCCGTGATTTCACGATCATCAAGGAGCGGATCAACGCGGTCGAGGCGTGGCTGGGAACGCTGCCGGGCCAGACCTACGCCAATGTCCGCCAGCCGCCGCTGTCGACCCTGAACCTGGCCCATATCGCGCCGCTGTCGGCCGTCTGGGCCGGGCCGTTCTCCAACCCGCACCTTGGCGGTCCGCCGCTGCTGATGGCCAAGACCGATGGCTCCACGCCGTTTCGGCTTTCGCTGCACGTCGGTGACGTCGGCCATGCGCTGGTTGTCGGGCCGACTGGGGCGGGCAAGAGCGTGCTCCTAGCGCTGCTGGCCCTGCAGTTTCGGCGCTATGCGGGCGCGCGGATCTTCGCCTTCGACTTCGGCGGCTCGATCCGGGCCGCGGCCCTGGGCATGGGCGGGGCCTTTCATGACTTGGGCGGGGCGCTGCTGGATGCGGAACGGCCAGCGGTCGCCCTGCAGCCGCTGGCGGGCGTGGACGATCCGGCCGAGCGCGTCTGGGCCGCCGAGTGGATCGCGGTCCTGCTCTCGGCGCAGGGCGTGCCGGTCACCCCGACGGTGCGCGACCACATCTGGTCGGCCCTGGCCAGCCTGGCCTCCGCCCCGGTCGATGAGCGGACCTTGACGGGGCTGGCGGCCCTGCTGCCGACCCTGGACCTGAAGAGCGCCCTGACGCCCTACACCCTGGCCGGACCCTGGGGGCGGTTGCTCGACGCCGATCACGAGGCCCTGGCCGCCGGCGCCGTCCAGGCCTTCGAGACCGAGGGGCTGCTGGGCACGGCCGCCGCACCGGCGGTCCTGGCCTATCTCTTCCATCGCATCGAACGCGAGCTGGACGGTCGGCCGACCTTGATCCTGATCGACGAGGGCTGGCTGGCGCTCGACGACCCGGCCTTCGGCGCCCAGCTGCGCGAATGGCTCAAGACCCTGCGCAAGAAGAACGCGTCGGTGGTCTTCGCCACCCAGTCGCTGACTGACATCGACGCCAGCCCGATCGCCCCGGTGATCGTCGAGAGCTGCCCGACGCGGATCTTCCTGCCCAACCCGCGCGCCCTCGAGCCGCAGAGCGCGGCGATCTACGCCCGCTTCGGGCTCAGCGCCCGCCAGGTCGAGATCCTCAGCCGCTCCGCGCCCAAGCGCGACTACTACGTCCAGTCCCGGGCGGGCGAGCGCCTGTTCGACCTGGGCCTGGGCCCCGTCGCCCTGGCCTTCTGCGCGGCCTCCTCGAAAGCCGATCAGGCCGACATCGCCGCCGTCCTCGCCGCCCAGGGTCCCGAGGACTTCGCCGCCGGCTGGCTGCGCCATCGGGGCCTCTTCTGGGCCGCCGACCTCCTGCCGTCGATCACCCTCCCGGAGTCCTCGCGATGAGTGTTTCACCACACCTCTCCCGTCGTCGCATGGCGGCGCTGCTCTGCGGCGCGCTCGCCCTGGCGGCCACGCCGGCCTTGGTCACCACGGCCGTGGCCCAGGTCGCCGTCTACGATCCCAGCAACTACGCTCAGAACGTGCTGCAGGCGGCGCGAGCCTTGCAGCAGATCAACAACCAGATCAGTAGCTTGCAGAACCAAGCTCAGATGCTGATCGGCCAGGCGCGCAATCTGGCCAGCCTCCCGTATTCGTCGCTGTCGGCGCTGCAGCAGCAGGTCGCCGCGACCCAGGCCTTGCTGGGAGAGGCCCGCGCCCTGGCCTACAATGTCCAGGACATCCAGGAGGCCTTTCATCGTCACTACGACGTGGCCGATCTTTTGGCCACGGACGCCGACCTGACCGCGCGGGCCGAGGCCCGCTGGACCATCTCGGTGGCCGGGTTCGAGGACGCCTTGAAGGTCCAGGCCGGCGTGGTCGGCGGTCTTGAGACCAGCCGTGGCGAGATGCAGAGCCTGGTGTCGGTCAGCCAGGACGCGAGCGGCGCGCTGCAAGCGGCCCAGGCTGGCAACCAGCTCCTGGCCTTGCAGGCCCAACAGCTCTCGGCCCTGACCGCCGTGGTGGTGGCCAACGGTCGGGCGCAGGCCCTGGAGGCGGCCGACCGCGCCGCCGCGCGCGCCGACGCCAAGGCCCGCTTCTCCAAGTTCATGGGAGCCGCGCCCCAGCCATGAAACAGTCCGCCGGCTTTCGGGCCCTCGTCTGGGGGACGGTGCTGATCATCTTGCTTGGGGCCGCTGTCTTGGCGGGCAGGGCGTCCCAAGCGCCAATCCAGGTCTCTGGGTCGACAAGGTCGGCCGGGGCCCAGAGCGAGCTTGCGCGCTGCAAGACGGCGGGGGAGGGCGATGAAGCCTGCCGCGCGGCCTGGGCGGCGGCGCGCGCGCGCTTCTTCGGGCGGCCGGCGTCATGAGCGACACCGGCGTCATCGACCGGATGCTGGACGTCTACACCCAGCACATCGACAGCGGCTTTGGCCTGCTGGGCGGGGAGGTGGCGTTCCTGTCCACCACCCTGGTGGCCATCGACATGACCCTGGCGGCGCTGTTCTGGGCCTGGGCTCAGGACGACGTCACCGCGCGCCTGGTCAAGAAGACGCTCTATGTCGGCTTCTTCGCCTTCCTGATCGGCAACTTCCACGCGCTCAGCCTGATCGTTCTGAAGAGCTTCTCGGGCCTGGGCCTGAAGGCCTCGGGCGCGGGGATTTCGGCCGACGACTTCCTGCGGCCCGGCAAGCTGGCGGCCCTGGGGATCTCGTCGTGCAAGCCGATCCTGCAGGCGGCCAGCGAGCTGGGCGGCTTTCCCGGCTTCTTCGAGAACATCGTCCAGATCGTGATCCTGCTGGCCGTGGCCCTCCTGGTCATCGTCGCCTTCTTCGTGATCGCGGTGCAAATTTTCGTGGTGCTCATAGAGTTCAAGTTGGCCACGCTGGCGGGCTTCGTCCTGGTCCCATTCGGCCTGTTCGGTCGCACCGCCTTCCTGGCCGAGCGTGTTCTCGGCGCGGTCATCGCCTCGGGCGTCAAGGTGATGGTCCTGGCGGTGATCGTCGGGATTGGCTCGACGCTGTTTTCGGAATTCACCAGCGCCGCCTCCGGCCAGCCGACCCTGGAAGAGGTCCTGGCCATGGCCTTGGCGGCCCTGACGCTCCTGGGCCTGTCGATCTTCGGACCGGGCATAGCCTCCGGCCTAGTGTCGGGCGCGCCGCAACTGGGCGCCGGCGCGGCGGTCGGCACGGGCCTGACCGTGGCCGGCATGGCCATGGTCGGCGCAGGCGCGGCGCAGATGGCCGTGCGCGGCGGGTCGGGTTTGGCCGCTGCGGCTTCGACCGCCGGCGGCGCCGGCGGGCCGCGGCCGGGTCCTGATGCGCCAGCTCCCAGCGGCGCCGGCGGGGGACCTGGCCCGGGTCCAGGATCGGGCGGCGGGTCGGCTCAGCCAGCCGGTGGAGCCGCGCCCAGCAGGCCCGCGACCTCGGGCGGCGGCGAGCCCGGCTCGGGCGCCGCGTCGTCCGGCGCGGGCGAGGCCCCGGCCGCCGAGGCGCCGGCCTGGGCGCGCGATCTCAAGCAACAGCAGGCCCTGGCCCATGGCGCGAGCCTGGCCGCCCACGGCCTGGCCAGCGGCGACGACCACAGCGGCGGCGCCAGTCCCTCTCTCTCGGAGCAAAGCTGATGAACCCCTTCAAGGGTCCCTCGCGCCTGGGCGCGACACCCGTCCCCGAAACTCCCTACCAGCGCGCCGGCCAGGCCTGGGACGAGCGCATCGGCTCGGCAAGGGTCCAGGCCGCCAACTGGCGGCTGATCGCCCTGGGCCTGCTGGCCAGCAACATCGTCCAGTCGGGCGGCATGATCTGGCAGGCCGCGCGTGGCACGGTCACCCCCTGGGTCGTCGAGGTCGATCGCCTCGGCCAGACCCTCGCGGTCGGCCCGGCGGTTCGCGGCTATCGTCCGCCCGATCCGGTGATCGCCTGGACCCTGTCGCGCTTCATCGAGAACACCCGCGCCCTGCCGGCCGACCCGGTGGTGCTGGGGCAAAACTGGCGGCGGGCCTATGACTTCACCGACGCGGCCGGCGCGGCGGCCCTGTCGGACTATGCGCGGGGCGCTGATCCCTTCGCCCAGGTCGGCAAGGCGCAGGTGTCCGTCGATGTCACCAACGTCGTGCGCGCCTCGCCCCACAGCTTCCGCCTGGCGTGGATCGAGCGGCGCTATGTCGACGGCCAGCTGGTCTCGACCCAGCGTTGGAGCGCCATCCTGACCCTGGTGATCGCCGCGCCGACCTCGCCCGAGGCCTTCGTCAAGAACCCGTTCGGGATTTTCGTGCGGGCGATTTCTTGGTCCCGGGAGTACGGCGCATGACCCGCTCGATGCTGATTGTCGCGCTGGCGGGGCTCGTGACGCCGGCGGCCGGCTTGGCGTCGCCGCCCCACAAGGCCGCCGACCGGACCGTGCAGGCGGTGGCGGCCACGGAGTATCTCTTCGTCGAGCGCGGCGTGTTCGAGTTGGTCGCCGCGCCAGGCCGCATCACCGACATCGTCCTGGAGCCGGGCGAGACCCTGGTCGAGACCAATCCGATCGCCGCCGGCGACACCGCCCGCTGGGTGATCGGCGACACCACGAGCGGCGAGGGGGCCAGCCGCCGCGTCCACGTCCTGGTCAAGCCCGTTGAGGCGGGCCTTTCGACCAACCTGATCATCAACACCACCCGGCGAAGCTATCACCTGCAGATGCGGGCTTCGTCGCGCGCCTATCTCTCGCAGGTGGCCTGGCGCTATCCGCAAGCGCCTAACCTGGCGCCGGCGGTCCCGGTCAAGCCGGTCGTCTTGGTGTCACCGGCGGCTCCGCCAGCGCCCGTGACGCTCAATCTCGGCTATCGCATCAAGGGCGAGGCGCGCTGGCGGCCAGCGCGGGTCTATGACGACGGCGCACGGACCTATGTCGAGTTTGGTCCCGCGATCGTCCTGTCCGACCTGCCTCCGCTCTACGGTCTGGGACCCGACGGCAAGACCTCGGAACTGATCAACTATCGCCTCGAAGGTCGCCGGCTGGTGGTCGATCGGCTGTTCGACCGCGCCGAGCTGCGCTTTGGCCTGAAACGATGGGAGCGCCGCGTCCGGATCGAACGAGCGGCGCCTGCGCGGGAGGCCGGCCAATGACCCAGCCCATCGACCAAGAACAGCAGGCCATCGCCAAGAGTTTGCGCCTGCGTGGCGCGGCCGAGCCCGTGGCGCGCGTCTCGCGCAAGGCCCTGATCATCACGGTTGGCGTTGTGGCGATCGGCGTGGCCGCCGCCGTGGCGTGGTCGCTGCGCGAAAAGGAGCGTTCGGCCGCTGCGCCTGTGTTCCAGCCGGCCGCCTCGCCGCCCGAAGCGGTCACCGGCTTGCCGCGGGACTACCTGCAACGTCGGCAGGTTCCGGTGCTGGGGCCGCCGCTGCCCGGCGATCTTGGCCGGCCCATGCTCAGCGCCCAGCGCGCTCGCGGGCTCGACGCTTCAGCCGCGCCGTCGGAGCAGACGATGTCTTTGCCGCCGCCAGTGACTGCGCGTCCGGTCGAGAGGCCGGTGGCGGTGGATCCAGCGATCCAGGCTCGTCAGGCGGCGCGCAAAGCCGGTCTCTTCGCGGCGGCGACGGTGAAGGGCGGTGAGCCGACGTTGCCCGCCGCTTCGGTGGGCGCGGCAGGCGCCAGCATCGCCGACGAGCGCGCGACCAGCCCCGAGCGACTCCAGCCGCCGGCCTCGCCTTACCTCCTGCAAGCCGGATCGATCATTCCGGCGGCCCTCGTGACGGGCCTTCGATCGGACGCGGCGGGTGTGGCCATCGCCCAGGTCAGTCAGGATGTCTTCGACAGCCTGGGCGGACATCACCTCCTGATCCCGGCCGGATCCCGGCTGATCGGCCAATACGAAACCGCCACCCACGTCGGCCAGAGCCGACTGTCGGTGGCGTGGACGCGGCTGATCCTGCCCTCGGGCCGTTCGATCATGCTCGACAAGCTGCCGGGCGCCGACGCCCAAGGCATGGCCGGGCTGGCCGATGGCGTCGACCGGCACGGCAAGGCAGTGCTCGCCGCCGCCGCACTTAGCACGGTCCTGGCCATCGGGGCCGAGGCCGGGCAGTCGAGCGGCGGCGATGACCTGGAGCGGGCGATCCGTCGCGGCGCCAGCCAGTCTATCAGCGACGTCGGTCAGCAGGCCGTCGGCCGCAGCCTCATCTTGACCCCGACCCTGACCATCCGCCCAGGCGCGCCCCTGCGCGTGCTGCTGTCGCGCGATCTGGTGCTCGAACCCTACACCGAGGAAGGCCCTCAATGAGCAAGCTGAAACTGGGTCCTATCGAGGACGACACCCCCGTAAAGGTCACGGTGGAATTGCCCGCGGCCCTGCATCGCGATCTGCTCGATTATGGTAAGCAACTGGCGGCCGAGACGAACGCCAAGGTCGCCGAGCCAGGCAAGCTGATCGTGCCGATGGTCGGCCGCTTCATGGAAAGCGATCGCGGTTTCACGCGCGGCCGCAAGGCTCGGAAGACCTAACGTCGGTCGCCTTTGATTTTGACCAAGGGCTGGCCAGGATCATGCCAGCGCCTGTGGGCGGCGATGTCGCTTCCAAAAGCCGGGGGGCGCTGGTTCTGGGAGGTGTTGGGAAAATCGCAGACAAAGAGGGCGCCGCCGCCCGGTGGGCTCTGCACCGTCACCTTGCCGCCATGCGCCTCGACAATACTTCGGACAATCCCAAGGCCCAGCCCCGCGCCGACTGGTATCGCAGATTGGGGTCCTCGTTTGCTATCCTGGCTCTGGCGTTCCTATGCTCAAGACGTGTTGGGCTGAGCGCGTGCTGACCTCCGTCCCGCTGTGGATCATTTGCGACAAATCAACGGCGCTACCCAAAGACCGCCCTAGGGTAGAGGTTGACCGATCCGGGCCTGGGAGATTGCGGTGTCAGAATCGCGAACGACACCAGATCCAGAGCCCGCTTTCGTCATCAGCGATCTGTGCAAGACGTATGTGACCGAGGCGGGCACGGTGAAGGCGCTGCGCGGCGTCAATCTCACAATCGAAAGGGGAGAGACTCTGGTGTTGCTGGGCCCATCCGGCTCGGGAAAATCGACGTTGCTCAACATTCTAGGCGGCCTTGACGCCGCCACGTCGGGATCGGCCCGCTTCCATGACCTGGAACTCGTGGGCGCCACGACCACCGCGCTCACCCTGTATCGTCGCAAATCCGTGGGGTTCATTTTTCAATTCTTCAATCTCGTCCCCAGCCTGACGGCACGAGAAAACGTCGCCCTGATCACCGAGATTGCTAGCGACCCAATGGCGCCAGAAGAGGCGTTGGCGATGGTTGGCCTGTCTGACCGTATGGACCATTTCCCAGCGCAGCTGTCCGGCGGCCAGCAGCAACGGGTAGCGGTCGCCCGCGCGATCGCAAAGCGGCCAGAATTGCTCCTATGCGATGAGCCGACCGGATCCTTGGACAGTGAGAGTGGGGTTCAGGTGCTGGAGGCGCTCGCTAAAGTCTCCCGCGATGTCGGCGCGACGACGATGGTCGTGTCGCATAACGCCGGCATCGCGGCCATGGCCGACCGGATCATCCGGTTCCGCGACGGCGGCATTACCGACATCAGCGCCAACCGACAAAAGGTCGAGCCGCGGGAGATGACCTGGTGAAGCCCTCGCCGTTGGACCGTAAGCTGGCCCGCGATCTGTGGCGCATGCGCTGGCAAGTGCTGGCGATCGCGCTGCTAATCACCTGCGGCGTGTCCGTCGCGGTCATGGCGTTTTCCGCCCAGCAGGCGCTGGCCCGGGCGCAGGCGGACTTCTACCAGGAGACGCGCTTCGCCGACGTGTTCGCCCTCGCCAAGCGGGCGCCGATTTCAAGGGTGCGCGACCTGACGGCGATCGAGGGCGTCACGGCGACCGACGCGCGGATTGTCGAGAGCGGGCTCATGGATGTGCCCGGTCTCGCGCGGCCGGCGATCGCCCGGCTCATTTCCCTGCCCGACGATCCGGCGAGGTGTTTGAATTGCCTGCGGCTGGTCCGCGGCCGTCTTCCGGCGCCCGGCCAGACAGGCGAGGCCGTGGCGCTAAACAGCTTCCTGGAAGCCGCCCGTGTTCGGCTCGGAGACCGGCTGACCGCGACCCTCAATGGGCGTACGACTACCTTCACGATCGTCGGCGCGGCGCTCTCGCCTGAGTTCGTCTATGTCCCGTCGCCGGACTCCTTCATGCCGGACGACGCCCACCAGGCGATCCTGTGGGCCCCGCGGCCTGCCGTGGAGCGGGCGGCCGGTATGAGCGGCGCGTTCAATGCGGTGTCCCTCAGCCTGGCGCCCGGGGCGTCGACGCCGGCCGTGCTGCAGGATGTGGACGGGCTGCTGGCGGCCTATGGCGGCCGAACCGCCTACGCCCGCAAGGACCAGCCGTCGCACGCCTTCCTGACCGCCGAACTGAAAGAGCTCTCGACCTCGGCCTCGATTCTGCCGCCTGTCTTCCTGCTGGTCGCCGCAGCCATGGTGCATCTGGTGGTCACGCGCCTTGTCGAGGCCGAGCGCGAGCAGATCGGTTTGTTGAAGGCCTTCGGCTACCGGGATCGGGAGGCGGCTCAGAATTATTGGCGTCTTGCCGCCGCGGTTGGCTTACTCGGCGCGCTGGGTGGGGGCGTGATCGGCGCAGCCCTGGGCGCGGCGATCGTCGACCTCTATCGGCAATATTTCCGCTTCCCGGTGCTACAAGTGGACTTTGACTGGATGGCCTTCGCAGCGGCGGCGGCGGTCTCGGTCGCCGCGACCGTGGCCGGCTCGCTGACGGCGGTGCGCCGCGCCGTGGCCCTGGCCCCCGCCGTGGCCATGCAGCCGCCCCGGCCCGCCGCCTTCCACAGCGGTGGTCTAGATCGCCTGCTTCGCGGCCCGGCGGTCGACCAGGCGACGCGCATGATCGTCAGGAACCTGGAGCGGTTTCCGGGCCGGGCCCTGTTGACGCTGTGCGGGCTGGCGGCGGGCTTGACCCTGCTGGTGGGCACGCAATTCCTGTTCGACGCCATCGACCTCGTCGTCGAGCGGAGCTACTTCCGCATCCAGCGCTGGAGCGACTCCGTGAGCTTCGTGGAGCCCCGCGCGGTCGCCGCAGTCGCCGGCGTCGGCCGGGCGCCCGGCGTCTTCGCCGCAGAGCCGGTGCGCGTGGCGGGGGCGCGATTAAAGGTCGGCGCCCGCCAGGAGACCACCCGGATCGTCGGCCTTGACCCGACGGCCGCACTGCATCGGCCGCTCGACGCCGCAGATCGCCCTGTCCCCCTTGTGGGGCAAGGGCTGGTGCTGAGCGAGGCGCTGGCCGCCCGCCTGGGCCTTCGGCCGGGCGACCAGGTATGGACCGAGATTATCGACGGACGCGCGCCGAGCGCGCTCCTGCCCGTCACTGGCCTCGCCCGCGACTACAGCGGCTTCTCCGCCTATATGGACCGCCGGGCGCTCAACCGGCTGATGGGCGAGGGGGACTTGGCCAGCGGCGCGGAATTGCTGATCGCGCCCGATGCCAGATCCGCCTTTTACCGCGCCATCGAAGCCACGCCGCAAATCATCGGCGCCTCGTCCCGCGACGACACGGTGGCGAACTGGCGTCAGGTCATGGCGGAGTCGTTTCAGGTGACCATCGCCTTCTATCTCGCCTTCGCCGGCGCGATCGCTTTCGGGGTGGCCTACAACATGTGCCGCATCTCCCTTTTGGAGCGCGCCCGGGATCTGGCCACGCTGCGGGTCCTCGGCTTCGGCCGCGTGGCCTGCGCTTACATCCTGCTGGGCGAGCTCGCCGTCCTGGTCCTGGCCGCGATTCCGTTCGGCGTCCTGGGCGGCGCCGCGCTCTCGCACGGACTGGTGGCGGCCTATTCGCGCGACGACGTCAGGATGCCGGCGACGATCACCGCCAGCAGCTACGGCGTGGCCGTGGGCGCCTATCTGATCGCCGTCGCCCTGGCCGGCGGCCTCGTGGCGCGCCGCATCTGGACCTTCGATCTGGTCGCCGTTCTGAAGACCCGGGAGTAGCCGATGAGCCGGATCAAATGGTTGCGATGGGTACTGGGGCTGGGGGTGGTCGCCGTGGCTGTCGTGGTTCTCGGCCTGCTGCTGGCGCCGCGGCCGGTTCCCGTCGACACCGACCTCGTGCGAACGGGCCCAATCGCCGACAGCGTGGCCGACCAGGGGACCACCCGGGTCCGCGAAGCCTATGTGGTGTCGGCCCCAGTCTCCGGTCGCTTGGAGCGGCTCGACCTGCATGTCGGCGACCGCATCGTCGCTGGCCGCACGATCGTCGCGCGCATTCGCCCGGCCAGCGCAGAACTGCTCGACCCCCGGGCACGAGCCCAGGCGCAGGCCGCCGTCGCCGCCGCCGTCGCCGCAGTCGCCAGCAGCCAGGCCCAAGGCGATCAATTGGCCGCCGAGGCGCGAAGGGCGCGCCTCGACTTGGATCGTACGCGTTCGTTGGCGGCGAAGGGCTTTGCCTCGACCCAGGCGCTCGACGCCGCCGAAACCCAGTCACGAATGTCCGAAGCCGGGGTGCGCGCGGCAGCGGCGCAACTCGCCGTCCGGCGTTCGGAGCTGACGGTCGCGCGCGCTGCTCTGATCGGGCCGGAGGCGGCGACTGGCGGGGTGGTGTCGGCGACGTCCCCGGCCTCCGGCTATATCACTAGGGTCCTGCAGGAGAGCGAGCGAACGGTGACGGCGGGCGCGCCCCTGGTCGAGGTCAGCGACCAGAGCGGCCTGGAGGCCGCCATCGAGTTCCTGTCGCAGGACGCCGTGCGGCTTCGCGAAGGCATGACCGCCGAGGTTTTCGACTGGGGCGGCGGCGCGCCGATCCCGGCAATCGTGCGGCGGGTGGAGCCCCAGGGCTTCACCAAGATCTCGGCCCTGGGCGTGGAGGAGCAGCGCGTGCTGGTGCTGCTGCAGCTCACCGGCGACCGACGGGCTTGGGCAACGCTAGGCCCAGGATACCGGCTGTGGGGTCGGGTCTTCCTGCGCCAGGAAGCCGACGCCCTCAAGGCTCCGCTGGGCGCTCTTGTGCGCAAGGACGGCCGCTGGGCGGTCTTCCGAGTCTCCGACGGCCGCGCCCAGCTGACCCTGATCGAGGTGGGAGCGCTTACCGACCGGGAGGTGGAGGTCCGGAAAGGGCTGAAGGCCGGGGATCGGATCGTGGTGTTTCCATCTGACAAGGTGGACGATGGCGTCCAGGTGGCCGCGCGGGCCAAGAAATAGGGGAGGGCCGATCATCCAAGGCGCGCATGATGTGGCTCAATGCCGGGGTCGCCCCGGTCGCCTATTCGAGGTTTCGTGCGCCGGCCGCTCTGCTGGCGACATTTTAAGGACGAAGCCTTGACGGAGCCCGACCCAATCTCGGCCAAGGGCCTTTGGCGCGGCCGCCGGGCCCGCTTGGGCGCGCCCGGCGCCGTCGTCGCAGCGCCGAAGGGGTTCGACGGCGTCCGGCTCACCTTCGAGCAGGCCGAGGCCTCCATTGAGGCGGCCGCGGACCGGTTATCGATCCCGCGATCGGCCTGGGCGGGCGGCGACTTCAACATCCTGGCGATCTCTGGCGGCGCGGCGGGCGGAGCGTTCGGGGCCGGCGTCCTGGTCGGCCTGACCCGCGCAGGACGCCGGCCCGATTTCGCCCTAATCACCGGGGTCAGCACCGGCGCGCTGATCGCTCCCTTCGCCTTCCTGGGTCCGGCTTGGGACCATCGCCTGCGTGAGGCCTACACCGGCGGACATGCCGAAGACGCCTTGGGCTTCACCGGCCTTTCGCTGACCTTGGAGGGCGGCCTCTTTCAGCCGGCCGCGCTGGAGCGCCTAGTTTACCCCTTTATAGACGATGACCTGGTGACCGCTGTGGCGGTCGAGCATCGACGCGGCCGGCGTCTGCTGGTCGCGACCACCGACCTCGACCGACAGGCGCCGTGCATCTGGGACATGGGCGAGATCGCCTGCCGGGGTGGGCCGGCGGCGACGCAGATGTTCCGGGACGTTCTGATCGCGTCGGCAAGCCTCCCGGGCCTCTTCCCGCCACGCCGCTTCGAGGTCGAGGCCGACGGCCGCCGCTACGAGGAATTGCACGTGGACGGCGGCGTCTCCGCGCCATTGTTCGTCATGCCTGAGGGCCTGCTGCACTGGCGCAAGCTCGGGCGGCGCATGCAGCGCGGCCGGATCTATGTCATCGTCAACACCGTACTGAACCCGGCGTCCCAGGCGACCCCGATCAGCTTACCGACGATCCTGCTGCGAAGTTTCGACACCATGCTGCGGGTTTCCTATCGCCAAGCGCTCAGCGTGGCCGTGACCTTCAGCCAGGCGAACAACTTGCCGCTCAGCGTCGCTTCGATCGCCGAGACCCCCGCCGCGACGGAGGTCGGAGGCATGCTGACCTTCGAGACCTCGGCGATGCGCCGAACCTTCGACTCCGCGGTCGAGACGGCGCAGGCCGAGGACTTCTGGCGCACCCCGGTAGCGCGTTCAGACCCCTGGTCGGACTTCCTCGACCTGTTCCGACGCTGACGTGGAACCGATCGCCAACAAGCCGGCCGCGCAGCGGCGGGGCACGACGTTGCTCAAGCCCGGCGACACCTGCTGGCGGATCGAGGATTCACGCCGGGCAGCCTTCTTGGTGGACAACGAGGCCTACTACACCGCGCTTCTGTCAGCCCTGCAGACAGCGGAGTCCTCAATCCACATTCTCGGCTGGGCCTTCGATCCTCGCACTCGGCTCGCTCCGGATGGCACCGAGGGGCCTGAAGATTCCGACGAGATGGGCCGGATTCTGCTCGACCTTTGCCGCGCCAGGCCCGACCTTGAGGTGCGCATTTTGGTCTGGCGGTCTCCGTTCGGCGTCCTGGGGCATCAGGACATCCGCGGGCATCGCGCCAAGCGCTGGTTCGCTGGCACGCGCGTCGCGTTTCGTGAGGCGCACGACGTGCCGTTCGGCGCCTGCCACCATCAGAAAGTGGTGGTGATCGACGACCGCCTGGCGTTCTGCGGCGGCGGCGACATCGTCACCAACCGGTGGGACAGCCCGTCCCATCGCCACGTTGAGCCCCGCCGCATTCTTCCCGACCAGGCGCACCACCCGGCGCGCCACGAGGTCACCCTCCTGGTGGACGGCCCCGCGGCCGCGGCGCTAGGCACGCTGTTCCGGGAACGCTGGACCGGGGCCACCGGGACAATCCTCGGCGAAACGCCACCAGTCTCCGCAGAACCCTGGCCGCGAGGCGCGCCGTCGCAGCTTTCCGATGCGCGGGTTGGGATCGCCCGTACGATGCCGGCGTGGCGCGGCCAGCCACCGGTCGACGAAATCCGCCGGCTAACCCTGGCCTGCATCGCGGCCGCGCGCGAGACCATCTACTTCGAGAATCAGTATTTCACCTGCCGGTCCGTCGCCGACGCCCTGGCTGCGCGGCTTGGCGAGCGCGACGGCCCCGAGGTCGTCCTGCTGGTCAGCGGCCGAGCGCCCAGCTGGTTCGATCAACTGACCATGGATTCGGCGCGAAATCCGCTGATCCGGCGGCTCCGCGCGGCCGACGCCTTCGGGCGATTTCGAGCCCTGTCGCCCCGGACGTCCGCCGGCGCACTGATCATCGTGCATTCCAAAGTCGCGGTATTCGACGATCAGGTCTTGCGGATCGGCTCCGCCAACCTGAACAACCGGTCCGAGGGCTTCGATACGGAGTGCGACCTAGTGATCGAGGGGGATACGGCGAACTCTCGGCGGGCGATTGCTGAGTTCCGCAACTACCTTCTCGGCCACTACCTCGACGCTGATCCCAGCGAGTTCTCCCGCGCCATGACCGGCGCCGGCGTAGTGGGGGCCATCGACGCGCTTAACGGGGCGGGCCGCCTTGCGCCCGTGGCGCTCGGTCCTCCCACGTGGTGGGAGGACTTTGTCTTCGCGCGCCGTCTGGGCGATCCTTCGAGCGTTGCGGAAAGCTGGCGGTGGCGCGCGCCGCAAGTACTAGGATGAAGTTTGCAGGGTCGATGGGACGGCTGAGGGGCCGAGCGCCAAGCGATCCGCTGGCGTCGGAAGGTCGGTCGATATGAAGCTTCTGACCTGGAATATTCAGGCGGGCATCGGGACAAGCCGCTACCGGGACTATTTTCTGCGCGCCCACCTGCAGCTGGTGCATGCGCCGTCCAAAATCGCGACGTTGCAGAGCATCGCGGAAGAGATCGCGCCCTTCGACGTTGTCTGTCTGCAAGAGGTCGATCTGGGCGGACGGCGTGCGGGCTATCGCTCGCAGGTCGAAATTATCTCGGCCCTTTCCGGCCATGGCCATGTTGCCGTCCAGGAAAACCGAAGGGTGCCGGGCATTTCAAGGCACGGCAATGCGATCCTCAGCCACTGGCCCTTGGCGCGGATAAGGGATCTGAAACTGCCTGGGCAGTTGGCGGGTCGCGGCTGCCTTGTCGCAGACGTTGAGGGGCCGCACCACGTTACTATCGCCTGCCTTCACCTCAGTCTCGGCCGAGCCGACCAGGTCCTTCAGTTGGCCGCGATTGCGGATGCTCTACAGGGCGCCCGCGCGTGGGCGGCTATGGGAGATTTCAACTGCGCGGGCCATGCGCCGCCGCTCGCCTCGTTTTGCGAAACCGTGGCCGGCAACCTGAAAAGGCCTGGACCGCCCACCTTCCCAGCTTGGCGGCCGCGCTGGGATTTCGATCATATCGTGACGGGCGGTGAGCTTTCGGTCACACACTATGCCTCTGAGCCCGCCACATTTTCGGATCACCGGGCCGTATCCGCGCGGGTGACGATTTGGCCGACGTGAGGCGAGCTTAAATCTGCCGTTCTAGGCCCGCCTGACCCACAGCATCCGTTGCACCGTGCCATCACGATCGACGACGAGGTGTTTCAGCGCGCCCGCCACGTGAAGTCCGATCAAGGGCCAAAACAGCTTCGCGGCAGCGCCGTGGACTTCCTCGGCCGCCTCGTGGAGCCACTCCACGCGGACCGAGAACGGGCTTGCAAGGTCAAACCAGTCAAATACTTGGATGGCGGTTGCCGCCGACCAAACGGCCACCGGGCCGGTGACGAGCAGGACGGCTATCATCACCAGGAACAGGCCTTGAACCACTTTCGCAGCTAATTTGAACCAGCGGTTCCGCTCCAAGGCCTCGGGAGCCGGTTGCGAGACGCTCCACAGGAGCCGCGCGGCCAGAAAGCTGAGCAACAGAACGCCAACGGAGATATGCAGGTTCTGCGCGGCGAGCTTCTCCGCGCGCCCGGACGCCTCCTCCATGCGCTCCCCAAGAAGATAGAGAGCAAGCACTCCGCCCGCGCTGATCCAGTGCAGCGCTATAGCCGCCCAGCCATATCCCGTCCGGGTATTTCTGATATTCATGGGTCGACTCCGTCCAACTAAGCAATCGCGATTGCTCGGTCGGCGCTTTGACTTCGGTCAAGCTGACCCGTTCCATGAGCGTTCGTGGCTCCGGATCGAGCGCGCCGAGATTCGCGGAGGCATCTGCCCCGTGTTGAAGCCTTGACGTCGATCAAGTGCAGCGCGCCGCGACCCGGCCTATGGTGAAGGCTGATCGCGTGCGGCGAGGTGGAAATATATGTCTAAGGCCAGCCTGACATTTCTAGGCGGTGCGGGCACCGTCACCGGCTCGCGCCACCTGCTCCAACTCGGTGGGCGCAAAGTCCTCGTCGACTGCGGATTGTTCCAGGGTCTGAAGGCCTTGCGCCTGAAGAACTGGGCCGAGTTCCCGGTCGATCCCAGCAGCATCGATGCGGTCGTCCTCACCCATGCCCATCTCGATCATTCCGGCTACCTGCCCAAGCTGGTGCGCGAAGGCTTCCGAGGACCGATCTTCTGTACGGCCGCCTCCGCTGATCTCTGCGAGCTTCTGCTGCTGGATAGCGCCAAGATCCAGGAGAGCGATGCGGAATTCGCCAACCGTCACGGCTTCTCCAAGCACAAGCCAGCCTTGCCGCTGTACGGTAGGCGCGATGCATTGCGCGCGTTAGAACAGCTTCGCCCTATAGACTTCGACACGCCGACAGACCTCGGTCACGGAGCCAATCTGTACTTCCGCCGCGCCGGGCACATTTTAGGGGCCGCCACCGCCCATCTGCGCTGGGGTGGTCAGACTTTCGCCTTTTCCGGGGACCTCGGCCGCTTCGACGACCCCCTGATGCACGATCCGGCGCCAGTGGCGCAGGCGGATTATCTGGTGGTGGAGTCCACCTATGGCGACCGGATCCACGCCCCCATCGCCCCGGCCGACGCCTTGCTGGAGGTGATTCAACGCACAACGGCGCGAGGCGGGACGGTGATCATCCCGTCGTTCGCCGTCGGCCGCGCCCAGGAGCTTCTCTATCTCTGCTGGCGTCTCAAGCAATCCGGACGCCTGCCTCTGACGCCCATCTATCTCGACAGCCCTATGGCCATCAACGCCAGCGGCATGCTCGAAAGGCACCCGCTAGATCACCGTCTCTCGGCGGATGAGTGCGATGCGGCCATGGCTTCGGCGACCTACGTTCAGGACGTAGAGGAATCCAAGGCGCTTAGTCACAACACCGTGCCCAAGGTCATCATATCGGCGAGCGGCATGGCCACCGGCGGGCGCGTCCTGCATCACATCAAGGCGTACGGGCCAGACGCCAAGAACACGATCCTGTTCGCTGGCTTCCAGGCGGCAGGCACGCGGGGCGAGGCCCTGATGAACGGGGCGCGGGAGGTGAAGATCCACGGCGGGCTTGTTCCCATCCGGGCCGAGATCGACAACTTGCCGATGCTGTCGGCCCATGCCGACGCCAACGAGATCCTGCGCTGGCTCTGCGGCTTCCAGCGACCGCCAAAGAAGACGTTCATCGTGCACGGGGAGGGCAGCGCATCAGCGGCCCTCAAAGAGCGTATCGAGGCCGAGCTCGGCTGGTCGTGCGTGATCCCGGCCGAGGGGGACGAGCAGGTCCTGACGTGAACGAGGAGGCTCGGCCCGTCCTGCCCATCCTCAAGGCCCGCCGGCTTGGACTGCTGTCGCAGCAGGACGCCATCGTGCTGATGCGCGAGGATAGTCCCGTCTGCCGATCGGAAGGCCATGCACCGCGGTCGCAGGTGCTGCTGATGGCCCACGGCCGCGAGGTGACCGCGACCCTCTACCAGATCGTCGGCGGCGACCAGATAGAGCCGCATGAGGCCGGCCTCTCCGAGGCCGCCTGGGATCGACTTGGTGTGGCCGAGGGTGACGAGATCCACGTCCGCCATCCGCCCGCCTTGACTTCGATGTCCAGCGTGCGCCGTCGGGTTTATGGCAAGCGCCTGGACGCCGCGGCGATGGCCGACATCGTCGGGGATGTTGCGGCAGGCCGGTACTCTGACGCGCACCTTTCAGCCTTCCTCACGGCCTGCTCGGCTGTGCCGCTAGATCGGGACGAAGTGGTTCACCTCA
This sequence comes from Caulobacter sp. GW822-FHT01G02, assembly GCF_058802865.1. Classification (NCBI taxonomy): domain Bacteria; kingdom Pseudomonadati; phylum Pseudomonadota; class Alphaproteobacteria; order Caulobacterales; family Caulobacteraceae; genus Caulobacter; species Caulobacter sp. GW822-FHT01G02. The sequence continues at coordinate 64,785 of NZ_JBXAON010000009.1, forward strand.
CTCGCGCCATGGTGCAGGTGGGCGAGCAACTGACCTGGGATTCGGCCGTCGTGATCGACAAGCACTCCGTCGGCGGCCTGCCCGGAAACCGCACCACGCCGATTGTCGTGGCAATCGTGGCGGCAAACGGCCTGGTGATTCCCAAGACCTCGTCACGAGCGATCACCTCGCCCGCCGGCACGGCCGACACGATGGAGACCCTGACCAAGGTCGATCTGGACCTGGCGGCCATTCGGCGGGTGGTGGACCAGGAAGGCGGCTGTCTCGCCTGGGGCGGAGCCGTTCGCCTGAGCCCGGCGGACGATGTACTCATTCGGGTCGAGCGGGTGCTGGACATTGACACCGAAGGCCAGTTGGTCGCCTCGGTGCTCTCCAAGAAAATCGCGGCGGGATCGACGCATGTGGTGCTCGACATCCCGGTTGGGCCAACCGCGAAAGTGCGGTCGCAGGACGACGCCGACGCGATTGCCGACACCTTGACAGATGTGGCGCGGCTCTTTGGCGTGCAAGTTCGATGCGTTCGCACCGACGGCGGTCAACCTGTGGGCCGTGGCATCGGGCCCGCCCTGGAGGCGCGTGACGTCCTGGCGGTGCTGCGCGGAGACCGGGACGCGCCGGAGGATTTGCGACGCCGGGCCTGCCTGCTCGCGGGCGCGGCTCTTGAACTTGCGGGGCGGTGCGCAAGCGGAGAGGGAACCCGACTGGCCGAACTGACTCTCGCGGACGGCCGAGCCTGGGCGAAGTTCCAGGCGATTTGCGAAGCCCAGGGCGGTCTGCGTGAGCCACCGCGCTCCAGCGTGAACCGACCGCTGTTGGCCACGCGGTCGGGCCGCGTGGACGCGATGAACAATCGGACTTTGTCGCGGCTCGCCAAGCTCGCCGGGGCGCCGGACGACAAGGCGGCGGGCGTCGAACTGCACGTCCGTCTCGGCGACGAGGTCGCAGCAGGCGAGCCCGTACTGACAGTCCACGCCGAGGCCCCCGGCGAGTTGGCCTATGCGCTGGACTACGCCGCAGCCAATCCCGACATGCTGACCCTGGGGGCCTGATCCTTGCGACTGATCCTGCCTCTTCCTGGAAGCGAAGCCCTTTCGGCTGAACTGGCAGCCGCCGGTGACTTCGATCTGGCGAGGCTTGAGTTTCGGCGTTTTCCGGACGGCGAACGGTACGTCCGGATCGATGCTGATCCGAAGGGGCGGCCGGTCGCTATCGTCTGCCAGAACGCTGACGAACACTTCCTGACACTGGCCTTTGTCGCCGACGCCCTGAGGGACCTTCGCGCGGGAGAGATCACGCTCGTCGCGCCCTACCTTGGCTACATGAGGCAGGACGCCCGCTTCCGACCGGGCGAGGCCGTGACGTCGCGCACCTTTGCACGTCTGGTCTCAACCACGGTCGATCGGCTGGTCACGGTCGATCCGCATCTCCATCGGTTCGCAAGTCTCGCTGAACTCTACGACATTCCTTGTACGGCGCTGCGCGCCGCGCCGCTGATCGCCCAGTGGATCGCGCGCGAGGTCCCAGAGCCGCTCATCATCGGGCCAGATGCCGAGAGCGAACAATGGGCGGCGGAGATCGCAGGCAGATCGGGTGCGCCGTACGCCGTGCTGTCCAAGCGCCGGCAAGGCGACCGGCAGGTCGAGATCGCGGTGCCGGATCTCGCAGCTCACCACGGACGGCAGCCGGTGCTGATCGACGACATCGCATCGTCGGGCCGCACCTTGATCGCGGCCAGCGCTGAACTGCGCAACCTCGGCTTTCCCGCGCCTGTGTGCGTGGTCGTGCATGCCATCTTTGGTGGCGATGCGTTTGAAAGGACAGCTGAGGCGGTCACGCGCATCGTATCGACCGACACGTTGCCACACCAATCAAACGCTATCAGCGTCGCGTCTCTCCTGAGCGGCGCGCTGTCTGATGGGCGGAGAGGGTAGAAGCCAGAATCGATATTCGAAGACTTGTCGTGTCGACTGTCGGCGCGCAGAGTTTAGCGGCTACTACCTGACTTGTGTCAAAGCGGGCCTAGCCAAGGGCTGTGATGATCCACCTTCTGGAGGACTCAAACCATGCCCATGCGCGATGTACTGCTACAGATCGATAGCTATCCGGAGTCCACCCCTCCGGAAGCTATCGAACAGGCTGTCCGGTTCACCGCCGCCATCGGCGGAGTCTTGTCGGCCCTAGCGGTGGAAGTCGACATTCGGGTGCCCACCAACCGAATGGCGGACTATCTCATCGGATTGAGCAGTCTTGCTGCCGATGAAGAACGGAAGAGCCGTGACGCCTGTCATTCGACGCTGGAGGTGTTCAAGGCCAAGGCGGAGGCGGCTGGCGTCTTGGGCGAGAGCCTCCATGGCCGTTCGGATCTCTACTGCATCGGCGAATATGTGGCCAAACGGGCCCGCACCCGGGACCTGTGCATCGTTCCGGTCGTTGACCGCCTGGATGGCCAGCGCTCGATTGCCGAAGAGGTCGTGTTCGGCTCCGGCCGGCCGGTGCTGCTCTTCCGGCCTGGGCAAGCCGATCTCCTCGGCGACGGCTTGAGCACTGTGGTCCTGGCATGGGACGGTAGCCGCTCAGCCGCCCGGGCGATGGCCGAGTCCATTCCCGTCATGCTCAAGGCTCGCGAAGTTCGGGTGCTGACGGTGGTCAATGAGAAGCCCGACGCGGCGTCGGGTCTCGGCGACGATGCGGTGCGACACTTGAAGGTCCACGGGGTTAACGCCGTTGCGGAGGAGGTAGACGGCGCCGGCCGCCGGATCGGTCAGGTGCTTGACGACTATCTGGCGGCGTGCGGCTCGGATCTGCTCGTCATGGGCGCCTATGGCCGCTCACGCGTCAAAGAGTTCATTCTCGGGGGCGCCACGGAGCACATGCTGCACGATCCGAAAACACCGCTGTTCCTCGTCCACTGAACTCGCCCTTGCGGCCCAACCCTTAGCTGAGAGAGCGGAGCCGGCATCGGCATGAGAAAGGTTTCGCTCCTCGACGTTGCGCCGATAGCACCAGCAGACGCGAGGGGCGGGCCGGGGGCTGGCGTCGGCCGCGACTGGCATGCGGTCCCGACGGACCACGCCCTTCTTGACCTGCAGAGCGCCACGACCGGCCTTTCAGAACGGGAGGCTGAGGCCAGATTGGGACGCTACGGCCCAAACCGGATCCCCGAACCGCAAGGGCCGGGGCCGCTGCGCCGCTTTCTCCAGCAATTCCAGAACGTCCTGATCTACGTTCTGCTGGCCGCCGCCGCCGCCGCGGCGCTCATGCAGCACGTCAAGGACGCGCTGGTCATCCTCGCCGTCATTCTAGTGAATGCCGTGGCCGGGTTCATCCAAGAAGGCCGCGCCGAGCGTGCGCTGGCCGGCATACGTCACATGATCGACCCACACGCGTCCGTCCTGCGCGATGGCCTCCGGGTCACCATTCCGGCAGACCAAGTGGTCCCGGGCGATATCGTCGTGCTGGAAGCCGGAGATCGCATTCCCGCGGACCTGCGACTGATCCGCGCCAGCAATCTTTGCATCGAAGAGGCCGCGCTCACGGGTGAGGCCGTGGCTGTGGAAAAGGGCGTGGAACCCGTGAGCGCCGACGCCGTCCTCGGCGACCGGACGTCCATGGCCTTCTGCGGCACTTTGGTCGCCACCGGCTCGGCCCAGGCGCTGGTGGTGGCGACGGGGGCGTCGACGGAACTCGGCCGGATCAGCGGCCTGGTTGCGCAGGTGAAGCGTCTTCCGACGCCCCTCGTGCGCCAGATGGATCACTTCGCGCGCCAGCTTACCCTGGTGGTGGCCGCCCTGGCCGCCGTCACGTTTGTGGTCGCCTACTGGCTTCGCGACTACAGCGCCGTCGACTCCTTCATGATCATCGTCGGTCTTGCGGTGGCGATGATCCCGGAAGGCTTGCCGGCGGTGATGACCATCGCCCTGTCGATCGGCGTTACCCGGATGGCCGCGCGCAAGGCGGTGATCCGTCAGATGCCTGCGGTCGAGACACTGGGTTCGGTATCGGTGATCTGCTCCGACAAAACCGGCACGCTCACCCGTAACGAGATGACCGTCACCTCCATCGTGCTCTCCACCGGCGTCGCCAAGTTCGATGGTGGCGGCTATGCGCCGGTCGGCGACGTCACGATCGACGGTTCGGAGCCTGCCGCTAGTGCAAGGGTCATGCTGGCGCGCTCCGCCATGGCGGCGAGCCTCTGCAATGACGCCCGAATCGAGTTGGAAGGAGACCGCTGGATTCCGCATGGCGATCCGATGGAAGCGGCGCTCATCGCCCTGGCCGGCAAGATCGGCGCTCAGTCGCTGGAACCGCTGCCCAGTGCTAGCCGCCTCGCGGAAATCCCGTTCGACTCCCGGCACCGCTACATGGCGACGCTGAACGACGTCGAGGGCGAAGCGCGCACGATCTTCGTCAAGGGCGCGCCCGAGCGCCTGCTGGCGCTGTGCACGCGGCAGCTAGGCAGCGGCATGGATGAGGGCCCGCTTGATCGCGGCTACTGGGTGAAGGCAGTCGACGATCTGGCGCACGGCGGCCATCGCGTGCTGGCCTTGGCGGCCAAAGCCGCAAACATGGATACAACGGCGCTGAGCCTGTCTGACCTCGAGGACGGGCTGGTGCTCCTGGCGGTGGTCGGCATCATCGACCCGCCTCGGGAGGAGGCTAGGGCTGCGGTTCTGGAGTGCCGTCAGGCGGGCATCGCAGTGAAAATGATCACCGGCGACCATGCTGCGACGGCCGTGTCGATCGCCCGCCAGCTTGGGCTTGGTGAGGATCCAAAAGTCGTGTCCGGCGCCGAGCTGGCCAAGCTGAGCGACGTTGACTTGGTCCGGGTCGCGCAGGAGACCCTGGTCTTCGCTCGGACAAGTCCTTCGGACAAGCTGCGCCTCGTGCAGGCGCTGCAAAGCCTTGGACACGTGGTGGCCATGACCGGGGACGGCGTCAACGATGCGCCAGCGCTGAAGCAGGCGGACGTCGGCGTGGCCATGGGTCGGAAGGGGACGGAGGCCGCGAAGGCCGCCGCCCAGATGGTTCTCGTCGACGACAATTTCGCGTCGATCGTGGCGGCGGTGAGGGAGGGGCGGACCGTCTACGACAACCTGAAGAAGGTTGTGGCCATGGTGCTGCCCACCAACGGCGGCGAGACCGGGGCGCTGCTGGTGGCGCTGGTCTTCGGCTTCACCCTGCCGATCACGCCAATTCAGGTCCTTTGGGTGAACATGGTCACGGGGGTGGCCCTAGAACTGACGCTGGCCTTCGAGCGCACGGAGCCCGGCGCCATGCAGCGGCCGCCCCGTCCGCGGACGGAACCGCTGCTTACCGGGCAAATTTGGTGGCAGGTCTTCTACGTCTCGGCGATCTTCGTGGCCGGTACGACCGGCGTCTTCTTCTGGGCGCTGGGGCAGGGGGGCAGCCTCGAACACGCCCGCACCGTGGTGGTGAACACCCTGGTGGTGATGCAGGTCTTCTATCTCTTCTCCGCCCGCTACATCCATGGCGCGTCCATCACCTGGCAGGGCCTCCTGGGCACGCCGGCGGTGCTTATCGGCGTCGCCGCAGTAGTCCTCGGCCAGTTGGCCCTGACCTATCTGCCCTGGTTCAATTCCGCGTTCGGCACACAACCGCTCACGCTGGGGGAAGGCGCGGTTGTTGTCGGCGTTGGCCTGGGGATGCTGCTCGTAACGGAGTTGGAGAAAGCCCTGCGCCGACGAGTCTTGGGTCAACCGCGCAGCCCGCGAATGAGCGATGCGCCGGGACCGAAGCACCCTGGCCCCGGCCATGCGGTGCGCCCGTGAGCGCTAACCCCCGCCTAATCCGCTCGGAGGCTCACCTTGGATAAGCAACTTTTGGATCCGCGCGGAGAGTGGATGCGCGGCTATGGCGTGATTCAACACTCGCCCGACACCTGCGCACGCGTCGCCGCCATGACCTCTGAACTCGTGGCCGGGGGCCAAGCTCCGGATGAGGGGGCCGTCTACACCGCATTGATCGCGGCGGATCGGATCGCAAGCGCCAGCCTCTGGGTGGTGGCGCACATGACCTACGCTCGGCGGGTGGACCTCACCGGGGCGGACTTGGAGGCGGACGCTTTCAAGTCGACGCCGGAAGGCCACACAGGCGGCGCTCTCAATGTGGCCCTGGCGTACGTCGGTTATCTCACCGCCAACCTCCTCACGGCTCAGACCCGGGGTTGGGTGCTAGGGCAGGGGCATTGCGTCGCGGCGATCGACGCCGCCAACTGCCTCGTCGACAATCTGTCGGCCGCGCAGGTGGGGCGGTATGGCGCGGACGAGGCGGGACTGAGCCGGCTTTGCGCCGACTTCTACAGCTACGAGATCGACGCCAACGGGCGACCGGCCGCGCCGCTGGGGAGCCATGTGAACGCGCACACTGCCGGAGGACTCTCCGAAGGCGGATACCTGGGGTTCGCCGAGATCCAGTACGTCCACATGCCGCTGCCGGGGGAGAGCCTGGTGGCGATCCTGAGCGACGGCGCCTTCGAGGAGCAGCGAGGGAGCGACTGGGCCGAGCGCTGGTGGCGCGCTGAGGACTGCGGGCTCGTCGCGCCGATGATGATCCTGAACGGCCGCCGCATCGAACAGCGCACCGAAATCGCCCAGGACGGCGGCGCTGATTGGCTCAGCCGCCACCTGCAGGCCAACGGGTTCGACCCGTTCGAGATCGATGGCCGCGACCCGGCGGCCTATGCCTGGGCGATCCTCGAATCTGAGCGGCGCCTCCAGGAGGCCGCCACTCGCATCCGGGGCGGCGGCTCCTATCCGGTGAAGCTGCCGTACGCCATCGCCGTCACCGAGAAGGGATTCGGTTTCCCCGGGGCGGGGACGAACCGCGCCCACAATCTACCTCTGGAGGGATCGCCACGGCAGGATCAGCAGGCGCGAAGCGCCTTCAATGCGGCCGCCCGCGCCCTGCATGTGCCCATTGAAACCCTCGCCGCCGCGCGAGAGATCTTCGCCGCCCACACCCGTCAAGGGCGCCCAATGGAGCGGGACAATGCGCTGGTCGCGCGTCACCCGAGCCTACCGACTTTGCCCGCGGCGCTACCGCAGCCGGCCGGCGGGGCAATCTCATCGACCGCGGCGATGGATGCCTGGTTTGTGGCCTTTGCGCGGGCCAACCCACAGCACCGCTTCCGCGTTGGCAACCCTGACGAGTTGAAGAGCAACGGCATGGGCGGGACGCTGGAGCTCCTGAAGCATCGCGTGAACCGACCCGAGTCGGGCTCGCCGGAGTCCGTGCTCGGGGCGGTGATAACGGCGCTGAACGAGGAGGCGGCGATCGGCGCCGCCCTCGGGAACAAGGGCGGCCTGAACCTGGCGGTCTCCTATGAGGCCTTCGCGGTGAAAATGCTGGGTGCGTTGCGCCAGGAAATCATCTTCGCGCGGCAGCTCATGGAAGCCGGTCGACCCCCGCAATGGATCGGGGTTCCCTTGGTGGCCACCTCCCACACCTGGGAGAACGGCAAGAACCAACAGTCTCACCAGGACCCCACCATCGGAGAAGCGCTGCTGGGGGAGATGTCGGACATCTCGCGGGTCATGTTCCCGCCGGACGCGGCGACGGCGGTCGAGGCGCTGCGGCAGGTCTACAGCGCCCGCGGCGTCATCGCCTGCGTGGTCGCCGCCAAGCGGCCGACACCGTGTGTCTTCGATCCCGCCGCCGCCGAGCGCGCGTTCGCCGCCGGCGCGATCACGGTCGATACGGATGCTGACCCCGAGCTGCAACTCGTCGCCATGGGGGCCTATCAGCTGGTGGAGGCGAGGCGTGCGGCAGATCGCTTGCGCGCGCGCGGACGACGCGTTCAGGTCACCTGCATCGTGGAGCCGGGCCGTCTGCGGGCGCCGCGAGATGAATTCGAGGCCGCCTTCGTGCTCACCGACGCGCAGCTAAGGGAGCTTTTCCCCCCAGATCTTCCACGGCTGCTCATTACCCACACCCGGGCGGAGCCGTTGATCGGCGTCCTTCGAAGGATTGACGACGGACCCAAGCGCCTGCTGGCCCATGGCTACGTCAGTCGTGGAGGCACCCTAGACGCCCCCGGCATGCTGTTCGCCAACCGCTGCTCCTGGGCCCATCTGACGGCGTCGGCCGCGACATTGCTCGGCCTCGGTCTCGATCAGCTTCTGAATACAGCAGAAGCCGCCGCCGTGGCCGGTCGCGGGGACCCGCATGTCCTGAGATGAGTTTGCCCAGTGGCGGCTACTAGCTCGCAAAGAGGAAAAACCCGTGGTTCAGATGATGAAGGCCGCCGTGTTCGTCGAGGCGAACCGGATCGTCCTCGACGAGAAGCCGATCCCCGTCCCGGGGCCGCTCGACGCAGTGATCCGGGTCACCACCACCACGATCTGCGGCACGGACGTCCACATATTGAAGGGCGAATACCCGGTGGCGCGAGGACTGACGATCGGCCACGAACCTGTGGGAGTCATCGAGAAACTCGGATCCGCTGTCCAAGGTTACAGTGAGGGGCAGAGGGTGATCGCCGGGGCCATCACGCCGAGCGGCCATAGCGCCGCCTGCTTATGCGGATATCACTCCCAGGACGGCGCCGGGACGAAGCACGGATTTAAGCCGATGGGCGGCTGGCGTTTTGGCAATACCATCGACGGCGCGCAGGCCGAGTACCTTCTGGTGCCGGACGCCATGACCAACCTGGCGCCCATTCCGGACGGGCTCAGCGATGAGCAGGTGCTGATGTGCCCAGACATCATGTCGACAGGGTTTTCTGGCGCCGAGAGCGGACAGGTTCGCATCGGCGACACGGTGGCCATCTTCGCTCAGGGGCCAATCGGGCTTTGCGCCACCGCCGGAGCCCGCCTGATGGGCGCCACCACCATTATTGGTGTGGAGTCGGTGCCCGAGCGGATGGCCATCGCCCGCCGGATGGGCGCCGACCACGTCGTGGACTTCACGAAAGGCGACGCCGTCGGCGAGATTATGCGGCTAACCGACGGTCGCGGGGTTGATGTGTCGATCGAGGCTCTTGGACGCCAGGAAACGTTCGAGGCCGCGCTGCGCGTGCTTCGCCCCGGCGGGACCCTGTCGTCGCTCGGCGTCTATTCCAGCGACCTCAGGATACCGATCGACGCCTTCATGGCCGGACTTGGCGACCACAAGATTGTCACCACGCTGTGTCCCGGAGGGAAGGAGCGCATGCGGCGGCTGATGGACACCATCGCATCGGGGAGATTGGACACCCGCCCGCTCGTTACGCACCGCTTCAGTCTCGACCAGATCGTTGAGGCCTACGACCTCTTCTCCCATCAGCGGGACGGGGTATTGAAGGTGGCTATCACACCCTGAATCGCGCAAACGGCCGAGGCCCCTTCAGGCTTTCCTGCGCCAGAAGACGGCAACTCCCGCTGCTACGATGGCGAGTCCCGCAACCGCTGCGATCGTGCGCTTTGGGCGAGCCGCGAGAGCGGTGGCGCAGCGTTCCATGAACTTGACGGCGGCCAGCGGCGCGAACGCCGCAGCGTCCCGAAGGTCCTCCGGAGTATCGGCCAGGTCATGGGTCAATCGGTACGTCACATCGCGGACGGCTGGGCCAATCTCGTCGCGCTCGGGCGGCGGCTTGTCTGGCGGACTGCCTTCAGGAACCGTCTTGCGCCTGCTCATCGCCTTTCCCTCTCCTTGCCTCGTGAATTAACTCAGCGTCGATAGGCACACTAGCAGGCGACTATGGGTGCGTCCGGCGGCCCTTCGCGCGTAGCAAGCAGCCCGGCCATCCCTCTGGCGATGACGACCTGTTCGTCGGTGGGGATCACCAACACCTTCACCGCGCTGTCCGGGCGACTGATCCGCATCGCGCCAGACTCGTTCGCCTCGGGATCGAGGCCGACCCCGAGCCAGCCGCAGAGGTCGGCGATACAAGACCGGATCCTCGTGGCGTTCTCTCCGACGCCGGCGGTGAACACCAAGGTGTCGAGCCCGCCGAGGGCCGCGGCCAGCGAACCGATCTCGCGCGCGATCCGATAAACGTAGACCTCGATCGCCTGGCGAGCCTGAGGATCAGCGCTCCCAAGCAGCGTCACCATGTCTCCGCTGAGCCCGGAAAGTCCGAGGAGGCCGGAGCGATGGTAGAGGAGGTCCGTCACCGCCTCGACGCTCATCCTCTTGGTGTGCAACAGGTGCAGGACGACACCCGGATCGAGTGCGCCGCTTCGCGTGCTCATCGGCGGCCCATCGAGCGCCGAGAACCCCATGGTGGTGGCGACGCTTTTTCCGTTGCGCAGGGCGCAGAGAGACACGCCGCTACCCAGGTGAAGCACGATAGCCCGCCCACCCGCGTCCGACCCCTCCTGTGCCCGCAGCGCACCGGCGATGTACTCATACGATAGGCCATGAAATCCGTACGCCAGCACGCCCTCGTCGATGAGGTCGCGGGGCAGGGCGTAGAGGCGGGCGACCTGCGGCTGCGTAGCGTGGAAGGCCGTGTCGAAGACGCCTGCTTGCAACGCTCGCGGGAACTGCGTCGTCGCCATGGCGACGCCCCGCAGGTTGAACGGCTGGTGCAGCGGGGCGAGAGCGGCAAGCGCTTCCAGGCGCTCAAGGACAGTGACGCTTAAGGGCGTCGGCTCGCGGAATTCAAGGCCCCCGTGAACGATGCGGTGTCCAACGGCGGCGATACCTTCGTTCCAGCCCGCGTCCCCCAGCCAGCGGAATGTCCGCGCAAGCACTGCCTCAAGGCCTTGTGTCTCCCCCCAGGCCTCGTCGGCGACCAGAGCGGCGCCGGCGCGCGCTCTCAGATGCGGCGCGCCTCCGAGATCCGACACCTGTCCCGCTAGGCGCAGCGGCAGATCCACTCCTGCCTCATAGACGGCAAACTTCAGGCTCGAGGATCCGGCGTTCAGGATCAGGAGGCGCTGAGGGCTCATCGGACGTGTTTGTTCGGCTTGTGCTGGCTCACCAGGATGGCCAGGGCGCACGAGGCCAAGCGCGAGGCCTCCGGGTCGGAACGGCTAGTCAAAATGATGGGAACGCGGGCGCCCATGACGATCCCAGCCGATTGAGCGTTCGAGAGGTAGAATAGCTGCTTCGCCAGCATGTTGCCGGCCTCGATGTTGGGCACGATCAGGATGTCCGCCTGGCCGGCGACTGGCGAACGGATGCCTTTCGCCTTCGCCGCTTCCAGGGAGATCGCATTGTCGAATGCGAGCGGGCCGTCGAGCTTGCCGCCGACGATCTGACCGCGTTCGGCCATCTTGCACAACGCGGCGGCGTCGACCGTCGAGATCATCTTCGGGTTCACCGTCTCCACGGCGGAGAGGATGGCGACCTTCGGCTCGACGATGTCCATCGCCTGGGCGCAGTCGATCGCGTTCTGGACAATGTCCCGCTTGGTGGAGAGATCCGGTGCGATGTTCAGGGCCGCGTCGCTGACCAGCAGGGGGCGGGGATAGCTGGGCACGTCGAGGACGAAGACGTGGCTCATGCGACGATCGGTGCGGAGGCCGGAACCGCCAGACACCACCGCCTCAAGCAACTCGTCAGTGTGCAGCGCGCCCTTCATGATCGCAGAGGCCTCGCCCTTGGCGGCGAGTTCGCATGCCCGGGCTGCCGCCGCATGGCTGTGTTCCACATCGATCATCTGCAGCCCGGCAAGGTCGAGGCCCGCGCTTTGGGCCGCTGCTCGCATGCGCCCGAGTGGGCCGATCAGGACCGGCTCGATCAGCCCACCGCGGGCAGCTGTCACCGCGCCAGAAAGCGACAGGACGTCGACGGGATGGACCACCGCGGTTCGCAGCGGCGGTCTCGCCTCGGCCATCTGCATGAGCCGCTGCAACTGAGTGCCAGTGGCGCTGGCGTATGGTTTCCCGTCATCTCGCGCATCAGCAGTCATGCAGTCTCCTGATCACTGGCCCAGAGCAACCGACGGATCCGGCGCCGCTTCACACAAGCTGTAGCCGAAAGGAGCCCGGCCGTCCGCCAGCACTCTTTGCAGTCTCGCCGCCGGACAAAGAGCTCGTCCCTTGATCAGAAGATCCCGTACGTGGCGAGCAGGACCCACACCCCGATCAGGGCGAACACGACGGCAGCGCCCATGCGGACATACTTCAGGGGCACGACGCGTGTGACCGCCTCGCCGAGGTAAACCGCCGGCACATTGGCCAGCATCATGCCGAGCGTCGTGCCGACGGTGACGAGAGCGATGTCGTGGAAGCGGGCAGCGAGCGGCGATGTCGCAATCTGGCGCATTCAGGTCTTCGGGTATGGGCTCTGAGGTCTGTAGCTCACTCGCGTGGAACAATTTACAAAGGTCGCGCGGGCTCGGTTGGGCGAGCATCGTGCCGGTTTCCATTCGGAGACCGCCCTGGCTTCTCTATCGCAAGCGTCTCCCGATAATTCCCGCCCGTGTTCTTCATGGCGCGCCACTCCGGTGCAAATCCCGGCAACGCCAAAGCCGCCGATTCTACGCCATTATTGCTGCCCAGAGTTCTGAGCAGCTCCACCTTCGATCCGCAGATCCTGGCTTCTTCGGGTGAGATCAATTCCACCTTCTGCGCCACGGCCCGGATCAGGTCCCGGCGATAGGCGCCGTTGTTGTCCCTGAACATTTCCCGCGTGGCTTCGGCGAACCTGCGCAGCAGGTCCGGGGTCAGGGCCGGCATGATCTGGTCGATCGAGGCCGCGGCGCGTTGAGCGTCGCCCTCGGCTTTGTCGCGCACCTTCTTCAGGGCGATCATGCGCTGCTTAAGCGACGGGTCGGCCGGGTCGACCACGCCCTGTTCGATGGAGGCGTAGAGGCGTTGCAGCCGCTGGTCGGCTTCGGTGGCCCGCTTGCGCAGGTCGGCGACATGGCGGTGGCGGCGTTCAATCCATTCGGATCGGCGGTCGATGATGTTGTCCATCATCGCGGCCAGGCGCTCGGGGTTCAGCAGGCGGTTTTCCAAGTGGTCGATGACCGAGGCGTCCAGCAAGTCCATGCGCACGGACATGCCCGCGCAGCCCGTCTCGCCCTGCCGGGCCTTGGTCGAGCAGGTGTAGTAGCGATAGGCGCCGCCCTTGCCGGTACGCAGGGTCATGGCGTTGCCGCACGCGCCACAAAAGCAGATGCCGCCCAGGAGGATGGAGCTGGTGACAAAGCGCGGCGCCATGGCCTTGGGATTGCGCAACGACATCGCGCGCTGGACCGCCTCGAAGATGTCGCGCTCGATCAGCGGCGGCACGGGCATGATGACTTGCTCGGCTTCGTCCTTGGGTTCCTGGCTGGCCCAGTTGCGGCTGTTGAAGACGTGCTCGCCGATATAGGTCGTCCGGGTCAGGGTGTGGTGAAGGGAGCTGATGCCCCAGCGGCCGCCGCCGTTTGTGGTGATGCCCTGGTCGTTGAGATAGGTGACAATGGACTTCAGACCCATCGGGCCGCTGTTCTCGACGCCGTGGAGCGCAAGGCGATAGATCAGGCGCACCGTCTCAGCGCCGATCGGGTCGATCTCCAGCTTTTTCTTGATCTTCTCGCCGCGCTGCTCGGCGGCCACCACCCGGTAGCCGATCGGAGGATGGGAGCCGTTCCAGAAGCCCTGGCGGGCGTTTTCCTTCATGGCCCGCAGCGTGTGCTTGGCGTTCTCCCGCGACTGGTACTCGTCGAAGAGGTTCATCATCTGACGGACCATCACGCCCATCGGATCGTCACCGACCTCCTGAGTGATGGAGACGATCCGCACTCCGTTCTTGGCCAGCTTGCGGGCGTAGAACTCGAACAGAAACTGGTCACGGAAGAACCGCGAGAACGAGTGGACCAGGATGACGTTGAACGGCGGGGGCTTGGCCATCGCCGCGTCGATCATCTGCTGGAAGGCGGGACGGCGATCGTCGGTGGCGGTGTTGCCCGGCTCGACGAACTCTTCGGCCACGCTCCAGCCCTTGCCCTGGCAATAGGCCCGCAGTTGCCGGCCCTGGTCGGGGATGGAGAGGTCGCTTTCGGCCTGGCGGCCGGTCGAGACGCGAAGATAGAGCGCCGCGTTGGGCACGGCGGGCGGGGCAGGGGTCTTACGCTTGGCCATCTTGGTCCTTTCTGCGGATCAGGGCAGAGGACCGAGCAGTTCGGCCAGCACCGTCTCCAGGTAGGCCTCCGTGACCTGCAGCTCGCGAATCCCAATGGGGATTTGGGCTGGCATGTCGTCGATGACCGAGATGAAGACACGCGGCGCCGGCCCCCTTGGTAGTGGCGGCGGCAAATTATTTAGGTAGTCGAAGAGGTCGGGCGACGACGGCGGTCGCGGCGGGCGCTTCCTGGGCATTGTCGGAGGCTCCCGCGAGGCTTCCTCGATCGCAAAGGCGATCTGGCCCTGGGCGTGGCCTGGCGTGGAAAGACAGGTGTTCGGCGAAGTCGATCACGTCCCCTCGGGTGGATCGACCTGGCGCACCGCTCGCCACCAGGGCCAGCGTCGCTCGCCGCCGCGCTGGATCTTCTCCATCTCGAACCAGGCCACGTCGCCTTCGAACGGCGGCACGTCCTTGGGATCGACGAACTCAGCGGGGCTGTTGAGGCCGCCCTTGGTGTGCAGGTGGAAGTTCAGCGTCCGGCGGGTCTTGTCGGCGCCATAGCCCTCGTCGACCGCCATCCGGGTCAGTCGGCCAATGGTCCGCATATAGACGCGGGGTTCTCTGAGCGCGGCAGGGCGCGCGCGCGGATCGGCGCGTTGGGTCGGCATGGTGGGGCTCCTGAATGTTCCTGTATTGTTCTCATTTGGGGGTTGAGGGAGTCAATGCGCCCGTGATGGGGCACCGGTGGCGCGGCTTCGCTTTTGGGTTCCCGCCGGACGCTTTCGCGTCCGGCTCCACCCGATAAGGAGAGCGTTCGGCGGTCACGCTCGGTCCCGCGGCTTTCGCCGCTCCCTCGGGCGCGACCCTTCGGGCAGGCTTTGGCCTGCCGCCGATCGCTCGACGCCGCCTCCCGCCACGCGCGATGCGCGGGCTCCTGTGCAGGCTTCATGGGTCATGAGCGCCCGCATGCGGGCGCGCAAGACTTAGGGCTCCGCCCTCGGCGCACTTCGGATCGGCTTCCGCCCAGCTTCGGACCCTTCGGGTCCTGCAGCCGGGTCCCCGCGAAGCCGCCCCTCCGTTTGCACACCCGGTCTCGCCGACGGGCGCCGGGGTCAGGCGCGCTTTGCGCCTGACCCCGAACTCCGAGGAGAATATTCCTATGACCGAGCAAGACCATACCGCCGCGATCGCGGCCCTGAACGACGCCTGCC
Source organism: Caulobacter sp. GW822-FHT01G02 (assembly GCF_058802865.1). Lineage (NCBI taxonomy): Bacteria > Pseudomonadati > Pseudomonadota > Alphaproteobacteria > Caulobacterales > Caulobacteraceae > Caulobacter > Caulobacter sp. GW822-FHT01G02. The sequence continues at coordinate 79,997 of NZ_JBXAON010000009.1, forward strand.
GCGCCGAGCCCGGCGCGGGCTGGGTGCTGACGCCTGGTGTCCAGGCCCTGGGCCAGGCGGCCCTGGCCCAGCTCGTGACCGCCGTGCGTGAGTTCTCCGACTTCTCCGAGGACAACGACCCGCACGGGGAACACGACTTCGGCGCGTTCGAACGGGGCGGCCAGCGCCTGTTCTGGAAGATCGACTACTACGACCTTGATCTGTGCATGGCCTCGCCCGATCCGGCCGACCCGGCCGTGACCAAGCGGGTGCTGACCCTGCTGTTGGCCGAGGAATACTGATCGGCCACGCCGCCGCGCCCGGTGGGCGCGGCGGCGATGATCGGAATGGTGGGGAGGGCGCTGAGGCGGCCGCGTTCCATCATGCCACTCGGCCCGTCTCGGGCTGCGTCGCCGTTTCAACGCTTTCCATCGGGCGGCGATGGTGGGTCTCCGTTACAAAATCGATGAACGCCACCGCCGAGGCGACGGCGAGGCGGGCGTGACGTGGTTCGAGCCCTCGGTGTCGCCCATCGCGTCCGTGACCGCTGCCATAGAGCCCGCGCAGTTCGGCCAAGTGGTGCGTGATGGCCGAGAGGCTGCGCAGCACTTGCTTGACCGCTTCGACGCCGCGAGCCTGTTCTGAAACACGCTCGGGCACGAGCTTGAGTTCCTTGGCCAGAAGCTTGGTCAAGTCGGGGAGGCCAGCCGAGGTCGTAAAGGCGACTCCACGCTTGGTCAGGATCGACTTGCAGCAACTTTCGACGAGGTCCTTGGCCGTGCCGATAGCAAGCGCCGGGTCGCGATCGACGGCGTTCTCCAGGCGTTCGATCTCCTTTTGCATCCAGCCGGCGTCCAGAGCGTCGGCAACCGTGCGGGCTCTGGACACCGCACGACCGCCAGCCATGCCCGCGGGCTTGGCCACATAGCGCGGACGCCCGGCGATCTTCTCTTCCTCGACAAGCGCCCAGCCGTCCTGGCGTAGCTGATCATTGAAGTGCTGAACGAGCCTGAGGGCTTCATTGCGGTCCGGACGAACGACCGGATGGACGACCTCGCAGAGGAAGCGAAGGAAGACGTCCGAAGGCCCAGACAGAAGATTGAACCGGTTGTCGCCGTAGATCCAATCGTCTGACCAGTCCTCCGGGTTGTTCACCCTGTGCTGCCAGATGTCGCCGGCCGCATCCTGAAAGCGGCTGTCGGTCGACGGCAGCTGTCGCAGGTCGAAAATCCGTTCGAGAAACTCGACATCGGCCAGCCGGCCCGCCCAGGCCACGCCGTCAAGCTTCAAGCCGTCGATGATGTTCCGCCGTACGGCTTGGGAGAGATCGCCTTTCGTCTCACGCCAGTCGGGCCGACGCATGACCTTCGGCACGACCGAGACGGTGTACCAATTGGACGTGTACGGCGCGACCACGGCCTTCAGCCGGACGGCGATCTGTTCCTCGATCGGCTCTCGGGAATCGCCCAGTTGTCCGTACTGGGCCGGCTCCACCGCCAGGAAGACGGTGTAGGTGTAGGTTCCGCCATTCCAGTTGTCGAAACCGGTCTCCTCGACCCGATGGTCGGCCGTCCGCAGAATGTCCGCAATCCAGTCCATGCCTTCGGCGGCCAGCATTTCGGCGGTCGTGGCCAGATAGGGCTCTATATCTTCGGCCGGTTCGGCCATCGCTGCAGATCCAGATAACAGCCAACGCACGGCCGCTTTGCCGGAGATCATATGGTGAACGAGCGCGGCCGTCTGCAATGGCCCTTGGTATCTTAGTCTTTCCTGTTTCAAGCCATCGGCAGCTTAGTCGATCAGGCTTTTGGGCGAGGCTTGACGCCGCGCGCTGCCGCTTTGGGCTTCGTTGCGGTCTTGGATTGGATGGGACTCGAGCCTGGTTTGGCCGGCTTTACGGGCTTCTTGGGTTTAGCCGGCTTGCTGACGGGCTGGGCCGTCTTGGGCGGGAGCTTGAGAACCCGTCCGGCCTTGGACGATGGCTTGCCACTCACGCGGTCCCCGGCATCCTTCCAGCGGGCGTTATCGATCAACTGCGAGCGATGGACGCTGATCTTCTCGCAGCCGGGAATGGCGTGGATCGTCTCGATGACGCTCTGGGCGATCGACTTGGGAAGCCAGGGATTGAGATGGATTCGCCCGATCAGCTCCAGGGGAAATTCGATGCTCAGGGCGGCGGCCTGCGGCTCATCGGACTCCAGGATGATCCGGTACTCCTCTTCGGCCGCGAAACCTGCGCGTTTGACGAACGGAAGGCGATTGAGGTCAGCAGGCTTGAGCGTGTCGACATCGTCCAGGATCAGATAGTCGACCTTGCCGTAGCGGACCTCGGGAAGGCCATCGAGCGCAGCCTCCAAGGGCTTACGATGGATTTCCAGACAGGCGCCGTCCGCTTGGCCGGTGAAGACCCGCCAATGGTGATAGGTCTCGTTGCAGCGGGCCGCGCAGAGGGCGTAGAGGCCACCAAGCTTCTTGGATTCCTTGTAACGCGCCATGAAGTAGCGATCGTTGCGATCGTCCCAGAAGTCCGGGTTCAAGAGCGGCAAGGCTTTGCGTCTCAGGATGTCCAGCGTCGCGGCGATCGACGTGTAGCGGCGGATGACTTTGGTCTGAGGAGCCATGTTCGAGTCCGAGTGGGGGTGCTGCTGGGCGTGATCGCGGAATTGGCCACAAGGTGACGCATCGTCGGCCAAGGTGGCGGGCGGTTTTGAAATCGACAGCCCCCAACGGTCGTCAAACATTGTTTGGCGAAGCTCGCGCTGAAACCATACAGCGGTCAAGCTTCCTCCTGAGTTGCGACCTTGGCAGGTCGCTATCCTAAACCTCGCCGTCGCGGCGTGCTTGAGACTCACAAGGCTCGGCCGTAGAACGGTGGCGCTTCAATTCCAGGTAGCGAGCGTTGGGGGCGTGGAATGGCTAAGGACTATTCGCGCGTCGCCACCCTGGACGCCCTGACCAAGCCTGAAGGCAAGGGCGGGCGTGCGACCGTGGTCGTGCCCGAGGCTGTTCGCGCCCAAGTCGATGAGGCCTATCGCGCGCGGATCGCCAAGCTGAAGAAGCACGCGTTCTGGGGCATGGGCGAGGCTGACTATCGGCCGGACGTAGGGTTGCGATGGCCCCAGCGTCGGGCGGTCGCCTTCGTTCAGGCCTATCTCGCGACGGACAAGGTTCCCGGAGCCTGCGCGGCCGGCGAAGCCGCCTTGATCAAGATGCCGACCGGAACCGGAAAATCCGGCGTCATCGCCGCCCTGGCCTGCGCCTCGCCGGGTGTCACGAAAACCCTGATCCTGACGCCGCGCACCAGCCTGGTCCGGCAAATGGCCGAAGACCTGACCACTCGGTTCTGGAAGAAGCTCGGCGCGCACTACACGCGCGGCGGCTTGATTGAAGGTGTGGCGCAGGAAGCTCTCGATGCCCTTCCCGCCGAGCCCGAGGACATCAAGGATCGGCCTGTGCGGCGGCTCGTCGCCGAGCAGTACCACCTGATCAAGCAGGACGAGGACAACGAGCGCCAAATCTGGGTCGGCACCTTCAACGCGCTGCATCTGCTGCTGGGCGTCGAGCCGCCGGCTCACCGTTCCTTCCAGGGGCGGGACGAGCGCCCGGCGGGCGCGGCGTTCGGGCCGGGAAAGGACGGCGCGGTGGGGCTGGACCTCGAAGCGTTCCGTAAGCTGATCAAGTCCGTCGACCTGGTCATCGTCGACGAGGGCCATCACGAGCCGGCCTATTCCTGGGCCCAGGCCATCCGCAAACTGGGCAAGCCCACGGTCATCTTCACGGCCACGCCCTACCGCAACGATTACAAGTATTTCCAGGTGTCGGGGAAGTTCATCTTCAACCTACCCTGGAGCGAGGCTGTCGACGAACGCCTGATCCGCGACGTGAAGATCGCCCCGAGCCCCGAAGACGATGGGGTCGCCGACGACAAATATTCCGCCAAGCTCTTCGTCAACGACTTCAAGTCGGCCCTTGAGGGATTGCCGGCCGGCAAGAAGGCCATCGTCCACGCCAAGAGCTTTGGCGACCTCAAGCGGATCCAGCGGGCCCTGTTCAAGGAGGCCGGCGAAGCCGCCGTGCTGATCCACGAAAAGATCAAGCAGCCGAGGAAGAAGAAGGCCGAGGACGTCAAAGAAGAAGCATCCGATCGCGTCGAGACGCTTCTCGCCGATCTTAGCTTCGGCCACGTCCATCAGGCGCTTAAGAGTTCCAAAGCCATGGCCGCGCGCGTCTGGCTGCACCAATACAAGTTGCTCGAAGGCGTCGACATCGCCGAGTTCATCGAGATCTGGCTGTTCGATGATTTCGGCTCGGCCCGGCAACTGGTCCAGCAGATCGGCCGCGCGATCCGCTTGCCCGATCCAAACGACGAGCAGGGGCGTATCGCCACCATCCGCGCCGCGCGCAAGCGCCTAACCAAGTTCGAGGGCGCGCCGACCATCGCCGAGCGAACCCAGGAGCGCTGGAAGGGCTATCTAGCCTATGAGCGCTATGCCCAAGCCCAACCCGAGGTGGCCTTCACCGCCGAAACCCAGTTGCTCGAAACGCTCAAGAAGGCCTCGCCCGAGGTCCAGTATGTCGCCCGCGAGTTTCGGGAGGGGCGTCTCTTCAGTGAGCCGCCGACCATGTCAGGCTTCATGCTGCCGTGTCGGGCGACGGTCTGCCGGATCGGTGACAAGGAGCTGGCCGAAGACAAGGATAAGCATCTCAACGAGCTGGCCGCCGCCGCGCGCGAAGCGATGATGCTGGAGGACCGGTTCGACATCGTCGCGGTGGAGCCGGGCGGTGAGCCCGAACATGCCGATGTCCGACTGATCCGCTATCTGGCCTGGCGCAATTCGCCGCTGCTGATCGCCCATCAGATCCCGGAGTGGACGATGGGCCTGCTCGCGATCGCCCGGGCCGGTCGCTACATCTTCCTGCTCGATACCGAAGGCAACTGCCTGGACCTCAGCCGTCTGAAGCTGACCGCGCCAGAAGCCGTCGAGCTCAAGCGCCTGTTCCCAGAGCAACAGGGCGACGATAAGCAGAAGGTCCGCATCGTCGAGACGACCGCCAAGGGGCTGGACGTCAGCGAACTGGGCCTGCGCTCGATCAGCGTGCGTCGCCACGCCCTCGACAACAGCTATTTCGACCTGGCCGAGGCCAGCCAGAGCCCCACGACCATCGTCGGCTATAGCCCGTTTGCGGGAAGCACCGCCAGGCGACGCCTGTCGCTGGCCCGATCCAACCTCACCGACGCCTCCAACCAGTTCGTGTCGCTCAAGCTCTATGTCGATTGGGCGCGCAAGGTCGCGGCGGTGATGTCGGACGATGCCATTCGTCCCCACGGCTATTTCGACCGGTTTGCCAAGGAGGTTCCGCCGCTCGACGCGACCTTGGGCGAGCCTAAATCGATCCTGCTGGACCTGGCGGACCTCTTTCCCGAGAAGGGCTCACCCAAGGACAAGGGCTGGAAGCGCGCGGAAATCGAGAAAGTCCTCAAGGAAGACACCTGCTGTCCGGTGGTGCCTGTCCCCAACGCCAAGGGTGGCGTCGACCATCATTTTGTGTTCGCCAACATCAAGGTCGACATCCGCTACGAATATTATCCCGGGGTGCCGGCGCGAGGGCGCTACGTTCTGACGTCGGAGGCGCTGAACAAGCTGCTCACCGACGAAACCGAAGCGCTCGACGACGGGAGCGACGACGAGGTTTCGTCCGACAGTTTCGGCCAACGCCTGTCGCCGTCACTGACCCGTTTGCTCAATGTCGACCAGGCCTTCGAGGTGGTCCCCGCGTCGAGCGGGGTGGTCTATTCGCACGGCCATTTCTATGAGCCGGAGGTCGACAAGGGCCTTCTGTCGGTGCTGGAGGGCGACGCTGCTGTCGCCGGTGTGGTCAGCGAGAAAGGCGACACTCGCGTCAACGACAAGAACGACTGGAACACCAAGACCCTGTTCGGGAAGGTCGAGGCCTGGGCCAATGGCGATCCAAAGGCGCCGGGCCTGGCAGGCGACCTGGCGCGCGCCAGCGTCCTGATCTGCGACGACAGCAGCGTCGAGACCGCCGACTTCTACGCCATCCTCGACACCGGCGATGAAAAGCGAATCCTGATCATCCACGCCAAGGCGGCCGAAACGGCCAACCCTTCTGCCTCGGCCGGCCGGCTGCAGGATGTGGCGCGACAGGCCCAGGCGAGCTTGGCCTTGGCCGGATCGGCGCGCAGCGCCGTGCCGCCTTTGGAGGCCTGGGAGAAAACTTGGAGCGTCCATCTGGACGCGACGTCCACGGACCCACGGAACAAGAACGGCAAGCGCACAGGCGAGAAGGCCCACCCTGGCGACGAGATTTCGCGCTCGCGGCTCTGGAAGCCTTCGGGCGGTGACATCGGCGGCGCGCGTGAGCGACTGCTCGCGGCTCTGGCCGACCCGACCTACACGCGGGAAGTGGTGATCCTGACGGTGGGTCTGCTCAGCCAGGGCGCCGCTGATCGGGCGTTCACGAACCGCGCCATCCCGGACAATCAGTTCATCTACTTCCTGGCCAGCGTGCGCACGAGCTTCGACCGGGCCGGCGTGCGCCTGCGCATCGTCTGCAATCCATGAGACGCAGGCGCCGGCCAAGCACCTAGTGGAAGCCGCCGGGCGGGGTCAGGGCCAACGCCAGGACGTCGGTCAGCTGTACGGCCGCCCGCGCCAGGTTTTCTTCGACGTCGGGCTTGGCCGCATCGACATAGGCCTTGGTGACCTTGCCGCCGTCGGCCGCGCCCTGGTCGCAGGCCGGGGGCGTGGTCAGTTCCGAATAGGCGGCTTCGGCGCGCCGGTGCGAGCGCAGCGCCCAGGCGTCGGGATCGGGGTTTGACCAGCTCGCGGCGTTGGCGTCGGCCAGCTGGCGGATTTTTGGGATCGCCACGGGCGGGTCCGCCACCGCGGCGAACACCAGATCTCCGTCCCACAGGGAATGCAGGTTGTCGGCCGGGCCGGGGTTGTCGGGAATGGCGCCCTTGGCGATCGAGATCTTCACCTGGCCGCCGCCGCGATCATTGCCGTTCTCGCTGGCGTGCATCGGTTGGTGAAGGTCGCCGACGATGTGGATGATGAAGCTCAGGGCCTCGGCCTTCTGGCGCGGCGTGCTGGCGGAATTCTGCAGGACGGCGATGTAGCGCTTGAGCGCCTCGGTCGCGCACTGGCCATTGGCGCAGTAGATCGACTTGTCGGGCAGGGTGGCGGCCACCGGGCAGCGCGGCACGTCATCGAAATGGTAGGGGGCTGTCTTGGCGTAGGCCTGCGAGGGCCGCACGCAATCGGGCCAGTTGGCCAGCTGCGCGATCGTCGTGGCGCGACACGTCCTGGGCTTGGGGTGAGGGTTCTTCGGGGTCGGCTTGGGTGTGTACTGAACCGTCAGGTTATCGGCCTGGACGATGGCCCAGAAGCGCGCCTCGAACCGCTTGTCGCGCGCGAACAGGCGGTCGCGGGCCACGGTGGCGATAATCTCGTGACCCTGCGGGCCATAGGCCAAGGCCGGAGCGCCAAGGCTCGTCGCCAGCGCCATGCCCACCAGGAGAAGCTTAAGCCAACGCCACGCCATCAACGCCCCCCGCGCTATGGAAATCCAGTCAGCGATAAACCCATAGCAGAGTTTGTGTCATGATGCAGGGTGTAAGTTGCGTTTGGCGAGGAGGGCGACATTGCGCAAGGTGCTGCACGTTCTGATGGGGCTGACCGTGGCGCTGGCGGGGCTGGGCGGCCTCGCGCCGGCGCGAGCGCGGGCCGCGCCGACGCCGGGCGTCCTCAAGGTCCATGTCTATGACATCGGCCAGGGCGCTTGCGTCCTGGTCGAATGCCCTGACGATCTGCCCATCTTGATCGATTGCGGCAAGGCCGGCGGCGGTGGCGGCTCGATCGACACGGCCGGTCGCAAGATCAACGCCGTCCTGGACGGCTATGACGGGCCGGGCGGCTATCTGCGGCCGCTGCGGGTGATCCTCTCGCATGGCGATATCGACCACTACGCGCTGCTCAAGCGTAAGGACGAGCGCGGCAAGTGGCTGCTGAACCCCGAGCGCGTGCGTCAGGTCTATTATGGGGGCGCCTTCGCCGACTACGGCGATGCTGGCCTCTGGATCAACAAGGTCCACCAAACCCTGTCGGCCCCGACCAAGGACTACCCGCCCAATCGCCCGTGTGACGACAAGACGTTCCGGATCTCGTGCCTGACGCCCAATGAGACGGCGTGGGGGTCGGTGCGCGGGGTCTCCTGCGGCGCGGCCAAGATCGATCTGCTGAGCGCCAACGCCCAGGCCTACTACCGCGCCCATCGCGCCGACTTTCCCACCAAGGCCTGGAAGACGGACGGCAAGAAGAACGCCGACAGCGCCGTGGTGCGCGTCTCCTATGAGGGCGTGAGCTTCATCTTCCCGGGCGACGCCCAAGAGCTGACCGAGAAGATGATCCTGGCCAATGCCGAGAGGGCGGGGCAGGGGCTTTCAGGGACCGGCTATCTTTTCGGATCGCACCACGGTTCCGACTACGACGGCAGCAACCATCCGGACTGGATCAAGGCGCTGTCGCCCACCCATGTGGTGTTCTCCAGCAATCTGGGCGGCGGATATGGCCATCCGGCCTGCGCGGTGGTGGAGCGCTACGACACCACGGCCGACGCCAGCCTGACCGACGCAAGCGGCGCCATGCCCGTTCGATGCGGCAAGGCGGTCCAGAGCCAGGATTTCAAGAACCGCTTCCTGGTCACCGAGCAGACGGGCGATATCGAGATCACCGTCCGCGCGGGTCAGCCGCCGCAGATGGTCTGCGAGAAAGCCTCGCCCGGCTGTCTTTGAGAGAGCTCGGGCAGGCGGGCGGTCATGAGGCCGAAGCTCCTTGGGCTTAGAGTTGATCGCGGCCGGCGGCGTCTCGCCGATAGGGAACTGGCTCGACTCGCCGTAGTGTCCCGCAAGGTCGGTCGAGGGCGCTCATGACTGATGACCATGGCAGTCTTGAAGACGAGGCAAACGCGGCGCTCTTCGCGTTCTATGGGCTAGAACTCCCGCAGCACCGCGCCCCGGCTCTCGACGGACGTATCCACAACTGGCTCGGATCGATAGGGCGACGGCTGCTGCTGATCTCCAGCGTTTCGTCGATGATCGGGCAGGATTCCTGCCAGCTCGAACTTCCGTTCGTGCGGCGCCTGGCGCCCATATCCGGAATGGCCCCGACCTACGCTCACCCCTATCTCGACTATGGCGTCTTCGATTGCTTCCGCGATGAAGAGGCCTTGCGCCGCCCAGCCCTGGCGATCGAGGCGCGCGGCATCCTGGTCCTGGGGCAGCTGACCCAGCTGGACTACGGACATGTGGCCCGCATGCTGAGCGACACCACCGCGACCCGTATGCGTGAGCAACTACGGTCACTGGGCCTGGACTTCGGGCTGCGACTCCCGCGCTGGCAGCGTGTCAACGCCTACCTGTCGGCCTGATTAGGCGAGATAGGGTGGGGAGATCAGCTCGGGCGCACGAAGCTTGGGGACGCGCAGCGCGGTTGCAGCGTTCTTCCGGCCAAGGCCCGGGCTGACCGCGTCATCCGACCCACAAGGCAGGACCGGGCCGATGTGAAGATCCTCGGGATAGTGCTCGTTGATGAACGCAATCAAGTTCTCGCCCACCAGGCGCGTGACGCACATCCCGCTGACCATCTGCAGCAGTAGGTTTTCGTTGATCTGGCTGATGCGCTGAACGCAAAGCTTGTTGAAGGACAGCCTGGCGTCCACGCCAAACTTGGCCGTCTTCTCGTCTTCCGTAAGTTCATTGTGGTGCTTGGCCAGGTCGGCCAGGCGCTTCTTGTCCAACTGGTCTACGAAATACTGGGCCGGAATGATCCGGAGATAGTCATAGACGTTGATCGAGGAGTTGTGAGAAGCAGCCCAGACCTCGAGCGCCACGATTATGGTCACCGCGTGCCCGAACGATTTGGCGCTCTCGATCTTGTCCGGATAGATCGAGGTGTGCGAGCAGCCGTAGTCGAAGGCGAACTGGGCGGGCCAGCCGGTGTCCTCGTTGATGATCCGCTTGGCTTCGGTGAAGGCCGGCGCACCCTTGGTATGCTCAAGCTTGAGATCGCCGATTAGCTTCTTGGCGTTGAGCACATAGAAGCGGTTGTGCTTCCAGTTGGCGGAAAACCAGCCGTCATAGGTCTCGGCCTCGAACATCAGATCGGCGACATTCTGGGGGCGCTGGTTGCGTCCGGCGACCGTCGCAGGCTGAGCCGCGACGCCACCGGCGGCGGCCTGATCACCTTCGCCGGGATTGGCCGTCGCACCATCGGCGGCGCCTTCAGCGCGCGCTTCGGGCGGAGCGTCGGCTGCAGGCCCGGTGGCCGGCGCAGCGCCGGTCTCGGCGTTGTCGTTTTCCGAACGATCGTCGATTGGCATGGTGAAGCCCCGTCTACCTTGGCGGGCATACCATACGGCTATGCTCCATTGAAGGGCGTTTTGCTATTTAGCGTTACAGTGTGGCCAATTACAACCCACTGCATAGCGCTGCAGGGCATTCCACTCGGCTACAGCCCAAGCGTGCCGGTCTAGGGTTGTTTTGAACTACCCAGGGTACGCACGAAGCGACCTACACCGCTGCGCTACAGGGCGCCGCGAGGTGCAGCGCTGCTAAGTCCAAGCCTGCGCAATCCGTCATGCCACTGACTTCGATTGCTGGCTGTGCCGCAAAATAGCTTTGTATTTTCAGACTGTTATGGTCGCGCGGGCGATTGTTGTTCGCCGGGTGCGGGCATAGAAAAGGGGCATGCCTCTTGGGAAGGCATGCCCCGAAGGTCGTCGACTTTGGATCGACTTAGCAGCCCAAACTAGCACCGCCCCCAAAGGGGGGAAAGGTGGGGCGGTCGTCGCTTTCGGGGCCAACCTCAAGTGGGAGTTGGTCCATGTCTGTCATCTCGCAACTGGGGATCGCGCCGGTCTGCCAAGACGTCGCGGCCTTCGTCCTGACCAATGGCCTGGTCTTTCTGGGCCTGATGTCGGGCTACCTCGTCTACGGCTTCGCCGAACTGGTGATCCTGGTGCTGGGCGAACGGCCCGGCGCCTGGCATCGGGCCTCGGCCATGATCTGCCGGGTGCTCATCATCTCGGCGATCTTCATGATCGCCGCGCTTTACGGCATCGAGCATCTGGGTCAGATCCAGGAGCATGCCGCCCTCACCAGCGGCGCGCCGCCGGGTTAGCTGGCGGCGAGGCCCTTGTTTCCGGGGCGGCCGATCCTTCGGGGCGGCCGCCCTTTTTGTTGCCGCGTGCGGGCGTCATCCCGCGGCCTGCGAGATCGACTGTGATGGATGGGTGTCGTATGCGGGACCGCATCAGCACAGGTTCAGGTGGGAGCGTCGCGATCGATGTCCGAAGAAGTCCGCTCCTCCTGGTCTGCCGATCCCACCGTCGAAGAGGCGCCTTGGCCGGAGGATGAACCTCCCTTCGAGATGCTGTCGCTCTGTGTGGAATGCTGCAAACATCCTGCGCTCAAGCACTTCGTGGAAGTACATGCCGTGGAGGGGCTGGCGTGCGCGATCTGCGTTCCCACCAAGGGGTTTGCCCGCGCCTGCGCCATTGAGCAGCGGCAAGAAATGATGAATCTGCTGGCTGGTCTTGTCAGATTTTACTTTGAAGAGTTCGAGTACAATAGTCACTGGGGTGCGGACGAGTCCGTCGAGGATCTTCTGACGCGGCCAAATCCCATCCTGGAAACTGAAAACAGCCTCTTCAATAGGCGGACCTCGCGCAACCGCGCTCACGAGTTGCTGTACTGGCTGTTTTCCGACAATCCCTACCCCGAGCCTGGAATCTCTGTGTACGCGGGCTCCGACGACGATGGTGGGCGCCATCTGGCGCGCTCGATCCAACAGACCCTTCATCCGACGCTGCAGGCGCTTCGAGCGCGACTGCTCAAGCAGAACCATTTCGACGTCGAGGCCGAAGTGTTTTCTCTGCTCGACGGCCTTGAAGGGCGGGTCGATGGCGTTGTGGGGGTCGGAAGCCGGCTGTTCCGGGCTAGAACCGGCGTTCAGGGCGAGTATCAGAAGATCGACAGTGGCTGGAAGCCCGAGGTGCGAGACAGGCCATACACCGGCAAGGACATCAGCGCGCCGCCGCCGCCGCTTGCCAGTCCTGGGCGACTAAACCGGACTGGAACGTCTTTTCTCTATCTCGCGAGCGACGCCCCGACCGCAGCGGCGGAAATCCGTCCGCATCCAGGGCACAAGGTGTCGGTCGGTCAATTCGAATGCATCCAACCGCTGAGGATCGCCAGCTTCAATGCGGACATCGCGGCCTTCACCAAGACCGAGAGCGATCTTGATCTCTTCCACTTCGTGCATTCGATCGACACGCTCATGTCGGAGCCGATCGTGCCGGAAGCAGCCGCGCGCTACTCCGTCACCCAGTTGATTGCCGACTGCCTGCGCCGACGCGGCTTTGACGGGGTGTCGTACCGGAGCAGCGTCGGCGGGGGCGACAACCTGTGCATCTTCAAGCCAGCGGCCTTCCGATACGTCGAAGGCAGCGGCGCGGTGCTTAGCGTCAAGTCCTTGAACTACGGCCTGGAAGATGCGCCCAGCCTTATCGTTGATGACCCCGACTACAGCCTCATCGACGCGTGAGCCGTTGAAGGCGTCCCTCCTGACGCGGAGGGGCCGCCACTTCCGGGAGGCAGAATATGGATTCCGAGACGCCACGGCCTGAAGGCGACAATCCTTGAGAGGCGGAGCTGCATCCTGCGCTTCGGCGGATCGTCGAAGCGATGGCCATTGTCGACGCCAGGCGCGACTACGACGCCGCCGTTGCGGAGATTGCCCAGACGCGCGCGAGCCTCGCGCAGACAGGCAAGACCTAACCGCGCTTCAGGCTAACGCGCCTTCCTCGGGCCAGGTCGTAGCGCCGAGGGCGTCGATCCGCTCGGGCATGTCCAGAAGCTTCAGGGCGGCTGCTGTGATCGCCTCTGGGATCGAGGGATAGGTCTCCGCCGAACTCATCGAAACGCCATTGGGTAGGGTGACCGTGGCTTGGAAGCCGTTGCCCCGGGGCGTCGCCGACAAGGTGACCGACGTGGTCATGGGATCGTCTCCGATGTGAAGGGCCCCTGCGCGGTGGTTGACGGCAAGGCAGGCCGCCCTTGAACTTGTCGGGATCAATATACCCCAGGACCGCATTGGAGGCGCAACCGTGTTGCTTCGTCTCGCGCAGATCATCGAGCAGCTCGATCTCGCTCTCGAACAGCTGCAGGTCGACGACCCGAACTATGCGCGCTTTGGCCTGATGCTGACCGACAACGCTCTGGAGCTGACGCTGCACCGTCTGGCCGAGCACGAACAGGCCCACGTCGTCAGCATGCGCTGGAAGCCTGACTATGCGCATCCGCACGCCAAGAAGCTGTCGTCGGCGCTGGGACAGGATTTTGGCGCCAAGGTCGGCCTGGCCCAGGCCCTTGGGCATCTGTCCGAGGAAGAGGCGCACACGATCCGGGCGGGGCATACCTTCCGCAACGAGACCTATCACGTCGGGGTCCGTCACGAGGATGTCCTGCTCGGAGTCGCGCGGTTCTATTTCACGGTCGCCTGCGAGGTCATGGGGCGGCTGACGCCCGGCTATCTCAGCTGGAGCAGCAACGATCGCCTGCCTGAACGGGCCAAAGGCCTATTTCCCCGGTGACAAAGCCTTTCCGGGTAGCCTGGAGGACTACGCGCAGGCCTGCGCCACTCTGGCGGGCCGCTCGGGCCACGCGCCGGCCGATTTCATCGAGACCCTGGCCGACCACATGGAGCGCGTCATTGACGAGCAGGACAGCAATATCGACTTCCTGTTCACCGACGGCCTCGACACCACGTCGCGCGACCAGGTCATCATCGACGCCCAATCCTGGCCGATCGCCTTTGGCGAAGAGGGCAAAGCGTTCATCGCCGCCTTGGCGACGCCGCCGGCCACCGTGTTCGCTGCAGTTGAAGTCGTGGCCAAGTCCTTTCCTGGGCTGATCCGGAAGGACCCGATCCCGGGCTGGCGCCGCCGCGCCCAAGACCTGGCTCGGGAGGCCAACCCGCATCGTGCTCTGGAGCTCTATCGCTCGTTCATGGACCAGACCCAGCGGCTGCGGGCCTACATCGAGGAATCCGCGATCGGACTGGACAACCATATCCAGAGCGAGATCGACCGGATGCGAGGCAAGTAGGGACGGCCCGCTGCCGCGCGCAAAGAGGGTGGCGGAACTAGGACGAATCCACATTCACCGCAGCCAGAGCATGATGGCGGCGAGGTGTGCGAAGGCCAAGTAGTGTGTGGCGATGCGGTCGTAGCGGGTCGCGAAGCGTCGGAAGTGCTTGAGCTTGTTGAAGCAGCGCTCGATGCGGTTTCTGAGTTTGTAGATGATTGGATCGTGGGGGATGGGAACCTTGCGCGAGCGGGTTGAGGGGATGACGGCCTGGGCCCCGATGCGATCCAGAAGCCGCCTGAAATTGTTGGCGTCATAGGCGCGGTCGGCCAGGACGGCTTTGGGAGCTTGGCCTTCGAGCAGGGCGGGAACGGCGAGTATATCGTGGCTCTGGCCTGGCGCGATGAGCAAGCGCACGGGCCGGCCCAGGCCGTCGCAAGCCATGTGAACCTTGGTGGTCAGTCCGCCTCGGGAACGCCCCACAGCCGGATCGGGCCCCCCTTTTTTGAGCCGGAGCCCCGACCTGTTGTCGCCTGCTGATGAGCCCTGACCAGAGTGGAGTCGAGCATCAGATATTCGTTGCGCCGATCCTTGATCAGGTCCTCGAAGACCTTTTCCCAGACCCCGGCCCTGGCCCAACGCGTGAAGCGGGCGTGAACGGTCTTCCACTTGCCGTACCGTTCCGGCAGGTGCTGCCAGAACGCGCCCGACCGCAGGACCCACAAGACCCCGTTTACGAACAACCGGTTGTCGGCGCCGCTTCTGCCCGGATCGCCAACCTTGCCAGGAAGCAGCGGCGCGATCCGTTCCCACTGCGCCTGCGTCAACTCATAGCGCTTCACACCCATACCTAGACCTCCGCAAAAAGCGGAAACCTATGAATCACGCATCTGGCCCCGCGTGAATCCCTGAATGTGGATTGAACCTAGAATAGATCACTGTCCAGCGCCTTCCCAATCGGCTCGATCGCCTCGATGGTGTCCAGCTTGACGATGCGGCGACCTCGGTCGCGCTGATAGAGGGCGTGTCGAGGCTGGGGGGCGTCCGGGGCGCGTACATCACCCTGAAATCGCCTTTGGAGCCGTGCGCTATAGGTGAAGCGGCCAAAACGCTCGTCGTCGGTTGGCGCCTCCGTCTCTGGTGGCGGTCGTGACAGGCCATAGAGCGCGGCCTTCACCTCCGAGAGCGTCAGTCCGAAGACATAGGTTTTGACGCCCGTGCGGGCCTCGATCACGCGCAGCAAAGAAAGGTCGACGTCAGCGAGGTTGATGACGCCCAGTGGACCCAGGGCCACGCCGAAGAGAAGGTCGTCGTCGGCCTCGGAGGTTCCGTGGAGGCGAACAGCGCCCCTCGTCAGGTGATCGCTGGTCTCGCCCCGAACGACATCGCCCGCCAGTCCCTCAAGACCCATGCCCGCCAGGATCGCGGCGGTCGCATGGCGGCGCAGTTCAATCCGCATCTGATCGAGCCTCTGCGGGTCATATTCGGGGCCGTCCTCTGGGTCCCAGGCTACGAGATAGGGCTTGGCATGACCGTCCTCACATGCCCATCGCGAAGCCACCGCCCATCTCCGGACAGGCACGGGCCTGCCAAAGTCGTCCTTGAGTACGGTGTTCTTGACCTGGCGGACGGCGCGCGCGAGCGGGTTCGAGGCTGAAGTCCCGATTCCCCAGCTCGCCGGCGCGCCATTGCCGCCCTCGTGACTCCCTTTGGCTTCGGCGAGCACCAGTCCGCCCGTCGCATCGAGAGCGACCCAGTCAGGCAGGTCGATCTTGGGATTGCCGCGGCTCAGATGCGCGCCCCCAAAAAGCCCGCTCGGACCTGAGATGGGGGCGAAGTCTCGTACGCCATGCCGACGTTCAAGGTAGGCCCGCGCCATGAACCGACCGAGAATGGCCGAGAAGCCGCGTCGCAATTCCTTGCCACGACCAAGGCCGCCCTGCCGCCACACCAGCCAGTCGTAGTCATGGGGCGCGAGCGCATCCTGCAGGACCCGCAGCCAGCCCGCACCGAGCACGGGATTGGCCAAGGTTTCGGCCGCACCTGCGGCGGCGATATCCTCCAGCTCGATCTTGAGCAGGCTTTCTGGGCGGCCGAGAAGATCGACGCGCACGGTGTGGACCCATCGATGGCTCATGCCGCCTCGTCTTCAGCGCCTATGAAAGCTTCAGCGATTCACGGTCGAGCAGCAATGCCCGGGCAGGCGTCGGGAGACGGCAGACGCGTTCCGCGCGAGGCCGTGACGTCCCCTGCCATCTCATCGCCAGGCCCACTGAAACCGTCGAATACCAACGACCCACTGGGCGATTGGCCAGCACCCTCGTTCTTGTCTGGCCGCTGCGCGGCCGTGGCTTAGGGCTCCGCCCTCGGCGCACTACGGATCGTCTTCCGCCCAGCTTCGGGCGATGCGGCGAGGGATCGGCAGTTGGCAAGGACGCCCTGCAGCCGGGTCCCCGCGAAGACGCTCCTCCGTTTGCACACCCGACCTCGCCGGTGGGCAGGGTTTCAGGCGCGCTTTGCGCCTGCACCCCTGTCCCAAGGAGGCAGACATGACATCGACTTCCGAAACCAACCCCACCGCCCAACTGACGGCGGTGGCCGCCGGTGTGGCTCAGTTCGGCGAGGTGCGGGATATCCCGCTTAATCGCCTCAAGGCCTCGCCCAAGAACGTCCGGCGCGTCAGCCATCGCGCCGAGGCCATCGAGTCCCGCGCCGCCACCATCGGCACCAAGGGCGTGATCGCGCCCCCCGTCGTCGAACCGGAAATCAAGGACGGCAAGGAGACCGGCTACTATCTTGTCACCGCTGGTGAGGGACGGCGCCAAGCCCTGCGCCTGCTCGCCAAGCGCAAGCAACTGCCAGGCACGGTGGCCGTGCGCTGCATTGTCGATACGACCAACGACCCTGCCGAGGTGTCCCTCGACGAGAACATCAGCCAGGAATGGATCATCGCCGTGCAGATCTTCGTGGTGCTGATCGAGTTCAAGCTGGTCACACTGGCCGGTTTCGTCCTCGTCCCCTTCGGCCTGTTCGGCCGCACCGCGTTCCTCGCCGAGAAGGTGCTGGGCAACGTCATCGCCAGCGGCGTTAAGGTCATGGTGCTGGCCATCGTCGTCGGCATCGGCTCCTCGCTCTTTTCCGAATTCACCCGCGCCGCCGGCGGCCAGCCGACCTTGGAAGAGGTCCTGGCCATGGCTCTGGCCGCCCTGACCTTGCTGGGCTTGTCGATCTTCGGACCGGGCGTCGCCTCGGGCCTGGTTTCGGGCGCGCCTCAACTGGGCGCCGGCGCGGCGGTTGGCACGGGCCTGGTGGTTGGGGGCATGGCCATGGCCGGGGCCGCCGCCGCCCAGATGGCCGCCAGCGGTGTCGCCAGTTCCGGCGCCGGCGCTGCGGCCGCGGCCGGCAGTGGCGGACGCCCGCCGCCAGCTGGAGCCGCGCCGACCGGCACCCCGCCGCCCGGTTCCCCTTCCGGCGGGGGTGGCGCGAGCACGGCTGGCGCGTCTGGCTCGGCCTCTCCGCCACCGTCTCGCAGCCGCTCCGGCGGCCCGAGCGGCGGCGGCGCGGCGGCGGGGGCAAGTTCGCCGGCCAAGCCGGACGATCCGTCCGAGCAGCCCGCCTGGGCCCGCGATCTCGAGCAACGCCAGACCATGACCCATGGCGCGGCCATGGCCGTCCACGCCGCCGGCAGCGGCGATGACCACAGCGCCGGTGCGGCGCCCAGCCTTTCGGAGGATAGATCATGAGCCCGCTCAAGGGATCGGCGCGCTATGGCGCGACCCCCGCGCCGGAAACGGCCTACCAACGCGCCGGCCAGGCCTGGGACGAACGTCTCGGATCAGCCCGGGTCCAGGCCTTCAACTGGCGCCTTATGGCGCTCGGCCTTTTGGCGCTGAGCGGCGGGCTGTCGGCTGGCCTCGTCACGCTGTCGTTGCAGGGCGGCGTTACGCCCTGGGTCGTCGAAGTCGACAAGCTCGGCGAGCCGCGGATCGCCGCGCCGGCCGTCCAGGGCGCGCGGCCGACCGACGCCATGATCGCCTGGACCTTGGCGCGCTTCATCACCGACGTGCGCACCGTGTCCATCGATCCGGTCCTGATGCGCCAGGCCTGGTTGCGGGCCTACGACTTCACCTCGGCCGAAGGGGCTGCGGCCCTGTCGGATCATGCCCGACGCGCCGATCCCTTCAGCCAGGTCGGCAAGACCCAGACGACCGTGGCGGTGACCAGCGTGGTGCGCGCTTCGCCTGACAGTTTCCGTCTGGCCTGGACCGAGCAGCGCTTCGAGGGCGGCCAGCTCGTCGCCACCGACCGCTGGACCGCCATCCTCACCGTGACGATCAAGCCGCCGCGCACCGCCGAGGGCCTGCGCGCCAATCCGCTGGGCGTGTTCGTCACCGCTCTGTCCTGGTCCAAGGAGTTCGGCGCATGATCCGCCTGGCGTCATCCGCAGGGTGGGCCTGCCTCCTCCTGTCGTCCACGGCCTGGGCTGGGCCGATCGCAATCGACGCCCGGCTGGCCGCGCCGGCAGGCATGGCCCACTTCGACTGGGCTCCGACGACCGTCTTTCCCGTGGTCGCCACCCCGGGACGCATCACCGATATCGTCCTGGAGCCCGGCGAAACCCTGGTCGGTACGGGCGCGATCGCAGCCGGCGACACCGCGCGGTGGGTGATCGGCGACACCGCCAGCGGCGCTGGCGTTGAGCGTCGGGTGCATGTGCTGATCAAGCCGACCGCACCGGATCTGGCCACCAACCTCCTGATCAACACCGATCGCCGCACCTACCACCTGGAGCTTCGCGCCTCGGCGCGGACCTGGCAGGCCCAGGTCTCGTGGCGGTATCCGGCGCCGGCGCCGATTTTGGTCGAGGCGCCGCCCGCGCGGCCGGTGCTCGACCTCTCGCGCGTGAACCGCGCCTACCGCATCGAGGGCGATCATCCGGTCTGGCGGCCCGTCGCGGTCTTCGACGATGGCCAGCGCGCCTATGTCGAGTTCGGGCCCGGCGTCGTGCTGGACGATCTGCCGCCGCTCTATCGGCTCGGCGTCGACGGCAAGAGCAGCGAGCTGATCAACTATCGGATCGAAGATCGGCGGATCGTGCTCGACCGCCTGTTCGATCGCGTCGAGCTGAGGCTCGGGATCAAACGACAGGCCTTGCGCGTGAGGATCGTCCGACAGGGCGCCTTGTCGGAGGCCTCGCGATGAGCGGCGAGCGCAACGCGGCCGAAGAAGCCATCGCCAAGTCCCTGCGCCTTCGCGCCACGCCGGTTCCGGTGGCCCGGATCTCACGCCGGGCCCTGATCATCACCACGACGGTCGTTTCGATCGGGCTGTTCGGCGCGGTCAGCTGGTCGATGCTCCAGCATCGTCGTGTTGCCCCGCAGACGGCCGACGCGCCGGCCGTCGCCACGCCGTCGGAGCGCGTGACTGCCTTGCCCAAGGGTTATACCGGTCCGGCCGGGGTGCCGACCTTGGGGCCGCCGCTGCCCGGTGACCTGGGGCGGCCGATCCTGGCGGCTCAGCGCGCTGAGGCGTCGGCGAGCCCCGAGGGCGGGGCAGGGAACGGGCCGCCGATCACGCCGCCCGCCATGCCGCCCGCCGTTGTGGCGCCGGTTGATCCCGAGCGCGAGGCCCGCGCCGCGGTTCGTCACGCGGCCGGGCAAAGCGGTCTGTTCGTCGGAGATCGGGCCGAGCGCGCTACGGCGCCGGCGATCTCGCCACCTGGCCCGTCGACACCCTCGCAGGATCCGCGCACCACCAGTCTCGAACGTCTCCAGGCTCCAGCCTCGCCCTATGTGCTCCAGGCCGGCGCGGTGATCCCCGCGGCTTTGGTGACGGGTCTTCGGTCCGATGCACCGGGCGTGGCCATCGCCCAGGTCACCCAGGACGTCTACGACAGCCTTGGTGGCGGCTTTCTCCTGATCCCGGCCGGTGCGCGCCTGGTCGGTGACTACGAGGCGGAGGTCAAGGCCGGACAGAGCCGCCTGCGGGTGAGCTGGACGCGCCTGATCCTGCCGTCGGGACGCTCGATCGTGCTGGACAAGGTTCCGGCCGCGGACGCGCAAGGCATGGCCGGCCTGCAGGATGGCGTCGACCGCCACAGCGGCCGGATCCTGGCCGCGGCGGGCTTGAGCACCTTGCTGGCGATCGGGGCCGAAAGCGGTTCGTCCAGCGACGAGTCCGATCTTGTTCGCGCGATCCGGCGCGGCGGCGCCGATGCGGTGACCGATGTCGGTCGCCAGGTGGTCGGCCGCAGTCTTGATCGCGCCCCGACGCTGACGATCCGCTCGGGCGCGCCGCTGCGCGTCCTCCTGACCAAGGATCTCGTCCTGGAGCCCTATCGTCAGGGGGCGCGCCCATGAGCAAGCTGAAGCTGCGGCCGCTGGAGGATGAAGCGCCCGTCAAGATGACGCTCGACGTGCCGCCGGCGACCTATCGCAATCTGGTGGCCTATGCTCAGGCCCACGCTGCCCAGACCGGTGGGAAGGTCGCGGAGCCCGTTCGGCTGGTCGTGCCGATGCTCGACCAGTTCATGGCCAGCGATCGGGCCTTCGTGCGGGGGCGCAAGCCGCGCGATGGATAGCACAATCCCGGCGACGAACGTCGAAGACTTGGCCATTCGCTAGCCTAGGCTTCGGATCCCGACGCTATCGGTCTTTTGGTAAGGTCGATGCCGATCACGGCAATGTCCTCGACGTTCGCCAATTTCGTGGCCAGGCGCTGCCAATGCTGCCGGAGGCCTTCAACCAGGGCGTCGAACGACTCCAAGCGCCCGCCAGATGGGTGCTCCCACCAGGTCTTCTCGCCACTGTACACGAGGACGAACACACCACGACTAGACCGCATGTCACGAAGGTAGTCGCCACAGAGCTGATTCTCGATCCGCTCGAAAAGGTGCGGTCCGGTCCAGGCATCCGCGATTTTCAGTTCGGTCGGAACGGGGCCGTCAAACCCGATGCCGTGAAACCGCAGGTCGGGCCGCTTGGCGTCGGCCATCTCCTCTTCCTGGGGGATCACATACCGTCCGGCGGCGCGATCACGGCACCATCCTCCGATAAAATTGCGGATTTCCGTTTCGCGGGTGGCGCGAACAAGGAGCGCCGACAAACTGGTGTCGCCACCCTCCAAATCGTTCTTCAGATTGAGAAGGCGATCGATAGCAAGATCCCAGAGTTCGTGATGGTTGGCGGGCGTGCGCTCCAGCGTGTCGGCAAATTCACGCACCTGTTTGGGCGACCACGCCGTCATATCGGCGTCCTGGGCTGCCTTGTGCTTGGCCCGATAAGCCGCCCAGGGTCGCGTCTCGGCGTCGGGATGATCGGAGGCAAGATCCATCAGCGCCAGGAACGCCTCTTTGCCCGGCGTTTCGGTGATGAATGAAAACAGCGCGGACCGGGCCTCTTGGGCATCGTCGCGCAGTCCGGGCGAGTAGACGCCTGTTCCCGCGCGTTCGATGTCGTCCTCTTTGCGGATATGGCGATGCATCAGCAGGAGCAGATCCTTCATGTACCCGACCCGCCGGTAGGCCTGTCGCGCGAAGCCCATGGCGATCCGACGTCCTCCAACGAGGCTTGTAAGAAACCTCATGGCAAACTGGGTCTGAAGCTCTGGGGCTTTCAACGCCGCCAGCCGGCTCGCCAGCGCTGGGATCGCGACCTCCGGGTCAAGGCCGCACCACTGGGCGAACCACATGGGTGACAGTTGGTCGTGCTTGATCGTCCTGGCCTTGCGCGCGGCCAGAGGCGTTACGGCCGCATCGGCGATCGTCGATCGGTTGACGATCGCCAGCAAGTAACCAAGGTTGACCGGACTAGGGCGAGCCGTCGCGAGGCGCTGCAGGACCGCAGGAGCCAGGCCGTCGAACATCCAGCCCCCATGCCAGGCGACGTCATAGAGGACATAGTGACTTTCCCCATCGGGTGGGCTGGTCGCCAACTCATAGTCAATTTCCGCCAGGACCACGGCCTCGACCTCGGCCGGAAAAGCCGCATGAAGCTTCGATAGCCACGGTGCGAACCCGTTGAGTTCGCGCAGAGCGTAGCGCGTGGCGTTGGCCGCTTCGGCCGGCGTCAGTTTGGCAGGCCAATCGGGAACAGACGCCGCCTCCATGTTGAGACCGCTGAGACCAAAGATCACCGCGAAGGGTGTGCTATTGCTCGCTCCGCCCGCGCTGGCCATCGCGGGTGTGTATCGACGCCAAAAGCCGATCGCCCCGTCGCGGAACGCGTCCGCCACGGCGGTCCCGAACTCCGGTTCGAGTCGGCGCCAATCGACGACACTCCAGTGCTGGTGACCCTCCTGCAGCTCGCGAAGCACGTTGTGCAGGTAATACTGATCCTGGCTGATCTCCGCCCCCTGGCCGAAGCTGCGGATGGATGCGACACGCGTGTTCAGAATATCGACGGCCTGCTGTCGACTAGTGGCGGCTTTGCCGGCTCGAGCCTCTTGCTGGGCCTTCCATCGCGCCTGGTTTCGCCGCCATTTGGCTGCATCGGGATGCGCGCGCGGATGAAGCCTTGCCTGCAAAGCGGCTTCCAAGATGGCGTCGCCCGCGACCATGCGGCGTAGACGTCTGCGCCAAGAGTCTGGGCGCCCATTGCTCCGATAGAGCTCGAAGGCGAGCGCGAGCGCCACCATCCGATCATCGTGCAGCGGACATGTGGCGATCTCATCGCAAGCGGTCGGGAAGTCGTCGGGCCCGAACGCCCAGTCATGTCCGAACATCCCGACTTCCCAGAGGTCGAGCGTCGACTTGTCCTTCTTTTCGCGCTGGGCGCGGGTCTCGGTCACGTCGTACCAGAAGAGGGCGTGATTGAGGTCTCGCCAGGCCGGCACGAGTTCGGCGATGGTCTTGCGAGCCTGCTGGTGCGCCTCGGTGTTCAAGTCGTCGACCTCACGCGTATTGCGCAGGATCCATAGGGCGGCCGGCTGACGGGCGGCTTCGTCGCGAGCCTCGATCAAACGTGCGACGCATCGGGCCGCCATGCCCGCCAGCCAGGCATATTTTTTAGAAAAATCTCGATATCGGCGTTCGATCACCGGCGGTGTCGACAAAAGCCGTTGCAGGGCGACCACGCAGGCTCGGAGCTGCTCTATCGGTAGTCGTTCAACATAGTCGGGCAGGGCGTGCGCCAACGGATCCACGTCGAACCGTTTTCGCCCGGTGGCATGCTCCAGCACCTTCATCAACCAGCCGCTGGCCTCGTCGTCGACGGGCAAGGTGGCGATGAATTCCGCCGACCAGCTTCGATACTTGAAAGCGTTGTTGGCGAGCATCGTCGTTCGCACCGCGCGTACATCGGACGGATCGCCTGCAGCGATTAGCGCCCGGATCGCGGCTAGGCGCGGGTATTCGGCCTCCAACGTGAGTGCTAGGGCCTTGGCTTCAGGAGCCAGAGCCTTCAACTCGCCGATCCAGATCATCCGCAGTAGGAACGCCACGATCTCTTCATCGTCGGCGTGACGGGTCAGCAGGGTCCGGATCTCGTCGACCAGATCGTTGTGGGCGAACCGCTGGACGGCCATGTAGTCCAACATGGAACGTCCGTGCGCCGGCTCGGTCAGCTGCTCGCAGGTCAACCGCAAGATCTCAGTGCGCGTTTGGGTGGGCAGCTGGCTGGCGTCGCCGCCTTCGAAAAGGATCTCCGGCGCCAAGCGCATGGTCCTGGCCAGGATCCGGCCGTCGGTCAGGCAGAGCCAAGGCAGGATTGGCCGTGTGGTCGGAACGATCACCTCGAGCCCGTATTGCTCCCGGAAGAAGAGGGCCTCGATCTTGGCGCGCGAGGCTTGGTCGACGAGCTGAGCCTGCAGCCACTCCGCAGTCAGGAACTCGCGCACCGCCCGATGATGGAAGCGCACGGTCCCATATATGCCCTCATCGAAAATCGGTCGGGACAGCAACGCGTTGATCTCAGCGTCGTCCCAGTCTGTGAGGACCTGCTTGACCGGCAGACCCTTGGCGTTTTCCGAGCCGTCCGGGACCCGCAGCCCCGACTGTTGGGCGAGGGTCGCCGCCGCCGCCACCAGTCGCGCGCCGGCGCGCAGGCGTTCGACGGTCATGGGTCTGGCGTCAGCGCGGTCTTGGTCGATTTCTTCTAGCCGTCGATCGATGCTGGCCTTCATCAGGTCATAGCGGGAGGCGATCTGACCGTGCGAGACCCAGTATTCGCAGACCTCGGCTAGGTCGAGCGGTCGCGTGGTCAGAGGCCAGGCGTCCTTGCGGTCGAGCGCCGCCCGAAAGGCCACCAGATCAATGACACCCTTGGCTTTGGCGAACTGGTCGACCTGCTCGCCGTGCAGGTCGTCGAGCGATACGATATGGAAGCCGCCGATTGCCTCTTCGGCGCTGGCGGGTTTGGACTTCGACTCGCGGGGCGCTTTGGCCTGGTCGAGCGTTCGTGGCCGGGCCGAAGGGAAGTACTGCGACACCAGCATCAAGTCGGTCTTGGGCCGCCAGGCGACAGTGCGCCCTGTGATCAGGATGTGCGCTCGCGAAAGTACTGGCGCCAATTTCCGGCCCAGCTTCCGGACCGCCAGTTCAAAGTCCTTGGGATCTTTCAGGCGGGCTTCGTCGACTGAGTCCAGCAAGAGCCAGCCTTCGTTGCCCGAAGCGGTCCATGCCAAGAAATCCTCGAACGTGCCTTCCTCGAAGGCGTCCTCGAAGCTATCGACAACATGTTCGATGCGGATGAAGAACGCCTTCTTTCCTTCAGCCCGTAGCGCTCTGCAGGCTTGGCGGGTTTCGACGGTCTTGCCCGAGCCAGCTTCGGAAAGCAGCACGACCCGCGGCCACCCCACCAGGTCATTCCAGTGAAGACGACCTTCGCCGCGTAGGAGCTTCAGATCGGTGTCGTCTGTGTCGGTCTCGCTCTGACGCAGCGCGTGGAAAGTTCTCGCGAGCGGGATAAACGCGTCTGGATCAAACATCGTCGACATCGGGATATTACCGCTTGGCCTGAAGCTTTGCGTCACCCATCCGCAAGTCTGGCTTGGTCAGCGACGGCGTCCGGTCGAGAAACGGCGCGATCTCGGTGAGACCGATAAGGTCGCCCACTTGTTTCAGGATCGGGCCGTCGGGCCCGGACGTGACCAACACCAGCGGTGACGCCTCTTGCATGGGTTTGATCACGGTACCCTCCGCCCGCTATCCACGTAGCTTAACTGTGATACACTGTGAGGGCGCGCCGAGCGACCTCTTGCTCGCTGACGAGCCTGCGGCCCCTCTGAACTGGCGCCGGATGAGGATCTCCAGTGGTCGGCCCCGTGCTTCGCATCGCCCGCGCCGCCGAACTTTCAACACCGTACACCTGAGCCACGACGGTGCACGCCAAAGACAAATTTGTCGCGTTTATCGATATCCTCGGTTTCACCAACCTGGTCGAGCAGGCCGAGGGAGGCGATTTTTCGCGGGCGCTGGAATTGGCCGCCGCCTTGGGCGATCGGGGCGATAGCGACATGTTTAAGGCCGTTGGGCCGACGACCTGCCCGGAGTCGACCTATGTCGCCAAGAACTGGATTTCGAGATCACTCAAATCTCCGACTGTGTCGTGGTTTCCATCGAGGTCTCGCCGGCAGGCCTGATCAATCTGATCTCGCAATGTTCGGTATAGCATCCGTCTTCTTCAGAAGGGCGCTCTGTGCCGCGGCTTCATAACCGGGGTGCGATCCATCACGAGCCGGGCCAGTTCATCAGCACAGGCTATGTTCAACGCCTTCGACCCCACCCGTGGCGCGGCGGTCGATCCGAAGGCTGGTGAATTGGCAGGAGCGCTGAACCATTGGGCACGGGTGATCCTGCGTGGAGACCCGGTCCACCGCCACACTAGTCGCTGGATGTCGAACGGCCCTAGGACCCGCCGCCAAGTTCGTGCGCGCAGGCGTTGAGGCGGTTGACCCCGCCCCAGGCGTCGAAGGCGATCTTCCCTGCCTCATCAATCTTGGCCTGGTTGACCGCGCCGGGTTTGAGGATCTTGATGTTCTGGGCGGTGAGGATCACGTAGTCGACCTTGCCGCGCGCCAGAGCCTTGATCTGCTGGTAGTTCTCCTTGCCTGACAAGGTGGCGCCGGTCATTGCCGCGGCGAGAGCGATGGAGCCTTCGCCCAGCGAGCCGGCCGGGCCCCGATCACCGACGATGGCGTAGGCGATCTTGCCGGTGACGCGATCGCGCACCGCGACCAGCTTGAACTCCTCGGCGACCTGGCCCTGCGAGGCCCACTGGGTCTTCTTGGGCAGGACGATGGCGTTGATCGCCAGGCTGTCGATGTAGCGGGCCTGATCGCAGAGCGGCTTGGAATCGTCCGCCGGCTTGGAGGTCTGGGAAACGAAATAGCCCTTATAGGGACCTGACGAGATCAGGCACGGCGCCTTGCGACCCAGCTTCGGATCGGTTTGCCAGGGGATGATGCCATCTGTTTCGATGCGCGGGTGGCCCACCGGATTCCATTTGGCGTCGCGCGCGGCCTCGAAGGTCGTGATGAACCGCGTGAAGCAGGGGCCCTGGCGGGGCGAACAGGTGATCTTCTTGCCGTTGGCGTCATAGATGTCGGTGATCGCATTGCCGACATTGTTCAGCGCCAGGGTTTTCCCGCGCGGATCATCGGGGTGATAGGACCGCGAGGCGCCGTCGGTGTTCACATTGAGCTTGCCGTGAAAATAGAGGCTCGGCTCGCCTGTGGGCGCGGCATAGACGGGCGTCCCTGGCACGCCGGCGCCGGCCAAAGGCGTGTGGCCGCAGTCGGCAGCCTGACTTGACGCGCTGGCCGCCCAGGCGCAGATCACAAGCGTTGTTCCGAGGATGCGCATGAGGGTCTCCTTCTAGCGAAAGCGGGCACGCGCCGTTCATGGGGAGGTGGCGGTGGTCTTGAGGTGCTCGGTCGCGTAGATGCTGCAGAGCGGTGTCGCCGGGCAGGGCTTGGCCTCGCGCTCACCCCAGACCACGTACTTGACGATCCGGTCGGGGGCCTTGGCCTGCTCGGCCAGCAGGATTTTCAGCTGGTCCTCAAGCAGCGCCCGCGAGCAGAGACCGGCGGCGGCGTTCTTTACCGAGCACTCGACCGACAGCCCGATCCACAGCGGCTTGGTCGGATAGGTGCGACGGAAATAGGCCAGCGTGTCGGCCGTCTCCTTGCGCGTGTAGGCATAGTGGGCGCCATAGAGTTGCGGGCTGATGGCGTCGGCCGCGTCGGTCAGGGCCGGGTGCTTGGCGACGTGGCCCCGCGTCGAGCTGATGATGATCTTCGACGTTGGCGTGGCGGCGCGGATGGTCTCGATCAGCAGCGTGTCGGCGGCGTCTCGGGTCAGGCCGTCTACCGGGCAGGGTGCCGCCTGCTCGCCGTTGCCCTCGATGTCCAGTTCGATGTCGACCTCGCCCACGCGGGCGGCGACCGCCAGCGGTCCGCTGGGCGTTGCGAGCGAGGCGATGTAGCCCCTTGTGCGCACGTCCGGCGACAGGATGTAGACCGGCTTGATCGAGGCGGTCTTGAGCGCCTGGGTGAAGGCCGCTAGCCGCGCCGGCGTCCACAGCCGAGCGCCACCTTCGACATAGGCGAAGCGATAGTCGCAGGGCTTGGTTCTGGCGTTCTCATTCAGCCAGATGTGGACCTCGCTCACCCCGAAGCTCCGGAATTTCGCGATCCGCTCGGCGTCGATCGCCGGGTTTCCGCCGCCGTCCCGGATGTTCCAATAGTACGCCCGCGGCAGACCCAGCGGGGTCTGAGCGCGCGCCATGACTGGGGCGCAGAGAGCCGCCAGACTGGCTAGCGCGGCGAGCAAGTGGCGCGATCTAGTCATGCGTGCTCCTGCTCCGTGTTGATCGTCTTGTCGCCGGGCGTTGCGAATTCCACGTCCGCGTCGCGCAGGCGGATCATCTCGGCGATGAAGGCCCCATCGTCGAGCGACGGGGTCAGGCCAAAGAGATGTGAGGCGCGCGCGCGCGGCGCGCGCAGCCAGACCGCCTCGACCATCAAGGCCGACAGCCGCAGGATCGAGACGTCGAAGTGCTCCGGGCTTTCAGCGATGGCCGCTTCCGCCCGCGCCAGAGTGGTGGAAAAGGCGGCGGCCTTTTCGCCCCAGGAATAGGAAGAAAAACGTGGTCTGCCGCCGTGTGTGCGCAGGAGGTCCAGCGTCGCGCCCGCCGACGCATCGGGACCCAGCCAGTAGGCCCGCCAGCCGATCGGCCAGGACGGCGCGCGGCCTCCGTGCTCCAGGTCTTCGACCGAGATAGCGCGCAGAGGCAGGATAACCAGCGCGCCCTGGGTCGACGCCGACGCTGCGGCGTGGCCGGAGGCCAAATCCTTCAGCAGGCCCACCGCGGTCTCGAGCGCCCTGACCGCTGGGCGAGGCGTGCGCAAGCCCATGGTCACTCCAGCAGATAGGCTTCGGCCCAGAACCCGAAGCTATTGGGTTTGTTGGGCGCTTCGGAGTAGCGACGCATGGCCGCCAGCGTGCGAAGTCGGCGATTGCCGTCCTGCGCCCAGGCCTTTGAGGGATCGAAGATCCACAGCGCCGGCTGGCTTTGGACCTGCGCATAGCCGAAGGCGCAAACGTAGTGCGAGGTCTGGCCGCTGTCCCATGCGATCAGGATCGGGACCGGCTTGCCATCGTTGATCGACGCGCAAATCCGCCCATAGGCCTGGCCCTCATCTTCTAGGAAATCAGAACCCTTCCATTCGGCTGGCATGTCCAGCAGAGGGCCAAGAACCTCGTCGAGGCTGGAGGGCTTGTTGATCGGCGGATGCGGCGGGCAGCTTTCACCCCACCGGGCCGTGACGATCTCGCATTGCCGCATCGCCGGCAGATGGCGCGCCTGCCGCATGCCGGACGCGACCGCCGCCCAGCACCAATAGTCCTGTTCCTGCGGCGTGGTCTGGAAGGCGGCCGGCGGCGGAGCGCCCACGCCTGCGTTGCTCAGATCCAGCGCCGTGGTCATCAGTGAGCCAAAGCCGGCCATGGCCGTGGTCCTTCAACTGCCGTTCTTGGCGATCGCCGTCTCCAGATCGCTCTGCTCCTTCTTCAATCGCAGGATCGCCAGCTGAGCCTGCAACGTCTCAAGGTCGAGGTCGGCGGGCTTTTGCAGCTTGTCGAGCTTTGTCTGCGCCTCCAGCAAGGCGATCTGGCCGTTGACGCCGGCCAGGGTATCCTTGGCCTCCTGGTCGGCCGCAGCCTTGGCGGCCGCCGCATCGGCAGTCTTCTTGGCGTCGACCTCGCCGATCAGCGACAACAGCCCAGAGCCGGCGTCATTGGTGGCCTTCAGCGCCGCCACGCCTTTGGCGGTCAGAGCCTTGTACTCGATCGAGGTCGGCAAGCCATCGGCGGCGAAGGTGGCCGACAAGGTGTTCTTCTCGCCCCAGGCGCTGCGCAGCGGGAGCACCCGCAGGCGGCCTAGCTGCGCCACCGAAACCAGATCATCGACCAGGGGCTCCGCCTTGGCTTGGGTGGCCACGCGCAGTTGTCCTTGAACCGGCTGGCGGAATACCACCCCGTTCATCGCCGTTGACAATGCGTTGCAGCTGCTGTCCTTGCAGGCCGGCTCGCTGTCGAGCGGCGTCAGGCTCGCCATGACGGTGAACGCGTCGGTCTTGGCTGTGCGATCCTGGGCGACCTTGACGCTGGCGGCCTTGGCGGCGGCCGGCTTCAGGAGCGCCCCAAACCACTTGTCCAGCTTTTCCTCACCGACCACTAGGCTGCCGCCCTTAATGGCCCCGGTCGGGGGAAGGGTCAGGGTCTGGGAGATCGAGAGCTTGCTGAGTAGCTGCTTCCTGACGTCGCTCAGCGTCGTCAGCTCCTCGTCCAGGTCGTCGGCCTTCTTCTGCAGCGTTTCCAGCTCGTCCTTGTCCGCATCGGTCAACTCGCCGCCGACCACCCGCGCCTTAAGCACGGCCATGCGGTCGGCGGCGACCTTAGCTTCGCCGGGGATCGCCTTGATCCGCTGGGTGGTTTTCTCGAGGGTGTTTACCTCGACATAGGTTTCTGGGGTGCAGGGCGTGTCGGGCGGAGGCGGTTCACCTTCGGTGACGCCGACCGCGCCGCCCGATGCCGGAGCCGGCAGGCCCATGAAGAGACGCGCGGCGGTCAGCCCCAACTTGATGGCCTCACCCGTGGCCTCGGCCTCATGGCCCTCGATCGTGGCGTTGATGGTTTTGAGCAGCAGGGTCTTTTCCTGATACTCGACCTTGATTTCGCCGGTTTTGAAGCTGTTGACGAGGTGGCTGTAGTCGATGACCTGGGACTCGCCTTCAACGGTCTTGGCGGCGAAGACCGCGCTCGGCGCGATTTCGACGGTTCCGTTGGCGCCCTTCTTCTCGCCCGCCTTGCACGCCTTCAAGGTCCAGGTGACAACCACGTCGATCTGTGTCGCCGGCAGGCGATAAGGGATGCCGTTGGTCGGCGTGGCCAAACCAGGCGCATCGGGCGCCGTGGTCAAATAGGTTGTGCAGCCGCCCGCGGCCAAGAGCGGCGCGGCGATAATGGCCGCGCGGACGGTCAAGCGCACACGCGCCCAAGGCTTGATACGCATTCCACCACCCCCTGAAGGAACAACGTTCTGCCAACCTGATGTTCTCTTGTGGGTTGTGTCAATAATATATTCACCCGGCTTATGTGCTTGCGGTCACCAGCGCCGCCTGTGTGTGAAATGAAGGCTTGGGGCTCCGCCCCCGGCGCGCTTCGGATCGTCTTCCGCCCAGCTTCGGGCGAAGGCGGGCAGCGAGACCTCGTCAAGGACGCCCTGCAGCCGGGTCCCCGCGAAGCCGCCCCTCCGCTTGCACCCCCGGTCTCGCCGACGGGCAAGGGTTCGATGTCGAACCCCTGCCTTGAAGGATGAGGATCATGGGACATGCCGCTGATGATCTTGAGCCCCGTATCTATGTCGCGTGCCTGGCCGCCTATAACGGCGGCCGGTTGCACGGCGCTTGGATCGACGTCTCGGACGACGTCGATGCGGTCTGGGACGCGATCCGGGCAATGCTGGCGGCCTCGCCAGAGCCGATGGCCGAGGAGTTCGCGATCCATGACTATGAAGGCTTTGGCGGCGTGGAAATCGCCGAGTACGCCAGCATCGCCAGGGTCGTCGAAATCGCGACCTTCCTGCGCGAGCGCGGCAGGCTCGGCGCGCTTGTGCTCGCCGAGGTCGGCGGTGACCTGGGCGCGGCGGTTGACGCGCTCGACGACCAGTATCACGGCGTCTTCGCCAGTCTGGCCGACTGCCTTCAGGAGATGACCGAGGAGAGCACGGTCATTCCGGAGAGCCTGCGCCTCTATATCGACTACGAGGCCATGGCGCGCGACGCGCGGCTGAATGGCGAGGTCTTCACGGTCGAGACCGGCCGTGACCAGGTGCATGTGTTCTGGACGCGCTAGGCGCGGGGCAGGGCGCTCAGGGCGGCGAAGGTCAGGCCCGCCGCCAGCAGGGCGGCGACGAAAATGCCGGTCCAGCCGGCGGGCGTCAGGAGGCGAGCGGTGGGGCGTTGGCGCGAAGACATGGCGTCAAGGTAAGCGCGCGCGCACGGCGGCGCTAGACGTCACCGTGACGCGCGAACCATTCCGCGTACGGCGTGGTTCTGGCCATGTGGCGGTTGAGGTCGGGCGCGCCGTCGTCCCACCACACCGGACCGCGTTCGCCCAGGCCGATCTTGGCGGCGTCGACGGCGGCGCGGGCGCGGGCGAGGGCGGCGGGGTCGCCGCTGGCGAGGGCCGCGAGCACGGCGCGGCGGGCCGCCATCAAGGCGTCAACCAGGGCTTGTCGGCGGTGCGGCGTCAGGCTGGGATTGCTGGTCCGCCACAACCTTCCGCGCACCACGATGTAGCGGCCATCAGGCGTGACGAGGGGCGAGGCCTTCATCGATCGAGCTGGATCCAGGTCGGGGCGTGGTCGCTGGCGTGAGCGAGGCCGCGCACCCAGCGGTCGACTCCGGCGTCGACGAGCTGATCCGCCAACTCCGGCGACAGCAGCAGGTGGTCGATGCGCAGGCCCTTGTCCTTGGGCCAGCGCTCGCGCAGGTACGACCAGTAGGTCCAGGGCGGGTCTTGCGGATGGATGGCGCGCACGGCGTCGGTCCAGCCCTGGTCGAGCAGCCGCTGGAACGCGGCGCGACTTTCGGGGCGCAGCAGGGCGTCGCCGCCATAGGAATGGTTGGGGTAAAGGTCGGCCTCGGTCGGCACGACGTTGAAGTCGCCGGCCAGCACCACGGGCGCGCCGGTCTCCAGCAGCGCCTGGGCATGAGCGTTGAGCGCCTCGAACCAAGCCAGCTTGTAATCGAACTTGGGACCAGGCAGCGGGTTGCCGTTGGGAAGGTACAGGCAGCCGATCAGCACACCGTTCACGGCCGCTTCGATGTAGCGAGCCTGCGAAGGGTCTGGGTCGCCGGGCAGGGCGGTGCGGGTCAGGACGGGGGTCATGCCCCGCGCCAGGATCGCCACCCCATTCCAGGTCCGCTGGCCCTTCCACACCGCGCCATAGCCCATCTGTTCGAGCGCTTGCGCGGGGAAACGGCCCTGTTCGGTTTTCAGCTCCTGGAGGCAAACGACATCGGGCTGGGCGTCGTCGAGCCATTCGAGCAAAGGGTCGAAGCGGCTCAGCACATTGTTGATGTTGTAGGTCGCGATCCGCACGCCAGGACAACCGTCGGCGGGCCGCCAGCGTTCCGCGCCCGAGCGACGGCCCCGGTGGCGCGGGCTAACGCCGAACCGTTCGGAAGGTCACCGAATAGCGCATCGCCTCGACCGCCGGGATGGAGTGCTGCCAATCGCTGCGCGCCGGTCCGCTCATCAGATAGGCCGAGCGCGGCTGCGCCAGGATGGTGGCGCGGTCCCAACGATCGCCGGCCTTGCGCCGCAAACGAAAGTGGCAGGGCGAGACGAGCGAGACCCCGGCGATCGCCACGGCCGGAGGCCGGTCACGATGCCAGCCAATCCCCGCGCCCGGCGAATATTCGGTGACCAGGGCATGGCGGAAGGTGGCCTGGTCCAAGCCGGTGAAGGCCGCGACCTTGGCCAGCAGCGGCAAGAGCACATCGGGGATGGGCTCGCCGGTCTCGACCATCCGGCCGGCCTCGTCCTGGCGCCAGCCAAACCCGGCGATCCGGCGATTGCCGAAATAGCCAAGATGCTCATAGGGCTTGAACGGCAGGTCCTGGAAGCTGGCCACGAGGTCGCGCTCCTCGGCGGCGCTGATCAGCTCGGCTTGATAGCGGAAGCCCGCGGGCAGGGGCGTCTTGGGCGCCCTCGGTGCGAGCGGCAGGTCGAACAACAGCGGATGGGCGTCCATCATGTCCTCAGCAGAAATTGCGGCTACGGGCCGCCCAGGCCAGATCCCCGGCGTCTGCGCCGCGATCCTGCAAGGTGGCCATCAGGGGCGTCAGATCGTGGAGCTGATAGGCCACCAGATGAACGACATCGCCTTCGCGCTGGATGCGGCCATCGACCCCGATCAGGTGGGCGCCCAGCGCGATGCGGCGCTGCTTCTCGTAGAGAGTCTTCCAGATCACCAGGTTGGAGACGCCCGTCTCGTCCTCGACGGACATGAACATCACCCCCTTGGCGGTGCCCGGCATCTGGCGCACCAGCACCAGGCCGGCGGTCTTGATGAACCGGCCATCGCGAGCGTCGGCGGCGACCCGGCAGGGGACGCGCTGGAGGCCTTCGAGGTCGGGGCGCAGCAGGGCCAACGGATGGCGACGCAGGGACAGGCCGACATGGCTGTAGTCCTCGATGATCTCGCGGCCTTCGGTCATGGCCTTCAGAGCCGGCGGCGGCTCATTGAGCTCGGCCGCGCCGGGCTGATCGAAGAGCGGCAGGGCGACATCCCGCAGGCCCTTGATCGCCCAGGCGGCTTCGCGGCGCGCCAGGCGGAGGCTCGGTAGGAAGGCGTCGGCCTCGGCCAGGCGCGAGAGGGCGCCGGTCTTGATCCCGGCCCGCCGCCAGAGATCGTCGATCACGCGGTAGGGATCTTCGGCGCGCGCCAGAACCAGGCGCGCGGCGTCCTCCTCGGCGAGGCCCCCGACCATCCGCAGGCCCAGCCGCACGGCCAAAGCTCCGTCCGGCCGTTCCTCCAGGGTGCAGTCCCAGCGCGAGGCGTTGACGCAGATCGGCCGGATCTCGACGCTGTGCTCGATGGCGTCGCGGACGATCTGCGCTGGCTGATAGAAGCCCATTGGCTGGCTGTTGAGCAGGGCCGCGCAGAAGATCTCCGGGTGATGGCATTTGAGCCAGGAGGAGGCGTAGGCCAGGAGGGCGAAGCTGGCCGCGTGACTCTCGGGGAAGCCGTATGAGCCGAAGCCCTCCAACTGGGCAAAGGTCTGCTCGGCGAAGTCCTGCGGATAGCCGCGCTCGACCATGCCGCCGACCAGCTTGGCCTTGAAATGACTGACCCCGCCGGTGAACTTGAAGGTGGCCATGGCCCGGCGCAGCTGATCGGCCTCGCCGGGCGTGAAGTCGGCGCATTCGATGGCCACGCGCATGGCCTGTTCCTGGAAGAGCGGCACGCCCAGCGTCTTGCCCAGCACCTTCTCCAGCTCCGGTTTGGGATAACAGACCGCTTCCTTGCCTTCGCGCCGGCGCAGATAGGGGTGGACCATGTCGCCCTGGATCGGGCCGGGTCGGACGATCGCCACCTCGATGACCAGGTCGTAGAAGGATCGAGGCTTGAGGCGCGGCAGCATGGCCATCTGCGCGCGGCTTTCGATCTGGAAGACGCCCAGGGTGTCGGCCTTGCGGATCATCGCATAGGTGCGCGGATCCTCGGGCGGGATCGTCGCAAGATCCAGGTCGATCCCCTTGTGATCCTTCAGCAAATCCAGGCCGCGCTTCAGACAGGTCAGCATGCCCAGCGCCAACACATCGACCTTCATGAACTTCAGTTCGTCGATGTCGTCCTTGTCCCATTCGATGATCTGGCGGCCGTCCATCCGCGCCGGTTCGATCGGCACCAGCTCGTCGAGCCGATCCTGGGTCAGCACGAAGCCGCCGGGATGCTGGGAGAAATGGCGCGGGGTGTTGAGCAGCAGCTGGGCCAGTTCCAGGGTCAGGCGCAGGCGGCGATCGCTCAGATCCAGGCCCAGGTCGCGGGCGTGCTTTTCCTCGATCTCCTCGCGCGAGAAGCTCCAGACCTGGCTCGACAGCGCCTTGGTCATGTCCTCGGGGATCCCCAGCACTTTGCCGACATCGCGCACCGCGCCGCGCGGCCGAAAGCGCTGGACGACGGCGACGATCGCCGAGCGATCGCGGCCATAGGTCTCGAAGATCCACTGCATGACGGTCTCGCGCCGGGCGTGCTCGAAATCCACATCGATGTCGGGCGGCTCGTCGCGCTCCTGGGAGACGAAGCGCTCGAACAGCAAGTCGTTGCGCTCAGGGTCGATGGACGTAATTCCCAGCACGTAACAGACCGCCGAGTTGGCCGCCGAGCCGCGGCCCTGGCACAGGATGTCCTGGCTCCTGGCATAGCGGACGATCGAATTGACCGTCAGGAAGTAGGGCGCGTAGCCCAAGGCGCCGATCAGCTTCAGCTCGTGCTCGAGGATGGCCTTGACCTCGGGGGTAACCCC
The DNA here is from genome assembly GCF_058802865.1 of Caulobacter sp. GW822-FHT01G02. Classification (NCBI taxonomy): domain Bacteria; kingdom Pseudomonadati; phylum Pseudomonadota; class Alphaproteobacteria; order Caulobacterales; family Caulobacteraceae; genus Caulobacter; species Caulobacter sp. GW822-FHT01G02. The sequence goes on from NZ_JBXAON010000009.1 coordinate 115,680, forward strand.
GTCGGGAAAGCGTTCGGCCGCGCCCGCCCAGGTCAGATCTTCCAGCGTCTCCTGGGGTGTCTTGCCCGTCTCGGCGACCTCGTTGGGATACTGATAGGCCAGCTCGTCGAGCGAGAAGCGGCAGCGCTTGGCGATCGCCACGGAGGCGGCGATGGCTTGGGCGTGACGCGGAAAGAGCCGCACGATCTCGGCCGGAGCCTTCAGATAGCGGTCGGCATGGCGGTCGCGCTTGAAACCGACATCGTCGATCGTGGTCTTCTCGCGAATGCAGGTGACGACGTCCTGCAGCAGGCGGCGGGCCTTCTCGTGGAACAGCACCCGGTTGGTGACCACCGGCGTCACCCCGGCCGTTCGCGCCATTTGCTCCAGCTCATATAGGCGCAAGGCGTCGCCCGGCCGGCGGCGTAGGGTGAGCGCCATGTGGGCGTCGGGGCCGAACACCGCCTTGAGCGTTCTCAGCTGAACGGCGGTGACATCGTCGGCGGCGTCGGGGATCAGGATGGCGATCAGACCCTGCGCATAGGCGGCAACGTCCTGCAGCGTCAGATCGCACTCGCCCTTGCCGGCCCGGGCCTTGCCCAGCGACAGCAGTCGGCACAGGCGGCCATAGGCGGGCCGGTCGGTGGGTAAAACCACGAGGGTCATGCCGTCGCGCAACACCAGCTCGCAGCCGACGATCAGCCGCACGCCCGTGGCCTTGGCGGCGATATGGGCGCGGACCATGCCAGCGACGCTGTTGCGGTCGCAGATCGCCAGGGCGCGATAGCCCAGCGCCCGCGCCTCGTCGAACAGCTCGCCGGGCGAGGAGGCGCCGCGCAAGAGCGAGAAGTGCGAGGCGCATTGCAGCTCGACATAATCACCAAGATCCTCAAGCGCTTGCACAGAGATATTCATCCAAACACCCCCGCCATGAACCAGCGCTGGGAGCCGGTGGCCAGATCCTCGCCGTCGCCGTCGCGAAAGATCCAGAACCGCTCGCCCGCCTCGTCCTCGACCTGGAAATAGTCGCGGGAGCGGGCCAGCTCCGCGTCGGCCTTCCACCACTCGCCAAACACCCGCTCGGGGCCGTCGGCCCGGCGGACCCGCCGGCGCATGCCGCGCCAGGTGAACGAGGCCGGCGCGGCGTCCGGCAGCAGGGCCACGGTCTCGATCGGTTCAGGGCGCGGGAAAAGCCGGGTCGGGCGCGGCCAGTCGGCCGGCCAGGAGAAGGCCTTGGGAGGCTCGAGCGCCGGCGCCTTTTTCACCGAGCGTTCGGGCAGGTCGCTCTGCACGCTGACCAGACGATAGACGTGCTCGGAGCCCAGGCGATTGGACAGGGTGTCGATCAGGCCCGACAGGTCGGCGGCCTGGCGGACAGCCCCGATCGCCGCCTCGTCCTGCTTGTAGGCCAGGGCCTCGGCGCCCGGCGCGGCCAGCAGGATCTTGTCGACCCCAAAGCTCGGATCGACGTTTTCCAGCTTCTCGCATAGGAGCTTGGCCAGCCGCTTGGCGTTGCGCGTGGGCGCGGCCATGCCGATGCGGGCGGTTTCGATGCGGTTGTCGACCCGGAAGAAGTAGGCGTCGAGCCGTTTGGCGCCCAGGCTGGCCGCCTCCAGGGCCGCGCAGAGCTCGGCGGTCAATTGCGTCACGTAACGCGCCAGGGTCTCGGGCGCGCCGATCGGCTCGGCGAACACCTTGGCGACCCGGAGCGTTTCAGGCGCGAGGACCGGCTCGATCGGCTCGGCCTGCCGGGCGAAGGCCTGGTCCAGGCGCCGGGCGGGCTCCAGGCCCACGCGGTGGGTCAAGGGACCCTTGGGCGTGGCCTCCAGCTCGCCGATCGTGTCGAAGCCGAGCTTTGACAAGGCCGGGACGAGATCGGCCGGCAGGCGCAAGGCCGCCACCGGCAGGTCCTGCAGCTCGCGACCGGTGGCCCCGGGGGTGACGACGAAGATCGAGCGCCGGCCATAGCGAGCCAGGGCGTGCGCGCCGCCCCAGCTGTCGGCGATGGCGATCTGCGCGGCGAATCCGGCCTTGGCCAGGCGGTCGCGGATATCGATCAGCATCTTGTCTTCGCCGCCGAACAGATGGGCGCAGCCGGTGGCGTCGATGACCAGGCCATCGCCGGGATCGGCCGCCACGGTCGGCGAGTAGAGACGTTGCGCCCACAGGGCCAGGCGGTGCAGGGCGGCTTGGTCGCCCTCGGGGTCGAGATCGTGGAGCGCCAGGCCCGGGACCAGGGCGGTGGCGTGGGCGACGGGCTGGCCGATGCGCAGCCCCGCGCGGGCGGCGGCCAGGTTCATATGCGCGATTGCGCGGCGACGGCCGACACGCCCGACCATGATGGTCGGCGCATCAGGCGGCGGCGCGCTCTTGCCCAGCGCCTGCGCCTGCATCCGGGCTAACCGGTCGGTCGGCCAGCGGGGCAGGAACACGGAGATGACCCTTTGCGTCACAGGCTTCTAGCTCGATGTCGAAGGCGTCGCCGGCACGGCAGCGGAGAAGTTCGAGAAACCAGCGGGGACGGCCCACGCCAGGAACAGGTAGTGGTGATGAGGGCAGGGCCGAGACCCGCCACCGGGTGGCGGCCGCCGTCGGCTGGCCCAGGTCGGCCGCGTCGGCGACCCGCCGCCATCGTCGGATGGCGATGGCCATCTGTCCGCTCTTCTCGGCCGCAAGCTGCAGCCGGCGCGAGGCGGTCATCGACAGCTTGCCGACCTCGCCGATCACCCCGGCCAGGCCCGGCCAACGCAGGCCTTCCTCCATCGAGGCCAGGACCCCGGCCTCGTCGCCGGCCTCGGCGAAGATGATCCGCTCCGGCGGCAGGCCGACCTGGCTGAGGAACGGCGCGAAGAGGTCGCGCTGGCGCAGGCACCACAGCACCTCGCCCTCGGCGCGGGCCAGGAGCCCGGCCGCGAAGCTCGCCGCCGCCGCGCCGTGCAAGGCGCCGTCGGCCCCGCCGGCCACTTCGTGCAGCGCGCCATAGGCCAGGCCGCCGCCCGGCAGGCGCGCATCGAGCGCCGGGATGCCGAACGGCAGCACCGCGCGCGTCGTGCGGTCCTGCGTTTCGAGGGCGCGGACCTGACGGCGGAGCGCGTCGAGCGCGGCGGGGGAGGAGCTGAGGGACATGAGGATGAAATGATCTTGTTCCATCTTTGTTCTCACGCGTCGGCGAGAGTCAATCAGCCCAGGGGTGCGACGCAGGCGCGCGCCATGGCCAAGATCGCGGCGGCGCAAGGGTTTGGGCGGAATCGGAATTTTTAGGAGCGACCGAATCTGTCGTAAGGGCCGGTACGGCGAGGCGGCCCTCGACGCGGCCTAGACGGGCAGGGCGGTCTGCGACGTCGGCGGGGGGCTGGTGAAACTGGAGACGGTGACGCCCAAGAGCCGTACGCCCAGCCGCAGCGGATAAACCGAGCGGACCAGATCCTGGGCGACCTGGCGTAGGGTCGTCCCATCGGTGATGGCGGTCGGCAAGGAGCGTCGGCGCGTGGCCTGATCGAAGTCGGCGTACTTGATCTTGACCGTGGCCGTGCGTCCGTAGGCGCCGGCCTTTTCGCACCAGGCGAACACCTTGTCAGCGAGCGCGGCGACCTCGGCCTCGATCCGGCTGGTGTCGACAAGGTCGGTCTGGAACGTCGTCTCCGACCCGGAGGACTTGCGCTCGCGGTCGGGATTGACCGGCCGCGTGTCGATCCCGCGCGCGATCGCGTAGAACCAGGGCCCGGCCCGGCCGAAATGCTGCACGAGGAACGCCAGAGACTGTTGACGCAGATCCTCGCCGGTCGCGATCTTAAGCCCCTTCATCTTGGCTTCGGTGACCTGGCCCACGCCATGGAAACGGCCGATCGGCAGGGTGGCCACGAAGGCCTCGCCCTGGCCCGGCGCCACCAGGAACTGGCCGTTGGGCTTGTTCTGGTCCGAAGCCATCTTGGCCAGGAACTTGTTGTAGGAAATCCCGGCCGAGGCGGTCAGTCCCGTCTCGTCGAGGATCGCCTGGCGGATCCGCCGCGCCGTCTGCGTGGCCGCGCCCACGCCGGCGAGGTCGGCGGTGACATCGAGATAGGCCTCGTCCAACGACAGCGGCTCGATCAGGTCGGTATAGCCGGCAAAGACCGCATGGATCTGCCGGGACACCGCGCGATAGACCTCCATGCGATGCGGCACGAAGACCAGCTCGGGGCATTTGCGCAGGGCGGCGCTGGAGGGCATGGCCGAGCGCACGCCGAATTTTCGGGCCTCGTAGCTCGCCGCGGCGATCACACCGCGCGCGGCGGGCGAGCCGACCACGACAGGCCGCCCGCGCAGGCTGGGATCATCGCGCTGCTCGATGGACGCGTAGAAGGCGTCCATGTCGATATGGATGATTTTGCGAGGCGGCGACTCCATGTCCCCAGCTCTCTAGCAGCCTGTGAACGAAACGGGAACTTTCTCCTTGAACGCGCGACCCAAATGGCGTGAAACGAACGCGCCATCTTGGTCGTATGGGAGAGCAGGGCGTGTCGCGCGTAGAGGGTGAGTTTCTGTTCCTGGCCCTGGAAATCGGCTTGGCCGAAACCATCGCGCAGACCCTCAAGGACGTGGAGCGGGCGATCGCCGATCTGCCCGACGGCCTCAGCGCCAACCGCTATCGGCGCCGGCTTGAAGACCAGCGCGCCTCGCTTCGCAATCCGACCTTGCGCACCAGCGCGGCCCTGGTGGTGTCGATGTGCGTCAGGACTCCAGCGCTGACCGGCAAGATCCGGCGCGTGTTCGCCGATCTTGCCGAGCGTCATCCGGAGCTGGCCTGGTTCTATGTTCAGTTGCCTGGAACCACGGTAGACGAGACCCTGCGCCGCGCCGGTTAGGCCGCCGCGCTTTGCACGTCAGTGAGCGGAGATCCTCCTTGGCGCCCACCCCTCCGCCCTCGACGCTGAAGCGCCCGCCCGAAGCGCTCATTCGACGCTTCCACCTGGGTCAGGTCGGCGCTGACACGGTCTCGACCTTTCTCACAAAAGGCTACTCGCTGGCGATCTGCTGCCGGGAATGTCCGCGGCTGATCGAATGGACGCCAGAGACGCTGTTGGAGACGTTCGGGGATCGGACCCACGTCAAGATCGCCGATATCGCCGCGCGCCTGTCGTGTTCCGGAGATCAGGGATGCGGCTCCACGGACGTGGCGATCTTCCCCCACCTTTATGACGGTCCCTGGTCCTGGGCGCCGCCGGAGCGGTGACCTCGATCAGGCTGGAATGACCTCGTCGCCCTTGCCGCCGAAGGCCACGATTTTCAGGCGCTCGGGGAGCGGACGTTGAAGCTTGGCGACCTCGGTCCAAGGCGCGTCGCTCATCCAAAGGTCCCAGTCTTCCGGCTCGGTCAGGATCACCGGCATGGCCTTGGAATGGTAGGTCTTCACCGGCTCGGCGGCGTCCGTGGTCAGGAAGCCGTAGGCCACGATCTCCTCCCAGCCCTTGCTCTTCATCCGTACGCAGGCATGGGGCGTCCAGATGCCGGCGAATAAGGCCAGCGGGCGGCTCTCATCAAGGGCGAACCAGATATTCTTGCGGGTCTTCTCGTGATCCTGGTCCGGCTCGGCGAAGGAGGTGAACGGTACTAGGCAGCGGCTCCCCGCGCCCAGCCAGGGCGCCCAGTGCGCGTTGGTCTTGCCGGTTTTCTCGCTGGTGGTGTTGCGCACATTGGTGGTCCCCTTGTCCGGCTCCATCTTCAGCAATTCGGCGAAGTCGAACTCCGTGCCCTTGGCGCGCAGCTTGTCGGCCCGCTCCGTCGCGGCCTTGAACAAGGCCTGCTTAGACGAGGGCATGCCCCAACGCGCGTCACGCATCACCCGGCCGCCGTCCTGGCCATGGGTGATGATCGGCGCGGCGTAGTCCGGGTAGATGCCCGGCATCGGCGGCTGGTTGTTGTTGAGGTCGCTCATGGCGCGCGCCAAGGCGGCGACTTCGGCGCGCGCCTTCATGAGGGCGTAGAGATCGCACATTTGCGGGTCTCCCTAACCGGCGGTCTCCTGACGCTAACGGTCAGACGCGGCGCTGCAAAGCCGACGAAACAACAGCCTAGGCGGCCTTTCACCACACACGGGTCGGGGTTGATCGGCCGCGTTCGCGTGCGGCGGCCGGCTCAGTGGAAATGAAGCGGATCGCCGTCGGGGCCAAAGGCGGCGTATTGGCCAACGCCGCCGACCCGGACGGCCTCGACCATCGTCTTGAGCGCCGCGTCGATCTCGGCCTTGGCCGGAGGGCTTCCGTCGCGGCCAGACAGGGCGGCGGCGAACACCACCTGCCACGGCGGTCCGGCGTCCCTGGACTCGCGCGCCAAGCTGTCGAAATCGGTCAGTTCGCTGGCGGCCTTGTCGACGCACATCAACGCCGCCAAGGCCCCGCCGCGCCCAGCCAGGAAGTTTTCCCGCTGCGCCGCGCTCGGATGATCGGGCAGCTCGGCGCCGGCGAACACGAACAGCAGGCGATGGGGCTGGACCTGGGCGGCGGCGGTCTTCAGCAGTTGCTGAAAATGGGAGTCTTCGGTCATGGTCGCACCTTGGGCTATTTGAAAAACCAAGCCCTTGCGCGAGATCAAGGTCGCTTGGACGCGAGTTCAGCCTGGACCTCTATTGTGTTCGGCGCCACCGGCGACGGAGACGATCGTCACGGCAGGCGCTGGGATTGGCCAGCATCGTCCGGGGCCGACGACAGCCAGGGTCCCGATTTGCCGCCGCTCTTGGAGGTCAGACGCACGGCCTCGATGACCATGCCCTTCTCGGCGGCCTTGAGCATGTCATAGATCGTCAGGCAGGCCACCGAGACGGCGGTCAGGGCTTCCATCTCCACCCCGGTCGGGCCGGTGGTCTTGACGCGCGCGGTCACAGCCAAACCGCCATCGCTTGCCTCGACCGAGACCTCCACCTTGCTCAGGGCCAGCGGATGGCACAGTGGGATCAGATCGGAGGTCTTCTTGGCGGCCATCACCCCTGCGATCTCCGCCACGGCCCGAACCTCGCCCTTCCGGCCGGTCCCCGATAGCGCCAGAGTGAGGGTTTGGGGCGCCATGCGCACGAAGCCCACCGCTACGGCCTCGCGCGTTGTCGACGCCTTGTCCGTGACGTCGACCATCCGGGCACGTCCCTCGTCGTCGATGTGGGTCAGGCGGGTCATCGGTCAGAACCCTCAGCGCGAAGGCGCGGGTTGTCCCATCGGCCAACGTCGTCATGATCTTGAGCGGTGGGCTCGATCCAACTTACGCCGTGCGGGCCGTGCTGCTTCTTCCAGAACGGCGCCTGGCTTTTCAAATAGTCCATCAGGAAGTCGCAGGCTTCGAACGCCGGTCGGCGATGGGCGGCGGCGGTGGCCACGAAGACGATCGCCTCGCCGGGGGCGATGGAGCCCGTGCGGTGGACGATCTGATAATCCACCAACGCGAACCGCGTCTTGGCCCCTTCGGCGAAATCGGCGATCACCGCGTCGGTGAAGCCTGGATAGGCCTCCAGCTCCAGGATCTGGGCCGCGCCGCCTTCCGCCCGCGCCAGGCCCGTGAAGCTCGCTATCGCGCCGACCTCGGCGCGACCGCGGCAAAAGGCGTCGAGCAGCAAACCGGGCGCGAAGGGCTGTTGGGTCAGGGTGATCATCGGCCATCGGTTCGCTGCGCCGACGTCACCGTCATCCAGACCGATCGAAGAGGGAGGGGCAGGTGGGTTCATGCGGCGCGGACGATAGGCGCGCCATCGCGCCAAGCAAGGACAAACCGGGGGTGCGCGGCGATGGCGCACGGCTGGGGTGGTCAGGCTTGGCGCCCGTCAAGCCGACGAGCGGCGACTTCACCGACGGCGTTTGCGGTCCATCAAGGCGCGAGGGGTCTGGGTGGCCTAGGAGGAAAGGACCGCGGATCGCGCGGACCCGGGATCGGCTTAGTGGTTCGTCGAGCAGCCCCCTTTCTCGAGCCGGATACGACGCGATCGGCGTCGGAAGAGGCTTTCTTGGCCTTGGTGAGCGCCTTCTTCGAGGAGGCGCTCACGCCCGATCTTCGGCAGGCCGGCCGACAAACTCTTGGCGTGCATTCCGAAATCGAGGCGTGCAGGGTCTGGCATGCGCGACTGTTCGCGCGGGGCTGGATCGCGCCGGGCTGGCCGGTGGCGTGGGGCGGGACGGGCTGGAGCGCTCGCCAGCGCTTCCTGTTCGACCGAGAATGCGCCTTGAACGACGCTCCGGTGCTATTCGCTGGGGGGCTGCGGAGCCTGGGGCCCTTACTGATCGAACAGGGCAGCGACGCGCAGCGGACGCGTTATCTGGGAGCGATCCTGTCGGGCCAGGATCTCTGGTGCCAGGGATTCTCTGAGCCGGAGGCTGGATCCGACCTGGCGGCGGTGTCCTGTCGCGCGGTCCGCCGCGGCGAGGCCTATCATCTCAATGGAACCAAGATCTGGACCACAGGCGCGCATCTGGCCAACCGCATGTTTGGCATCTTTCGCACCGCCGATACCGAGCGCCGTCAGCAGGGACTAACTTTCCTGCTGATCGACATGGACAGCCCCGGGCTCACGGTTTCGCCAATCCTCGACCTGGCCGGGCAGCATGAATTCAACCAGGTTTTCTTCGATGACGTGATCGTCCCCGCAGAGAACCGGATTGGGGCTGAAAATGATGGGTGGTCTATGGCCAAGCGGCTGATGCAGTTGGCCCGCGCCAACAACACCCCCGCGGCCCTGGTGCGTCGCGCTCATCGCCACGCCGCCGAGCGGCTGTTCCAGTCCGGGTCCGGCGTCGATCCCGACCTGCGCCGTCGCCTGGCGAGTCTGGCGATCGAGGTGGACGCCTTCGAGCAGCTGGAATTGGCGGCCCTTCCGTCGGGCCGACCTGGCCCCCACGATCAGATCGCGCCCTCCATGCTCAAGCTGGTGGGCAGCCAGTTAAATCAGCAGGTCGCCGAACTGGCGATGGAGATCGCCGGCGACGCGGCGGCGGCCGCGCTTGGCGCCCTGGGCGTGGCAGACGACCTGGCCGGGAGCGAGGCGCTGGACGCCGGAGCGCGGGCCATGGCCCGGCGGCTGAGCCTGCGCGCCGCCACCATCTATTCGGGAGCCAGCGAGATGCAGCGCGACATCATAGCGCGGCATTTGCTGAGTACGGGGCGACCGCAGCGCTGACCGAGCTGTTCACCCCGCGAGCCCTGGAGCGGCCGTGGCCCTGTCGCGGAAGGGGGCGATCCGTCCTCGGGAAAGCTAAGCTATACTTTCGCCTCCCGGACTCCTGACATTCAACCAGACCGAAGCTGACGGAGGTCAATCGCAACCGGCGCGTCCTATGTAAGGGTGATCATGACGCTGGATGCGGTCCTCTTGGCAGCCCCTGCGTTCGATCCTGGTGCGTGGACCAGGCGCTCGCTTGCTTCGCGCTTTCTCAGGCCCCTCATCCAGGCGCGAGGCCTTCGTCACCCCCGAGATCCCCATGCTGTCGCATCTTCGCATCTCGCGAAAACTGTCCGTCGCCTTCAGTGCGATCATCGCCGTCTTCATCGGCGTCAGCGCAATCGTCCATTTCAATCTTTCGACCATCACCGCCGCGGCGGCGGCCAAGGACGTCACCAACATGGTGATGGAAGATCGCGCCGCGATGGACACCGCGCTTCTGGCGCAGGAAAGCGCCGTGCGCGCGTTCGTCGCCACGCAAGATCCCGCCTTCGTGGAACACTATCGCCAGGAAGGCCGCGCCTATGATGCAGCGCTGGGCCACCTGCGCCAGGTCGCCACCGATCGCAAGAACCTGGCGCTCGTGGCCCAGATGGACACCGCAGCCAACGCCTGGCGACGCGACGAGGCCCTGACGCAGATTCGGCTGGCGAGCGACCCGGCAGAGCTGCCGCAGGCGGTCGCCATGATCGGCGGCGGCAAGTTGGCCACGGCCCAAGCGCTGAGCGCCACCATCGCGGCAAATATCGACCAAGTCTATCAACGGCGGACCTTGGCCCATCGCGCCGCGGTCGGTCAGTCGGCCCTGACCCTATGGCTGGGATCGGGCGTCGTGGTGGCGCTCGCCGGTCTCGCCGGATGGCTCCTGACTCGTGGCGTCGCGGTTCCGGTGGCGGCCATGACCCAAACCATGGGCGCCCTGGCCGCCGGCCGCCACGATGTGGAAATCCCGGCGATCGGTCGCCGCGACGAGGTCGGAGACATGGCCCAGGCGGTGCTGATCTTCCGCCAGAACGCCATCGAGAAGTTGGATCTGGAGACCCTGACCGCCGCCCAACGCGCCGCCGCCGAGGTCGAGCGGCATGAGCATGAGGCCCAACGCGCTCTGGCGGCGGCCCAGCAGGCGGCCGTGGTCGCCGCCATCGCTGATGGATTGGGCAAGCTATCGGCTGGCGACCTGACCCAGCGGCTGACGCAGAGCTTCGCGCCCGAATACGAACAGCTTCGCGCCGACTTCAACGCCGCGGTGGCCAAGCTCAACGACACCATGGGACTGATCATCCTGAACGCCGAGGCGATTGGCTCCGGCTCCCAGGAGATCAGCGAAGCCGCCAGCGACCTGTCGCGGCGCACTGAACAACAGGCCGCCAGCCTTGAGGAGACCGCCGCCACCCTTGACGAGATCACCGGGACGGTGATGCGGACCGCCGAGGGCTCCACCGACGCCCACCAGATCGTCTCGGCCGCCAAGGACGAGGCCGATCGTAGCGTCGGATTGGTCAGTCGCGCGGTGGAGTCGATGAGCGCCATCCAAGCTTCCGCCGGCCAGATCGGTCAGATCGTCGGCGTGATCGACGAAATCGCCTTCCAGACCAACCTGCTGGCGCTCAACGCTGGGGTCGAGGCCGCCCGGGCGGGTGACGCGGGCCGTGGGTTCGCGGTGGTCGCCCAAGAGGTGCGCGCCCTGGCCCAGCGGTCGGCAAGCGCGGCCAAGGAAATTCGCCTGCTGATCGGCGCCTCCTCGCGTCAGGTCGATGCGGGGGTGGATCTGGTCGGCCAAACCGGCGCGGCCCTGACCCATATCGCCGACCTGGTGGGACGGATCACCGGCATCGTCGAGTCGATTTCGGCCTCGGCTCAGGAACAGGCGACCGGCCTTCAGCAGGTCAATACGGCGGTCAATCAGATGGACCAGGTCACCCAGCAGAACGCCGCGATGGTGGAGCAGAGCACCGCCGCCAGCGTTTCGCTGGCCAATGAAGCGGCCGAACTGTCGCGATCCATGGCCCAGTTTCGTCTGGTCGGGTCGTTTTCGACGCCGCCGGTCCGCGGTGAGCGCGCGACGGCGAGCGTTTATCGGCCAAGCTTCGGCGGCGGCGCGGCGCGAGCCCATGGGGGCGCCCTGTAAACCTGGGAGGATTTCTAGGTCGGGCCCTGGCGGACTTGATCATCGGCAAGGTTCGACTTGCTCATTGTGCGCGCTCGCGACCCCTTCGACGCCCTATCGCGCGCCGCAGGCGGCAAGGCATATCCCGAGCCCTCAAGAGGGCGCTTCATGTCAACGCGATATCGCCGAAAGACGACTTGGACAGGGCGATCACGTCCATCGGCCGATCACCTCGCGGCCGATATGTTGATGGCTCTGCGTTATCCTGTCGAACAGGTCTTGACCGGTGGTTTGCGACAGGTGGCGCGGCGGCGGCCAGAGATCTTCGAGCGCCTGGGCGCCTATCAAGAGGCGCGGTTCATTCTCGCGCCCGAAGACTGGCCTGTGGTCTTTCAACTGTCGCCGCGAGGCGAGTCGGGCTCGGTGCGCGTCGCGCGGGCCACGGCGCCGATGGCGCCCACCGCGCGGGTAGGCGGCCGCCTGAGCGCGCTGCTGGGCCTGTTCGACGGCTCGGTCGACGCCGACGCGGCGTTCTTTTCGCGCAGCATCAAGGTCGAGGGCGACATCGGGGCGGTCATGGCCCTGCACAACGCGCTCGAGGCGGCGGAGTTGACGGTGGCTGATTTGCTGGGCCTGGCTGCGCCGGCCGGCGCCATGGCCAATGCTGGCCTGGCCTTTTGGCTTAGGCGCTTGGCCCCACGCGGCGGAGCCGACCTCTGATGTCGCGCATCGAGCTCGTCTGCCCGGCCGGATCGCCGGCCATGCTGCGCGCCGCCATCGAGGCCGGCGCCGACAGCGTCTATTGCGGCCTGCGTGACGAAACCAACGCCCGCAACTTTCCTGGCCTGAACTTCTCGCCCGCGGAATTGCAGGTCGCCGCCGACTGGGCCCATGAGCGGGGCGCCAAGGTGCTGGTGGCGATCAACACCTTCGCCAGGGTGGGGGCGGTGGCAACTTGGCGCGCTTCGGTCGATGCGGCGGCTCGAACGGGCGTCGACGCCATCATCGTCGCCGACCTGGGGGTCTTAGCCTATGCGCGCGACGCCCACCCGCAAATGAGGTTGCATCTTTCGGTGCAGGCGGCGGCCGGTTCGGCTGACGCCATCGACTACTACGCCAAGACCTATGGCGTGCGGCGTGTGGTGTTGCCGCGGGTGCTGTCGGCCCCCGAGATCGCCGCGCTCAATCGCTCGATCAGTGTCGAGACCGAGGCCTTCGTGTTCGGCGGCCTTTGTGTGATGGCCGAAGGCCGCTGCGCCATGTCGTCCTACGCCACCGGTCGCTCGCCCAATCTCTCGGGCGTCTGCTCGCCGCCCGAAGCGGTGTCGTTCGAGGACCAGCAGGGTCAGCTCACCTCGCGCCTGGCGGGTTTCACACTCGACCGCTTCGCAGCGGGCGAGACCGCCGGCTATCCGACGCTGTGCAAGGGCCGCTTCACGGCCGGCGGCCAGGCGTCCTATCTGTTCGAGGAGCCCGTCAGCCTCAACGCCATGAGCCTTCTGGCCGATCTGGCCAAGGCTGGCGTCACCGCCGTGAAGGTCGAAGGCCGCCAACGTGGCAAGGCCTATGTCGCGCGGGTGGCGGCGGCCTTTCGCGGCGCGCTGGACGCACTCGATCGCGGCGAAACGACCGCCTCCTATGAAGCTCTGCTGTCGAACCTTGCTGAAGGCGGCCGCGAGACCGCCGGGGCCTACCGAAAGTCCTGGCGATGAAAGCACAGCGCATGGAGCTGGCCCTGGGACCGTTGCTGTTCAACTGGTCGCCGTCCCGCGCCGCGGCCTTCTATGACCAGGTCGCCGCCGATCCCGCGATCGATCGCGTCTATCTGGGCGAGGTGGTGTGCGGTAAACGCGGGCCCCTCCTGGCCGACACCTTGGGCCGAGCCGCAGAGGTTTTGCAGGCGGCCGGCAAGACCGTTGTCTGGTCGACCCTGGCGCTACCCGCCTTGCCGCGCGACCGCCAGGCGACCGCGGCCCTGGCCAGCGATCCGGCCCTGATCGAGGTCAATGACATCAGCGCCCTGGCCCGACGTCCGGCCGGCGCGCCCTTCGTCGCGGGACCCTTGCTCAACATCTACAACGAGGCCGCGGCGGCCGAACTGACCGCGCGCGGCTGCGTGCGGCTGTGCGCCAATATCGAATTGTCGCTATCGGCCTTGGCCGGGTTGTCGATGCGCTGCCCAGGTCTCGAGATCGAAATCTTCGCCTATGGCCGGTTGCCGCTGGCTCTGTCGGGACGCTGCTATCACGCGCGAAGACATGGACTGCACAAGGACAATTGCCAGTTTGTCTGCGATCGCGACCCCGACGGCCTAGCGGTCGAAACGCTTGACCACGCCGGCTTCCTGGCGGTCAACGGCGTCCAGACCCTGTCCCATGACGTCCAGATCGTCGACAGTCCCTTGGCGCACCTGAGCGCGGCGGGCGTCACCGCCCTGCGCCTTTCGCCCCATTCGGGCGACATGGCTAAGGTGATCGCCAGCTTCCGCGCCTATGCCGACGGGGATCTTGCCCCGGCCGATCTGGGGCCGGCGATCCTCGCGGCCGATCCGCCAGGGCCTCTGATCAACGGCTATCTCCAGGGCCTGGCAGGCGCACGATGGATGACCTGGTCATGACCGCCAGCCCTTGCCGTCAATCGGTCGACGTGGTCGTCCTGGGGGGCGGGATGGCGGGCGCGGCCCTGGCCGCCCATCTGTCGGCCGGCGTGCGGGTGGCGCTGGTCGAGCGCGAGTCGGTGCTGGGCTATCACACCACCGGCCGCTCGGCGGCGATGTTTATCCCCTCCTACGGTGGCGAGGCGATCGCCGGGCTGACGGCGGCCAGCCGGCGCTTCTTCGCCCAACCGCCTCAGGGCTTTGGTCCGCCGCTTCTGGCGGCGCGGCCGGTCATGCACCTGGCCGGTCCAGATCAGGTCCGTGGGCTCGAGCGCCTCGCCGCGCGCCACGCCGCCGATCGTCACGGGGTCCGGCTTGATTGGATCGACGGCCAAGCGGCCCAGGCGCGAGCGCCGATCCTCCGGTCCGAGGCGGTCGCCGCGGCGCTGATCGAAGCCGGGACCGGCGATCTCGACGTGGCGCGATTGCATGCGGCCTTCCTGCGCCAGGTTTGCGAGGCCGGCGGCCAAATGGTGGCCGGCGCCGGCCGCGCTGCTGTGGAACGTGACGGATCGGGGTGGCGCGTGCGGGGTAAGGGCGCGGAGATCTGCGCGCCTGTCCTGGTCAACGCCACCGGGGCCTGGGCCGATGAGACCGCGGTCGCCGCAGGGCTCGCGCCGCTTGGGCTGGCGCCGCTGCGCCGGACGGTGCTGCTGGCCAAGGCCCCGGGCCACAACAACTTCGCCGACTGGCCGGTGGTCAAGGACATCGACGAGCGCTTCTATTTTCGGCCCTGTGGCGGTCGCCTGTTGATCACCCCGGCCAATGAGACGCCGAGCACGCCCTGCGACGCGGTCGCCGAGGAAATGGATGTCGCCTTGGGCATGGCCCGGTTCGAGGCCGTCGCCGATCATCCGGTGCGCCATCTGGTCGGCCGATGGGCCGGCCTGCGGACCTTCGCGCCCGACCGGGCGCCGGTCGTGGGCTGGTCGACACAGCGCCCCGGATTCTTCTGGCTGGCGGGCTTGGGGGGCTTTGGCATCCAGACCGCTCCGGCCATGGGTCGCCTGGCCGCGGCGCTACTTGAGGGACGTCCGATCCCAGACGATCTGATCGACCAGGGTGTTGAGGCGCGAGCCTATGCCCCCAAGCGGTTCGAAACGGGCGCATGAGCCATCAGATCGCCTTGGCGTGGCGTTGGCCCTCGGCGTTGAAATAGGCGTCGAACACCGCCGCGATCGAGCGCACCAGCAACCGGCCCGGCGGCAGGACCTCGATCGTGGCCTCGCGGATCCGCGCCAGACCGTCGGCCACGAACGGGGTCAGGCGCGGCAGCTCGGCGGCCAGGTCGCTGGACCGCCGGCCATGGCGCGCGCACACCGCCGCCAGGTCGACGCAGAAGTCGCACATCAGCCGCTCGATGATCTCGCCACGGAAGCGATCGTCGTCGCTGATCACGACCCCGCGCGCCACCGGCAGCCGGCCCTCCTTGACCGCCGCGCGCCAGGTCAGCTCATGGGCGGCGTTCTGCACGAAGCCCTGCGGCAGACCACCGATCGCCGAGGCGCCCATGCCCAGGAGGGTGACGGCCGGATCGGTCGTGTAGCCCTGGAAGTTGCGCCGCAGGGTCCCGGCCGCCAGGGCCTGGGCCATAGGATCCTCGGGCAGGGCGAAATGGTCGAGGCCGATCCGCACATAGCCTTCTGCCGCCAGCCGTTCGGCGGCGCTTTCGCTCTGGTCCAGGCGCGCCTGGGGTCCGGGCAGGGCCGCCTCGTCGATCAGCTGCTGGTGGCTCTTCATCCACGGCACGTGGGCATAGCCGAACAGGGCCAGCCGCTCGGGGCGCAGGGTCAGCAGTTGGTCCAGGGTCGACAGGGTGTTGGCGGTGGTCTGGTGGGGCAGGCCATACATCAAGTCGAGATTGATCGAGCCGACCTTGGCCTCGCGCAGCCAGGCGACGCAGTCGGCGATGTGTTCGAAGGTGTCGCGGCGATTGACCGCCGCCTGGACTTCGGGGGTGAGGTTCTGCACCCCCAGGCTGGCGCGGTTCATGCCGCGGGCGGCGGCGGCGCGCACCCAGTCCTGGGTCAGTATAGCGGGATCCATCTCGACGGCGATGTCGATGTCAGACGTCAGGTCGAAGACCTGGCTCAGGCCGTCGAAGATGGCGTCGACCTCGGCGGTCGACAACATGTTGGGGGTGCCGCCGCCGAAATGCACCGCGCCGGCCGCGAGGCGGGCGGGTAGGGCGGCGCCCAGCAGGTCAATCTCGTCGAGCAGCAGACGCACGTAGTCGCCGACCGGCTCGTGGCGGTTCACCGCCCGGGTGTTGCAGCCGCAGTACCAGCACAGCCGGGCGCAGAACGGGATGTGCAGATAGAGCGACACGGCCTGATCAGTCGGCAAGTCGCGCAGCCACGCGCCATAGGTCTGCGCGGTGACCTGCGGCGTGAACTGGGTGGC
Organism: Caulobacter sp. GW822-FHT01G02; assembly: GCF_058802865.1. Lineage (NCBI taxonomy): Bacteria > Pseudomonadati > Pseudomonadota > Alphaproteobacteria > Caulobacterales > Caulobacteraceae > Caulobacter > Caulobacter sp. GW822-FHT01G02. The sequence goes on from NZ_JBXAON010000009.1 coordinate 131,997, forward strand.
CGGCGGATAGCTGGTGTAGCGCGGCGCGCGGCCGTCATATCTGGCGATCAGGCCGGCGTCGGAGCGGGCGGACAGAGGGGCGAGGGTCATGGCGGCGAAGTCAGGCGGGGACGGCGTTGGCCGCGGGCGTCGCGCCAAGCCCCCAAGCGGCCTGGGCGAACGCTACCGGAGCGCGATAAGCCTCGCAGGCGGCCTGGAAGCGCGCGTAGGGAAAACGAATGGGGACCTCAGCCAGGGCGGCGGCGAGCATGTCCAGATGCGCCGACCAGCCCGCGGCGGCGCGGCCGGCGTCCTCGCTGGCGGGCAGGGTCAAGCTCAGGATTAAGCGGGCGCCGTTGTTGGAGGCCTCGATCTCCCAGCGTAACGGGCGGGCCGTGTCGCCCGCGCCGCTCCAGCCGTATTCCAGCAGCAGACCCGGCTCATACGCCGTCACCAAGCTGTTGATGACCACGCCGCTGTCGCCAAAGTCCAGTTGGACGGCGCCGCCGATCTCCAGCGCGATGGTTCCCGGAGCCAGCCATTGGACCAGGTCTTCGGGCTGGGTCAGGGCGGTCCACAGGCGCTCGGGCGTGGTGTCGAAGTCCCGGCGAATCCGCACGGCGATGACCTCATCCTGACGCAGGAAGGTGGTGATCGGCTCGGCAGGGTCAAACATCGGTGGTCTCCTAGACGGCAGTCTGGCCCTGGACGGGCGGCGTGGCCTTGACCCGCGTCAAGTCGGCTTGGCGACGGGGCTGCTGGGCCTGGAGCTCGGCCAGGGTGTTGAGATTGACGAACGGGTCGGGGACGATCGCGCCCCAGTCGGCCACCGCCAGACCCGTCGTTTCGGCCAATCCCCGAAGCGATGAGCGACCCTGGGCCAGGTAGTGGGACAGGGTCGACTCCACCTCGACGCTCCAGAGCCCGCAGACCGGATGCAGCCGGCCGTTGCTGGCGGGCAGGGCGACCGCGCCCCCTGAAGTCAGGACCGCGGCCAGGCGGCGGGTCAGATCGGCGGGCAGGACGGGCATGTCGCAGGCCAGGAGCTGCACCCGCGCCGCGCCGCGGGCGCGGGCGAAAGCCAGGGCGGAGGCCAGACCGGCCAAGGGGCCAGGAACGTCGGGATGATCAAACAGCAGCTGGGCGCCCACGCCGTCGCCCAATTGCCCGGCGTCGCGGACGGCGACGGCGACGTCGTCGGCATAGCCCTGGGCCAGGGCCAAGGCGCGGGCCACAAGCGAAACCTCACCCCAGGCCCGCAGCGGCTTTCCGCCGCCCATGCGCAAACCCGCGCCGCCGGCGAGGACCACAGCAACGCTCGGTTCGCTCATGCCGAGGTCCTTCGCGCGTTTCGCCGCCGCGGGGCCTCCGGCACCAGGCCGCCGACGAAGGCCATGGCCTGTTTCAAGCTACTGATGGTATTTTCCAGATCGCGCAGCAGGCCGTCGGCCGCCGAATGGACCCAGCCGTGCAGTGTCAGGGACTGGCCGCGACGCCACGCGTCCTGGACCAATGGATTACCGGCGAGATTGACCAGTTGCGCGGTCACATTGAGCTCGCAAAGCCGATTGGCTCGAGCGCCCGGATCCATGATCGTCTCCAACGCCTCGGCATGACGCGAGGCCAGGGCGCGCACTGGGCCGAGCCAGCGATCAAGGAGATCAATCGGCGCGTTGGACAGCGCCGCGGCCATGACCCCACAGCCATAGTGGCCGCAAACCACGATATGTCGCACTTTCAAGACTTCCAGCGAGAACTGAAGGCTGGACAGCAATCCGACGTCCAGAGGCGGGGCTAGGTTTCCCGGATTGGTATGATGGAAGATCGCGCCGGGCGGCAGATCGGTCAGCTCCTGTCCAGAGAGCCTGCTATCGGCGCAGCCCAGCCAGAGGTAATCGGTCTGGCGCTCAGCTGCCGTGCGCCTGAAAAACTCGCTATCGTTATAGCGGCCGGCGACCCAGGCCATGTTGCTGGTCAGCAGATCTTCGGTCATGCCCTGCCTGTTCCTTTAGTCAACAACAGCGCTGAGCAGGTGACCGCGACGAGCCGCGAGCCGGCGGCCCAGAGTCGTCAGGTCGTCAGGTGTCAGGCGCAGGCGCGCGATCGGCAAGACGATGGCGTTCTCCAGGCCCAGGTGACGGCGTTCCTGGGCGGCGAAAGCGATCATGGCCTTGCGCTGCGCGGGATCTAGGCCTGGAGCGCAGCGGCGCTCCAGGCAGGCTTGCAGATGCGCGCGCACCGCGCCGGCCTGGACCACGTCGGCCCGATGCTCGGCCGACAGCATGCCCAGCACCCGCTCGACATCGTCTCCCGCTTCGCAGCGCCGCCGCAAAAGCGGGAAGAAGTCCTCCTCCTCGTCGATCACATGCAACGGCAGGTCGTGATCGAGGAAGCCGATCAGCTGGAAGAGCATCGGGCCGTCGAACACCATGGCCGCGGCGGCCATCTCGATCATTTTGCAGGCCTGCCGATGACGATAGTGCTCGGCGAAGAACCACTCAATCGGCTCGGCCAGCAGATGCAGGGGAATGGCCTCGATCTGGGTCGTCGTCATAGCGTCCTCATCGGGCCGGGCCCGTGGATCAGAGCTTGTAGGCGAGCGTCAGCCATACCTTGGTGCGGTCGCGATAGGCTGGTTGGTCGCCGTCGAACGCCGCCGCCGCCAGCTCCGCCGACAACCTCGACGTCAGCGGCGCCGAGATGGCCAGGTCCAGCTCATCGCCCAGTCGGGCGTCGCCGCGCGCGGCGTCGAAGCGATGCGCGGCCGCCTGCAGCTTGATGGGGTGAGCCTTGGAGGCGGTCAGGTTGGTGGAGGCGGCCAGCTGCAAATCGCGCACGCCGCTGGCCGGGGTGGTCAGGAAGACGTCAGCCCAGCCCTGGAAGGCGTGCAAGGTGGCCAGCGGGGTCTGGAAGCCGCGGCTTCCGTCGCCGTCCAGGCGCTCGATCCCCAGCGCCACGGCGCTGGTTTTGGTCTTTAGGCCCGCCATCAGGTTCAGATAGTCGAGGCTGAAGGCGGCCGGGCTGTTGGCGTAGTCGCCTTGCCGGGCGTACTGCACCTCATAGGTGAGCGTCAGGTCCGAGCGCAAGGGACGCGCGCCGCTCAGCCGGATGTCGTAGGTGGCGCTGGACTGGGTCGGAGCGTTGGCGAAGTCCAGCAGGTAGGCGCTGGCCGAGACCTGGCCGATCGGGGTCTTGGCGGCGATCTGGGCGACATGGGAGTCGCTACGCCAGCTTCCCTGGGCATGACCGTCGCCAAGGATACGGTGGACCTTGTCCAGATAGGCATAGGTCAGGCTGAGCTTGGGCGAGGGGCGATAGACCAGGGTCACCGCATCGAAGGTCTGTTCGGTCTGGCGAAAGCCGACATTGCCGATGAAGCGGGCGTTGTCGAGGATCAGGCGCTGGCGACCCACGGTGGCGCCGCCCGTCGCGCCGCCGCCGAGCGGACCGGTCCAGGACAGCTGCAGACGGTTGAGCTGGGTCGTTTCAGGATCGGCGACCACCGGATAGGCCGTCTTGCCGTTGATCTGGCTGTTGTAGCGGCCGTCCAGGGCGGTGACGTTTTCGCCCTCGACCAGCAGCTTCAGGCCGTGAACGGCGGCGGTCTCGTAGCCGAGGCGCGTGCGCAGCGTCAGGGCCCGGGCGTCCTTGGACAGGCCGTCCTGGGAGACGGCCTCGTAGCGAAGGCGGGCGTCGAGCAGGATTTGGCCGCGGGCTGGTTCGGCGGCCTGGGCCAGGTTGGGAAGGGCCGCGGCCAGGGGCAGCAGCCAGAGGATACGCATGAGGATCTAGACTTTCCGGAAGATCGTATAGGTGCGCGCTTTGGGCGTGAGCCGGGTGCGCAGCAGGGAAGCGATGGCGGCGATGGCCGGATCTTCGGCCCCTTGGGCCGCGGAGATCAGATGGGTCCAGGACTCGTCTCCGGCGGTGTTCACGAAGTCCTGAACGGCGCGCTGCACGAAGGTCTCGACATCGACGCCGGCCGCCGAAGCGGCCGTGCGCACGCGTGTGGCCAAGTCCGGGTCGCAGGTGTCGAGCCAGGCCTCGAGACCGGCCGCCGAGGCGCCGGCCAGCCGTTCGCCTAGGGACAGCGCCCCGGTGTCGAAGCGACCGTCACGGGTCAGGCTGAAGGCCACGCCCAGGCCCCTGGCGCGATCGGCCAGGTCGGACACGTAACGCGTGGCCGCCGCCGTCCAGGCCCGGCTCTCCAGATGTAGCCGGATCTTGTCCTCGACATACTCAAAGGGCAGCTCGCGCCCCTCGATGCGGCGATCCAGCTTGAGGACATGCCAGCCGAACCGCGAGCGCACCGGCTGATTGAGAACCTGGCCAGGCTTTAAAGCGACCAAGGCCTGTTCGATCTCACTGACCACATCCCCTGGACCAAGTTGTCCCAAGGAGCCGCCGACCTCGCTCGACGGGCAGCTCGACAGGGCCTTAGCGAGGGCGGCGAACTGGCCGGGGCTGTTGACCAGGGTCGCCACCGCGTCGAGCGCCGTCAGACGGGCGGCCTCCCAGTGGGCGTCCTCCGCGCCTTGCGGGGCGATGAGGATATGGGCCGCCTCGACCAGGGCGGGGCTGGTGAAGCGTTCGCGCTGGGTGTCGTAGATCCGTCGGCAGAGCTCGGTGGTAGGGGTCTCGATATCGACCTCCTCGTCGAGGACGGCGCGGATCAAGGCTTCCTCGTCGGTTTCTTCGCGATCGGCCGCATCGCGCTCGGGCTCAGGGCGCAGGCCTAACTCGTCGGCGCGATGCAGGAGTAGAGCCCGCACGGCCAGGGCCTTGCCCGCGGCCCGACGGGCCTCCATCGCTGAAGGGCTGGGATGGTTCTGGGCTTCCTGGGCGATCAGGAACTCGGGAATCTCGACGCCGTCGACAACGGTGGTGGCGGTCATTCGGCTACTCCCGGGTCTTGAAGGAAGAGGGCGGCCACACCGCTTCGATCTTGTCGCGATAGACCGGCGCGGCCGGCTCGGGGGAGATCGGCATGCCGCGCTTGGTGCGCACCAGCTGCCAGCCGCGGCGATTGAGGTACCAGACCGGCGCAGACAGCATGTGGACCAGGCGCGTGAACGGGAACAGCAGCAGGATGGTCATCCCGAGCACCAGGTGCAGCTTGAAGATCGGGTTCACGTCGGCGACCGCGCTGGCGATGCCCGGCCGGAAGGTGAAGACCCCCTGGGCCCAGGTCATGAACTTGACCATCTCGTGGCCGTCCAGGTGCTGCAGGGAGACGGGAATGGTCGACAGGCCCAGGATCAGTTGAACCATCAGGATCACCAGGATGGCGATGTCGCTGAAGCTGGACGTCTTGCGGATGCGCGGATCAAACAATCGCCGATGCAAGAGCAGCAGGCCGCCGGCCAGGCACATCACCCCCGCCAGGCCGCCAGCGACGATGGCCAGGATCTGCTTGGCGCCGTGCGGAATATGCAGGGCGTCGAACACCCAGATCGGCGTCAGCAAACCCACGAAGTGGCCGCCGAAGATCACCAGCACGCCGACGTGGAACAGCACCGAGCCAAGCATCAGCTGGCGACGGCGCAGCAGCTGGGATGAGCCCGAGCGCCAGGTATATTGCTCGCGATCGAAGCGCAGAACGCTGCCGAGCACCAGCACCGCCAGGCAGATATAGGGATAGACCCCGAACAAGAGTTGGTTGAGCACGGCCATGATCAGGCTCCTTGGGGGGCGCCGGCGCGAGCCCGGCGTGGAACGCGGCCCGGTTCGGCCTGCATGGCTTCGACCAGAGCGCCGGCCTTGGGGCAGCCGACATCCGAAGGACCGAAGGTGACGGCGGTTTCGGCCCAGGCCTTGTCGAGACCTTCGAGATCGTCGGGATCCTCGTCAGGCTCGCTGAGCAGGGCCGCCAAGGCCCCCGGATCGGCCTTTTGGGACGCCAGACTGGCCAGGGCGCCGAAGATCGCGCGATAGGGGCTGTCGCGCTTTTTGAGGCGCTCGCCCATGGCGTCCAGAACGTGGGTCGCCTCACCGAGCAGCGAAGAGGCCTCGGCGTCGGGCAGGATCGACAGGAACTCCAGGAACACCGGCAGGAAGTCGGGCAATTCGTTGGCCGTCAGCTCCAGGCCCTTGGTGCGGTAGAGTTCCAGAAGCGCGACCATGGCCTCGCCGCGATCGCGGCTTTCGCCATGGACGTGCTCATAGAGATTGAGCGACAGGGAGCGCGTGCGATCAAACAGATCGGTGTAGCGCTCTTGCAGGTCATAGATATCGTCGTTGCTCAGGATCGAGGCGAGACCGCCCAAGGCCTTGACCAGGGGCGCTGGCAGCAGGTTTTCCTTGATGATCTCCCCCAGCGCATAGGGCGTGGCGTCCTGCACTTGCGGGCTCGGATAGGTCAGGAGCAGGGCAAGCGCCTTGTAGGTGCGGGCCATGACTTTAGGCCTCCATGGGGGTCTTGGCGCGCGAGCGCGGATTGGAGCCGAACAGGCCCAGCTCGGTGCGGCCGCCCGAGCAGCCATTGCCGAAGGTGAAGCCGCAGGAGCCGCGCAGGTCGTAGGCGTCCTCGGCCGCCTCGCGGTGGGCCGAGGGAATAACAAAGCGGTCCTCATAGTTGGCGATGGCCATGTAGCGGTACATGTCCTCCACCTGGGCGGCGGTCAGGCCGACCTTGTTGGCGATGGCGTGGTCGATGCGGCCATCGACGGTCTTGGCGCGCATGAAGCCGCGCATGGCCAACATCCGCTCCAGGGCCTGAACGACCGGCGGCTCGTTGCCGGCGGTCAGCAGGTTGGCCAGGTAGCGCACCGGGATGCGCAGCGAGGCGACGTCGGGCATGTCGCCGTCCATCTCCAGCGCTCCGGCCGAGGCGGCCGACTGGATCGGTGACAGTGGCGGCACGTACCAGACCATCGGCAGGGTGCGGTATTCGGGGTGCAGCGGGAAGGCGACCTTCCAGTCGATCGCCATCTTGTAGACCGGGCTCTTGCGGGCCGCGTCCAGCCAGGCCTCGGGAATGCCGTCGGCGCGCGCCTGGGCGATCACCGCCGGGTCGTTGGGATCCAGGAAGATATCGATCTGGGCCTGGTAGAGGTCCTTCTCGTCAGCCGTGGAGGCGGCGGCCTGGATGCGGTCGGCGTCATAGAGCAGTACGCCCAGATAGCGGATGCGGCCGACGCAGGTCTCCGAACATACGGTCGGTTGACCCGCCTCGATGCGCGGGAAGCAGAAGGTGCACTTCTCCGACTTCCCCGATTCCCAGTTGTAGTAGATCTTCTTGTAGGGGCAGGCCGAGACGCACATCCGCCAGCCGCGGCACTTGTCCTGGTCGATCAGGACGATGCCGTCCTCCTCGCGCTTGTAGATCGCGCCCGACGGGCAGGCGGCCACGCAGGTGGGGTTGAGGCAATGTTCGCAGAGCCTCGGCAGATACATCATGAAGGTGTTTTCGAACTGGCCGTAGATCTCCTTCTCGACGCCCTCGAAATTGGCGTCGGCCGAGCGCTTGGAGAACTCGCCACCCAGGATTTCCTCCCAGTTGGGACCCCATTCGATCTTCTCCATCCGCTGGCCGGTGATCTTCGAGCGCGGCCGCGCGGTGGGGAAGTTCTTCATCTCCGGGGCGTTCTGCAGGTGGGCGTAGTCGAAGTCGAACGGCTCGTAATAGTCGTCGATCTCGGGCAGGTCGGGATTGGCGAAGATCTTGGCCAGGATGCGCCATTTGGCGCCCATCTTCGGTTCGATCTTGCCATTGGCCTTACGGACCCAGCCGCCGTTCCACTTCTTCTGGTTCTCCCAATCCTTGGGAAAGCCGATGCCGGGCTTTGTCTCGACGTTGTTGAACCAGGCGTACTCGACACCCTCACGGTTGGTCCAAACGTTCTTGCAGGTGACCGAGCAGGTGTGACACCCGATACACTTGTCCAGGTTCAGCACCATGCCGATTTGTGCGCGCACCTTCATTGGGCGAAGTCCTTCTGAACGAGCGTTTCTTCGAGCCAGTCGATCTTGGTCATCTTGCGCACGACCACGAATTCGTCGCGGTTGGAGCCAACGGTGCCGTAATAGTTGAAGCCGTAGGCTAGCTGGGCGTAGCCGCCGATCATGTGGGTCGGCTTGAGCACGGTGCGGGTGCAGGAGTTGTGGATTCCGCCGCGCAGGCCGGTGATCTCCGAGCCTGGCGTGTTCACGATCTTTTCCTGGGCGTGGTACATGAAGGTTGTGCCTTCACGGATGCGCTGGGAGACCACGACCCGGGCGGTCAGGGCGCCGTTGGCGTTGAAGACCTCGATCCAGTCGTTGTCGACCAGACCGGCTTTCCTGGCGTCGACCTCCGACACCCAGACCACCGGTCCCCCGCGGTTGAGGGTCAGCATCATCAGGTTGTCGCTGTAGGTGGAGTGGATGCCCCACTTCTGGTGCGGGGTGATGAAGTTGAGGACGATCTCCTTCTCGCCATTGGGCTTGGCGCCCATGACGTGGGTGGTCTTCAGGTCGATGGGCGGGCGATAGACGCACAGCGCCTCGCCGAAGGCCCGCATCCACAGGTGATCCTGATAGAGTTGCTGGCGGCCGGTCAGGGTTCGCCACGGGATCAACTCGTGGACGTTGGTGTAGCCGGCCGTGTAGCAGACCTTCTCGCTCTCGATGCCCGACCAGGTCGGCGAGGAGATGATCTTGCGCGGCTGGGCCAGGAGGTCGCGGAAGCGGATCTTCTCGTCTTCCTTGGGCATGGCCAGATGGACGTGTTCGCGGCCGGTCTGCTTTTCGAGCGCCCCCCAGGCCTTGACCGCCACCTCGCCATTGGTCTCCGGCGCCAGCATCAGGATGGTTTCGCAGGCGTCGATGTCGCTCTCGATGCGCGCCAGACCCTGGGTCTGGCCCTCCTCGAGCACCTCGCCGTTCAACGCCTTGAGCAGATCGACCTCGTGGTCGGTCTTCCAGCCGATGCCCTTGCCGCCGTTGCCGCTCTTGGCCAGCAGCGGGCCAAGCGCGGTGAAGCGCTTGTAGGTGTTGGGGTAGTCGCGCTCGACGATGGTGATCTGCGGCATGGTCTTGCCGGGGATCGCTTCGCATTCGCCCTTGGACCAGTCGCGGACGTCGAAGGGCTGGGCCAGCTCGGCGGCGCTATCGTGCTGGATGGGGGTCAGGACGACGTCCTGTTCCACGCCCAGCACCTCCGGCGCGATCTTGGAGAAGGTCTTGGCGATGGCCTTGAAGATCTCCCAGTCCGATTTCGACTCCCAGCCCGGATCCACGGCCGCGCTCAGCGGGTGGATGAAGGGGTGCATGTCGGAGGTGTTGAGATCGTTTTTTTCGTACCAAGTGGCGGTCGGCAGGACGATGTCGGAATAGACCGCCGTGGTCGACATGCGGAAGTCGAGGGTGACCAGCAGGTCGAGCTTTCCTTCCGGCGCCTCGTCATGCCAGGCGACCTCGGTCGGCTTGACCCCGCCGGTCTGGCCCAGGTCCTTGCCCTGCACCCCGTGCGAGGCCCCCAGCAGGTGCTTGAGGAAGTATTCGTGGCCCTTGCCCGAGGAGCCGAGCAGGTTGGAGCGCCAGACGAACATGTTGCGCGGCCAGTTGGCCGGGTCGTCCGGATCCATGCACGACATCTCGAGCTCGCCGCTCTTGAGCTGGTCGAGCGCATAGGCCTTGGCGTCCTGGCCCTTGGCGGCGGCGGCCTTGGCCACTTCCAGCGGGTTGGTCTTCAGGGCCGGGGCCGAGGGCAACCAGCCCATGCGTTCGGCCTTGGCGTTGAAGTCGATCATCGAGCCGTTCCACACGCCGTCGGGTGCGGTCGGGGAGAGGATCTCGTCCATGCCGACCGTCTCGTAGCGCCACTGGTCGCTGTGGGCGTAGAAGAACGAAGTGGAGTTCTGCTGCCTTGGCGGCTTGATCCAGTCGGTGGCGAAGGCCAGCGGCGCCCAGCCGGTCTGCGGCCGCAGCTTTTCCTGGCCGACATAGTGCGACCAGCCGCCGCCTGACTGGCCCACGCACCCGCACATCACCAGCATGTTGATGGCGGCGCGGTAGTTCATGTCCATGTGGTACCAGTGGTTCATCGCCGCGCCGATGATGATCATCGACTTGCCGTCGGTCTTCTCGGCGTTGCCGGCGAAGCCGCGGGCCACGGCCAGGATCTGGTCACGCGGCACCGAGGTGATGGCTTCGGCCCAGGCCGGGGAATAGGGCTGGACGTCGTCATGGTCGGCCGGCATATGATCGCCGCCAAAACCCTGGTCGACGCCATAATTGGCCAGGAACAGGTCGTAGACGCAGGCCACCAGGGTCTCGCCCTCGGGCAGTATCATCCGCTTGACCGGCACGTTGCGCACCAGCACGTCGGGGTGGTCGGTCATGGCGAAGCCGTTGGTGGCCGCGCCGCCGAAATAGGGGAAGCGCACGCCGACGACGTCGTCATGAACGCCCTTGAGGCCCAGGCGCAGGGTGGTCTCACGGCCGGCCCCGTCCTTTTCCTCCAAGTTCCACTTGCCGTCTTCGCCCCAGCGGAAGCCGATCGAGCCGCCTGGGACCACCACCTGGCCGGTGGCCTCGTCCAGCGCGACGGTCTTCCAATCGGGGTTGTTGGTCTCGCCTAGGGCCTGGTCGAACTCGGCGGCGCGCAGCAGGCGCTCGGGCACATAGGCGCCGTCCTGTGGGACCAGGCGCACCAGCATCGGCAGGTCGGAGTACTTGCGCAGATAGTCGCGGAAGTAGGGGACCTGGCGGTCGACGTGGAACTCCTTGAGGATCACGTGGCCAAAGGCCATGCCCAGGGCCGCGTCGGTGCCCTGCTTGACCGCCAGCCACAGGTCGGAGAACTTGGAGGCCTCCGAATAGTCGGGACAGATCACCACCGACTTGGCGCCGCGATAGCGCGCCTCGGTGTAGAAGTGGGCGTCAGGGGTGCGGGTCTGCGGGACGTTGGAGCCCCACAGAATCATGAAGCTGGAATTGAACCAGTCGGCGCTTTCGGCGACGTCGGTCTGCTCGCCCCAGGTCTGGGGCGAGGCCGGCGGCAGGTCGCAGTACCAGTCATAGAACGAGCCGCAGACCCCGCCGATCAGCTGCAGATAGCGGGCCCCAGCGGCGTAGGAGACCATGGACATGGCCGGGATCGGCGAGAAGCCGAACACCCGGTCAGGGCCATGGGCCTTGATGGTGTGGGCGTTGGCCGCGGCGATGATCTCAGTGACCTCGTCCCAGGTGGCGCGGATGAAGCCGCCGCCGCCGCGCCGGGTCACATAGTCGGCGCGCTGGGCCGGGTCGTTCTGGATCGAGGCCCAGGCGGCCACAGGGCTGCGGGTGACCCGAGCCGCCCGCCACAGCTTCAGCAGGCGCGAGCGGATCAGCGGGTATTTCACCCGGTTGGCCGAATAGAGATACCAGCTGTAGCTGGCGCCGCGGGCGCAGCCGCGCGGCTCGTGGTTTGGCAGTTCCGGCCGGGTGCGCGGATAGTCCGTCTGCTGGGTTTCCCAGGTGACGATGCCGCCCTTGACATAGATCTTCCAGGAGCACGAGCCGGTGCAGTTCACCCCGTGGGTGGAGCGCACGATCTTGTCGTGCTGCCAGCGGTTTCGGTAGGCCTGTTCCCAGGTGCGGTCGTCATCGTTCATGACGCCGTGGCCGTCGGAGAACAACTCGGTCTTGCGCGTGAAGAAGGCAAGACGGTCCAGGGTATGGCTCATTGGGCGGGAACCTTGATGAGGGCGGGCGCGGAGGTGTGCAGCAGCGAAGCCTTGCGGCCGTAGAAGGCCCAGTTGACGACCACGCAGCTGATGTAGAAGCCCAGGAACAGGTAGAGGGCGAACTGGGGATCACCGGTGGCCTTCAGCGAGTCGCCGAACGCCTTGGGGATGAAGAAGCCGCCGAAGGCGCCGACGGCCGAGGTGAAGCCGACGATGGCCGCCGACTCCATTTCCGCGGCGCGCTGGCGGGCCTCGAGGGGCGCGCCCGGCATCAGCCGGGGCATGTCGGCGCGGACGATGGCGGGGATCATCTGGAAGGTCGAGGCGTTGCCGACCCCGGTCCAGAAGAACAGCCACAGGAAGCTGACGAAGAAGATCGGGAAGGAGGGCGCCGCGCCATAGGCGCCGACCCCGGCCAGCACGCCCAGGACACCGACGGTCAGGGCCAGGAAAGCCCAGTGGGTGACGCGCTCGCCGCCGAAGCGGTCGGAGATCCCGCCGGTCAGGGCGCGGGAGGCCGCGCCAATCAGCGGACCCAGGAAGGCCAGCTGCAGGACGTTGATGTCCGGAAACAGGGTCTTGGTCAGCAGCGGGAAGGCGGCCGAGAAGCCGAGGAAGGAGCCGAAGGTGCCCAGATAGAGCCAGCACATGATCCAGTTGTGCTTGCGGGTGAAGATCACGGCCTGGGTCGAGAAGGAGGCCTTGGCCGACGCAAGGTCGTTCATGCCAAACCAGGCGGCCACGGCGGCGATGACGATGAAGGGGACCCAGACATAGGCGGCGTTCTGCAGCCAGATCGACTTGGCCACGCCGTGCTCGACGATGGTCTGGGGCGCGCCGACCAGCGGGCCAAACAGCGCCAGGCCGATCACCACCGGCACCAGGAACTGCATGACGCTGACGCCGAGATTGCCAAAGCCGGCGTTGACGCCGAGCGCCGCGCCCTTTTCGCTCTTGGGGAAGAAGAACGAGATATTGGCCATCGAGGAGGCGAAGTTGCCGCCGCCCAGGCCGCAGGCCAGGGCCAGCAGGACGAAGACGCTGTAAGGGGTCTCCGGGTGCTGCACCACCACCCCGATGCCGATGGCCGGGATCAGCAGCGACAGGGTGGCCAGGGCCGTCCAGCGCCGCCCACCGACGATCGGCACCATGAAGCTGTAGAAGATCCGCAGGGTGGCGCCTGACAGCGCGGGCAGGGCGGCCAGCCAGAACAACTGCTCAGTGGTGAACTTGAAGCCGACCAGCTTGAGTTTGGCGATGACCATCGACCAGACCATCCAGACCGAGAAGGCCAGGAGGAGGTTGGGCACCGAGATCCACAGATTGCGGGTGGCGACGCGCTTGCCGGTTTCACTCCAGAACGCGGCGTCCTCGGGACGCCAGTCGGTGATCACCGGGCTAGGTTTGGAAGTCGACATCGATTGCGCCTTACTCACGAGTGAGCGGGAGGGTTGGCGACGCGCCCGCCGGGCGCGGCGAAGGAGGTGGTTTTGGACAGGCCGGCCATTTCCGGAAGCTCCGGCAGGTTGACCAGTTGGGGCGCGTTAGCGCGCTCCATCCGGCCGATGGCCAGGTGCATCCAGGTCAGGGCGCCGGCGACCAGGACGAACAGCAGCATGAAGCAGCTGGTCCAGACGCCGGTAAGGTCGTTGAGAGCCCCGAAGGCGATCGGCATGATGAAGCCGCCTAGGCCGCCGACCATGCCGACCAGACCGCCGACCGAGCCGACGTGGTCGGGGTAGTAGACCGGAATGTGTTTGTAGACCGCCGCCTTGCCCAGGCTCATGGCGAAGCCGAGGGCGAACAGCAGGATCACGAATGGGACCAGGCCTGTGGCTAAGCGGAAGGTGATCGGCCCATGCACCCCGTCGACCACGTAGCTGGTGGCCGGATAGGACAGTAGGAAGGCGCAAACCACGCTGATCCCAAAAGTCAGATACATGACCTTGCGAGCGCCGATCTTGTCCGACAGCCAGCCGCCGAAGACGCGAAATAGCGAGCCGGGGATGGAATAGGCGGCCGCCAGCATGCCCGCGGCGACAATGTCGAGGTGATAGACCGCGACCAGATAGTGCGGCAGCCACAGGGCCAGGGCCACGAAGCCGCCGAACACGAAGAAGTAGTAGAGGGCGAATCGCCAGACCTGCAGCTTGCGCAGCGGGGCCAGCTGGGCGCTGGTGGCCTGCGGCTTGGTGCCTGTGCGGCGGCGGGTCAGCAGGTCGGGCTCGTCCTTGGTGGTCAGGAAGAAGGCGACCGCCAGCAGGGCCAGCGCTCCGGCCCAGATCTGGGCCACGCCCTGCCAGCCGAGCGCCAGCATCACGAAGGGGGCGGCGAACTTGGTGACGGCGGCGCCGACATTGCCCGCCCCGAATATGCCCAGCGCCGCGCCCTGGCGCTCCTTGGGAAAAAACTTGGAGACATAGGCCACGCCGACCGCGAACGAGCCGCCGGCCAGGCCCACGCCTAGGGCCGCCAGCAGAAACTGCGGATAGGTCTGGGCGTAGGACAACAGGAAGGTCGCCGCCGCCGCTGACAGCATGACCAGCAGATTGACCAAGCGGCCGCCATATTGCTCGGTCCAGACGCCCAGGAACACCCGGACTAGCGAACCGGTCAGGATCGGGGTGCCGACCAGCAGGCCAAACTGCGCCTCGCTCAGCCCCAGGTCCTGCTTGATCTTGACGCCGATGATCGAGAACACCGTCCATACCGCGAAACAGGCGGTGAAGGCGATCGTGCTCATCGTCAGGGCCGATCCGGCTCCCTGTTGTGATGGCGTCGCCGTCTGCATGTCTGCCCCCAAATCGCGCACGACAACATCTGCCGCGAGCAATCTATTGCGGGGGGAGGCTTCGGCGCATTTGATAAGCATCAAGCAAAGCGAAATAACTGACGTTCACTTATGAGTATTCGGTGTGGCAAAAGGGCACGGTTTTATTTCATCAATCGCAATTGACTAACGCGTCAAGTATGCGATTGATAGTCATCAAGCGACGCGTCATTAGTCGGGTTGACCTGCGTCAAGGCCGCCCGGTCGCGACGACGCCATGAGGGAGGCATGATGAGAAGCGCTGATCTCGACCGTGTCAGGAGTCTGCCCTTGTTCGGCGTGATGTCGGACGAGGCGTTCAGGAACGTCACCGGCGGGGCCTTCCTGCAGAAGTTTCCGGCCGGTACGACCCTGCTCACCGAGGGCGACGCGGTCGACTTCCTCTATGTGCTGCTCGACGGCAGCGTCGAGCTGGGCGCGACCTGGAATGACAAGGACACCACCCTGGCGGTGCTGCGGCCGGTCTCCACCTTCATCCTGGCCGCCGTGGTGCTCGACGCCGACGCCCTGATGAGCGCCCAGACGATCGAACGGTCCGACATCCTGATGTTGTCGGGCGAGGCTCTGCGTCGGGCGATGAAGGAGGACGCCGCCTTCGGCTTCGCCGTGGCCCAGGAATTGTCGGGCTGCTATCGCGGCCTGGTGCGGGCCATCAAAAACCAGAAGCTGCGCGGCGGGCTCGAGCGGCTGGCCAACTATCTGATCACCCAGAAGGTGCGCCAGGGCGGGGCAGACACCTTCACCCTGCCGCACGAAAAGCGCCTGCTCGCCTCGGTGCTGGGCATGACGCCGGAGAACCTGTCGCGGGCCTTCGCGGCGATCGCCGACTATGGCGTAGTGGTCAACGGACCGCGGGTGACGATCGCCCGGCCGGTGGTGCTGGAGCGCCTGGCCAAGCCCGATCCCCTGATCGACAACCACACCCTGCCCACCGATGCGCCGACCGGCAAGGCGCAGCGCGAGCGCTGGCCGACGGCGCGGGATATTCGCTCGGTCCCCTAAGCTCGGCCTAGCCGCCGAACTGCGCCAACTGCCGCGTGTCGCCGCTGTTGTTCTCATGCAGCCGGTGGCCGACCGGCTTGCCGATCAGGGCCGCCTCGATGCGGGCTTGCAAGGCTTCTTCTTGGCCGGGAATCAGCAGATCGCGAAGATTGACCCCCAATTCGCCAAACAGGCACAAGCGCAGCGCGCCCTTGGCGGTGATGCGCAGGCGGTTGCAACTATCGCAGAAACCCGGGGCATAGGGCGCGATCAGGCCGATGCGCCCGCGGTGGTCGGGATGGGCGTAGTCGGTGGCCGGCCCATCGTCGAAGGCCTTGGGAACGGGCGACCAGCCGCGCATCGCCAGCCAGCCCTGCAGGTCGACGCCGGAGACGTGCTGGTCGTCGAAATAGGCGGCGTTGTCGCCAGTGCGCATCAGCTCGATGAAGCGAAACGAGATCGGCCGATCACGGACGAAATCGGCGAAGATGTCGAATCCGGTCTCCACCGTGTCGCGCAGCAGGACGGCGTTGACCTTCACCGTCGGCATGTTCAAGGCCAGGGCGAGGTCGAGGCCGGCGATGATCTCGTTCAACTGGTCGTGGCCGGTGATGCGATGGAAGGCGGCCGGATCGAGCGCGTCGATGCTGACATTGAGATTGGTCAGGCCCGCCTCGCGCCAGGCCTGGATATTGCGCTTGAGGCTCCAGCCGTTGGTGGTGACCGCCACCTTGTCGATGCCGGGCGTGGCCGCGGCGCGCCCGATGATCTCGGCCAGGTCACGGCGCACGCTCGGCTCGCCGCCGGTCAGGCGCAGCTTGGCGACGCCGAAGCCCGCGAAGGCGCGCACCACGCAGTCGATCTCGTCGGGGGTGAGAAAAGCCATCGACCCGGACTTCTTGAAGCCGTCGGGCAGGCAATAGGTGCAGCGATAGTTGCACACCTCGGTGACCGAGAGGCGCAGATAGCGAAAGCGGCGGCCAAAGCCGTCAACCAAGCGTCCCATGCGGGCTCCTTTCCAAGCAAGGGAGGCGACGGCGTTTCCCCCGTCACCCTTGCCGGCGGAGCCGGCGCGGCGGCCCGGCCCTGGCGCGGATGCGCTTTAGGCCCGAACGCTCGGAGCGAGCCTCATCGGTAGGCCTTGCCGGCGGGGAAGGCCATGACGCCATGCGCCGCAGGGCTTGATATCGGTCAAGCCTTGGTCGGGCGCGGCCCAATCAACATGGGGCCATAGGCGGCCACGTAACCGGCGAAGGCCAGGACCCAAAGGCCCGCCGAGAGCATCAGGAGGCTCCGTTGGCCCGCGCCGGTGAACGGCGCGACGATCCGCGCCAGGGCCGAGGCGTTGATGGCCAGATAGATCGCGGCGGTGGCCGCGTCGGCGTGAAGCGGACGACCGGTGTGGCCGCGGCTGGAGCGGGTCATCACCGCCAGGGTCATGACGCCGATCGCCCCCGCGGTCAGGGCGTGGACGCCGACGGTGCGCGGGATCGCCGGATCGAGCACCGAGGCGCCCAGCAGCAGCAGGGCCAAGCCCAGCCAGCCATAGCCAAGGTGGAGAATCCACACCAGCGGTTCGCGCCGGGCGGCCCAGCCGCGCCAGCGCGCTAGTCGGACCAGATGAGCCAGGCCAGAGAGGGCCAGAAGGACGCCGGTGAAAAGGGCGTCGGGAAAGGCGACCCAGGCGAGGGCGGCCAGGCCCGTCAAGGCCAGGGCGGCGCGGTCGATCAGGCCAAAGACCGCCGGCTGGGCGGCCATGCCCCGGGCCTTGAGCCAGTTGCGGGTGAAGCTGGGGGTGATACGTCCGCCGATCAGTGCGATCAGCAGGGTCGCCACGCCCAGGGCCAGCCGCTCGCCCAGCCCCGAGGCCCAACTGACGCCCTGCAGATGGAAGGCGATATTGCCCAGAGCCAGGGCGCTCACCAGGCCGCAGACCGGCAGGTTGCGCCAGTTGCGGCCGGCCAACACCTCGCGCCAGAGGACGCTGGCGAAGACCAGCAGGAACAGGCTGTCGATCACCCCGACGGCGGCGGCGCCAAGGTTGGCTTGGAACAGCATGGCCACGCGTCCGGCCAGCCAAAGTCCGACCAACTGGGCCAGGGGCGCGCCGATGATCGGCATGCGTCCGGTCCAGTTGGGCACCGCCGTGGTCAGGAAACCGGCGACGATGGCCGCCAGGAAACCAAACAGCATCTCATGAACGTGCCAGTCGCGCGTCAGCATGCCCGGGCCGCCGGCCAGGTAGCTCCACAGCCACAGCGGGACGACCAGCGCCGACCAGAGGGCGCCCAGAAGGTAGAAGGGGCGAAAGCCGAAGCTGAACAAGGCGGGGCCGCGATAGGCGCGGCGGGCGGCGGCGGTTGACATCGGGACACCCTGCACCCGAACCGACGCTCACGCCTTGATAGGGGTCCTGGCCGCCTTGATGATCGTCAACCGCTTAGCCGCATTTGGAATAGCCGCAGTCGAAACAGGTGTCGCAGCCCTCCTTGCGCACCATCTCGAAACTGCCGCAGCGCGGGCAGCAGGCCTTGTTGGCGGCGAACGGATTGGCCGAGGTCTCGGTCGACGTTCTCGGGGGCTGTTCGACGCCCGGCTCGTGCGATGGCTGGCCGCTCAGGTGCCGCTCGATGACCCCGCCGATCGCGGCCAGCAGGGACGGAGCGTAGCGCCCATCGATCCAGCCGCCGCCGCGCGGATCGAACACCGCCTTCAGCTCCTCGGCCACGAACGACACGTCGCCGCCCCGCCGGAACACCGCCGAGATCATCCGCGTCAGGCCCAGCGTCCAGGCGTAGTGCTCCATGTTTTTGGAGTTGACGAAGATCTCAAAGGGATGGCGGCCGTCCTCGGCCTCGACGTCGTTAATCGTCACATAGACGGCATGAGCGCTGTCGGGCCATTTGATCTTGTAGGTCGCGCCACCCAGGGCGTCGGGGCGCGAGGGCAGGGGAAGCTCGGGCGCGGGAGCCGCAGCCGGCGGCGCCACCGACAGCACCGAGCCCGTGATGGCGTTGGGCCGATAGGTGGTCAAGCCCTTGCAGCCCAGTCGGTAGCCCTGGCGATAGATGTCGGCGAAGTCGTCGAAGGCGATGGTCTCGGGGCAGTTGACGGTCTTGGAGATCGAGCTGTCGACCAGGGCTTGGGCGGCGGCCTGCATGCGCAGGTGATCGGCCGGGGCCAGGTCCTGGGCGCTGACGAACGCCGCCTCGGGGGGCGGGGCGTCGCCATGCAGCCGCTTCCACACCGCCAGGGCGTAGTCCTCGACCTGCTCCTCGCGGCTGGTTCCGTCCGGCTGGCGCACCTTGCGAGTATAGGCGTAGGCGAAGACCGGCTCGATGCCCGAGGAGACATTGCCCGCCAGCAGGGAGGTGGTGCCGGTCGGGGCGATGGAGGTCAGGCAGCCATTGCGCAGGCCGTGGGCGGCGATCAGGGCCCGGGTTTCCTCGTCCAGGCTGGTGAGGTTGGGCCGGTCGAGAATCCGGGGGTCGTAGAGGGGGAAGGGGCCTTTCTCAGCGGCCAGCCGCGCCGAGGCGCGATAGGCCTCGCGCTTGATCACCCCCAGCCACCGCTGGGTCAGCGCCACGGCTTGGTCGTCGCCATAGCGCGCGCGGCAGAACACCAGGGCGTCGGCCAAGCCGGTGACGCCGATCCCCAGCCGCCGCTTGGCCCTAGCCTCGACCGCCTGGGCTTCCAGCGGAAAGCGGGAGATGTCGATGACATTGTCTAGCATGCGCACGGTTGTGCGGGTCAGGGCGCCGAGCCTGTCCTCGTCGAGGACGGCGCCGGGTTCGAACGGGTTGTCGACCAGGCGGGCCAGGTTGAGCGAGCCCAACAGGCAGGCGCCATACGGCGGCAGCATCTGTTCGCCGCAGGGATTGCTGGCCAGGATCTGCTCGCAATAGGCCAGGTTGTTGGCGGCGTTGACTCGATCGATGAAGATCACCCCCGGTTCGGCGGCGTCATAGGTAGCCTGCATCAGCCTGGCCCAGAGGTCGACGGCGCGCACCGTGCGATAGACCTGGCCGCCGAAGCTCAGCGGCCAGTCGGCGTCGGCTTCGAGCGCGGCCATGAACGGATCGGTGACCAGCACCGAGAGATTGAAGTTGCGGAAGCGGCCCGCCGCGCGCTTGGCGTCGATGAAGGCCTCGATGTCGGGATGGTCGATGCGCAGGCAGCCCATCATCGCCCCGCGCCTTTGTCCGGCCGACAGGATGGTGCGGCACATCGAGTCCCAGACATCCATGAAGCTGAGGGGGCCGGAGGCGTCGGCCCCGACGCCCTCCACCCTGGCTCCGGCCGGGCGGATCGAGGAGAAGTCCATGCCCACGCCGCCGCCCTGCTGGAGGGTGACGGCCGCTTCGCGCACATGCTCGAAGATGCCGCCCAGGTCGTCGGGCGTCACCCCCATGACGAAGCAGTTGAACAGGGTCACCGCCCGGGCGGTGCCGGCGCCGGCCAGGATGCGGCCGGCCGGCAGGACCTTGAAATCAGTGAGGGCCTCCAGGACCTCGGCTTCGAAACCTTCGCGCAGCTTGGGCGTCTCGGCCTGGGCGATGGCCCTGGCGACCCGCGCCCAGGTCTCGTCGACGTTGGCGTCCCCGCCGCCGTCCGGCGGCGCGAAGCGGTACTTGCTGGACCAGATCTCGCCGGCGAAGGGGTTGTCGAACGCCATGGTCGCTCTTTCTGAATTTGGAGAGGAAAGGCTGAGTGATTCCCTGCGGCGCATGAAAGGCGTCGTCGCCCGTCCAGTCTGCGACATCGGCCAGGCCGGGCCTTGCGCAACATCAAGGCGCGGGCCGGCGCCGCTCAATGCACGCCTCTGGCAAAGTCCTTAGGGTTGGGGTGGGAGGAGCTTCCATGACCGAAAACGCCCAGATCTCAGCACTGAGCCGCCCGCCCGCCGGGCCTGACGCAGCCGTGCAATTTAGCCTCGACCCCGCCGACACCCGCGCGGTCGAGGCCTATCTGGTGCTCCACGCCCCAGGCGATCCCGAGGCCGCCCAGCAGGCCGGGGCGCTGATCGATCACATCCTAACCCGCTATCATCAGGTCCATATGGAGGACTTCCCCCAGGCCATCGCCCTGGCGCGCAAGGTCGAGGCGGTGCATGTGGCCGACGCCGAATGCCCCGACGGCCTGGCCGATCACCTGGCGCTGATGGCCGACGAGCTGGCGGGCCACCAGCGCAAGGAGGAGGCGGCGCTGTTTCCGATGATGCGCCACGGCGGCGGGCCGATGGTCCGCATCGCCATCGCCCGGATGCAGGCCGAACATCGCGACGTGGTCGAACAACTGACCCGCCTGGCGGTGATCACCAAGGATTTCACGCCGCCCCAGGAAGCCTGCCGCACCTGGCGGGCCCTCAATCAGCTTTGCCGCAAAATCGATCGCGAGCTGCGCGAGCACATGCGTCTGGAAGACGCGATCCTGTTTCCGCATTTCGCCGGCGCCGTCTAGGGCGGCGCGGCTCGTCAGAAGTCGAGCGTCTCCACCAGCGTCCCGGCCTTTGCCGGCGGCGCGCCTGGGCGGCGGCGGATCAGGACATCGCTCATCGCCAGGGCCTTCTGGGCCGAGGCGTCCTGGTCGCCGATCGGCGCGACGCCGCCAGGCAAGCGTCTGGCCCGCACGAAGGTCTCGCGATCGCCGCAAGGACCAAGCGGGGCGGTCAGGGGCTCTTGGCGCCAACCGAGCGCCTCGCCCGGCTCTAGGCCAGCCAAGCCGGCGATCAGCGGCGCGAGGAACAGACGGGCGGTCACCATGGCCGAGGTCGGATTGCCCGGCAGGCCAACGATCAGCGCGCCGCCCGCCCGGCCCAACCACACCGGCTTGCCCGGCTTGATGGCCACCTTGGAAAAGGCCAGGTCCAGGTCGAGGGGCGCGAACATGGTCTTGGCGAAATCACGGTCGCCCACTGAGGCGCCGCCAGTGACGACGACGATATCGGCCAGCTCGACCGCCGATCGCGCCGCCTTCTCCAGCGCCGACAGCTCATCGCCGACCCGCCAGCGATCCACCACCTTGCCTCCCCAGGCGCGGGCCATGGCGGCGACGCCGAAGGTCACGCTCTCGGGGATGCCGGGGCGCAGGCTGGAGGGGCGGCCCGGCTCGTCAAGTTCGTCCCCGGTGCCGATGACCAGCACCTTGGGCCGGACTATCACTGAGACCTTGGCCAGATCCGCCGCGGCGGCCGCCACCAGCCTCTGGGCGTTGAGCCGGGCGGCGGCTTCGACCAGCACGTCCCCGGGCTTGAAATCCGAACCGGCCAGCCGCAGGTTGCTTGGGCCGCGCGGCGGATGGGCGAAGAGAGCCAGCGGCCCCTCGCGCTCGACCTCTTCCTGGATCACCACCCGGTCGGTTCCGGCCGGCGCCACGGCGCCGGTGAAGATGCGCACGCAGGCGCGCGGCGTCAGAACCCCGTCGAAGGCCTGGCCGGCATAGGCCTCGCCGATGACCGCCAGGCGGACCGGCGCGTCGGTCAGGTCGTCGTCACGCACCGCATAGCCGTCCATGGCCGAGACGTCGGCGCAAGGCGTGGCGCGCCGCGCGACGATGGCCGCGGCCAGGACGCGGCCGTCGGCCCTGTCCAGGCGCACGGTTTCGCGGCCCAAGGGCTGGGCCAGGCCCATCACCAGGGCCGAGGCCTCATCGTAACTGATCAATTGCAGACGCCGCGATAGCGCGGGATCTGGCCCACCAGCGAGCAGGGGCGAAAGCGGCTGTCCAGTTCCTGGCCGAGCACCAGGTCCCAGGCGTCGCGGCAGGCCCCGGTCGAGCCGGGCACGCAGAACACGAAGGTGTCGCCAACCTGGCCGGCAAGAGCGCGCGACTGCAGGGTCGCCACCCCCACCGTGGCCTGGCTGGCCTGATGGAAGACCACCGAAAAGCCGTCCATGGTCCGGCGAAACAGCGGCGTCACCGCCTCGGGCGTGACATCGCGCGGCGCAAAGCCGGTGCCGCCCGTTGTGAGGATGACGTCGACCGCCTCGTCGTCGGCCCAGGCCTGGACCTGACGGGCGATGGCCTCGACTTCGTCGGGTACGATCACGCGGCCCGCCAGGTGATGGCCGGCCGCGGTCAGGCGATCGACCAAGAGGGCGCCGGAGGTGTCGGTGTTGTGGTCGCGGGTGTCGGAAATGGTCAGCACGGCTATGTTGAGCGGATAGAAGGGCAGGCGCTCGTCGATACCGGCCTTGCGGCCCTTCGCGGCCAGGGGCGCGTCATCCATGGTCAACCTCCAGAAAACATCGACAGGAAGGCCACTTCCTGCCCGGGGCTGATCCAGGCCTGGTCGCCGACGATCAGATGATCGACGGCCGCGCGCAGGCCGCGTTCGCTCAGGGCCTCGTCGCCGCCATCGGTCTGAGCGGCCAGTTGCGCCCTTAGCCAGGACAGCGAGCAACCCTCGGCGGGAATATCCACGGCCAGGCCGCGTCCGAAACGGTCGGCGACCTTGCCGAAAAAACAAATCTGGATCGTCGCCATCGCGGCGGATCCCTGAGCCAAACCTTGGGGCATCACAAAATCCATCGTCGCCAACCGTGATCGGCCGCCCTCGACCTACACCCGCGGCGCGGCAAAGCGATTGTCGGAAGTCAAGCGGCTCGCCGACGCCGGCGAGGTTCTAGGCTGGATCCAGGCCGGCCAAGAGCGCGGCCAAGGCCAGGCGGCCTATGCTCGCCGGCTCCATGCCGGCTAGGCGCTGGGCGGCGGCCGCGCGCTGGACATCGGCGGCGGCCCGCACGTCGGTCGCCGTGTCGATGACGCGTCCGGCGCGCATGACCAGGAGGTGATCGGCCAGACGTCGCACCTCGTCGGCGTCATGGCTGACATAGAGCACGGGGATGGCCAGGGTCCGGTGCAGGCTTTCGAGATAAGGCAGGATCTCGGCCTTGCTGTCGGCGTCGAGGCTGGACAGCGGCTCGTCCATCAACAGCAGGCGCGGCTGGGAAAGCAGGGCGCGACCCAGCGCGACCCGCTGCCGCTCGCCGCCGGAAAGGTGGGTCGTCGACCGCCCCAGCAGCGCCTCCAGCCCCAGCAGCGCGACGACCTCTTCAAAGCCCGTGGCCAGCGGCTCGCGCGTGCGTCGCTGGCCGTAGCGCAGGTTGTCTGTCACCGACAGGTGGCTCAACAGACTGGCGTCCTGGAACACCATGCCGATCGCTCGGCGATGCGGCGGCAAAGACCGGCGCTCGTCCTGCCAGGTCTCACCCTCGACGACCAAGGTGCCTGGAAGGCTGGAAAGCCCGGCCAGACAGCGCAGCACGCTGGTCTTGCCCGCGCCCGACGGGCCCACCAAGGCGGTGACCCCCCTGGGCGGCAGGGTGAAGACGACGTCGAGCGTGAAGGCCCCCAGGCGTCCCGCGAACCGCGCCTTCACGTCGGTTCTGGCGGGCGACAGGGTCATCGCGCGGGCCGTGACGTGCGCCGTTCGATCAGCAGCATGGCCAGCAGGACGCCGAAGGCGAACACCAGGAGGCCGATCGAGAGCTGATGGGCTTGGGCAAATTGCAGCGACTCCACCTGCTGATAGATGCGCGTCGAAATCACCTCGGTTTCCCCCGGCACGGAGCCGCCGATCATCAGCACCACGCCAAATTCCCCGATGGTGTGAGCGAAGACCAGCACTGCGGCGGTCAGCAAGCCACGGCGGGCCTGGGGCAGGGCGACGGTGAAGAAGGCGTCCAGCGGCGTCGCGCGCAGGGTAGCGGCCGCCTCCATCGGGGAATCGCCCATGGCCTCGAAGGCATTGCGGATCGGCTGCACGGCGAAGGGCAGGGAATAGACCATCGAGCCGATCACCAAGCCGGTGAAGGTGAAGGCCAGACTGCGAACCCCAAAGGGGTGCAGCAGGCTCATCAACGGACTGGCTGGAGCCAGCAGGATCAGCAGATAGAAGCCCAGTACGGTGGGCGGCAAGACAATAGGAAGGGCGGCGACGGCGGCGATGATCTCCTTCCACCACGCCCGCTGGCGCGCCAGCCACCAGGCCAGGGGCGTCGATACGATGAGCAGCAAGACTGTCGTGACGACCGCCAGCCTCACCGTTGTCCAGATCACCTCAAGCATCGTTGGCGCGTCTCATAGCTGTGCCGCTGGCGCTACGGATGAGCTCGGTCCGTTCGAATAGGGTGGGTTCCGTTGGCCGGGCGTCGATGGCGTCCGGTCGGGCAAAGGTCATCGCGGTATTAGAGCCTAGAATGGCCCCGAGGCGATTGATGGTCGTCAAGCGCTGGCGAAATCCGAGCTCGTTAGACGACCGACAGGCCTAGTTGACCCCTCGCACCGGACGCGAGCGCCGGGTGCGAACGTCCGGACCTTCGGCGGTTTGGGCCGCGCGGCGGTGTCGGCGGCGCACCGGCGTGCGGCGAGCGAGGCTTGGACCTCGCCTAGGCCCCAGACCACGCAGCTGCAGGTCAGCGGACACGTCAGTCGTGCTTAGCTGGCTTTGGGCATAGGCATCGCGTGCTGCGTTCGGACATGACCCGCTCCAGTAAATTTGTCCCCAAGGATCAAGCGCGCTGTTTCAAATCGTCAAGCGGGCCGGAGATTTGGCGATAGGCGGCCAACAGGCTGGGCCGCTTTTGGCGCGATGCGGACATCTTCGCAGCGATGCTTTAGGTGACCTACTCGGCGATGTTGTCCACGCCCCGTCAGGCACGTTTGCGCCCCTTGTCACTGCGAGGGGGCCTATGGAGTACAATAGCGTACTCGTAGTTATCGGTTTCATCCGACAAGGGGCGCCACCCTTCCAGAAGTCGTTGAAAACATTGCGACTTCACCGTCAGAAAGACCGTCTTCGGACGATTGCTACACAACCCTGATACACAATCGGGCGCCCGAAACCATCCTAACCATCAGGGATGGCTCAGGAAAACGGTCGGGCGGCTACTCCACAAACAGTCTACACGCTGTTCGATTTCATTTAGTTCGGCGGGGTTGTCGCTTTTACTACCGGCGGCGGGTGCCCGAGGCTCTCAGGGCGATTATCGGGAAGCGTGAGGTTTGGAAATCGTTGGGGACGGACAGTCCAACGGTCGCCGTGCGGCGGTCTCATGATGTTGCGGCGACGATTGAGCGGTACTTCGAGGAGGCTCGTGCTCGCTCCGGGCTGAGCGTCGATCACCGAATTCTGGCGAGGCTCGGCGCGTCAGTCTCGACGTCCGTCAAGATCGACCTGCCCGAGAGCGTTGCGGTCGGCCCGTCCGATCCTACTCCGGGCGTCACCCTTCGAGAACTTTACGACGCCTACATGTCCGATCCCACGCGGGACTGGTCTCCACGAACGCGGCTCGCTTACGACACGACGCGCAGGCTGGTTCTGGCCATAGTCGGGGAGGCGACGGCAGTTCGGTCGATCACGCGGGCTCACTGTCGGACTCTGATCGACACGCTGCGCTGGATGCCGCGCAATGCGCTGAAACTCTATCCCTGCCTCAGCCCAATAGAGAACGCCGCGAAAGCCAAGGAGGCCGAACGCAACGGACCTGACGAGTCCGAGCAACATCAACACCTACCTCAACAAGTTAAGTGGCGGGTTCAACTGGGTGGTCAAGGAAGAGATGATGGACCGCAATCCCGCCAAGGGATTGATGTTGCCCGAAGCGACCCTTCGAAGGGACAAGCGGTTGCCGTTCTCCGCCAGCCAGCTTCAGGCGATCTTCGCGGCGCCGCTTTACACCAGCTGCCGCGACGCCGGCCATGGCTACGCCATGCCCGGCGATTGCCGTCCGCGCACCGCGCGCTTCTGGATTCCGCCGATCTCCCTTTTCAACGGGCTTCGCATGAACGAGGCATGCCAGCTTGATGTCGTTGATGTCAGGTTGACAGAGGACGTCCCGTGCTTCGTCGTCACTGAAGCCTCGGAGGGGGCCATGGCCGACAAGCGGCTTAAGACGGCTTCAAGCTCACGGGTCGTGCCTATCCACCCGGAGCTTATTGCGCTCGGCCTTATGAAGTTCGTCAACGAGCGCAGGCGGGCAGGGGAGACCAAACTGTTCGGTGAGGTTTGGCTCGGTGCGACCGGCTATCGTTCGACCACGTTCTCGGCTTGGTTCACCCGGTTCACCGGGAAGGCAGGCGTTCGGTCGAGTAAAGCCTGCTTTCACAGTTTCAGGCACAATTTCCGCGATGCGATGCGGGAGGCCCGGATCGAGAGGGACATCGCGCTCGGCGGCTGGTCGGCTCCAGATGGGTCTGGGTCATCGGCTTCCGTGTCTGACGCCTATGGAAGTGGTTACCGGATCGCGACGCTGTTTGAGGCGATCAGCCGAGTTTGTTGTCCTGATCTCGACTTGCTACACCTCCGACCGTTTTTCCTGAGCCATCCCTGATGGTTAGGACGGTTTCGGGCGCGCGATTGTGTATCAGGGTTGTGTAGCAATCGTCCGAAGGCGGTCTTTCTGACGGTGAAGTCGCAATGTTTTCAACGGCTTCTGGAAGGGTGGCGCGCCCTGGCCTTTCGCCAATATCAGCATCATCGCGGTCTTCTGCGATCAGGACCGACCAGATTGAGACCTTCTTCGGCTGGCTCGAGGAGCAGGCAAAGACACAGATCCGACCCGGCTATCCACGCCGACGATCTCGAGAGCGCCCGCCGCGCTTGAGGCCGCGCGCGCCCTTCCTTGCTCCCGTCCTGGAAGCGAGTTGTGGCTTGCGATCGCCGCAAATAGAATAGTAAAAACTACTCCATGGTCCGGCGCTGAATGGGCCGAGACAAACCAGTAGGTCAAAGGCGTTTCGTGATCCGCGCGGCTTGGCCGGAGTCTGAAGGGGGAACCGAATGCTCGCTTGCTATACCGACCGCCTGAGCGTGCGCCCTGGCGAGCGCTTCGCCCTCCATGCCAGCGCCGAAAACGGTCCGTGCCGCCTGTCGATCACCCGGATCGGCGCCGAGCGCCTGACGGTCCTGGAGCGCGACGACGTGCGCGTCGGTGATCATCCGGTTCCGGCCCACGCCGACCGCGACGGCTGCGGCTGGCCCGTCGCCCTTGAGGTCGAGGTCGGCGAGGCATGGGCCTCGGGCTACTACGATATCGTCCTGACCGACGCGAGCGGCGGGCAGGCCCATCACTTCGTGGTCGTCAAGCCGCCGGTCGGCGTGCGTCGTTCGAGCGCCCTGATGGTGCTGTCGACCAACACCTACCAAGCCTACAATTACTGGGGCGGCGCCAACGCCTATTCGAACGTCACCGGCCTGATGAGCGGGCAGGTTCCGTTCGCCCAGGCCATGGACGAGGCGATCGGCGTTCTGTCGACCCAGCGTCCGTTTCCGCCGCTGATCGTCGCGCCGCCGCCCAACCCGCCTCGCCTGATCAACCTGCGCAAGCGTGGATTCGAGGAAGCCCCCTGGGCCTCGGACATGGCCTGGATGGTCGAGCATCGGGCCTCGCCCTACGACGGCTCGGCCGGCTTCCTGCACAAGTGGGAGCACGCCTTCGTGGCCTGGGCGGAATCGAACGGCTACGCGCTGGACTTCGCCACCGACTACGACCTGGACGCCGAACAGGATCTCCTCGAAGGCTACGCGGCTGCGCTGTTCGTGGGCCACAGCGAATACTGGTCGGGCGGCCAGCGCGACCAGGTCGAGCGCTTCGTCGACGCGGGCGGCAACGCCGCGATCCTGTCGGGCAACAGCTGCTTCTGGAAGGTGCGCTGGGAGAACGACGGCAAGACCTATGTCTGCCACAAATGGAAGGGTTTCGAGGCCGAGGACGTTCCGCCCGAGAAGGCCACGCACCTATGGTCGCACCCGGCCTTCCAACGGCCCGAGGCCGCGCTGACGGGACTGAGCTTCGTCTTCGCCGGCTACCATCGTCTGGGCATGTGCGTGTCGCGCGGCCAGGCCGGCTTCACGGTCTATGACGACCGCCACTGGGCCTTGGAGGGCTCGGATCTGTTCTACGGCGACGTGATCGGCGGCGATCTGCCGCTGATCGGCTACGAGAGCGACGGCTGCCGCTTCCAGTTCGGCGACGACGGCCTGCCCAAGGCCGTGCCGATGCTGGGCGTGCCCGAGACTCTGGAGATCATCGGCGTCGCGCCCTGCGCCTTCGGCGAGGAAGCCGGCCGCGGTTACTTCCCGATCATCCCGCCCGAGAAACTGGACGTGGTCGCCGAGGTGATGTTCGGGGACTCCGGTCCCGAAGCTCAGGCCAAGGTCCTGCGCGGCCATGCTGTCGTCGCCAGCTTCAAGCGCGGCAAGGGCGAGGTGTTCAACAGCGGCACCACCGAATGGGCTCACGGCCTGGCCGCGCGCGACCCGTTCATCCAGGTCATCACCCACAACGTCCTGCGGCGCTTTGGCGTCACCCGCGCCACCCCGGCCTGAACCGCGCCGTCGACACATTCCGTCTAAAAAGAAGGGCCCCTCGGCAAGAGGGGCCCTTTGTCATGGCTGATGCGCGAACCGCGCCTGAATGGGTTGCGAGAAGCGCCGCCAGGGCAAGTCTGGCGGCGCCGCATCCAGGCGGTGTGAGGTCCGTCAGTCGACCATGGAATGCAGGAAGGCCAGCTTCTCGACCGGCGGCAGGGGACCGGCGGCCTTCAGCAGCTTGAAGGCCTCGTCGCCCGCCTCGATCGTATGGTCGATATCGGCGTCGGTCATGGCCGTGGTCATGAACATGTTGTGCCAGGGGTGGAAATAGACGCCGCGCTTGAGCAGGGCGTTGTTCCAGAAGTAGGCCTTGGCGCCGGTCGGGTCCTCGTCGAACATGATCAGCGGCAGCTGGGCCGGACCGGTCTGGCGCAACGAGAAGCCGTGACGGTCGGCCGCCTCGTCCAGGCCCGCGCGCAGGCGCTCGCCCAGGGCGATGGTGCGCTCGAGGTAGTCGGTCTCGCGGATCAGCTTCAGCGTCGCCAGCGACGCGGCCATCGGCGCGGCCGAGAACCAGAACGAGCCGGTCGCATAGATGGTGGCGGCGGCGAACCGGGCCTTGTCGGCGCCCAGCAGGGCCGAGATCGGATGGCCGTTGGCGATGGCCTTGCCCCAGGTCGAAAGGTCCGGCTTGACCCCCACCAGCGACCAACTGCAGTCGCGGGCCAGGCGGAAGCCGGCGCGCACGTCGTCGATGATCAGCAGCGCCTCGTGCTCGTCGCACAGCGCCCTGGCTCGACGGGCGTATTCGGGATCGGGCAGCTCCTGATCGACGAAGGTGTCGTGCTTGATCGGCGAGGCGAAGATCGCCGCCAGGTCAGAGCCGGCCGCCTTGACCGCCGCCTCCAGGCTTTCGACGTTGTTGTACTCGTAGAACACCTGGTTGGCGCGGTCGGCCTCGGTGACGCCGTTCTTCAGCGGCGTGCACCAGGGCGCGGCGCCGTGATAGGCGCCCTTGGCCAGGACGATGGTCTTTTTCTGGGTGAAGTTGCGGGCGATCATCATCGCCATGGTCGTGGCGTCGGTGCCGTTCTTGCAGAACATCGCCCAGTCGGCGTGGCTGACCTGGGCGGTCATGGCCTCGGCCAGCTCGACCATGGCCTGGCCGGGGCCGGTCATGGTGTCGCCCCGCTTCATGCGCTCGATATAGGCCTGATCGATGGCGTCATGGCCGTAGCCGAACAGGTTCGGGCCGTAGCCGCACATGAAGTCAATATAGCGGTTGCCGTCGACATCCCAGAGATAGGCGCCCTCGGCGCGGTCGAAGAACTGCGGGTAGTCGTCGGGCAGCAGCATGACCGACTGGTGGCCGTACATCCCATTGGGGATCACCGCCATGGCGCGTTCCCGCAGCGCCGCATCCTTGCTGTTCGTCCAGGTCAAGTTCAGCCCCTTATAAGATAGTTTTGACTATTATAATGACTGAGGCATAGTGACTGTCAATGCGTAGGGAGGACGTCGGATGAAGAATGGATTGGCGTGTATTGGGCTGACGACCCTGGACGTGGTGGCGCGCGCCATCGACGTGCTGCCGAAGGAAGAGGGAACGGGCCTGATCGAGGGGATCGTCTGCGCTCCGGCTGGCACGGCGGCCGCTCCGGCCCTGCTGGCGGCTCGCCTCGGCGTGCCGAGCCGGCTGATCTCGGCGGTCGGCGACGACCTGATCGGTCGCTTCATCCTCACGGCCCTGGCCGACGCCGGGGTCGACGTCACCGACCTGGAGGTTCTGCCGGGCCTGCCCAGTTCCACGACCCTGCTGGCGGTCTCCTCCAGCGGCGTTCGTCCCGGCTTCCACGCGCTGGGCGCGGGCATGCTGGCCCGCGTCACCCCGCGCGCGCTGGAAACGGCCGCCGCAGTGGGCTTTCTGCACTATGGCGGCGTCGGCGGTCCCAAGCTCGACGGCGGGGAGGGGGAGGCGATCGTCCGAGCCGCCTCGCGGGCCGGGGCGATCGTGACCTGCGACCTGATCGCGCCCCAGCCTTCGGCGGTCGACGAGGTCAAGCGCCTGCTGCCGCATGTCGACTACTTCCTGCCCAGCGCCGCCGAGGCGGTGTTCCTGACAGGTCAGGAGGACCTCTTCGCCGCCGCCGGGACCTTCCGGTCGTGGGGCGCCAAGGGCTGCATCATCAAGAATGGCGGCCGCGGCTCGGTGGTGGTCCTTGACGGCGTCAGCATGACCCTGCCGGCCCACGCGATCACGCCGGTCGACACCACCAGCTGCGGCGATTCCTATTGCGCCGGGTTCATCGCCGCCCTGTCGCGAGGCTGGACGCCGCTGGACGCCGCGCGTTTCGGCACGGCCACCGCCGCGCTGGTCGCCCAGGGTCTGGCCACGCTGGGCAAGGTCGAGAGCTTCGAGGCCACCGAGGCCGCGATGCGTCAGATGACGCTGAGCGAGGCGGCGTGATGGGCACGACGAATCAGGAGGCGGCTCTGCGCGAGCGCATGGCGCAGGTGATGCAGGCGATGGATGCGCGCGGCCTCAATAGGGGCACCTCGGGCAATGTTTCGGCCCGGTGCGGAGAAGACATGCTGGTCACGCCCACCGGCGTGCCGGCCGCGCGGCTGACCGCCGAGCATATGGTGCTCGTCCGTCCCGACGGCTCGTCGCCCGAAGGCGCGCTCAAGCCATCCAGTGAATGGCGCATGCACAAGGGGATTCTCGATCGGCGCCCCGACGTGGGGGCGGTGGTGCATTGCCATTCGCGCCACGCCACCATCCTCGCCTGCGCCGGCCTCCAAATCCCGCCCATGCACTACATGGTCGCCGTCAGCGGCGGCAGCAGCGTGCCGGTCGCGCCCTACGCCACCTTTGGTTCGGAGGAACTGGCCGCGACCGTGGTCGAGGCGCTGGACGGCCGCTACGCCGCCCTGATGGCCAATCATGGCCAGATCGTCGCCGCGCCCAATCTCGACTTCGCCCTGGCCATCACCGAGGAGGTCGAGGAGCAGGCGGCGGTCTATTGGGGAACCCTGGCGATCGGCGGCCCCAATCTGCTGGCCGAGGACGAGATGAGCCGCATCCTGCAGCGGTTCAGGTCCTACGGACAACGCTGAGCGCCGTCCGCGCCGAAGCGGCCCAGCCGCCGAAAGGGGGCTGGGCCGCCAATGGAACGTCCCCGCTAGTAGTGATAGCGCAGGAAGACGCCGAAGCTCCGCGGCCGGTTGTAGCTGAGGAGATCCACGCCGAGGCTGTCGATATTGGAGATCGACACGGCGTAGGTCTTGTCGAACAGGTTGCGGGCGAAGGCGCCGGCCTCGATCTTCTGGTCGGGCGAGCGCCAGCTGACCTGGGCGCCGGCCACCCATACCGCGTCCTGCGACAGGCGCGCGGCGTTGGAGTTGTCGAAATAGACCCTCGACGAATAGTTGGCGTCGACATTGGCCACGATCGACGCGCCGCTCGCCAGCGGCGCGACCCAGTTGGCCGCGGCGTTGAACGTCACCTTCGGCGACTGCGGCAGCCAGTTGCCGGTGAAGTCCTTGCCCTCGGTGAAATAGTCCCCGTACTTGGCGTGCAGCAACGACACGCCCGCGCTCAGGGTCAGGGGCTGGATCGGCCGGGCGGTGACCTCGGCCTCGCCGCCGTAGACCTTGGAGTTGGCGGCGTTGTCGAGCACCAGCACGGTCAGGCCGTTGCGCGTGGTCTGGGCGAACACCTGCTGGTTCTTGTAGTCGTAGTAGAAGCCCGACACGTTCAGGCGCACCCGACGGTCGAAGAACTCCGACTTCAAGCCCAGTTCGTAGGCGTCGAGCGTCTCGTTGTCGTAGGGCTCCATCTCCTGGGCCGTCGTGGCCATGCCGCCGAAGAAGCCGCCGCTCTTATAGCCGCGGTTGTAGGTGGCGTAGACATTGGCGTCGTCGCTCAGTTCGTAGCGCAGGCCTAGCCGGCCCGAGACCGCCGAGAAGGTCTTGCTCTGCTTGGAGGTCAGGATGACGATCAGGCCGTCTTCGGCCTGGCTCTGGTAGTCCATGGACTTGTCGTCGGCCGACCAGCGCAGGCCCACAGTACCCGTCAGTCTGTCGGTCAGCTTGTAGTCCGCTTGGCCGAAGACGGCGTAGCCCTTGGTGGTCTGGGTGTAGGGATAGCCGAAGGTTGCGACGCTGTTTTCGAGGCTGAGGCCCGTGGGATTGCTGGGTGTGGTGAACAGCGGTCGCAGGTCGCGCAGCACGTCCTGGCGCGTGTTGTCCTGTACTTGCTCGTCCATGTAGTAGACGCCCAGGACCCAGTTGAGGCGCGCCGAACGATCGTTCGACTGCAGGCGCAGTTCCTGGGTGAACTGGTGTTGGCGGGAACGATAGTTGATCTCGATCATCCGCAGGGGGCTGGCGTCGGTGTTTTCCAGGTCGTTGCGGTGGGCCCACTGCCAGGCCGTCACCGAAATCAGGGACATGCCGCCCAGTTTCCAGGTCGCCTGGCTGGAGGCGCCGAACAGGTCGACCTTGTCCTTGCCCTCCAGGTTGGCGTCCACGGCGCGGGGATTGTTGTCGGTGTCGGCATAGCCCAGCAGGTCGGCGCACTGGCCGCTGGCGTAGGCGCTGGCCGCGCAGAAGCCGTCCGAACCGGCGGCCGCCGGCGTCGCGGGGAACAGAGCGCGGTGTCCGGGCGCGGTGGCGTCGCCGCGATTGACGTAGCGATTGACCTGGGTCAGCAGCTCGAAATCTTCGCTCGGCGTGTAGAGCAGCGACAGCCGTCCCGCCCAATGTTTGGCCGCGTTGAGATCATGGCCGGTGACCCGGTTGTGGGTATAGCCGTCGTCCTCGACGTATTGGGCGGCTGCCCGGAAGGCCAGCTTGTCGGCCACGATCGGCCCGCCCACGCCCAGATCGGCGGTCACGGCGTTGAAGCTGCCGTATTCCAGCGAGGCGTCGGCCCCGAACGTCTGGCTTGGGCGCTTGGTGGTGATGTTGATCGCGCCGCCGTTGGTGTTGCGGCCATAGAGGGTGCCTTGCGGCCCGCGCAGCACCTCGACCTGGGCCAGGTCGAAGAACCCCGCCATCTGGGCCAGGGGCGAGCCGACATAGACGCCGTCGACATAGACTCCGACGCCGCTGGAGGCGTTGGGGTTGAAGTCGCTGAGGCCCACGCCGCGAATGTAGATCTTGGGATTGGCGGCCGCGTCGCCGGCGCTGATGCGCATGCCCGGGGCCAGGTTGTTCAGCGCCAAGACGTTGTTGACGCCGCGCGCGGCCAAGGCGTCGCTGGTCAGGGCGGTGACCGATACGGGTACGTCCTGAAGGTTTTCCGACCGCTTCTGGGCGGTGACCACGATCTCCTCGATCGCCGTGCTGTCGTGCGTTTGGGCCGCCGCGACGCCAGCCGACAAAGCCAGCACGGCGCAGCTCAGAAACATACCCGCTTTCATATTCTACTCCCCGTTTATCCAGTACTCCGACCGGTCCAGGCCATTACGATAATAAAAACTATCTCGACGCAAGGGGGCGTAGCGCAAGCGATCGGACGGCTTGGCGTGGCGTGGCGGTCCAGGCGCCCGGTTTGCGGGCGAAACCGCGCCAAACCGCTCGAAGGACGACCGAGAACCAGGGAAGGGGGAGACGGGCCGTGGGCCTGTCGTGACTTTCGGTCACGGCGGCGCCGGCCCGGGCGGGCGCACCGGGACTCGTGGCTCTGGGCCACGGTCTTTAGGCTGGGGGCCCGGCCCGATCGTTCGGGACCCGGGAAGGCGATCAAGCTTCGCTCGAGGCCTAAGCGTGATCGGCCTGGGCGGTCAGTCCTTGGATAGCTGGGACCGGCGGGGGAGGTCGAAATGGTAGCGGCCGATCATCCAGGCGACTTCCTCGATGACCATGTCCTCGTCGAGCTCGGGATCCTCCACCAGCATCTCCATCGCCGCGTAGCTCATCAGTTCGGAGACGCGCATGGACAGCTTCAGGCGCTCTTCGTCGACCGGGGGGCCGTCCTTGACGCGAAACGCGAAGATCCGGTCCAGCACCGCCGTGCGCGACTGGACACGCACGTCCTGCAACGGCGGCATGGCGCGGATGGCCCGCAGGATCCAGAGCCCGCCCGGAAAGGCGCGGGTGACGGTGATGATCTCCTTTTGCAGCCGGATATGACTTTCGACGGCTGCGGCGAGGGTGGTCCAGTGGGCGCCGCCCGACTCCACCCAGGCGAAGACGACCTGATCCTGGGCGTCCATCAGTCGGCGGGTCAGCTCGGTCAGCAGGGCGTACTTGTTCGGAAAGTAGCGATAGAGCGCCGGCGGCGTCAGTCCCGCCCTTTCGCAGACGAGATTGGTCGTCAGGCGCTCGAAACCCACCTCGGCCAACAGCTCCCCGGTCGTCGTCAGAATCGCTTCGAAGGTGTTGATGCCGTTGCGCCGGGACGGTCGTGACTTGGCTTCGAGTTCTGGAGTGCTCACCACGGGTCCTTGAAGAGAGCCGCGGATCGGCGGCATGCTGTCGAATAGCAACTGGGTTGCGTCAAGAGAACCTGTCGCCGCCGCGGCGTGCGTCGCGTGCGCGGCGTCCATAGCCCGCGTGGGTTTAGTGTAGCTCAAACTATCCTATTAGCGAGGGTGTTCGCGTCGAACCCGGTGTGGCCGCGGCGCGCGCAAGCTCGGCCGGCCGGCGCCCAGCAAAGCGGCATCGCGGTCGAACCCATCAAGCGGGAGACCGGTTGACGATACTCTTGAGATAGCAAAAACTACCCTAGGGCTGTCGGGCGAAGACCCGTCGAAGAATTGATCCAAAGCCCGTTGGAGGAAATGCATGTCGCTCGAGGACACCCAGGCGCGCGCCCCGCGAGCCGACGACGGCTGGATCGGTCGCCGCCCGACGGCCGGGCAGATCGCGGCTTTCCTGACGGTCGGATCGGTCGCCCTGATCATGGCCGGCGTTCAGCCGGTCGTGCTGGGGGGGCTGGTCAATGCGGGCCGGCTCGACGTCAACCAGCTTGGCTGGAGCGTGACGATCGAGTTTCTCGCCATCGGACTGGGCGTCGGGCTGGCCGACGCCTTCCTGCCGCCGCGCCGGCTCAAGCTGGTCGGGTTCGTGGCCGCGCTTGTCCTGGCCGTCGTCAACCTCGCGGGGCTGGAGGTCTCGGGGCTCGGGGTCCTGGTGATCCGGGCGCTGGCGGGCCTGGCCGAAGGCGGCCTCGTCTGGCTGACCACGCTGATGATCGTGCGCTCGCCGACGCCGGGCCGCTGGAGCGGAATCTTCCTGGTCAGCCAGGCGGTGCTGCAGGTGGCGTGCGCGGCCGGCATACCGCTTCTGGTCTCGCCCTCGCTCGGCGCCAACGCGGGCTTCGCGACCCTGGGCGCCAGCGCCGTCCTGGCGGCGGTGGTCGCGTTCGTTCTGCCGACCAGTCTCGCTCCGCTGGCGGGAAACACGAGCGACGAGCCCGTGCTGGCCGAGCCGATCCCGAAGGCGGCCTATGTCAGCCTGGCCGCCGTCTTCCTCCTGTTTTCGTTCTTCATCGGGTTCCTGGCCTATGTCGAGCAGTTGGCCGGCCAGGCGGGTCTGACGCCGGTCCAGGGCGGGCTCGCCGTCGCCCTGGCCCTGGGCAGTTCCATCGTCGGCTCGGGCCTCGCGGCCGTGGTGGCCGAACGGATACCCTATCACCGCGCGTTCATGGTCTGTCTGCCAGTGTTCCTGTCGGTGCTGGTCGGCCTGTGGGGCCTGCCAGGGCCCGGCGTGTTCATCGCCTTCGCCGGCCTGCACGGCCTGGCGTGGGGATTCCTGCAGACCCTGCAGGCGCCGTTCGTCATCGAATCGGATCCTTCGCGGCGCGCGGTTCTGTTGGCGCCCAGCGTCCAGGCCGTCGGCGCGGCCGCAGGGCCGATGCTGTGCTCGTTCTTCGTCGGCGCCCACGAGGTCCGCGGCGCCCTGGTCGCTGCGGGCGCCTGCCTGGTGGTCTCGTTCGTCCTGGCGATGATGCTGTGGCTTTCGCGTGTCCGGCGCCAGGCCAAGTCCGCGCTCGCCGCCTCCCTAGAGCCGACGCGCCGCGCGGCCTGACCAACCCGCGCCCCCGCGCGTCGCGAAGGAGAAGATCATGTCTGGTGACATCGTAGCCGATCATCCGCACGTTCTGGACATCGGTGCGCTGCCGACGCTCGAGGACTATGGCTATGACGGCGGCCGCATGGCGTTCCGGCGGTTCTGCGCCAGGGCGTTCCAGCCCGGCGGCCCCCGTTTCCTGCGGGGCGACGGCGGCGCGCTCGTGGTCTTCCGTCATACCGATCTTCGCGCGCTGGCGGCCCGGCCCGAGCTTTCGGCCCTGGCGCCCAACCAGCTCTTTCCGGGCTTGCTCGGCGCCGAACCGCTCGAGGAAAAGCCGATCGGCTTCGCCATCGCCGACCTGATCAAGAACCAGCTCTTCGGCGCAAACGGCGTTCTGAACGCCACCCTGCGCAAGGTGCTTCTCAACCAGATCGGACCCAAGCCGACCGCCGCGCGGGGCGACGCCGCCCGCCAGATCGCCGGGCGGATCCTAGAAGATCTACCGCTGGGCGAGACCGTCGATCTCGTCGAGCGGATCGCCGAGCCGCTGATCGGCCTCTACTGGGGCGGGTTGATCGGGATGACCGATGAGGAGGCTATGAGCGCGGCCGTGCAGGCGCGCAAGATGACTCCCATGCTGTTTCTGCGGCCGGACGGGGATGGCATAGTCGAGGCCGACGCCGCCGCGACGGCCTATCGCGGCCTCGTCGAGGGCGCGAGCCAGCGCGCCTTGGACGCGGGCGGTTGTCCGTTCGTCTCGGACATGGCCCGAGACCTCGCCATGGTCGATATCGCCGACGATCTCGACCATGGCGGCTATGTTCCCAAGACGGTGGGGGCCTTCCTCGCGGGAAACCTGTTCGATGGATTCCATACGGCCGCTCTGGCTATCACCAACACAATCCGTACACTGATTGACAATGCCGAGGTGGTGAACCGGTTGCGCGCGGAGCCGGAGAAGGCCGCCGCGGCGGTATCCGAGTGCCTGCGCTTGGAGCCGCCCGTCATTCATCTAAACCGCATTGTCAGCGCCGACCTCGAATACGATGGATGGACCATCCCCGCGGGGACTCGGGTGATGATGATGTGGGGCGCGGCCAATCGCGATCCCGAGGCTTTCCCAGACCCGGAATGCTTCGACCTGGACCGCCCCCAGCAGGGCTCGACCACGTTCGGCGGCGGCGCTCACATCTGTCCTGGGCGTTTCGTGGCCGGCCTGGTCGCCAGGAGCCTGGTGGAGGCCTTGATCGAACGCCGGATCGAGGTCCGTGCGGCCGGCGACGCCGACGACTGGATCGGCAACCACGCCATGTGCCAGCTCAGGCATCTGCCGGTGATCCTAGAGCGCAGGCCTTGAGGGCGGGCGGCCGCTCGATCCTGTCCATCCGCCATCACCCTTGCGTTGCCGCACGGGCGCTCGTTGATGAACACTGTAGCCGCTTGCAGCGGCTGCGCCGGACCGCGTTACCGCGGCTTGCGCTCCAGAACGCCCATGGCGCGTCGTAGTCGCCCGTCGGTGACACGCAGCTTTATCTCGTCCGACACCAGGGACGCCAGGTTGGTGAGGATCGCCTGCTGGGTGTCGTCCAGGGTGCGCGGCCGGGTGTCGATCACGCAGAGCGAACCCAGCGTGAAGCCGTCGGGGTCGACGATCGGGCAGCCAGCGTAGAACCGAAAGTGCGGCGCGTCGGCGACCGCCGGATTGTCCGCGAAGCGCGGATCGGTGGCCAGGTCCTCCGACACCATGCAGCGCTGCTGCAGAATGGTGTGGTTGCAGAAGGCCCAACTGCGGGGCGTGTCGGCCATGTCCAGACCATGGCGCGACTTGAACCACTGGCGCGTCGGGGTCAGCAGGGTGATCAGCGAGATCGGCATGCCGAGCGTCTGGGCGGCCAGCCAGGTCAGCCTGTCGAAGGCGTCTTCCGGCGGGGTGTCGACCAGGCCCGAGCGCTCCAGCGCCAGCAGGCGCTGGGCTTCGTTGCCGGGCAACGGAACCAGCGCCCCGGCCTCAGGCGCGGCGGGCACGGGCGCCGGTCCTCGCACCGCCGTCTCGGCGGCTTGCGCCAAGGCGTCCAGATCCTCGACGAAACCGACCCTGCCGCTGGCGGGCCCGGCGAAGGCCGCGGTCTGAGCCTTGGGGCCGACGAGCAGGATCGCCGTCTGCGACAGCCCCGGATCCGACGCCAGCGCCCGCAGCAGGTCGGCGGCCATGGGCAATGAGGCCGCGTCGATGATCACGGCCGCCGGCGTGCGTCCGCCGATGTTCAACAGAGCGGAAAAGGGCTCCGGATAGGCGTCCACGAAGCAGGAAGGGGCCTGCGCCAGGCGCGCCGTCAGCGCTGGCAGGGCGTCGGCTCCGGCGATGACGATCACTCGCGCCGACACCGGCAGGGCGCTGACGGTCTCGCCCGGCATCAGCGCCAGGACGTCGGAGCGATAGACGCGGCGATGACCGCCCGGCGTCTTCCATGACGGGATCGATCCGCCCTCGATCAGCAGCTGCGCGGTGCGCACTGACACACCCAGGATCTTCGCCACGTCCGTGGTGGTCAGGATGTCCTTGTCGGCCGTGTCCATCGTCTCTCCAAGCCGTCAGGCCGCGTCGCACAGATGCCCACAGCCCCTCGCCTTGACAAGCTCCAAATTCGATGCATTTGATGAAATTGATAGATTTGATACTTCATTTCGAGTTTGGAGCGTGAGCATGAACGACAATCTTCCCAGCGATCATCCCGATTTCGCCGCCCGTGTGGCGGCCAACCAGGCCGAGCGCGCTGGCGATCTCAAGGCGACCTATGACTTCATCGTCTGTGGCGCGGGAAGCGCTGGCTCGGTGCTGGCCCGGCGGTTGGCCGAGAATCCCGACGTGCAGGTGCTGCTGATCGAAGCGGGCGGCAGCGACGAGCGCGCCAGCGTGATGGAGCCGGCCGCCTGGCCCACCAACCTGGGCGGCGACACCGATTGGGGCTTCGTGGCCGAGCCCAATCCGGCGCTGAACGGACGGTCCATGCCGATGTCGATGGGCAAGGTCTGCGGCGGCGGCTCCAGCATCAACGTCATGGTCTGGTCGCGCGGCCACCGCAGCGACTGGGACCACTTCGCCGCGGAAAGCGGCGACGTCTCCTGGGGCTATGACGCCGTCCTGGGGCTCTATCGGGAGATCGAGAACTGGCAGGGTCCGGCCGATCCGCTGCGGCGCGGGACGGGCGGCCCGGTCTATGTGCAATCGGCGCCGGATCCCGGTCCGGCGGCCTACGCCATGGTCGATGCCGCCCATGAGCTCGGCATCCCGACCTACGGCTCGCCGAATGGCGAGATGATGGAGGGCGCGGGCGGCTGCGCCATCAGCGACGTGTTGATCCGCGACGGCAAGCGCCACTCCATCTTCCGCGCCTTCACCTATCCGTATCTCGACCGGCCGAACCTGACGCTGCTGACCCACACCCACGTCAACCGGGTGCTGATCGAGAACGGACGCGCGGTCGGCGTCGAGGCGGTTCGCAACGGCGCGATGCATTGGTTCGGCGTCGCCCACGAGGTGATCCTCAGCCTGGGCGCGATCCAGACGCCGACCGTCCTGATGCGATCGGGCATCGGCGATGAGGCGGAGCTGCGCGCCCACGACATCAAGGTGCTGAGCAAGCTTCCGGGCGTCGGCGCGAACCTGCAGGACCACGTCTCGTTCGGCTGCATCTGGGAGTACCGCGAGCCGATCGCGCCGCGAAACAGTGGCAGCGAAGCCACGCTCTACTGGAAGTCGGACGCGGCGCTCACCGAGCCGGACCTGCTGTTCTGCCAGGTCGAGTTCCCGGTCCCCAGCCCCGAGACCGCCGTTCGCGGGGTTCCCGAGCACGGCTGGACCATGTTCGCGGGCCTGGCCCATCCCAAGAGCCGGGGCAGGGTGCGCCTGGCGTCGGCTGATCCGACGATCGCTCCACGAATCGAGCTGAACACCTTTGGCCACCCGGATGATCTCAAGGCGGCGCTCGCCTGCGTGGAGCTTTGCCGGGACCTGGGCAACACCCAGGCCTTCGCCCCCCTGGTCACCCGCGAAGCCATGCCGGGCCCGCTGAACAAGACGGACATGGAGCAGTATGTGCGCGACGCGGCGGTGACCTACTGGCACCAGACCTGCTCGGCCAAGATGGGACGTGACGCCATGTCGGTGGTCGACTCCAGCCTGCGCGTCTATGGCGTCGAGGGCCTGCGCGTCGCCGATGGTTCGATCATGCCCAAGGTGGCCACGGGCAACACCATGGCGCCCTGCGTGAT
Organism: Caulobacter sp. GW822-FHT01G02; assembly: GCF_058802865.1. NCBI lineage: Bacteria > Pseudomonadati > Pseudomonadota > Alphaproteobacteria > Caulobacterales > Caulobacteraceae > Caulobacter > Caulobacter sp. GW822-FHT01G02. Next base: position 173,047 of record NZ_JBXAON010000009.1, read on the forward strand.
CATCGGGGAAAAGGCCTCCCGGTACATCCGCGCGACCCACGGCTTCTAAAGGTCCGAGAAGACGACGCGGTCGCGCCCCTCGAGGCGGCGGCCGCGTCCGTCGCGTGAATCCAAATTTCCAGGAAGGCCGATGTATCCGCACGCCCAAAGGCACGTCCTCGTGGTGGACGACGACCCCCGGACCCGAGATGAATTTCAAGGCTATCTGAGCGCCTACGCCTTTCAGGTCAGCACGGCCCCGGACGGCGCGGCCATGAAGCGGATCCTGGCCGCCCGGCCGGTCGATCTTGTGGTTCTGGATCTCGAGCTGGGCGCCGAGAACGGGCTGGACCTGATGCGCGGCGTCATCGACCGCGACGAGGCGCCCGTCATCAGCCTGACCAGCGCGCCCGGCGAAGGCCCGGACAAGGTGGTGGCGTTGGAACTGGGCGCCGATGACTGCATGAGCAAGCCGGTCAGCCCTCGTGAGCTTCTGGCCAGGATCCGCAGCGTATTACGGCGCGCGGGGCCGGCGCGTTCGACGCGCTTGCGACAACGCGCCCGCTGGCGCTTCGTCGGCTGGGAAGCCGACCTGCGGCGGCGAAGTCTGACCGCGCCTGGCGGCGTCGCCGTCAAGCTGACGGCCGCCGAGTTCAACCTGCTGGCGGCCCTACTCAAGACGCCGAGCCAGGTGCTTAGCCGTCAGCAGTTGGTGGCCGCCTGTCGCGTGCATCCCGACGAGGTCACCGACCGCAGCATCGACGTGATGATCCTGCGGTTGCGCCGCAAGCTGGCGGCCTGGCCCGGCGGTCAGCGCATCATCCGCACCGAGCGGGGTGCGGGATACGCTCTTGCCGTTCCGGTCGAAATCGTCTGACACAAGTCCGTCTCGACAAACCTGTTCCTTGCCTGACCCGATGATCGAAAAGGAAGACAGCGCGTGCCAGAAGTCCCGTCGCATCCCGGACCCAAGTTTGGCGCGCTGCTGGCCACGGGCTTGCTCTTGCTGGCCTGGCCCGGGGGCGGGCTTGCCAAGGCCGCTGCGCTCTCGACGGCGGCCGTTGGCGGTCAAACCGCTTCGGTTCTCCGCGCGCGGATCGGCCCGCCTCACGACGAGACCATCAAGGCCTATGTCGAGGCGGGCGCCAAGGAGACCAAGGCCCATGTCCTTACCGACCGGGAATGGGCGTTGATCGAAAGCGCCATCGCCGATCTTCCGGCGCTGTACCGACAGGTTCTGGAGCGACGTCTCGCGCGGCTCAGTTTCATCGACGCGCCGTCCAGCGCGGGCACGGCTTTGACGCGGTCCTCGGAGGGCCCCAACGGCGAGCGGCTGTTCGACATCACCCTACGCGCCGATGTGCTCGAGACATCGCTTTCGGACTTCCTCACCCAGAAGGAGGCGATGCTCTTTTCCCCGGACGGATCGGGCTACAGCGTGAAGGTTGAGGCCGGTAGGGCCTCCGCCCTGACCTACATTCTGCTGCATGAGGCCACGCACGTGATCGACCGCGCGCTGGACATCACCACGGCCGGCGGTCCGTTCAAGACGGTCTGGGTCGACTACCGGAGCCTGGCGCAGCCCTATGCGACCGGCGTGATCGCCCATTCGGTCTATCGGCGCGGACCTAAGCTGCCCCTGTCGCGAAGCCCGACCCTGTACCGGGCGCTGGCGCAGGCGCCGTTCGTGTCGCTCTATTCCACCGCATCGGCCGGCGAGGACTTCGCCGAACTCATGGCTTGGCGTGAGCTCTCGAGCCGGTTCGAGGCGCCGCTGAAGATCCAGGTGCTGGACGCGCGGGGCGTCGCGATCGTTTCGGTCGAGCCGCTCAAATCCCCCGCCGTCCGATCGCGTCTCGAAGCGGCCGAAGCGGCGCTTGCCCGCGCGCATGCGGAGAGCCCGGAAAAGATCTGAAAGGCCGGCGGCGGGTTTGCAGACCCGCCGCCGTTCGGCTGGCTGACGCCGGAAACCAAGGCGCGCGCCTTTGGGGGACGTGATCGCGCTGGTTGGGCCGGAAGGACGCGCGTAGGGGGGAGTACGCCACGTCGAAGGTATGTCCCTTAAGGTCGGGGGGATGGGACGAAAGGCGAGCGCCTTGCGCGCCTTGGCCCCGATGCTCGGCGGGGCGAAAGAGCGGCGCTTTCTTGAGGCCGAGTGTCGTCGTTGCGGGGCGGCGCCGCAATCAAAGGGCGGTTTCAGCGGTAATAGTCGCTGTGATTTGAGCGCCGCGGTGATCGCATCGTCGGCGTCGGAACCATCCCAGGCGTGTTGGACAAAATCGATGCGACCGCCGACGCGCATGGCGTGTCGGCGGCCGGCCCATCGGGCGTCTGTCGTGGTCTTACTTCGCCTTACGCGGGGCGGTCTTGGCGGCCTGGTCGATCACGTCGGCCACCGCTCCAGGTTGGCTGAGGAAGACGACGTGGCTGCCCTTCACCTCCACCGTCTCGGCGCCGATGCGCGCGGCGGTCTTCCGCAGCAGCTTCGGATCGATGGCGCCGTCCTCGGTCGCCACGACGAACCAGCTGGGCTTGGCGCGCCAGGCGGCGCGGGTGACCTTTTCGCCAAAGGCCGACATGGCGATCGGCACCTGCGAGTCGCGCATGAAGGCGGCGTCGGCGTCGTTGATGTCGCCGGCGAAGCCGGCCTTGAACTTGGCGAGATTGACGAAGCCGAAGCCGTCGGACTGCGGCTCGATCACGAAGCCGGGAGGGGCGGGGATCTCGGCGAACTGGTCGCCGGTGGACTCACCGGTGTCGGGCGCCAGGGCGGCGACATAGACCAGGCCCGCGACCTTCGGATCATTGCCGGCCTCGGTGATCACCGTGCCGCCGTACGAGTGGCCGACCAGGATCGCGGGGCCGTCCTGGCGGGCCAGCACACGACGGGTGGCGGCGACGTCGTCGGCCAGCGAGGTCAGCGGGTTCTGAACGATGCTGACCTTGTAACCCTTGGCGGTCAGTCGGTCATAGACACCCCGCCAGCCCGAGCCGTCGGCGAAGGCGCCGTGGACCAGGACAACGTTGCGGACCGCTGGAGCGCTCGCGGCCGGCGAAGCGTCGGGCTGGGCATGGGCGGCGCCGGCCAGGCCGGTCAGGGCGGCGGCGATGAGAATGTTGCGAGCTTGGCGGATCATAGGGTTCTCCCAAAGGTCGTTCAGTGGTTTTTGCGATAAAGATTATTGCGATAATCATTTTGTAGTCGCGAGCCGATCGTGTGTCCAGGGAAAAGTTATCGCGATATGCATTTTCTCCTGACCGGCGCTGCGCGGGGAGTAGGAGACCGTCGCCAGGTTAGACGGTGGGTATCGTGCCGCCGTCGATGACGTATTCGGCGCCGTGGATGGCCGAGGCGCGGTCCGAGACCAGGAAGGCGATCAATTCGGCCACCTCTTCGGGCCTGGCCGGCCGGCCGAGCGGAATGCCGCCGAGCGCGTCCAGGATGCTTTGTCTCGCTTCTTCGAGCGTTCCGCCCGTGTTGTCGGCGATCCGGCGCATCAGATCGTCGGCCGCCTCGGTATGAATCCATCCCGGCGACACGACGTTGACGCGCACGCCCTTGGGGCCGATCTCCTTGGACAGGGACTTGCTGTAGGTGGTGAGGGCGGCCTTGGCCGCGGCGTAGGCCGTCGTGGACTCCGGCAGCGGCAGCGTCCGCTGGATGGAGGAGACGTGGACGACCGCGCCGCGTCCGCGTTCCAGCATCTGCGGCAGCAGCGCCCGGTCTAAACGCACCGCCGTCATCAGGTTGAGATCCAACTCCGCGGCCCAGTGCGTGTCGGTGAGCGCGGCGAAGCCGCCGCCGGGTGATGACGAGCCGCCCAGGACGTGGACCAGGACATCGACGCCGCCGAGGTGTTCGATCGCGGCCCGCGCCAGCTGTTCGGCGCCTTCCGGCTTGATCAGGTCGACTTCCACGACATGGGCGCCGACAGGGGCGTTGGCGGCGCTCCGGGCCGCGGTGACGACGCTGGCGCCGCCGCGCAGCAGGCGTTCGACCGTCGCGCGGCCGGCGCCCTTGGTGCCGGCGGTGACCACGGCGCGGACGCCTTCGAATTCACGTTGCTCGCCGGACATCAGACGATCTCCAGGGCCGAAATGGCCCCGCCGTTCAGCCTAAAGCGGAAGGCGAACGGAAGCGGGCTTCCCGGGAAGTCGCCAACGGTGATCCCGTCGACGATGACGGCGCCGTCGTCCTCGCGCCAGGCGTTCGGCGTGAAGATCGCGCGGGCGGCTATGGTCGCTGACTCAATCCAGGGTTTGATCTCGGCATGGCCGCGATGCTCGCGCGCTTCGTCCTTCACGACGGCGTCGGCGGCGAAGGCGGCAAGCATGTCGTCCACGTCAAGGCGGGCATTGGCCTCGACATAGTCGGCGATAGGGCGGGGGAGGTTGGTGGACACCGATGGTCTCCGGCATAAGGTTGCTGTCCGCCACAACCTGTGAACACCCTCCCGAAATGACAAGAACGGACGAAAAAGTAAGGCACGCACCCGAAAGTAAGCGTGTGGCCTACACGGCGGACTCAGCGTCTCTAAGCATCCAGAATGTCATCCGGGTTCTGGAGGGGCGGTGGAAGCTGGTAATCCTGTTTCAGCTGTTCGGCGGCCGAGTGCAGCGGTTCTCGGACCTGGAGCGCGCTATCCCTGGCGTATCTCAGAAGATGCTGATCCAGCAGCTGCGACAACTCGAGGCTGATGGTGTCGTGACCCGGATCGTTCACCCGCAGGCGCCGCCGAAGGTCGAGTATCATCTCACCGATTGGGGGCAGTCCCTGTGTCCGGCGTTGGACGCGCTCTTGCTCTGGGCCGAAAACGCGCCCGCGGAACAGCGCTCGAGGCTGATCCCTGAACCTCTGTAGGCGGCGGTCGCCTCCAACCCTAAGATGCCGTTCAGCGCCCGCCGCTCGTCCCTCGGCGCGGGGTTTGTTAGGTGGCAAGGGCGCGATCGCCGCCCCCTCGAAATCCGTCAGATCAAACCGCGCCATTCAAGTCAGTCTGGGCCCAGGACGATCGCATCGGGGGCTTCGCGGAGAGCCAGGCCGTGCGTCGCCGCCACGAGCTCCGCCGTCTCGCGCGGCGCCGTCGCGCGGAAGCGTCCGGTCAAGCGAAGGTCGGCCAGGGCGGTCCCGCCAAGCTTCAACGGCCGCGTGGCGTTGGCGCGGTTCAGTTCGGTCACCAGGTCGCCCAATCGGCCGTTGTTCAGCTCGATCCAGCCGCTGCGCCAGTCATCGGCGGCGGCGGGGTTGAAGCGGATGCGTCCCTCGATCCCCCGTGCGGAAACCCGGATGCTCTCGCCAGCGACGACGACGACTGGCCGGTCGGGGGCCACGGCGGCGACGACCCTGACCTTGCCCTCGCGCACGGTGACCTCGGTCGCGTCGGCCAGGCGATTGACGTTGAAGGCGGTGCCCAGAGCGGTGACCGAGGCGTCGCGCGCATGGACGGTGAAGGGGCGGGACGGATCGTGGGCGACCTTGAAGAAGGCTTCGCCGCGGTCCAGGCGCACGTCCCGTTTCCGGCGCGCCAAGGCCACGCGGGCCTGGGAGTCGCCGTTCAAGGTCAGCCTGGAGCCGTCGGCCAGCACCTGGACCTGCTGATGGCCCTGGGGGGTCTTCAGTTCCAGCGCGGGGCGGGGCCAAGCCAAGACCGCAGCGGCCGCGGCCGCGGCGGCCAGCGCCCACGACGGCATTCCCAGCCCGCGCGACTTGGCCCCAGGACGAGCCGCCGCGCGAGCGCCGATCAAGGCCCGGCGCAGGGACGCCGAGGCGATCAGATCGCGGTGCGCGGCCAGCAAGGCTTCGCGGCGCGGATCCGCCGCCAGCCATTCCTCGAGCTCCCGCGCGTCGTGACGAGGCAGCGGGGCGGCGGCCAGGCGGTCGGCCCAAAGCGCCGCCAGATGATCGTCGGTCCTGTCGAGATGCGTATCGCGCATGCGGCCTATCCTTCGCCCAACGCGGAAAATCCATCCTGATGGACCTTGCGCAGGGCCGCCGACGCGCGGCTGTAGTGCTTCTGGACGGCCTCGGGGGTCAGACGGAGGTCAAGGGCGATGCGGTCGTAGTTCTGGCCGTCCAGGCGCCGTCGCAGATAAACCTCCCGACGAAGCCTGGGCATGGCGGCAATCGCGCGAGAGAACGCCTCGGCCAGCTCGCGTCCCTCAAGAAGGGCGCTCGGACCCGGCTGCTCGCACGGCTCGCTTTCGTCCAACGCCTCGAAGCTTGGCTCCTGGCGGTGATCGCGCATCAGGTTGTCGAGCACGCGGAACGCATAGGCCAGCGGATTGAGCAAGGGCGCTCGGCGCGCTCGCTGCAGAAGGCGGAGCACGGTTTCCTGGAACAGGTCTTCGGCTTCGTGGCCGTCCGCGCCGCGTCGCCGCGCATAGGCCTTCAACCGGGTCTCGTGCGCGCGCACGGTCTCGAAGACCGGCACGGGTTCGTTCTGCGCCATTCCCGGATTCCAGGCCTCGCCGCGCCCCGAAGGCGGCTCGATGAGCGGCGGCGTTAGCCGAACTGTACGGCAGTTTTGTGAAGGGCTGCGCGGTGATCGGAAAGCGTCTGAGCTCCATACGAGGATCGGTTTGGAAATATATCATCAGTATAGAGAGATATATCTCCGGTGTGTGGAGCGATGGATTGAAGGGCTTAGAAAAATAAAAGTTTTGCGACGCCTGTCTGATATTGTCGATGGCTCCGTCTACCCCGTTCGAGGCCCGGAAAAAGGGCTCAAGGTTCTGGGGGCGTTTGATGCGTTACAAATCTCGACTTCTCGCCGCGGTGGCGGCCCTTTCGATGGCGGCGGGGGCCGGCGCGGCCCTGGCCGAATCCGCCCCGTCCGCGCCGCTGGCCGCGGAAGCCCGCTTCGACATCCCCGCGCAGGATCTTGGCGCGGCGCTGATGGTGTTCTCGCGTATCTCCGGCGTCGCCATTTCGGTCGATCCGGCGCTGACGCGAGGCCGCCAGTCGGTGGCGGTCGACGGGCGCTTGCGGGCCGAGGCGGCGCTGAAGCAAATGCTGTCGGCCGCGCCGCTTACCGTCGAGGTCATCAACGGGGCCGTCGTGCTGCGTGAACGCCCTTTGGTCGTCGCCGATGAGGTCGACGAGCTGATCGTCGTCGGCTACGCCGCCGGTCTGCGCAAGTCGCTTGACGCCAAGCGCGACGCCGACATGATCACCGACGTGGTCAGCGCCAACGACATGGGCAAGCTGCCCTCGTCCAACCTGACCGAGGCGGTTTCGCGCCTGCCCGGCGTGTCGGCCGTGCGAAACCACACGACCGGCGAGGGCGATCGTATTTCGATCCGGGGCCTGGCCACGGAGTACAACACCTATTCGGTCAACGGCGTGCGTCTGGGCGGCATGGGCTCGCCCGGCGACAACTTCTATCGCGGTGTGCGGCTGAGCTTCCTGCCCGCCGCCGGCGTCGACTCGATCACCGTGTTCAAGTCGATCCTGCCCAACATGGACGGCGACGCCCTGGGCGGCTCGGTCGAGATCCGCACGCCGACCGCGTTCGACTTCGATCCCACCCACCTGGCTTTGTCGCTCGAAGGCACGATGCTGGACAAGCGCGACCGGAAAAAGTCGGGCGAGGCGCAGCTGTCGTTCGGCCGCCAGTTCAACGAGCACCTTGGTCTGTTCGTCACCGCCAGCTTTTCACGCCGCAATTCACAGTTCGAGCAAGTCGGCGGGTCGGGCGACGACATGCCCCAGCGCTGGTTCGTCACCAACAAGTCGCGCGACTTCGACACCTCGACCTTCCAGACCCTTGGGGTCGAGCTCTCGGCGGGCGAGACCAAGGTCGAGCGCAAGGGCGTCAACGCATCGCTGGATTGGCGAAGCGCCGACCACGAGGTCCACCTGCGTGGACAGTACAACGTCTATGACGAGACGGAATTCCGCAATCGGCTCAACTTTCGCAACTACGCCGACCGCATATCCGAGCGCCTGGTCCAGAAGGACAAGTCCCGTACAGACCTGATGACGCCCGACAAGGCGGTCATCGGCGTCGAGAACGGCGCGCGTGTCTACGGTTATTCGGTCAACGACATCGTCGATCAGAACAAGGACGGGCGGATCACCGACGCCGACCGCAAGACCAAGAGCTTCTACAGTCTGGACGGGGCTTCGGGCCTGTGGGACCCGCAAGGCTTTCGGCTGCGCCGCTATTGGGAAGGGGGCTCGACCGAAGGCGTGCTGGGCTCGGCGACTCTGGGCGGCAAGAGCCGGTTCGGGGACCTGACCGTCGACTACGATCTCTCGTACTCCAACTCGCGCGACAACATCAAAGACGAGTTCGAGCTGCAGTTCCGCACCGACGCCTATGACTGGCTGGGCAACAAGGGCGTGTTCGTCTCGACCGCTGGCGACCCGCGCTTTCCGAAGTGGGTGCTGAACGCCGCCGGCATGGCCGCCGTCCAGGACCCGGCCGCTTTCAAGTATTCGGGCATGACGGCCGGCTTCGGCGACAACGAGGAGACGCTCAAGCAGGCCCAGTTCAACCTCGCCTACGCGCCGTCCAGCGACTGGCTGCGCGAGCTGAAGGCGGGCCTGAAGATGTCCGTCTCGGAGCGCCGCAAGACGGGCGGCAGCTTCATCGACCTGACCCGCAGCGGCACGATGGCCGACTTCTCCCCGTACTTTGGCAAGTCCGTCGACAGCCTGTTCGGCGGCGTCTATTCGGGCAAGTACCGGCTGGGCGTCACGATCGACACCGACAACATGATGGCCGAGCTGCGCAAGGCCCAGGACGGAAAGTCCACCTTCTTCAGCGGCCTGGCGACGTCGCTGGACGCGGCGGAGGTCTCCAACGAAGACACCTGGAACTACAAGGAGACCGTCCTCGCCGGCTACGCGATGGGCAAGGCCCAGTTCGGTAAGGCCGAGGTCATCACCGGGGTTCGCGTCGAACGCACCCAGAACGACATCCAGGCCTGGCTGGAAGACCCGCTGAAGGGCGACACCTTCACGCGCGACAAGTCCAACTTCGTCAACGTGCTGCCGTCGATCCACACGAACTACAAGTTCAGGGACGACCTGATCCTGCGTGGCGCGGTCTGGACCAGCTTCTCGCGTCCGGACATCAACCGCATGAGTTCGGCCAAGTCCTACGGCTACAACACCGATCCGAACGGCGACGGCAAGACCGATCCCAAAGACAAGTGGATCCTCGAGAGCGTCACCACGGGCAATCCCGACCTGAAACCGATGAAGGCGGTGAACTACGACGCCTCGCTGGAATGGTACAATGGCAAGACCGGCGCCTATTCGATCGGTCTGTTCCACAAGGACATCCGCAACTTCCTGTTCCGCTCCTCGTCCAGCGTCATCCAGGACGGCACGACGGAAAACTATACGGACGGGACGGGCGTCGACATCTCGACGCCGATGAACGGCAAGTCCGCCAAGGTGACCGGCGTGGAAGTCAACGCCCGCCAGATCCTGCACTGGCTGCCAGCCCCGTTCGACGGCCTCGGCGTCGCGGCCAACATGACCTTCCAGCGCGCCCGCGCCGTCACCGGCATCAGCTGGCACCCGGCGGGCCTGGAACTGCCGCTGATGGAGACGCCCGCTCGACTGGCCAATCTGGAAGTCTTCTGGGAGCGCAACGGCTGGGAGGCCTATGTCTCGTACAGCTACCAGTCGGAATCGCTCGAAGACATCGAGGACTACGGCAACGATCCCTACGAGCAAGACTACAGGTTCGTCGACCTGATGGTCCGCCGCCACTTCAACGACCGGATGGCCGCGACCTTCAAGGTGCAGAACGCCTTGGACAGCCACACCTACTGGTACACGTTCGGCAAGGCCAAGGGCGGCATTCGCGACTACATCGAGAACGGCCGCTACATCAGCCTCAGCTTCGACTGGAAGCTCTGACCGCGACGCCTACGGGCCGCGTTGACGCGGCCCGTGGCGCAGGCGCGCCCCGCCTTTGGGGGGCGCCGTGTCGGCGTGGCTCCCCCTTGGCCGCGCCGACCTCCTTTTCCTGAACGCCTGATCCAAGGTCGACCATGACCCAAAGCTCCAATCCGCGCCGCGCTCGTGGCGCATCGTTCAAGCCGATGGCGGCCCTCGTATGCGGCGTCGCCCTGGGCGCTCTGTCGCTCGCCGCGCCGGCGACCGCCGAGGGGCCGGCCAAGGCGAGACCTTCGGCCGAGCCGCTCATCACAGGCGGCAAGCCGCAGCGGCTGATCGTCAATCCGACCGAGGATCCGTCGCGCGGCTTCGCGGTGACCTGGCGCATGGAGGCCGGGGCCGGCAAGGGTCTGGTCGAATACGCCGAGGCGACGCCCGGACCCGCCTTCGAGGACGCCGTCCAGACCGTCATGGCCGACAGCGAGGTGATGCAGTACGTCCCTCGCAACGGCGGGCCGGTCTCGGCGACAGCCCACAGCGCCGTCGTCCAGGGCCTGAAGCCGGAAACGCTTTACGTCTATCGCGTGGGCGATGGACGGACCTTCAGCGCCTGGCGGCAGATCCGCACGGCGGCGGCGACCGCCAAGCCGTTCAGCTTCCTCTATTTCGGCGACGTGCAGAACGAGGTCGAGAGCCACGGATCGCGGGTCATGCGCATGGCGCGCCGCCTGGCGCCGGACGCGGCCTTGGCGCTTTACGCCGGCGACCTGATCAACCGCTCGGACGCCGATCGAGAATGGGGCGAGTGGTTCGACATGGCGCCGGACCTGCACGCTGAGCTTCTGACCCTGCCCAGCCCGGGCAATCATGAATATGGCCCGCAGATCGAAGGCCGTCCGAGTCTGGCCCCGCAGTGGCGACAGCAGTTCACCCTGCCGCGCAATGGTCCGCCGGGCGTCGCGGCGCTGTCGGAAACCGTCTACCAGGTTGATTACCAGGGCGTGCGGTTCCTGTCGCTCGACGCCGACGCCATCTCCGATTTTCCTGACCTCGCCGACGCGACTCTGAAGTGGCTTGAGGCGCGATTGACCGACAATCCAAACCTCTGGACGGTCGTCTTCCTGCACTATCCGATCTATTCGACCGCCAAGGGGCGCGACAACGCAGAGCTGCGTGCGGCGCTCGAGCCCGTGCTCCAGAAGCACGGCGTCGATCTGGTGCTCCAGGGCCATGACCACACCTACGCCCGGGGGCGCAAGGGCGCGCCGGTCTATGTGGTGTCGGTGGCTGGTCCCAAGCAGTATGTCGGCGGCGAGCGCGACTGGGCTTCGCGCAAGGCGACCGGCGTGCAGCTGTTCCAGGCGATTGGCGTCGACGGCGCCGAGCTGACCTACAGGGCCTACACCGCCACAGGCGCGCTCTACGACGCCTTCCGCCTGAGCAAGTCGGCGCCAGGCAAGCCCGCTCGACTGATCGATCTGGCGCCGAAGAGCGTCGAACTCGACCTGAAGCGCGCGCCATGATCCGTGGCCTCGCACTTCTAGGCATGCTCGTCCTTGGCATGGCCAGCGCCGCGCGAGCGGCCGAGCCGACGGCGCCGGAGCGTTGCGCGCAGACACCCGCCATGGCGATGGCGCTCTCGCGCCTCGCCAGGCCGGACGCTGGACTGATGATCGCCGCGCACCGCGGCGCGCACAGCCGCGCGCCCGAGAACAGCTTGGCGGCGATCGAGGACGCCATCGCGGCGGGGGTCGAGATCGTCGAGATCGATGTCGCCGTGACCAAGGACGGGACACCCGTGCTGATGCACGACCGGAAGGTCGACCGGACCACGACCGGCGAGGGCGTGGTCGAGGACAAGACCGCGTCGGAGGTCGCCGCGCTCCGGCTGAAACAGCGCGATGGCCGCGCCGCCGACGCGGCGCCGCCGACCTTGGCGCAAGCGCTCGCGGTGGCCTGCGGGCGTATCCTGGTCGATCTCGATCTGAAGAGCGATCGTCTGAGGCCGATCGTTGAGACGGTCAATGCCTCCGGCATGCGCGCCACCAGCCTCTATTTCGACAGCGATCCCGCCATTCTCGCCAGCGTGCGGGCCCTGGACCCCGCGGCGCGCCTGATGGTTCGGTTCACCACGGATCTGCCTTTGGCCGACCTGCTGCGGATCACCGGACCGGCGCAAGTGGTTCACGCTGATCCCGAAAGCCTGACGCCTGAAGCCCGCGACGCTATCGCGCGACTCGGTCCGCGCGTCTGGCTGAACAGCCTGGGCGACGCCGACCAGCGTCTGGTCTCGGGCGACGACGTTGGCGTCGGGGCCTTACTGTCGATGGGGGCGAGTATTCTTCAAACCGACGCGGTTTTCGCGCTGGTTGCTCTGCGTGGCGCGGATCTTTCCAAGGAGAGCTCAAGGCGTTGACCCCGTGAGCGACGCGTTTCCGCGCCTGCGCCAGGGGCGGCGATCGGCGCGGATCGACCCGCCAGCGCCCCGATCCGTCCCTCCGGCGCGCCCTGAAGGCCGCCACGGGCTGGACAGCTAGGGCGGTATGAGGGCCTTCAACGCGCTGAGGCCGACTTCAGGCGGGCCGCCGTAGCCTATGGGCGAGACGAAGCGACCCTTGGCGTCGAACAGATAGATCGCCGAGCTATGGTCCATCGTGTAACCGCCGCCCTCGATCGGCACCTTCTCGTAGTAGACGCGGTAGGCCTTGGCGGCCTGGGCGACCTGCTCGGGCGTGCCCGAAAACCCGCGGATGTGCGGATCGAAATTGGACAGATATTCCTTCATCACCGCCGGGGTGTCTCGACCGGGATCGACCGAGACGAAGACCACGTTGAGCTTGTCGGCCTTGGGACCCAGGGCCTGCAGCCACTGGGTCATCTGGGCCAGGGTGGTGGGGCAGACCTCGGGGCAATAGGTGAAGCCGAAGAAGATCGCCGTCGGCTTGCCCAGCAGATCCTTGTCGGTGACGGCGCGTCCGTCCTGATCGACCAGACTGAAGGCGCCGCCGATCGACGACGGCGCCAAACCCTGTGGCCGCATTGTCCAGAAGATCAGCAAGGCGGCGACCAGCACGCCGATCGCCGTCAGCCCTAGGGTGACTTTTGTGGTCCGGTTCACATCTTCATCCCGGGCATGTCGTGATGGGAAGGCGCGGCCGGCGCGGCGCCGGTCGCCTGCACGTCCAGGGCGGTCTTGACTGGGCCCGCGCGTTCGAAGGTCAGGGTGACCGGGACCTGCTCACCGGCCTTGAGAGGGCGTTTGAGACCGATCAGCATCAGGTGATAGCCGCCGGGCTTGAGGGTCACGGTCTGACCCGCGCCGATCACAAGGCCCCCGGCCACGGGACGCATGCGCATGACGCCGCCGGTCATCGACATCTCGTGGATTTCCAGCTTGGCGGCGACGGGCGTCGAACCGCCGACCAGACGGTCGGGCGTCTCGCCGGGGTTGGTGATGGCCAGATAGCCCGCCCCCGTGGTCGCGCCGGGCGGAGTCGCCCGACTCCAGGGGCGAGAGATCTCGAGCGGCGATGCCGTCTTTTGCGCGGCGAACGCGGGAGCGATGACCATCGCTCCGGCGACGGCGATGCAGAAAACAGAGGTGATCTTCATTGGTAGGGTCCTTTGAGGTGTGAAGCAGGAGATCGGCGTTAGGCGCGGTGGTTCAGGAACGCGGTGACGGAGGCGCTCGAAGCGCGACCCGCGCCGGGACAAACGCAGGCTTTGGTCGCGATTGGGGCCGCCGCCGTGGCCTGGCTCCGAGGCAAGGGCAGGGCCAGCGCGATGATCGTTCCGAGGAGGGCCGCGAAGGCGGCGGCGAGGAGACGGACGCGGATCATGGGATCCTCCTGAAAGGCGTGTGTGACGGGAAGGGAGACAGGGCGGCCAGGCCGCCGCGGTGGAGCCAAAGATGGATCCGTCGAAGCAAGGATCGGGCGTGAACGGTCACGGTGTTGCGGGTCCTGAGACTGCGGCCTGGGAAGACCCGCCGGCCCCTTGAAGGGCCGACGGGTGGTTCGGCTTAGAACTTGCGCAGGAGCGAGAGCTCGACGCTGCGCGGCTCGCCCAGGAAGACGAGGTAGGACGCGTAGCCCGACCAGTCGGCGTAGAGCTTGTTGGTCAGGTTGCGGCCGCGAAGGCTGAGCGTGCCGAACGGCGCGGCCCAGCTGACCGAAGCATCCAGCAGCGTATGAGCGTCGACTTTCACCGTATTGGCGTTGGCGGTGAAGAAGTCGCCGCTGTAGCGCACCGCGCCGGTGAAGGTCAGCGGCAAGGCGCGCGGCGCGTAGGTCACCAGGAGATCGGCGACCTTTTCGGGAACATTGGCCGGCCGGTTGCCCGCGCGGTCGGCGCCGCCGGCCTCGATCAGGGTGTCGAACTTGGCGTCGAGGACTGTCGCCGACAGCTTGGCTTTCAGTTCTTCACTCACCGCCCACTCGGCCGACACTTCCACGCCGCGCGAGGTTTGGCTGCCGCCTTGCACCGTCACCGCCGGGTTGATGGGGCTGCGGGTCAGGATGTCGTCCTGGCGGATGTGGTAGGCCGAGGCGGTGAGCTGCAGGCGGTCGTTGAAGGTCAAGCCCTTGATCCCGACCTCGTAGGACTCGCCCATGCTGACCTTGAAAGCCGCGTTGGTCGCGCTGAGGAACAGGACGCCGCTGACCGGCGTCGCCGCGCGGCTATACTGACCGTAGACCTGGGTCTTGGGCAGCAAGTTGTAGACCGCGCCCAGGCGCCAGGAGACGGGGCTGTAGTCCTGGCCGTAGCGCGTGACCGCGCCGGTGGTGGCGTTGAGCACGCGGCGGTCCAGCGAGAACTTGTCCAGGCGCGCGCCGCCGACCAGCAGCAGGTCGGGCGTCAGGTTGTAGGCGTCCTCGACGAACAGCGCCTTGGAGTCGACGTCGGCCCAGACGTTCTGGCGGGTCGAGAAGTTGCCGGCCGCGTCGGCGGGGAACAGGCCCCGGACCGGCGCGTAAGGGTCGACCGAGGTCGTCGTTCCGAACCTGCGCACCGTGAAGAAGTCCGTGCCGCCCAGCTCCGCGCCCACGACGAAGCGGTTGCGCCGGCCGGCCAACTGGCCATCATAGGCCGCATGCAGGCGCTGGCTCCAGAACTGGTGGTCGTGGCTGATCTTGCTGGTGGCGCGATCGAAACGGCCGCTCGCGCTGTTGAAGCTGTAGTCGTCGCTGTCGCGCCACAGCCGGTCGGCGTCGTACCAGCTGCTGTCGCTGACCAGCGTCCACGCATCGCTCAGCTTGTACTCGGCGCGCGCCCGCAGCCACACCGACTGGGAGTCCATCAGGCCGTCGGCGGTGTCATAGTTCTTGCGGCGCAGCGCCTTGTCGAGGACCTGGCCTGCCGAGCCCGAGACGAGGTCGGAGGGATCCCGGGCCGCGGCGGCCGACACCAGCGGCGTGCCATAGTACGCGGTCGAGAAGCGATCTTCGTAGTAGTCCGCCGACAGCGTCACCGAGAGCCGATCGGTGGGGGCCAGCAGGACGGCCAGGTTGGCGGCGAAGGTGCGGGAGTCGGTGTCGTCGACCCAGCCGTCCGAGCGCGACCAGGCCACATCGCCGCGCACGGCGGCCTTGTCGCCGACCGGGGCGTTGAGGTCGGCGGCCAGGCGGTAGCTGTCGCGGCTGCCGGCGCTGGCGAAGGCCTCGCCAGAGCGTTGGCCAAGCACCGGCCGGCGCGGCACGAAGTTGATGGCGCCGGCCAGGGCGCCTTCACCGGAGGTGACGGAAGCCGGGCCCTTGATCACCTCGATCCGTTCGAAGGCCCAGGCGTCCCAATTGCGAACGCCCGCATCCGAATTGGGCATGCGCACGCCGTCGTAGAGATAGTTCACCGCGCGCTGGAAGCCGCGCATCGACACCGAGCCGACCGAGCCCGGCAGATTGCCCGAGACGACGCCGGGCGCGGCGTTTAGGGCCTCGATCGCGGTCCTCAGGCCCTGGGCCTGAATGTCCTCCTGGGTCAGCACCTCGATGGCGGCGGGAGTTTCGCGCTCGGTGAGGCCAAGGCGGCCGGCGACCTGTGTCTGGAGATTGAACGAGCGGCCGGTGACGATGACGCCTTCGACCTTGTTCCGGTCCGCGTCGAGGACGGCGTCGGCGCGCGCCATGACCGGGAGCGCGGCACCGACGAGGGCGCTCGTGGCGAGCAGGAGAGACTTCATGTGAGATCCTTCGGCGCGCATCGGCGCCGTGAGCTGAACTGATCGGCAGACGGGCCCGGCGCGGCGCGCAGGGCCTTGCCCGGCGCCAAGGCGCCAGGGCGTCAGATCAGCAGGCTGGGAGGACCTCGGGCGGGAAGCGGCGGCGCGGCCAGACCGCGCCCCGGCGCCAAGCCCATCACGGGGCGCGCCGCCGGTTCGACATAGACGGCGAAAGTGACCGCCTGGACGGTGATCGCGCTGGGCGC
>NZ_JBXAON010000010.1:0-127717 GCF_058802865.1 Caulobacter sp. GW822-FHT01G02
AGCTGAAAGACGCTCACGCCCCCCATCCTCACGGGCAAGAACAACCTGGCGGAGCGGTCAAGCGAGCCGAAACACAAACAAACCTCACGGTCTCCGGGTTCGCCCGGCCGCTCCGTCGCCTCCCCATACGCCTTCAGCGGCCACGCCGCGTGAGGATGAGATCGCATGAGCCTAGACCGGCGCGTCCGCGTCCTCGACCGGCCCGAACACCTTCTCGAAGCTGGCCTTCAGGGCCGCGTCGGCCTCGTCCAGGGTGACGGGCAGGCCCAGGTCGACCAGGCTGGTCACGCCATGCTCGGTCTGGCCGCAGGGTACGATGCCGGAGAAGTGGGAAAGGTCCGGCTCCACGTTCAGGCTGATCCCGTGGAAGCTGACCCACTTGCGCAGCTTGACGCCGATGGCGGCGATCTTGTCCTCGCGGCTCCAGCCCGCGCCCTTGCGCTCGACCCAGACGCCGACCCGTCCGTCGCGCAGCTCGCCGGTGACGTTGAAGGCGGCCAGGGCGTCGATGATCCAGGCCTCCAGCGCCGCGACGAAGGCGCGCACGTCGCGGCCGCGCTTGGTCAGGTCCAGCATGACATAGGCCACGCGCTGGCCGGGGCCGTGGTAGGTGAACTGGCCGCCTCGGCCGCTCTCGAACACCGGGAAGCGGTCGGGCTCGATCAGGTCGGTCGCCTTGGCCGAAATTCCGGCCGTGTAGAGCGGCGGATGCTCCAGCAGCCAGATCAGCTCGCCCGCCGTTCCGTCGGCGATGGCGGCGGCGCGGGCCTCCATGGCGGCAACGGCTGCCGGGTAGGGCACGTAGTCGGCCGAAACCGCCCACCCAACCGGCGCGGCGTCCTCGCGCCCCATGGTCGGAATATCAGTATTTTCAGCGCTTAACGGGAGAGCAAGCATGTGGCCCTAATCTTGCGATCGAGACGGTGGCGACCCAGTCGGTCGCGTGTGTCAGTTCAAGGGTCTTACTTCGTGAGCCAGGTCAACGCCGTCAATGTCGAGATCTCCGTCCTGCTGGGGCGCTCGATCCTGCCTATGCAGCAACTGCTGCGCATGGGTCGCGGCGCAGTGATCCCGCTGGACGCCAAGACCAATGACGAAGTGTGGATCCTGGCCAACAACCACCCGATCGCCCGTGGCGAAATCCAGATCAGCGACGACCGCATCGCCATCCAGGTGACCCGCGCGGCCGACGTCTACGACTACATGGCCGGCGGCGCCTAATCCGTCGCAGGGGGTAAGTTCGACATACTCGAACTTCCGACTTCCCAAATCCGATTCAGTTTGCTACCTGCCGCCCCTCACCACGATGCGGTCGTGGCGGAATTGGTAGACGCGCAGCGTTGAGGTCGCTGTATCGCAAGATGTGGAAGTTCGAGTCTTCTCGACCGCACCAGTGTTGAACACAGAATAGAGCGCTCCCGGCGAAATCGGTTTCCGACTCGCCAGGGGCGCTCTAATCGTTTCTGGCCCTGATTTCGCCTCAGGGTCGCTTCATCGGACGCAGCCCACGAACCCACGCGCTCTTAGAGCTCAGGAGGCCCCCATGACCCGGGAAACCGCCGAACTGACCGACGACGTGCTGGACGATATCGCG
Source organism: Caulobacter sp. GW822-FHT01G02 (assembly GCF_058802865.1). Lineage (NCBI taxonomy): Bacteria > Pseudomonadati > Pseudomonadota > Alphaproteobacteria > Caulobacterales > Caulobacteraceae > Caulobacter > Caulobacter sp. GW822-FHT01G02. The sequence continues at coordinate 1,595 of NZ_JBXAON010000010.1, forward strand.
CTGGGCCAGATCCCGCTGGCCAAGTCCGAGACCCCCGAGGAGCTGGAAGATCTCGCCCTCGGCGACGACTACGCCCTCAATCCCGAATATGTCGAGATGGTGATCGACGCCGCCGACAGCGGCGACAGCAAGCGCTTGCGCGAGCTGGTGGGCGCCCTGGACCCGGCCGACGTCGCCGACCTGATGGGCTTCCTGACCGCCGACTATCGCGAGCAGGTGATCCCGCTGCTCGATCCCGAAGCGCTGGGCGAGATCATCTCGGAGCTGGAAGACAACATCCGCGAGGAGGTCCTGGAGGCCACCCCATCCGTGACCCTGGCCCGGGCGCTGGAGGAGCTGGACACCGACGACGCCGCCGACGTCATCGACGACCTGGACGACACCAAGCGCTTCCAGGTGCTGGCCGCCATGGGCGAGACCGATCGCGCCGCCATCGAGACGACCCTGTCGTACGAGGACGAGACCGCCGGCCGCTTGATGCAGCGGGAATTCCTGGCCGCGCCGGAATTCTGGACCGTCGGCCAGACCATCGACCACGTCCGCGACGCGGGCGATCAGCTGCCGGAGCTGTTCTTCGACGTCTATGTGGTCGACCCGACCTACAAGCCCGTCGGCGCGATCCCGATCAGCATCCTGCTGCGCAGCCGCCGCGAGACGCCGCTGGCCGAGCTGATGGAAGCGGCGACCGAAATCGATGTCGGCATGGACCAGGAAGAGGTCGCCTACATCTTCGACAAGTACCACCTGATCAGCGCCCCGGTCATTGATCCGGGCGGGCGGCTGGTGGGCCAGATCACCGTCGACGACATCGTCGAGGTCATCCGCGACGAAGCCCAGGAAGACATCCTGGCCCTGGCCGGCGTGTCCGACGCCGGCCGTGACGCCTCGGTGATCGAGATCGTCAAGTCACGCCTGCCCTGGCTGATGCTGAACCTGGCCACCGCCACCCTGGCGGTCAGCGGCGTCGCCATCTTCCAGGCCGAGATCGCCCAGCTGGTGGCCCTGGCCATCCTGATGCCGATCGTCTCGTCCCTGGGCGGCAACGCCGGCACCCAGACCCTGGCCGTCGCCGTGCGCGCTCTGGCCAGCAAGGAGCTGACCACGGCCAACGCCCGTCGGATCGTGCTGCGCGAACTGCTGGTCGGCCTGGTCAACGGCGTGTGCCTGGCCCTGGTCATGGGCGCGGCGACCTATCTGTTCTTTGGACCGCAGGACCATCACGGCAAGCTGGCGATCATCGTCGGCTCCGCCCTGATCGCTAACATCTTCACCGCCGCCCTGGGCGGCATCCTGATGCCCCTGGCCCTGGAGAAGATGGGCCGGGACCCTGCGGTGTCCTCGTCGATCTTCGTGACCTTCCTGACCGACTTCACCGGCTTCTTCGCCGTGCTGCTGATCGCCGCCCTGTTGCTGCACTGACGCTTTTCTCGCGTCCCTAGGGAAAACTGGCGCCGACCTTGCGCCGAGACAGGCGAACGCATCCGCGTCTGTCTCAAACTGGGTCAAACTCCGCGATGAAACCGCGCCATCAGGTCACCCGGACGGCCGTCGATCTCATCAAGAGATTCGAGGGCTACCGTCAGAAGGCCGCGCAGCTCCCCGACGGGCGCTGGACGGTCGGCTATGGCCACACCCTGACCGCTCGCGAGGGCGCCTCCGTCTCTGAAAAGGACGCCGAGGCCCTGCTGCTGTACGACCTGATCTCGGTCGCCCATTCGGTCAACGAACACACCTACGCGCCGCTGAACCAGAACCAGTTCGATGCGCTGGCCTGCTTCGCCTTCAATATCGGTCTCGACAACTTCCTCCGCTCGGGCGTGCTGCGCCGGATCAACGAGGGCTCGCTGCTGCAAGCCGCGTGCGCGATGGAGATGTGGCGCAAGGCCGATTTCGAGGGTGAGCGGATCGTCATCGACGCCCTGGTCCGCCGCCGGTCGGCCGAGAAGACCCTGTTCCTGACCCCGGCCAACGGCGAATGGGTGCCCGCGCCCAGCCCCGTGTTGCGCCCGAAGGTCGACTACGACGCCAGCTGCGCCGTGCCGAAACAGACCCCGGTCGCCGTCAACGCCCGCACCGAGGGCGATCGGGTCGTCGCCGAGCGCGAGGAAGGTCTGCCGCTAACCGTGGTCGTGCCGGAAGAGGACGGTCCGACGGCCACCGAACAGTCGGCCGCCGCGGTCGCCGCGCGCCTGGAGGCCATCCTGCCGGAGACGCCGCTGGCCGCGTCGACGACGACCGCGCCTCAGCCGGTGCGCCAGGATGATCTGGGCCTGCCGGAACCGCCGGTCCCGGCCCAATCCGCGGTCACCGAACCCGAGCCGGTCCTGTTCCAGGACGAGACCACCACGGCCCCGATCGAACCGGCTTCGCCGGAGCCCCCTGTGGCCGCTCCGGTCGAGTTCACGCCGTTCCGCCTGACGCCGCAGCCGGTCGAGGAGGTCGAACGGCCGACGCCGGTCGAGAGCTTCGCCCCGGCCTCGAAGCCGGTCCAGAGCGAGCCGACCCTGTTCGGCGGCCCGGCCGCCAACGCGTCGGTGTTCAACCTCGGCGGCTTCTCGACCAGCGAAGAGGTCGACCTGCGGCCGATGGACGTCTCCATGGTCCAGGCCGAGGCCCCACGCTTCGGCAACACTAGCCTGCTGGTCAGCCTGGGCATCCTGGGCCTGGCCCTGTTCGGCGGCGGCGTGCTGTGGATCCTGACCGTGGCCGCGGGCTCGGACAGCGGCGTGAAGATGTTCGGCTACGGCGCCAGCATGATTGGCGCGATCTGTTTCGTGGTTTCGGCCTATCTTCTGCTCCGCCGCCTCGCCGGACCCGATGCGAGCGACGACGAATAGTTTTCTTTGCTTCCCTTAGGGAAACTGAGCAAGAACGCCCGCAAGGTTCAGCGCCTTGCGGGCGTTCGTGCTATGGGAGGACGTATGAGCACCAATTTCGCACCCTCGATGGATTTCGCGCTGGGTGAGACGGCCGACGCGATCCGTGAGACCACGGCCCGTTTCGCGGCCGACAAGATCGCGCCGCTGGCGGCCCAGATCGACGAGACCAACGAGTTTCCGCGTGGCCTGTGGGTCCCGATGGGCGACCTCGGTTTGCATGGCGTCACGGTCGAGGAAGAGTTCGGCGGCCTGGGCCTCGGCTATCTCGAGCACGTGGTGGCCATGGAAGAGGTGTCCCGCGCCTCGGCCTCGGTTGGCCTGTCGTACGGCGCGCACTCCAACCTCTGCGTCAACCAGATCCGCCGCTGGGCCACGCCCGACCAGAAGCAGCGTTACCTGCCCAAGTTGATCAGCGGCGAGCATGTCGGCTCCCTGGCCATGAGCGAAGCCGGTTCGGGCTCGGACGTCGTCTCGATGAAGCTGCGAGCCGAACAGCGGGGTGACCGCTACGTTCTGAACGGCACGAAGTTCTGGATCACCAACGCCCCGCACGCCGACACCCTGGTGGTCTACGCCAAGTCGGGCGAGGGCAGCCGCGGCATCACCGCCTTCATCGTCGAGAAGGGCATGAAGGGGTTCAGCGTCTCCAAGAAGCTGGACAAGATGGGCATGCGCGGTAGCGACACCGCCGAGCTGGTGTTCGAGGACTGCGAAATCCCGGAAGAGAATGTCATGGGTCCGGTCGGCGGCGGCGTCGGGGTGCTGATGAGCGGCCTCGACTACGAGCGCGCCGTGCTCAGCGCCGGTCCGCTGGGCATCATGCAGGCCTGCCTGGACATCGTCCTGCCCTATGTGCGCGACCGCAAGCAATTCGGATCGCCGATCGGTTCGTTCCAACTGATGCAGGGCAAGATCGCCGACATGTACGTGGCCCTGAACTCGGCTCGGGCCTATGTCTACGCCGTGGCCCGCGCCTGCGACGCCGGCAAGACCACGCGCTTCGACGCGGCCGGCGCGATCCTGATGGCGTCCGAGAACGCGGTGAAGGTGTCGCTGGAGGCCATCCAGGCCCTGGGCGGCGCCGGATACACCAAGGAGTGGCCGGTCGAGCGCCTGCTGCGCGACGCCAAGCTCTACGACATCGGCGCCGGCACCAACGAGATCCGCCGCTTCCTGATCGGCCGGGAACTGATCGGGGCCTAAGACGTCAAGAAAAAGGGCCGCCCCGATCGTTCGGGACGGCCCTCCATCGTCGTGGCCGCTTTCGCAGCGCGTGACTTAGAAACCTTGGGCGCTCAACGCCTAGGCGGAGACCTCACTCGTAAGGCTCCAGGTCACGACTTGCGACCGCGGTTGGAGACAATGAGACACTGGTCACCTCCTTTCAGTTGGTTGAACAACACAACTCGAATATGGACCCGTTTTCCCGAATGAAAAGGGGGAGTCGACCGCGACGAGACGTCGCGCTGGTCATGCCTAAAAGGCGTGCTCAGATCGTCAGTAGCTTGAAGCCCAACAGGATAGCCGCCCACAGCGCGAACGCCGCGCCGATGGCCAGGGGGCGGTTGAGGTTGATACGACGAGCACCAGTCACCCGGGCCGTATGGCCGTTCGGGGTGAGGTTTATGGGCGTGAGCATGCCGCGTGAATCCTTCCCTTTAATCCCTCTTTTGGGGATCTGACTCGGACCGTATGGTAAATCCTCGCCTTTGAGAAGAATTCTTCACAAAAGCCTTTGGTTGCACGATCGACAAATTGTCGCGGGCTGACATGGGAGCGCCGATGGCCAGCTGGGATCCGGACATCTACGCCCTCTATCGGCGCTATCGCGAGCGACCGGCGCTGGACCTGCTGACCGCCATTCCCCGCGACCTGGAGCCGCGCGAGATCTGGGACCTGGGCTGTGGCCTGGGCGAGCAGGCGGCGCTGCTGGCCGCGCGCCATCCGGAGGCGCGAGTCCTGGGCATGGACTCCAGCCCCGAGATGCTGGCGCGGGCCAAGGCCTTGGCGGCGCGGGTCGAGTGGGTGCTGGGCGACATCGCCAGCTTCACATCCGAGGTTCCGGCCGACCTGATCTTCAGCAATGCCGCCCTGCAGTGGGTGGATGACCACGCGAACCTGATCCCGCGCCTGGCCGCGAACCTGGCCTCCGGCGGCGTGCTGGCCGTGCAGATGCCGGTGGCCGACGGGCTGGGCTGGCGCGGTGCGTTGACCGATATCGCCGCCGACGGGCCGTGGGCCGCGCGGCTGACCGGCGTCGAGGGCGTGCGTCACGCCAATCAGCCCGAGGACTACTACGCCTGGCTGGCTCCGACCTGTCCCGAGGTCGATATCTGGACCACGACCTATCTGCACGCCCTGCATGGCCAGGATCCGATCGTCGACTGGACCATGGGTACGACCCTTCGGCCCTATCTCGACGCCTTGCCGGACGGCGAGAAAAAGCCTTTCCTCGACGCGTGGAGGGCCCGGCTGGCGCGCGACTATCCGCGCCGCGCGGACGGCGTGACGCTGTTCCCGTTCAAGCGGTTGTTCATCGTCGCGCGGAAGGCGTGACGCCCGCGTGCTTCTCGGCCAGGCTGGGCCGCCGGCGCAGTTCGTCGACGGGCCGGTTCAGGGCGTCCAGAGCCTGGCTGGCGGCGATGTAGCCGGCCTTCACGGCGGGCTCGAAGGCGCGCCAGTCGCGGATGTCGACGCCTTCCAGTTTCGGCGTGATCAGCACGTCGGTGGCCTCGCGGGCTGCGGCCAGGTCGCGGCCCGTGGTCACCGTCGCCGCGCGCATCAGCAGGGCCACGATCGGCGGACCCTTGCGCCACTCGCCCGAGAGGATCCAGCTCCACAGCGAGGGCGGCACGACGATGTCGTCGGCGGTGATGCTGCGGCCGCGCGTGACGTCGACCCCGACGATGGGTCCCAACTGGAACGAGCGCATGACGTCGGCCGGGAAGTTCTTCATCACGGCCCCGTCGACCAGCACCTGACCCTTGTCGGTGGCCGGCGGCAGCACGCCCGGCAGCGAGATCGAGGCCCGCAAAGCCGATTGCAGATCGTCGGTGCGGTGCAACTGATAGGCGCCCGAGGTCAGATTCGACGACACGCAGAAGAACGGCAGCCACAGGTCGCTGATGTCGACCGTGCCGAAATGCTCGTCCAGGCGCGCCTTGACCTTCTCGCCGCGGGTCATGGCGATGATGGGGAAGGCGATGTCGTCCAGTGGGCTGGTGTCGACGAAGGCCTTGCGGATGCGGTGCTCCAGTTCACCGTCGTCCCAGCCCATGGCGATACCGGCCGCCACGATGGCGCCCATCGAGGCGCCGCCGACGAAGTCAATTGGCACGCCGCGCTCGCGCATCGCCTGGATCGCGCCGATGTGGGCGTAGGCTCGCGCGCCGCCGCCGGAGAGCACGAGGCCCACCGATTGACCGGTCAGGACTCGCGCCAGGCGCTCCATGTCGGCCACGCCGTTCTCGCGGAGATGAAACAGCCGCGCGGCCTGGGTCGCCGCCATCCAGGCGGCTGAGCCGCTGGGCCGCGCCAGGCTGGCCGATTGCAGCAGGATCAGGTCGACTAGCCGCTGGGCCTGGAGCGGGCCCGAGGCGTAGGAGGGGATCTCGGCCGGCGGCGCGCGGTCGCCGCGTCCGATCCGGAACAGGCGATCCACCTGACGGCCGACCACGTGCTTCCAGGCGGTCTCGTCGGCCTCGGCGACATAGAGGACGAAGTCGTGCTCGCGCTCGACATTGCTGAACCATTCGGTCGGAGCCAGCAGCGACTCGCCGCCCTCGACGGTGACCGAGTAGCCCAAGGCCTCGATGCAGCGGCCCAGGCGGTCGACGACCGGCCGAATGGCCAAGCCAGGCTCGATGGCGATGAAGCCGAATACCGACGGATCGCCGATCGCCGCTTGCGTCTGGGCCTGGCGGGACCGGCGGATCATCAGCCGCGACAGCTCCAGCATCACGTGCGGGTCTTCCTCGGCCGCCTCGAAGAAGTCGTCGCGGGGCAGGGAGACGACCTCGCTGTCACGCAGGGCCACCATGTAGGCCGAGTGCGCGCTGCCGCCGACCAGGGCCATTTCGCCGGCCGGTTCGCCGGGGCGGATGACGCCCAGGAACTGCGGCTCCTGGCCCTCTTCGCGGCGGAAGGCGCCGAGGCGTCCGGTCTTCAGGAAATAGAGCTGGTCGGCGTCCTCGCCGGGGCGGAAGAGGGTCGCCCCGCCCGGCAGCGAAAACCACGCGGCCGCCCCGGTCCGCCGCTCTCGGGCAAACAGGCGCGCCAGGGCCGAGTCGTCGGGCAGGGGCGTTTCCACGGCGCGGACGCTAGCGGTTTCGGGCAGGCTTGACCACGGGGGCGCGATCAGGCGCAACTGTTGATCCCGCACACGAAATGTCCGAGAACGGATTTGGCTCGGAATCTTTCTGTTTGGGGTCCAAAAAACTACGACTTCCTGGATAGGGTGGAAGAGGCTAAGCGTCGGTCATGCCGAAGTTGAACTCCGTTGTCGACGCGTCCGGTGACGCTTTCATCCGCAACGCGGCCCATAACCGCGCCTTGGTCGAGGAATTGCGCGTAAAAGTCGCGGAAGCGGCCCTGGGTGGTCCCGAAAGCTCGCGTGAGCGCCACGCCTCGCGCGGTAAGCTTCTGCCCCGCCAGCGCGTCGAGCGCCTGCTGGATCCGGGCTCGCCCTTCCTGGAGATCGGCCAACTGGCGGCCTGCGACCTCTATGGCGGCGAAGCGCCCGGCGCGGGCATCATCTGCGGTGTCGGTCGGGTCTCGGGCCGCGAAGTGATGATCGTCGCCAACGACGCCACCGTGAAGGGCGGCGCCTATTTCCCGATCACGGTGAAGAAGCACCTGCGGGCCCAGGAGATCGCCGCCCAGAACCGCCTGCCGTGCGTCTATCTGGTCGACAGCGGCGGCGCGAACCTGCCGCACCAGGCAGAGGTTTTCCCCGACCGCGACCACTTCGGCCGGATCTTCTTCAACCAGGCGCGGATGAGCGCCGTGGGCATCCCGCAGATCGCCTGCGTCATGGGGTCGTGCACCGCCGGCGGCGCCTATGTCCCGGCGATGAGCGACGAGACGGTGATCGTGCGCAACCAGGGCACCATCTTCCTGGCCGGCCCGCCGCTGGTGAAGGCCGCCACGGGCGAGGTCATCAGCGCCGAGGAACTGGGCGGCGCCGAGACCCACGGCCGTCGCTCGGGCGTCGTCGACCACGTGGCCGAGAACGACGAGCACGCCCTGGAGATCGTCCGCGCGATCGTCGCCAACCTCAACACGACCAAGCCCGACCAATTGGTCATCACCGAATCCGAGCCGCCGCTGTACGATCCCGAGGAGATCTACGGCATCGTCCCGACCGATGTCCGGGCCCCCTATGACGTCCGCGAAGTGATCGCCCGCATCGTCGATGGCAGCCAGTTCGACGAGTTCAAGGCGCTGTACGGCGCGACCCTGGTCTGCGGCTTCGCCCGCATCTGGGGCCAGCCGGTGGCGATTCTGGCCAACAATGGCGTGCTGTTCAGCGAGAGCGCCGTGAAGGGCGCGCACTTCATCGAGCTGGCCTGCAAGCGCAAGATCCCGCTGGTGTTCCTGCAGAACATCTCGGGCTTCATGGTCGGCGGCAAGTACGAGGCCGGCGGCATCGCCAAGGACGGCGCCAAGCTGGTCACGGCGGTCGCCTCGGCCGAGGTGCCCAAGTTCACCGTCCTGATCGGCGGCAGTTTCGGCGCGGGCAACTACGGCATGTGCGGCCGGGCCTACAGCCCGCGTTTCCTCTTCACCTGGCCCAACAGCCGAATCTCGGTGATGGGGGGCGAGCAGGCCGCCAGCGTTCTGGCCACCGTCCACCGCGACGCCGCCAAGTGGACGCCAGAGGAGGCGGAAGCCTTCAAGACCCCCATCCGTCAGCGCTATGAGGATGAGGGCAATCCGTATCACGCCACGGCCCGGCTCTGGGACGACGGCATCATTGATCCGGCGCAAACCCGCGACGTGCTGGGCCTCGCAATCTCGGCCAGTCTCAATGCGCCTATCCCGGAGACGACCTTCGGCGTTTTCCGGATGTAGCGTTTAAAAAGGAACGAGCCCGCCATGACCAACCCGATCGCCGATCCCATCGTCGAGGTGAACGACACCGAGACCATGACCCCGCTCGTCCATATCGAAAGCACCCTCGCGGGGGCGGTGACGGTCTGGATCAACCGGCCCGACAAGAAAAACGCCTTCGACGCCGAGACCATCTCGGGTCTGCGACAGGCCTTCGAGACCCTGCACGGGGCCGAGGGCGTGCGGATCGTCTTCCTGCGCGGCGTTGGCGGCGTGTTCAGCGCCGGCGCCGACCTCGACTGGATGGCCGCGTCCATCGAACAGGACGAGGACGACAATCGCGCCGACGCCCTCGAGCTGGCCCACATGCTCAAGGCTCTGCACGACATCCCGGCCCTGACCGTGGCCCTCGTCGAAGGTCCGGCCTTTGGCGGCGGCGCCGGCCTGGTGGCCGCCTGCGACCACGCCATCGCCCTGATCGACGCCAAGTTCTCGTTCTCCGAGGTCAAGCTGGGCCTGACCCCGGCGACCATCAGCCCGTACGTCATCCAGGCCCTGGGCCCGCGCACGACCAAGCTGCTGTTCGCCACCGGCCGGGTGTTCGACGCCGACGAGGCCTGGGGCTTTGGCCTGGTCGACGAGGTGTTCGAGGACCTCGCCAGCCTGGAAGTCGCCCGCGACGCCCTGATCGAGGAAATGGCCCCCTGCGCACCCGGCGCGATCGGCGAGGCCAAGACCCTGGTCAACGACTTCGCTGGCCAGAAAATCGACAAGGGCCTGATCGAAGAGAGCGCCAAACGCATCGCTCGCCGCCGCGTGTCGGAGGAAGGCCAAGAAGGGGTGCGCGCCTTCCTCGCCCGTCGTAAACCCGCCTGGGCTGAATAAGACTCAACTTCAGCGACGTTTGGGGGACGTAGGGCGTGATCACGGGAGCTGAACTGGAAGCGGCGGCGGCCGACTCGGCGGGCGGCTATGTCCGGCCGAAAAGGAAGCCGTTCGACCACAAGGGCGAGCCTTGCAAGAACTGCGGCACGCCCCTGGAGGGCTGGTACTGTTATTCGTGCGGCCAGAACGCCGACACCCATCACCGCTCGATCCTGCACCTGATCTGGGAGGCCATCGAGGGGATGTTCCACCTCGACGGTCGCCTGGCCAACACCCTGCCGCTGCTGTTCTTCAAGCCGGGCAAGCTGGCCAAGGACTACATGGAAGGCCGGATCGTGCGGCACGTGCCGCCGTTCCGCACCTTCCTGGTCGCCCTGCTGCTGTTCATCTTCGCCGCCGAGCACGCCATCCACGGCATCCGTCACCAGATGGAGCTGAAGGAGGAGCACGAGGCCGCCCAACTGGCCACGCCGGCTGGCCGCAAGGCCAAGGCCGACGAGATCCGCAAGGAGGCGACCGAGGCGCGCGCCGAGCGTTTGACCGAGGCCGCCGAGGAGCGCGACGCCGCCCTCAAGGAAGAAGGCGCCGACAAGGCCAGGATCGCCGCGACCTACGCCGAACGGATCAAGCGGTACGAGGCGCGCTACGCCGACAAGATGGCGCAGGCCTTGGCGCTGGAGAACAACCCGAACGCCGCCGCCGAAGCCTTGGCCGAGAGCAAGCGGAAGATGTCCAGCGCCGCCCAGCAGGTCCGCGACCTCAAGCTGGACGAGGCCGAGGTTCTGCCGAACGGCCAGCAGAAGCTGACCGGGACCACGATCGACGGCGTGCAGGTCAACGTCACCGTTCCCGGCGACGTCAAGGGCCACAAGAACTTCGCCAAGGACGCCTCCAAGGGCTGGCTGAAGGAGAACCTGGCCAAGGCCATCGAGAACCCGGATTACTACCTGCTGGTCCTGTTCGGCTGGGCGCACCGCCTGGCGGTGCTGCTGCTGCCGATCACCGGTCTGTCCCTGGCGCTGGTCTATGTGAACAAGCGCCAATACTTCATCTACGACCATCTGCTGGTGGCCACGAACCTGCTGTCGTTCTCGTTCCTGATCTATGCCGTGTGCATGGTCTTGCCGATGTCGGCCTGGCCGGCGGCGTTCGGCATCGCCGGCCTGTGGGGGCCGATCAACCTCTTCCAGACGATGCGGGGCGGTTACGGCTCCAGCATCTTCGGCGCCCTGCTCAAGACCTGGATCGTCTGGACCATCGGCGTCACGTCCTTCGGCCTTCTGCTGCTGAGCCTGATGGTCTTCACCCTTTCCCAGATGTAGGTCTCCGCCTTGATCTCCTCCGTCCTGATCGCCAACCGAGGCGAGATCGCCCGTCGCATCATCCGCACCGCTCGTGAGCTGGGCGTGCGGACGATCGCCGTCTATTCCGAGGCGGACGCTCACGCGCCCTTCGTGATGGAGGCCGACGCCGCGATCCTGATCGGCCCGGCGCCGGCCAAGGAGAGCTATCTGGATCCGCGGAAGATCCTGGCCGCGGCCCGTCAGATGGGGGCTGAGGCCATCCACCCCGGCTACGGCTTTCTGTCCGAGAACGCCGAGTTCGCGGAGAGCGTGATCGACGCGGGCCTGGTCTGGATCGGTCCGCCGCCCTCGGCGATCCGCGCCATGGGCCTGAAGGACGCCGCCAAGAAGGTGATGATCGAGGCCGGCGTGCCGACCACGCCGGGCTATCTGGGCGAGGACCAGTCGGTCGAACGGCTCACGGCCGAGGCGGCCAAGATCGGCTATCCCGTGCTGATCAAGGCCGTGGCCGGCGGCGGCGGCAAGGGGATGCGCAAGGTCGACAAGGCCGAAGATTTCGAGGCCGCCCTCGGCTCGTGCCGCCGCGAGGCCGCCGCCAGCTTCGGCGACGACCGGGTGCTGCTGGAGAAGTACGTCACCCGGCCGCGTCACATCGAGGTGCAGGTGTTCGGCGACACCCACGGCAATGTCGTCCACCTGTTCGAGCGCGACTGCTCGCTGCAGCGCCGCCACCAGAAGGTCATCGAGGAAGCTCCGGCCCCCGGCATGGACGAGGCCACGCGAGAGGCCGTCTGCGCCGCCGCGGTCAAGGCCGCCCAGGCCGTGGGCTATGTCGGGGCCGGCACGGTCGAGTTCATCGCCGACGCCAGCGAAGGCCTGCGCGCCGACCGCATCTGGTTCATGGAGATGAACACCCGTCTGCAGGTCGAGCATCCGGTCACCGAGATGGTCACCGGCCAGGACCTGGTCGAGTGGCAGCTGCTGGTCGCCTCGGGCGAGCCGCTGCCGCTGGAGCAGGACGAGATCACGCTGGACGGCTGGGCCATGGAGGCCCGCCTCTACGCCGAGAACCCGGCCACCGGCTTCCTGCCCTCGACCGGCAAGCTGAAGCACTTCCGCCTGCCGGAAGGCGACGTCCGCGTCGACAGCGCGGTGGAGGAGGGGGGCGAGGTGACGCCCTTCTACGATCCGATGATCGCCAAGCTGATCGCCCACGGCGTCGACCGCGAGGACGCCGCCCAGCGCCTGGCCGAGGCCTGCGCCCTGGTCGAGGTCTGGCCGGTCAAGACCAACGCCGCCTTCCTGGCCAAGTGCGCCAGCCACCCGGACTTCGTCGACGGCGCCGTCGACACCGGCTTCATCGAGGCCCGCCTCGACGAGCTGGTCGAGCGCAGCTTCAGCGACGAGCCGGCCATGGCCGCGATCGGCTGGCGGCTGGACAGCTTCCTGGAGGCCGAGGCGCGCCGCGATCCGTGGGAGAGCGCGCCGTCCAAGCTGCTGGGCTTCCGCATGAACGCCCCGCGCGCCCCGATGCATCTGCCGATGTCGGCCGACGGCAGGGCCATGCCGCTGCGGGTCGCCCTGATCGGCGGCGGCTCCGAGGACTGGTCCTGGGACATCCGCCACGCCGACGGCGCGACCTTCGACGAGGTCACCCGCCTGCCGACCACCTATGGCAAGGGGCCGATCCAGGTGTTCGAGGGCGGCGACGTCCAGACCTTCGACTTCGAGGCCAAGGTCGGCGGGGCGGGCGAGGGCGCGGCCTCGGACGGGAAGATCCTGTCGCCGATGCCGGGCAAGATCGTCTCGGTCGCCGTCCAGGCCGGCCAGACGGTGAGCAAGGGCCAGACGCTGCTGACCCTGGAAGCCATGAAGATGGAGCACGCCTTGGCCGCGCCGTTCGACGGCGTGGTCGCCGAACTCACCGCCGTGGCCGGCGGCCAGGTCAGCGAGGGCGTGGTGCTGGCGCGGCTTGAGGCGGCGGTCGGCTGAGCGCCCCCTCCACCGGCTTCGCCGGCCCCCCTCCCCCAACAGGGGGAGGAGAGAAGAGGGCGCGGCTTCCTCTCCGCCCCGCTTGGGGGCGGACAGACCTGCGTAGCAGGTCAGGTGGGGGCCTGCGCTGAGCTGGACGCACGTCCGCACCTCCACGCGGCCAGCCGCGGAAGTCGTGGAAAGGGACGCGGAGCGCCGGACAGCGTCCGGAGTTTGGAAATAGAAATACCGTTTCGACGAAGCCCGACGCTCCGCGCGACCGTTATCCGCCAGCGTCCCGTCGGGTGGCCCTGTTCAGGCCTTACCGGGACCCAGGCGCCTCCGTTTCCGGAAGCGCCCAGAGGTCGAAGAGGACGGGCTTACAGCCTGACACGCCCCTTTGCCTCCAACCACGCCGACGGCGGGCGGGTGAGCCCAGCAAGCTCATCCCCGGACCGTCCGAGTATCCCCCTCGGACCTGACCCCGCTCGATCACCCCCCGCCGCCGCAATCGGTCGCTGGCCATGCGCCCTTTCCTCGCGACGAGGTGCAAGCATTATGGCGCCGCGCTGAACGCCGATCATTCAGCGGCGTGTAAAATCGACAAGTATCTGATTTCGTTGGATCCGAGATCGCGAACGCCGGGGATGGAGCGCGCTGAACGCTCTTTCTCGGAGAGACGGATTTTGGGCGCGATGAGCGCGGGTGGGGGGCGCCAAGACGGCGACTTGGAGGCCGCCTTTCACCGGGGCAGGGAAAGCGCGTTGGCGGTCCGAAGCCCCCCTCGACCCGGGTTGAAATCACCGATCTGGCGCTTCTTTCCCGTGGCGGCGGCCCGGGACCCGAAGGCTCTCTTTCGTGAAGGGGGCAGCTCTGGATCTTCATACGGCCTTGACCCTTGGCGGCCCCAAAAATAGCTGCCGCGGAAACTTTCCGCTGGCCGCGAAAGGTCCTTTGAGACCGATCAACGGTGTGATGTCGTCCGGACAAGGTGTGGTTGAGTCGGGATGAGCGAACCTTCAATCTTCTTCTTCGAGGTCAACGAGCGTCAGGGGGTCTTTCACCGGCGCGCGTTCCTTTTGGGTGGGCTTACGGGCGGGGGCCTGCTGGCCCTGGGCGGACGCCTGGCCCAGTTGCAACTCGTGGAAGCCTCACGCTACCAGAAGCTCTCGGCCGGCAACCAATTCAACTACCGTCTGGTGCCGCCGCCGCGTGGTCTGATCCTCGACCGCAACGGCGTGTCGCTGGCGTCCAATCGGCCAAACTTCCGGCTGATGGTCAACAAGGACAAGGACCTGGACGCCGAGGCCGTGATGACCGACCTCCAGAAGCTGGTTCCAATCGACGAGGCGCGCCGCGCGCGCGTTCTGAAGGAACTGGCCCGCGCCCCGCGCAAGGCGCCCGTCGTGGTGATGGAGGACCTTTCGTGGGAGGAGTTCTCGCGGATCAATATCCGTGAGCCGGAGCTGCCCAACGTAACCGCCGACATGGGCGAGGTGCGGGTCTATCCGTTCGGCGGCGCCTTCGCCCACGTGATCGGCTACGTGGCCAAGGCGTCGGAGCGGGATCTGAAGGCCGCCGAGGGCGACAGCACTCAAGACCAGGTTCTGCTGCACAATCCCGGCTTCCGGATCGGCAAGCAGGGCGTGGAGAAGGCCTTCGACACGGCGCTGCGCGGCCACGCCGGCGCCACCAAGACCGAGGTCGACGCCCAAGGTCGCGTCGTGCGCCTGGATCCGGCCGGCGATATCGCCGCGACGGCCGGCAAGGAGATCCGCCTCACCCTGGACGCCGACATCCAGAACCGCGCCCTGGAGGTGATGGGCGAGGAAAGCGGCGCGATCGTGATGGTCGATTGCCGCAACGGCGACCTGCTGTGCATGGCCTCCGCGCCCAGCTTCGACGCCAACCAGCTGGTCAAGGGTCTGTCAGGCCCCGAGTATCGGGCCTTGGCCGAATACGAGCGCAAGCCGCTGCTCGACAAGACCATGACCGGCGTCTACCCGCCCGGCTCGACCTTCAAGCCGACGGTGGCGCTGGCGGCGTTGAGCGCGGGCGTCAATCCGAGCGAGCGGGTGGTCTGCACGGGCGGCTGGTACTTCGGCGGCCGCACCTGGCACTGCCACAAGAAGGGCGGGCATGGCGCGCAGAACATGCACGACGCCATCAAGAACTCCTGCGACGTCTATTTCTACCAGATGGCGCTGCGCATCGGGCCGGATCCCATCCACGCGACGGCGACCGCCATGGGCTTCGGCCAGACCTTCGACCTCGGCATACCCGGCCAGCGCAAGGGCCTGGTCGGCTCGCGCGAGTGGAAGAAGAAAGCCTTCAAGAAGGACCCGACCTGGCACCCCGGCGACTCCGTGCCGTACGGGATCGGCCAGGGCTATATCAACGTCAACGCCCTGCAGCTGGCGGTGATGTGCGCGCGTCTCGCCAACGGCAAGCGGGCGCTGAACCCGCGCCTGGTCAAGTCGATCGGCGGGGTCGACCAGCCGCACGGCGACGCCGTGGCGGACCTGCCTATCCCGCCCGAGCACCTGGCCATCGTCCGCGACGGCATGGCGGCGGTCGCCAACGATCCGACCGGCGGCGCCTACAAGCAGAGCCAGCTGGGTCTTGGCGACGTGCTGATGGCGGGCAAGACCGGCACGGCCCAGGTCCGCCAGTATTCCCAGACGGGATCGCGCAGCAACCAGGGCATCCCCTGGCGGCTGAAGGACCACAATCTGTTCATCGCCTTCGCCCCCTACGACAACCCGCGCTACGCGATGTCGGTGCTGGTCGAGCATGGCGGCCTGTTCGGCTCCAGCGCCGCCGCGCCGCGGGCCCGCGAGGTGATGCGCGTGGCCCTGCTGAAGGATCCGGAAATCCGCGCCCGCATCGAGCAGCCGACGCCGCTGCCGTCCTTCGAGCCCGAGGAGAACGAGGCGGCGGAAGCGCCGACGCCGACCGAGGGCGGCCTGCCGCCGGGGTGAACGCGCCTCGCCGAGGTTCTCACATCCGAAAACGCGCATCGGAAGCCCAGGCGTCCACCCCAGCCCCCAAACGAAGACCGCCGCTGCGGACGGCCTCCCACAAGGCGTCCGAAACGGCGGCATGGAGCCCTCCGGGCTCGGATCACGCCCCCACATGAACGCGATAGCTAAGGGATAACGGTGTCATATGGACCGTCGATGGCTTTCCCCAACCGGGCGAGAGCGGGCGGACGAATGCGTCGGTTGCCTTACCTTGGAAGCGCGCTATCTAGCGCCCATGGCGTTGCACATCATCAAGCTGGTCGTCGGCTGCGAGACGATCGAGGATCTCCTGGCCTGGCACAAGGACGAGAACCAGCCCTGGATCATGCATACCCGCATGACGCCCAAGCGGATCGACGAGGTGCTGGATGGCGGCTCGCTGTATCGGGTGTTCAAGGGACAGATCCTGTGCCGTCAAAGGATCCTGGCCATCGATACGGTCGGGGAGAGCGCGACCTCGCGCTGCGAGGTCACGGTCGATCCGCCGATCATCCGCGTGGCGCCCCAGCCGCGTCGGGCCTTCCAGGGCTGGCGTTATCTGAAGCCGGAGGACGCGCCGCCGGATCTGACCGAAAGCGAGGCCGCCGACCTGCCGCCCGATCTCGCCCGTCAGCTGCGCGAACTGGGCGCCTGGTGACTTTCGCCGAAGAGAACTTTTGAGGGTGTTATTAGCGAAGCGGCAACCAGGCCGGGTGTCATCTTGTCGCACGGATCGCGGAGGGATGACGATGAAGGCCAGTTTTGCCGCCTTGGGCGTTGGTATGCTGTTCGTGGGTCTGATCGTGGGGCTGCTGATCGCCCTCAAGCCGGTCTAGAGCATTCTCCGATCCAACTGGATCGGTGAAATGCTCTAGTCATTTGTTTTGACGCATTTTCTGACGACGAACCGGTATCCACTTCGTCGGAAAATGCTCTAGGCTACAGCCATATTGTCGATCAGCCGCGTCCTGCCCAGCCACGCGGCGACCAGGATGCGGCCGTCGGCCTGACCGATCGGGCCAGGGCCCAGGCGCGACAGATCGCTGGCTTCGCGCACTTCCACATAGTCGACCTGTTCGAAGCCGGCCGCCTTCAACGCGGCCGTCGCCGCGTGTTCGGCCTCGTCGATCCGGCCGCCCGCGGCGACCGCGGCGGCGGCGGCCTTGATCGCCGTCGGCAGGGCCACGGCGGCGGCGCGCTCTTCGGCTGACAGGTAGGCGTTGCGCGAGGAGAGGGCGAGGCCGTCCTCGGCCCGCGCCGTCGGGGCGCCGATGATCTCGACGGGGATGTCCAGGTCGCGGGTCATCCGCTTGACCACCTGCAGCTGCTGGTAGTCCTTCTCGCCGAACACCGCGACGTCGGCCTGGCTCTGGATGAACAGCTTGGCCACCACGGTGGCGACGCCGCCGAAGAACTGCGGGCGCGCCGCGCCTTCGAGGGGTTCGGAGACGCCCGAGACCGTGATCGCCGTGGCGAAGCCGGGGGCGTACATCTCCGCGCCGTTGGGGGCGAACATCAGGTCGCAGCCAACCGAGGCCAGCTTCTCGGCGTCCATCGCTTCGCCGCGCGGATAAGCGTCGAAGTCCTCGTGCGGGGCGAACTGCTTGGGATTGACGAAGACGGTGGCGATCACCCGGTCGGCGTTCCGCTGGGCCAGGCGGATCAGGGTCAGGTGGCCCTCGTGCAGGGCGCCCATGGTCGGAACCAGGGCCACGCGCTGGCCAGCGGCCTTCCAGGCGCGGACGTGCTCGCGCATCTGCGCGACGGTGCGGACGATCTGGGTCATGGCGAGGTCTCCACGCGGACAGGCGGCGCTTATGGCCTCGTGGCCTCCGCAGGTCCACCATCCGTTGCGTGAGGCCGCGCCGGGGGTGCGACAATTATGCTTGTGGATTGAACCGGTTGACCCGCTAGGGCGGCGGTAACATCGTGTTAACCTTCAGTCCAAGGTCGCGCGAGTCGCGACGCATCGGGGATCGAGCCATGGCCGAAACGCGCGTCATCGTCGTCGGCAACGAAAAAGGTGGTGCGGGCAAGTCCACCATCGCCGTCCACCTTGTCACCGCGCTGCTGTACGGCGGCGCCAAGGTCGCCGTGCTGGACCTGGACCTTCGCCAGCGGACGTCGGGCCGGTTCTTCGAGAACCGCCGGGCCTGGGCCGCCAACAAGAAGCTCGATCTGCCCATGCCGTTGGCGCTGGACCTCAGCGACAACGACATCGCCCTGGCCGAGAAGGGCGACGAAGACCAGATCGCCGGCTTCGAGGCCGCTTTCGCCCGCGCGGCGGAAGAGTGCGACTTCATCCTGATCGACACCCCCGGCGGCGACAGCGCCATCACGCGCCTGGCCCACGGCCGCGCGGACCTTGTCGTGACGCCGATGAACGACAGCTTTGTCGACTTCGACATGCTGGGCACCGTCGATCCGGTGACCCTGGAGCTGACCAAGCCCAGCCTTTATTCGCTGACCGTCTGGGAAGGCCGCAAGCAGCGCGCCCTGTCGGGCCAGCGCCAGGCCATGGACTGGGTGGTGCTGCGCAACCGCCTGGCCACCACCGAGGCCCGTAACCGCAAGCGCCTGGAGGACCGTCTGACGGCCCTGGCCAAGCGCGTCGGCTTCCGCATCGGCCCCGGCCTGCGCGACCGCGTCATCTATCGCGAGCTGTTCCCGTTCGGCCTGACCATCGCCGACCTGTCGCCGCAAGTGCGTCCGGTGCCGGTGTCGCTGCAGCACCTGGCCGCGCGCCAGGAGCTGCGCGCCCTGATGCACAGCCTGGGCCTGTCGGCCTATTCCGGCGAGACCCTGCTGGCGGCGCAGTAGGCGCTCGTCTAAGTTCAGGAAGCGGGCGGCTGGGGCGACCTTGCCGCCCGTTTTCGTATCTGGAGCTCCGATGCTGTACCTGCTGCTGGGCGCGGCCATCCTCGTCTTCCTGCTCTGGCCGAAAGGACGCGCGTTCCTGAACGGCGACGGCTGGCGGGTCGGCGCGGGCGCGGCCTCGATCGCCGCCTTCGCCGGTGCGGCCTACGCGTCGATCCGTGGCTCCTGGGGCACGGGGATCGTGCTGGGCGTCATCGGCCTGTGGAGCGTCACCGAGGCCCGCCGCCGGCCGGTCATCCGCCGCGAGATCGTTCATCCGCCCAAGGCCGAGCTCAGCCTGTCCGAAGCCCGCGCCATCCTCGGCGTCGGCCCCGAGGCGAGCCTGGATGAGGTCAAGGCGGCCTATATGCGGCTGATCCAGATGGCTCACCCGGACAAGGGCGGCACCGAAGGCCTGGCCGCCCAGCTCAACGCCGCGCGGGATCGTTTGATCAGGCGGCGAAGCTGAGCTACGACTAGCGCCATGATCAATAACGAACGTTTCTGGCGCCGCCGCTCTTCGGGCCAAACCTGCTCGGTATGACGCTCTGACCTTCGTTGAGAGCGAGCCACGAGCCGTGGCTCAAAGGCGTCATTTCAGTTTCGGACCTTGATCCTCCCATGACTATCCAAGCTTCCCCTTCGGCCATTGACTGGGCCGGGCGTTTCAGCGCGCGCATGGACCGCGTCCACGCCAGCGAGATCCGCGAGCTTCTCAAGCTGCTGGACCAGCCCGACATCCTGTCGTTCGCCGGCGGTATCCCCGATCCCAGCCTGTTCCCGGCCGAGCGGATCCAGGCCGAGTACGAGGCCGTGCTGGCCGACCCGGTCCTGTCCAGCCAGGCGCTGCAGTATTCCGTCAGCGAGGGCTATCTGCCGCTGCGTGAATGGATCGCCGAGCGGATGACCCGCGACGGCATGCCCTGCGAACCGCACAACATCATGCTGACCGCCGGCTCGCAGCAGGCGCTGGACCTGATCGGCAAGCTGTTCATCAGCCCGGGCGATACGGTGGTGGTGGCGCGGCCGACCTATCTGGGCGCGCTGCAGGCCTTCAACGGTTACCAGCCGACCTATCGCGACCTGCCGGAAGCGGCGTTGCGGGGCGGGCAGACCGACCTGCCGCACGGCGCGCTTGGCTATTTCGTGCCCGACTTCGCCAACCCGACCGGCGTTAGCCTGACCCTGGAGGAGCGCAAGGCCCTGCTGGATCTGGCTACCGCGCTGGACATGACCCTGGTCGAGGACGCGGCCTATCGCGAGTTGCGCTTCGCCGGCGAGTCGACGCCGACCGTGCTGGCCCTCGACATCGAGCGGGCGGGCGGGATCGACAACGCTCGGACCCTGTTCCTGGGCACGCTGTCCAAGACCCTTTCGCCGGCCCTGCGCATTGGCTGGGTCTGCGGCCCCAAGCCCGTGATCGAGAAGCTGGTCCTGCTCAAGCAGGGTGCGGACCTGCACGTCTCGACGATCAACCAGATGGTCGCCCATCGCGCGGTCTCGGAAGGCTATGACCAGCACCTGCACCGCCTGCGCGGCGCCTATGGCGCCAAGGGGCGGGTGATGCTGGCCGCCCTGGAGCGGACCATGCCCGAGGGGGTGACCTGGTCGCATCCGGAAGGCGGCATGTTCGTCTGGATCAACCTGCCGGAAGGGATCGACGGCGCGGCCCTGCTGGCTCGGGCTATCGCCGAGGAGCGTGTGGCCTTCGTGCCCGGCGCGCCGTTCTTCGCCGAGGTGAAGACCGCCAACGCCATCCGCCTGAGCTACTCGCTGCCGACCGACGCGCAGATCGAGGAAGGCGTGGGCCGGCTGGCGAGGCTGATCAGCAAGGTGATCTCGGAAACCAAATAGCGTGTCATCCCGGCCGCGGCGAAGCGGAGAGCCGGGACCCAGGGACGACCGCACTGCGTTGGCCCTTGGGTCCCGGACAAGCCCCAAGGGCTTTGCGGGATGACAAGCTAAGTTGGATCTAGAAGTCCGCTAGCGCGGCGACAGCACCATGCAGGGCATGCGCTTGGCTTTCAGGGCCGAGCAGACCTCGCGCGCCGCGTCCGAGGTCAGGCCCTGGAACTGGGCGCGGAACGCGCCGCCGGCCGCGCCTTCGACGGCGCCCTCGGCGTCGGCGACCATCTTGGCGAAGCGGCCGCGCACCAGCTTCAGCTGGTCGTTGGCCAGCGACTTGGACTTGAACGCGCCGACCTGCACGCCCCATTCGCCCTTCGGCTTCTTGGCGGCTTTAGGTTTGGCGGCCTCCTGGGCGCCGCGCAGAGTGGGGGAGACCTTCACCGGACCCGGATTGCGCGGGTTCTCGGTCAGGACGATCCGCAGCCCGGCCTGATCGCCGTCACCCTGTTCGGTCGACGGACGCTCGATCGGGCCCGAGGGCTCTTCCTCATAGATGTTGGCGGCGATGCTGGTGCGTTCGCCGCGCGACCGGCGCTTCATCACGTCGAAGCCGGTCAGCAGCAGGTCTTCCATGTTGTTGTCGCGCCAGGCGGTCGAAGGGCCGCCCAGGACCACGGCGATCAGGCGACGGCCGTCGCGCACGGCCGAGCCGGCGAGGTTGAAGCCCGAGGCGTTGGTGTAGCCGGTCTTGAGGCCGTCAAAGCCGTCCATGCTGTCCAGCAGGCGATTGTGGCCTTTGACGTAGTTGCCCCGGAAGTAGAAGCCCTTCACCGAGAAGTAGCTGTAGTACTGCGGGAAGTCGCGCATGGTGGCGCGCGACAGGATGGCCAGGTCGCGGGCCGTCGAGATCTGACGGCTGTCGGGCAGGCCCGACGCGTTGACGAAGCGGCTGTTGCGCATGCCCAGTTCTTGACCGCGCAGGGTCATCAGGGCGGCGAAGCGCGACTCACTGCCGGCGAGTCGCTCGGCCATGGCCACGGCGACGTCGTTGGCCGACTTGACGGTCATGGCCTTGATGGCCTCGTCGACCGAGAGGCTGTCGCCCGGCGAAATGCCGATCTTGGTCGGAGCCTGGGCGGCCGCGCGGGGCGACATGACGACCCGGTCCGTCAGCTTCAGGCGGCCTTCGCTCAGCGCCTCGAAGGTCAGGTACAGGGTCATCACCTTGGTGACCGAGGCGGGGTAGCGAGGGCTGTCGGCCCTTTTGTCGTAAAGGACTTCGCCCGAATTGGCGTCGATCACGATCGCCGCGTACTTCGGCTCCTGAGCGTTCAGCTGCAGATAGGGTATGGCCGCCGAAGCCGGGGTGGGCGCGACCGCGCCGAACAGGCACGAGAGCGCGAGGCCGGCGACGGCGAACAAGGATCGGGCGGCGGTAAGCTTGGCGAACATGAAGCGGCGTCCGTCATTTGAACTGGGAGCGGTTTCGCACCGCCACACGCGTGATCACTAGCATGATGGAAGCGGCCTTTCGCTAAAGTAAACAACTGGTGAGCGATCTTGCCGCAGCCGCAAAAATATCAGGCGCGCGGCGCCAATGCTGCAGCTTGAGGTCTCGTGACGCTACGTCATGGTGCGCTGCACAAAATCATTGACTGCTGCACTGCAACATGAGAGAACCGTGGTGTTCCAAGCGCAGATGGGCGAGTTGCAGCTCGTTCGTCCGCCCCGCTCCGATCTTCCCTCCCCAGGAGAATTCCCATGGCCGCCGCCGAAACCGTCAAGAACACCGTCGAACAGTTCAGCACCGCCTCGAACCAAGCGTTCAAGGACGGCGTCGAGAAGTCGCTGGCCGCCCTGGCCGAAGCCAACACCCACTCGAAGAAGAACCTGGAAGCCGTCGTCGCCTCGGTGACCGCGGCCACCAAGGGCGCTGAAGCCCTGGGCGCCCAGACCTTCGCCTATGGCAAGAAGGCCGCCGAGGACCAGGTCGCCGCCGCCAAGTCGCTGGCCGCCGCCAAGAGCGTGCAGGAAGCCGTCGAGCTGCAGACCGCCTGGGCCAAGTCGGCTCTGGAAGCCTACATCGCCCAGGTCAGCAAGGCCTCGGAGATCGTCTCGGCCTCGATCAAGGACTCGGTCAAGCCGCTGAACGAGCGCATGACCGCCGCCGTCGAAAAGTTCCAAGCCGCTCGCTAAGAGCTGGCTCCGAACCGACAAGGCTAAAAGGCCCGGACCCCAAGGTCCGGGCCTTTTCTCTTTTGCGCCCTCGCGCAGCACGGTAAGCATGCCGCACCAGTTCATTGGAGCGCATGCATGTCGAAGGTCGAGGAACGCCTGAAGGCGATTGGGATCGAACTGCCCCAGCCGGTGGCGCCGGTCGCCAACTACGTGACCTTCGTCAAGACGGGCGCCCTCGTACACATCTCCGGCCAGATCTCGCTGGACGCCAACGGCGGCGTCAAAGGCACGGTCGGCGTCGACGTCGACCTGGAGACCGCCCAGAAGGCCGCCCGCATCTGCGGGATCAACCTACTGGCCCAGATGAAGGCCGCCTGCGATGGCGACCTGGACCGCGTGGTCCGCGTCGTGAAGCTGGGCGGCTTCGTCCAGGCTGGTCCGGACTTCATCGACATCCCCAAGGTCATCAACGGCTGCTCGGACCTGATGGTCGAGGCGCTGGGCGACGCGGGCCGCCACGCCCGTTCGGCGGTGGGCGTCTATCGTCTGCCCCTCGGCTTCGCGGTCGAGATCGACGCCGTGGTGGAGATCGCCTGATGCGCTCGCGCGAACGTCCCTCGACCGACGTCTTCGGCGAGGCGTGGGAGCGCCTGTTCGACCCGCCGGTGGCCCATCGTGGCCTCTGGACCCCCGACGGCGCGCCGGAGAACTCGCTGGCCGCCTTCCAGGCCGCCTGCGCGGGCGGCTACGGTATCGAGCTGGACGTCCAGCTGACCGCCGACGGCGAGGCCGTGGTCTTCCACGACGAGCGCCTGGAGCGCATGACCGGCCAGGAGGGCCGCCTGCGCGACCACACCGTCGCCGAACTCGGGGCCATGACCCTGAACGGCACGGACGAGACCATCCCGACCCTGGCCGATACGCTGACCATGATCGGCCACCGCGCCATGGTGTTCATCGAGCTGAAGACCCCCTTCGGCGAGGTCGGGCCGCTGGAGAAGCGCGTCACCGACGTCTTGGTCGACCACAATGGCCCGACCGCCGTGATCGGCTTCAACCCCTACTCGCACGCCTGGTTCGCCGACCACCACCCGCAGATCCTGCGCGGCCTGGACAGCTACGGCTGGAACGACGACAGCGCCCGCAAGCTGGCCCCGGAAATGCGCAAGTCGCTGGCGGCGCTGGAGCAGGTCGAGCTGGCGCGCCCCGATTTCCTGGCCCTGGGCCTGGACATGTTGCCCAGCGCCCGCGCCGACCTATATCGCGCCAAGGGCATGCCAATCGTCGCCTGGACGGTTCGCTCGCCCGACCAGTGGGAAGGCGTGCGCGACCATTGCGACAATCTGATCTTCGAGGGCTTCACGGCGTGACATCGGCCCAGGTTGGGGCCCCGACGGGCGTCCAGTCGGCCGTTCGCGTCCATCGCGAGATCGCCGAGATCGGCAAAGCCGCCTGGGACGCCTGCGCGGACCACACCGGTGATCCGTTCGTCAGCTACGACTTCCTGTCGATTCTCGAAGAGAGCGGTTGCGTGGGTCCGCGCGCCGGCTGGGCGCCGCAGCACCTGTCGGTTCTGGACCAGAACGACGTCGTCGCCGGCGTCATGCCGCTCTATCTGAAGTCCCACAGCCAGGGCGAATACGTCTTCGACCATGCCTGGGCCGACGCCTACGAGCGGGCCGGCGGGCGGTACTATCCCAAGCTCCAGTGCTCCTCGCCGTTCTCGCCGGTGACCGGCTCGCGACTGATCGTGCGGCCGGGCGTCGATGTCGACGAGGGGCGCTCGGCCCTGCTGGGCGGCGCCCTGACCCTGTGCGAGCGCATGGGCGCCTCGTCGCTGCACGTGACCTTCCCGGTCGAGGACGAGTGGGCCTGGATGGGCGAGCGCGGCATGCTGCTGCGTCAGGACCAACAGTATCATTGGGAGAACCGGGGCTACGCGACCTTCGACGCCTTCCTGGCGGCCCTGTCGGCCAATCGCCGCAAGACCATCCGCCGCGAGCGCCGCGACGCCCAGGACGGGCTGGAGATCGTCGCCCTGACCGGCGACGACCTGACCGAAGACCACTGGGACGCCTTCTTCGGCTTCTACATGGATACCGGCAGCCGCAAGTGGGGCCGGCCGTACCTGAACCGCCGCTTCTTCTCGTTGCTGCAGGAGCGGATGGCCGACAAGGTGTTGCTGATCATGGCCCGCCGGCCGGGCGGTCCGTGGATCGCCGGGGCGCTGAACCTGCTGGGCCGCGACTGCCTCTACGGTCGCCACTGGGGCTGCACCGAGGACGTGCCATTCCTGCATTTCGAGCTCTGCTACTACCAGGCCATCGAGCACGCGATCAGGCTGGGCCTGCCGCGCGTCGAGGCCGGGGCGCAGGGGCAGCACAAGATCGCGCGGGGCTATCTGCCTAGCGCGGTCTACTCCGCCCACTGGATCGCCGACCCGGCCCTGCGCGAGCCGGTGGCGCGCTACCTCGAGCGCGAGCGCGAGGCCGTCGAGAGCGATATCGCCCTGTTGACGGAAGAGTATTCGCCGTTCCGGGAAGAGCGGTAGCCGCCCTTACCCGTCTTCCCGGCGAAGGCCGGGATCCAGATGGAAAAGCGCTGGGGTTGACGCCAGGAGCGCCGCGCAAGTCCAATCCGCCCCACCGGGTGGGATATGGGCCCCGGCCTTCGCCGGGGAGACGGATTTGGAGGGTGAACGCCTTCCTAGCTCAGTCGCACTTCCCCGACCTTGTCCTTGTAGTCCGTCTTCGGATCGACCCCGAGCATCATCTTCACGCCCGCGAACAGGCTGTGCTCGTTCAGCCAGATCTGGGCGTCGCCCGGCTCGAAGCGCAGCAGGCGCAGCTTCGGATCGTCCTTGCCCTCGTACCAGGCCGCGACGAAGGGGTTCCACAGGCGCTCGATGGTGGTGCGGTCATTGTCGATCCGCAACGATCCGTCGACCGTGGCGAAGACCTCGTGTCCTTTGGAGGCGAAGTGCAGCAGCGCGTCGCGTGTCTGGCCCTCGACGGCCTGGACGAGGTCGACATCGACCGCGCTGAAGATCCAGATCGGGCCCGAATGGTCGCCTTCGATGATCGCGGTCATCGGCTGGGCGCGACCGCCTTCGAGATCGGGCAGGCCCAGCATCACGGTGCGGTCGGACTTCAGCGCCTTCCAGAATTTCTCGGCCAGATCAGCGTCTTTGGACATGGTGGTCTCCTTGTTCGCGAAGACCAACGGCGAGGTTGAGACGCCGTTCCCAGGGTGAAGGTTCAGGACCGTTCCCAGGCCGCCTTCAACAGCGCCTTGATCGTGTCATCGACCTCGGCGGGCGAGGCCAGCGGAAGCTTGGCCTTCAGGCGCTCGGACCAGCCTTCGTTCCTGGGCTCGGAGAGGCCAGGGGAGGCGTCGGGCTCCACCGCCAGGCCTAGCATCGCCGCGCCGCCCTTGATGGGCTTCAGAGCCGCGAACTGCGCCTTGCGCGACCACGCCGTGAAGCCTTTGCGCTGGCCCATGACCAGGTCCGGGAAGTCGGCGACGGCCGCTTCGACCGCCTTCAGGATCGCCGCCGAGGCCGGGTCGGTCCACAAGGCTTCGCGCAGGCCGTCGGCGTCGTCCCAGCCCATCTGCGACGGGAAGGCGACTCCGAAGATGGCGGCGGCGCGATTCTGGCCGATGCCGTAGGTCGCCTTCAGCCAGTCGGCGCGGGCGCGCGGCTTGGTCTCCTGGCACTCGCGACGGACGATCTCGCCCCATTCGTCCAGGGTCTTGCCGGTCTCGCGCTCCAGGTTGGCCTTGACCGAGGTGAACCACTTCCGTTGCTGCTCGGTGAGGCCCTGAGGTCTGGTGTCCACGGTTTGCGCGCCTCGTACGGTTTGCTAGGACCATTCCGTCAAAAGGGAGACGGTCATGAGCCTCGACGGACGCTACGACGCCGACAACATCTTCGCCAAGATCATCCGTGGCGAGATCCCCAGCGTGAAGCTGTTCGAGGACGACAAGGTCCTGGCCTTCATGGATGTCTTCCCGCAGTCGCGCGGCCACGCCCTGGTGATTTCCAAGGTCAGCCAGGCCCGCAACATCCTGGAGGTCGAGCCCGAGGTGCTGAGCGACCTCGCCGCCGCCACCCAGAAGCTGGTGCGCGCCGTGGTCTCGGCCCTGAAGCCCGACGGCGTGGTCGTCACCCAGTTCAACGGCGCTCCGGCCGGCCAGACGATCTTCCACCTGCACTTCCATGTCATCCCGCGTTACGAGGGCGAGGCCCTGGGCCGCCATGGCGAGGGCGGCATGGCCAATGTCGAGGAACTGAAGGCCCTGGCGGCGAAGATTTCCGCGGCGCTTTAGCGCTCTGGCTGCGGAATGGCGCGAATCTATCTATGCAGGTGATCGGGGGATTCATGAAGCTACATCCGATCACTTGGTTACTGCTTGCGACGGCTGGTCTCCAACTGCCGGCGTTATGTGTGTCCATGGCGGAGATCACTCAAGCGTTCCTCAAGGCCCGGCAAACCTCGATAATGAGCGATGAAGCGCTTAGCGTACTGCAGTCTACGCTTGGTAGTGCGCTGGGTGCTGTGCTGCCCCGAGTGGGTGCTATGATTGCGACTATAGGCTTTGCGGCCTCGATAGAAGTTCTCGCGAAGACACACCACAGACTGCGCGCTGAGCGTGCGACAGGAGGGGCTGGATGACCGACCCATTGGATGCCCCGGCTGTCAGGTCGACCGGCTTTATCCGCCGGTTGCACCCGGTGACCCGCATTGTCGGCGCAGCAGCGATCGTTAGCCTGTGTGGTGATGCACTTCAGCTGGTTGGTCTTGTGTCAGCCTACCAATTGGGCTCGGCTTCCCAGCCCTTGACTTCCTCCATCGCGGGCTGGCTTGCTAGCTTCGCCTATTCCCTTGGGTTTATAGGTTCAGCCGCGAGCGTTGAATATCTAGTCCGTATCTGGCGCGAGGTGTTGATCATCCGCCAGCGGCGCTAGTCGGCCTAGCGTCTCTAGGGAACCATCTTGATCAGCGCCGTGGAAATGGTCATCAGCGCGGCCATGCCCCCGAGCAGGGCCCACCCCTGAAGGCGGATCTTCTCGCTGAGGTCGGCACGAAGACGGCTCTCCATCAGCGCCATATCCGATCGTGCGGCCGCGAATTCGGTCTTCATCTCCGAACGCACAGCCGCGAACTCTTTGTTCATTTCTCCGCGCGTGGCCGCGAGTTCCGTCTTGGTCGCGAGTTCGCTGATGTCGGGCATGCGCGCCGTCTGCTGTACGAGTTCGACCACAGCCTCCGCCACGCGCTCATCCATGCCGGCTTCGCGAAGCCGCTTGGACGCCGTTAGCGTATCGAAACCGATCTGGGTCATAACTGCACGCTAGCCGATTGTTCCTGTTTTGTCCACAATCATCCCGTGCTGAAAAGCAAAAAGGCCCGGATTGCTCCGGGCCTTTCCGTTTCAATTTGAAGCCGGCCCTATTCGACCAAAACCGGTTCGGCTTCGTCGGTCTTGCTGGCCTTCGGGTCGGGCGTGCCTTCGATTTCGAAGGCGATCTTGCCGTTCTCGAGGACCACCTTGACGTGGCCGCCGCGGACCAGGCGTCCGAACAGGATGTCGTCGGCCAGGGGCTTCTTGATGTGCTCCTGGATGACGCGACCCAGCGGACGAGCGCCGTAGAGCTCGTCGAAGCCGTTCTTGGCCAGCCAGTCGGCCGCGTCGTCGCTCAGCGAGATCGTCACGTTCCGGTCGGCCAGCTGGGCCTCCATCTGCATGACGAACTTCTGCACGACCTGGCGGATGATCTCCGGCGTCAGCGGCTTGAAGGCCACGACCGCGTCGAGGCGGTTGCGGAATTCCGGCGTGAACAGGCGCTTGAGGGCGGCCTCTTCCTCGCCGACCACCTTGTCGCGACCAAAGCCGATGGACTGGCGTTGGGCGTCCGAAGCGCCTGCATTGGTGGTCATGATCAGGACCACGTTGCGGAAATCGACCTTCTTGCCGTTGGAGTCGGTGAGAACCCCGTGGTCCATGACCTGCAGCAGGATGTTGTAGACGTCCTGGTGAGCTTTCTCGATTTCGTCGAGCAGCACGACCGCGTGCGGGTGCTGGTCGACGGCGTCGGTCAGCTGGCCGCCCTGGTCATAGCCGACATAGCCGGGAGGGGCGCCGATCAGGCGGCTCACGGTATGGCGTTCCATGTACTCGGACATGTCGAAGCGGATCATCTCGATGCCGAGCGTCTGGGCCAGCTGCTTGGCGGCTTCGGTCTTGCCGACGCCGGTGGGGCCGCTGAACAGGAACGAGCCGATCGGCTTGTCCGCGTCGCGAAGACCGGCGCGCGCCAGCTTCATGGCCGAAGACAGCTGCATGATCGCGTCGTCCTGACCGAACACGGCGCGCTTCAGGTCCGTTTCCAGCTCCTTCAGCGCCTCGGTGTCCGACTTGCTCACCGACTTGGGCGGGATGCGGGCGATCTTGGCCACGACGGCTTCGATCTCCTTGACGCCGAGGACCTTCTTGCGGCGGCCTTCCGGCAGCAGCATCTGACCCGCGCCCGCCTCGTCGATCACGTCAATCGCCTTGTCGGGCAGCTTGCGGTCGGTGATGTACTTGGCCGACAGCTCGACCGCGACCTTGATGGCCTCGGCGGTGTATTTCAGCTTGTGGAAGTCCTCGTAGTAGCTCTTCAGCCCCTTGAGGATCTTGATGGTGTCTTCCACTGTCGGCTCGTTCACGTCGATCTTCTGGAAGCGACGGACCAGGGCCCGATCCTTCTCGAAGTGCTGGCGGAACTCCTTGTAGGTGGTCGAGCCCATGCAGCGCAGCGAGCCCGAGGCCAGCGCGGGCTTCAGGAGATTGCTGGCGTCCATCGCCCCGCCGCTGGTCGCGCCGGCGCCGATCACGGTGTGGATCTCGTCGATGAACAGCACCGCGTTCGGATGGTTCTCCAGTTCCTTGACCACCTGCTTGACGCGTTCCTCGAAGTCGCCGCGATAGCGGGTGCCGGCCAGCAGCGCGCCCATGTCGAGCGAGTAGATGGTGGCGCCCTCCAGGACCTCGGGGACCTGGTGCGTGACGATCTTGCGGGCCAGGCCCTCGGCGATGGCGGTCTTGCCGACGCCGGGATCACCCACCAGCAGCGGGTTGTTCTTGGTGCGGCGGCACAGGATCTGGATCGCGCGTTCCACTTCGTTCGCGCGGCCGATCAGCGGGTCGACCTTGCCCTGGCGGGCCTTTTCGTTGAGGTCGACGCAATAGGCTTCCAGAGCTTCGCCGCCCGTCTTGGTGTTCGGCTTCTCTCCGTCGTCCTCGGCCGCGTTCGAACCGGCGTTGGCGCCCTTGACGTTCTTGGGCTCCGAGGCGCCGGCCTTCTTGGCGATGCCGTGGGCGATGAAGTTGACCGCGTCGTACCGCGTCATGTCCTGCTCCTGCAGGAAGTAGGCGGCGTGGCTTTCACGTTCGGAGAAGATGGCGACCAGAACATTGGCACCGGTGACCTCTTCGCGGCCCGACGACTGGACGTGGATCACCGCGCGCTGGATCACGCGCTGGAAGCCGGCGGTCGGCTTGGCGTCCTCGTCGTCGTCGACGACCAGCGAGGCCAGTTCGACGTCGAGATAGTTCGAGAGGCTCTTCTTCAGCGCGGTGAGATCGACGTCGCACGCACGCATGACTCCGGCGGCGTCCTCGTCGTCGGTCAGGGAGAGCAGAAGATGCTCCAGCGTCGCGTACTCGTGCTTACGCTGGTTGGCGTACGCGACGGCGCGATGCAGGGACTCTTCCAGGGGGCGCGAAAAAGAGGGCAATGGGGGGCTCCTCAGTCCTTTTCCATGGTGCACTGCAGGGGGTGCTGATGACGGCGCGCCGAGT
This sequence comes from Caulobacter sp. GW822-FHT01G02, assembly GCF_058802865.1. Lineage (NCBI taxonomy): Bacteria > Pseudomonadati > Pseudomonadota > Alphaproteobacteria > Caulobacterales > Caulobacteraceae > Caulobacter > Caulobacter sp. GW822-FHT01G02. Next base: position 32,417 of record NZ_JBXAON010000010.1, read on the forward strand.
CGATGACTTGCGCGACCTTGGTCTCTGCGACTTCGTAAGTGTAGACACCGCACACCCCCACGCCGTTCTGATGGACGTGGAGCATGATGCGCGTGGCGTCTTCACGCGACTTGTTAAAGAACCGTTCGAGCACGTAAACGACGAACTCCATGGGAGTGTAGTCGTCGTTGAGAATCAGAACTCGATAGAGCGAAGGCTTCTGCGTCTTCGGCTTCACTTCCGTGACGACCGACGATCCAGCGCCGTTGCTTTGTCCGCCTTGCTTCCGCTCGGCCATCGACTTGTTCTCTCCCGGCGGGCAAATCACCCGCCTGTCTGAATTAGATATGGAAACGCGACGGCTTTGGAAGAGCCCGAGACGCGTCTGCGCCGCTTTAACACAGGGGCGCCTCGGAAAACGGCTTCACGATTGGGAGAGCGAAGACCGCGCGCGAACGGTTCCGTGGGCGAAAGGTCCAAATGGTGCGCGGCGTGATGTCGCGCAAGAGGGGCGATGGGCCGTGCGGCGGCGACTCAGTCAGCGACCTTTCAAGGCTCGCCCACTGACCACGGCCGCGGCGCCGAACTTGCCGCGCAGGGCGTCGATGGCGGTCTCGCTCTTCAAGGTGCGGCGCTCGTCGTCGGCGAACATGTCCGAGCCGGCGGTCTCGGCGTCGACGAACTCGGTCAGGCCCGCGCCGATCAGGCGGTAGGAGAGGCCTGGGCTTTCGGCCGCCAGCAGTTCTCTCGCCACCTGGAACAGGGTGCGAGCCGTCTGGGTCGGCACGGCCAGGGTGCGGCGGCGGGTGTGGATCTTGAAGTCGGGCGTGCGCAGCTTCAGCGTCGCGACCCGGCCGGCGACGCCTTCCTTGCGCGCCTGCTTGGCGACCTTCTCGCAGAGCGGCCAGAGTTCGTCCTCCAGCGCGTCGCGCTTGTGCAGGTCGTCGTTGAAGGTGGTCTCGGCGCTGATCGTCTTGCGCGACTGGTCGGGATCGACCATCCGGCTGTCCTGGCCGTGGGCCAGGCGGTGCAGGCGCAGCCCGCCCGAGCCCAGACGATTGGCCAGCAGCTTCAGGTCGGCGGCGGCGATGTCGCCGACGGTCTTCAGGCCGATCTCGGCCAAGCTTGAGACCGTGGCCGGCCCGACGCCCGGCAGGACGCCCACGGGCTTGGAGGCCAGGAACGTCTGCGCCTCCGCCGCGCCGATGGCCGAGAAGCCGCGCGGCTTGTCCAGTTCCGAGGCGATCTTGGCCAGGAACTTGTTCGGGGCCAGGCCGATCGAGACGGTCAGGCCGATGTCGCGCTCGATCTCGGCCTGCAGCCGCGCCAGCATCGCCGCCGGCGTCGCGCCATGCAGGCGCTCAGTGCCCGTCAGGTCGATCCAGGCCTCGTCCAGCGACAGCGGCTGGATCAGCGGCGTCAGCCGATCCAGCTTCTCGTGAATGCGCCGGCTGGCCTCCTTGTACTTGGCGAAGTCGGGCTTGATGACCACGGCGTCGGGGCACAGCTTCAGCGCCTTGAACATCGGCATGGCCGAGCGCGCGCCGCTCATGCGGGCGATATAGCAGGCGGTGGTCACCACGCCGCGCTTGCCCCCGCCGACGATCACCGGCTTGTCGCGCAAGGACGGATCGTCGCGCTTTTCCACCGAGGCGTAGAAGGCGTCGCAGTCCAGGTGGGCGATCGAGAGCGTCCCCAGCTCCTCGTGGAAGACCGTCCGCGGCGAGTGGCAGGACGGACACCGCGCGGCCTTGGCCTCGCCCGTCCATCCGCAGTCGCGGCACAGGGACTTCATGGGAGCGTCCTTACGCCTCCAGCGGCCACAGCCAGACCGCGCCGCGCACGCCGGAGCTGTCGCCGTGGGCGGCCTTCTTCACCGGCGTCTCGAAGACGTCGGAAAAGACGTGCGGGGCGATGGCGGCCGGCAGCCGCTCATAAAGCGCGTCTACGTTCGACATGCCGCCGCCCAGCACGATGACGTCCGGATCGATGATGTCGCAGATCGCGGCTAGGCCTCGGCCCAGGCGGTCGACATAGCGGTCCAGGGCCGCGGCGGCCGAGGCGTCGCCGGATTCAATGGCGTCCATGGTCTCCTGGGCCGTCGGGAAGCCCGCGTCGCGCGAGAACGCCGGACCCGCGACCCATTTCTCCATGCATCCGTTGCGGCCGCACCAGCACTCGGGACTGGGATATTCCTCCGGCTTGGGCCAGGGCAGGGGCATGTGGCCCCATTCGCCGCCAACGCCGTTGTGGCCCTCGATGATGCGGCCGTCGACGACCACGCCGCCGCCGCAGCCGGTGCCCAGGATCGCCGCGAACACCACGCGCGCGCCGGCCCCCGCGCCGTCGGCGGCCTCGGACAGGGCCAGGCAATTGGCGTCGTTGGCCAGGCGCACCGGGCGGGCCAGGCGCTGCTCCAGGTCCTCGCCGAACGGGCGGCCGTTCAGATAGACGCTGTTGGCGTTGCGGATCAGGCCGGTGCGCGGCGAGATCGAGCCTGGAATGCCCATGCCCAACCGGGCGCAGGTCGCGCCCGCCATGCACTCGGCGTCGGCCAGCAGGCCGGCCACCACATCCAGCGCGGCCTCGTAGTCACCGGGATTGGGCTTGCGCACCCGCGCGGCGAACTCGCCGGTCTCGCCGAGGGCGGCGACCTCGATCTTGGTGCCGCCGAAATCGACTCCGAACCGGATCATGCGAACAGACGCTCCTCGATGGCGGCCTTCAGGCGGGGCCATTCGTCAATACGGACATGGCGGTCGGGCGCGGACGGGGCGAACGGGCGCAGGCGCTCGTCGCTGACCATCTGGAACCGCCCGACGTCGGGCGCCTTCTCCGCCACCGATTCCAGCTGCGGCAAAAGGTCGTCGATGAAGACGGAGCGACCCGAGGTGCGTCCGGCCAGATCGGCGGCCGCCGGACCCTTGGGGCCGCTGTTGATGATCAGGGGATAGTCGAAGCCGTGCGTTTTCAGCCACTTGGCCCGTGTCAGCCGGCCGTGCTCGGGCGCATTGGTCAGGATCACCACCTCGGCGCGGGTCGACAGATCGGCCAGGGCGTCCGCCGCGCCGATCGCCGGGGGCAGGTCGTCGGCCCCGTCGCGAAAGAAATCATCGAACAGGGCCTTGCCGGCGATCAGATCGAGGTGTTCCGTCTCGCCAGGGCGGTAGATATTCTGAAACAAGGCAAAGCGATCAACTCGCAGTTCGAAGCCATGGCGCGCGATGAAATCGCCGAAGCCGCGCATGAACTGCGCGAGCACCTCGTCGACATCGACGATGACCAGCGGCGCGGTCGGCGTGACGGCGCAGGCCTGAAGGTCGGAGTAGCGTTGTTCCATGAGCTTATGGGTCTTAACGCGATTAGCGGGGGCTTAAGGATATTCGTGGCAACTGGTTCTGGAAGGTGACGCGAATCCCTAGGCGTCGCCACGTGACCTTTTGGTCGGGGTAAGGATGACGAAGAAGGTCCTCATCGTGGAGGATAACGAGCTGAACATGAAGCTCTTTCATGATCTGCTCGAAGCCCAGGGTTACGAGACCCTGCAGACTCGTGAGGGTCTGTCGGCGCTGTCCATTGCCCGCGACAACAAGCCAGACCTGATTCTGATGGACATCCAGCTGCCGGAGATCTCTGGCCTGGAAGTCACCAAGTGGCTGAAGGAAGACGACGAGCTCGCCCACATCCCGGTCGTGGCCGTCACCGCCTTCGCCATGAAGGGCGACGAAGAGCGCATCCGCGAGGGCGGCTGCGAGGCCTATATCTCCAAGCCGATCTCGGTGGTCCACTTCCTGGACACCATCAAGCGGCTCCTGGACAAGGTTCCCGCCGCATGAGCGCCCGGATCCTCGTCGTCGACGACATCGAAGCCAATGTCCGTCTGCTCGAGGCCAAGCTGACGGCGGAGTACTACCAAGTCTCGACCGCGATGGACGGGCCGACGGCCCTGGCGATGGCCGCCCGCGACCTGCCCGACATCATCCTGCTGGACGTGATGATGCCCGGCATGGACGGCTTCACCGTCTGCCGCAAGCTCAAGGAGGATCTGGCCACCCGCCATATCCCGGTGGTGCTGATCACGGCCCTCGACGGCCGGGCCGATCGCATCCAGGGCCTGGAATCGGGCGCCTCGGACTTCCTAACCAAGCCCATCGACGACGTCATGCTGTTCGCCCGCGTGCGCAGCCTGACCCGTTTCAAGCTCGTGATCGACGAACTGCGCCAGCGCGAGGCCTCGGGCCGCCGCATGGGCGTGATCGCCGGCGCCGCCGCCCGCCTGGATGGCCTGGGCGGCCGGGTGCTGATCGTCGACGACAACGAACGCCAGGCCGCCCGCATCGCGGCCGAGCTGGGCGTCGAGCACCGCCCGGTGATCGAGAGCGATCCCGAAAAGGCCAAGATCAGCGCCGGCGGTCCCGTCGACCTGGTGATCGTCAACGCCGCGGCCAAGACCTTCGACGGCCTGCGCTTCACCGCCGCCTTGCGGTCGGAAGATCGTTCGCGCCAGCTGCCCGTCCTGGCGATGGTCGATCCCGACGACCGTGGTCGCATGGTCAAGGCGCTGGAAATCGGCGTCAACGATATCCTGCTGCGTCCCGTGGACCCGCAGGAGCTGTCGGCGCGCGTCAAGACGCAGATCCAGCGCAAGCGCTACACCGACTATCTGCGCAACAACCTCGATCATTCTCTGGAACTGGCCGTCACCGACCAGCTCACGGGCCTTCACAACCGTCGCTACATGACCGGCCAGCTCGACTCGCTGGTCAAGCGCGCGGCGATGGGCGGCGAGCCGGTCTCGGCCCTGCTGATCGACATCGATTTCTTCAAGAAGATCAACGACACCTTCGGCCACGACATCGGCGACGAGGTGCTGCGCGAGTTCGCCCTGCGCCTGGCCTCGAACGTCCGCGCCATCGACCTGCCGTGTCGCTTCGGCGGCGAGGAGTTCGTGGTCGTCATGCCCGACACCCAGCTGGCCGACGCCCTGCGCATCGCCGAGCGGATCCGCAACCACGTGGCCGGCTCGCCCTTCAAGGTGGGACCGACCAAGGAACAGCTGACGGTGACCATCTCGATCGGCGTCTCGGCCACGCTCGGCGCCGACGACACCCCCGAAGCCCTGCTGAAGCGCGCCGACCAGGGCGTCTACCAGGCCAAGGCCTCGGGCCGGAACGCGGTGGTCGGCAAGGCCGCGTAAGCGCCTTCCAGGTCTCGACGTCCAGGGATAGGCGGGTGCGGTGCGCCCGGCGCATTTCTCATAGTCGGCAAGCCCCGAACTTGCGCCTCGGCGTGTTGGGCGTCCCAAAACCGTTACATGGCGGCGCTAGACCTGCGCGTTCCGAGGGCGGCGCATGGGCTACGACAGCTTCTATTTCCTGAAGAAGGCGTACGGGATCTATCCCGGCGTCGTGGCGCCGGTGTCTGCGCGCTGCCTGCGGGAACATTATGCCGCGCGCAAGACCAGACGGGGCCACGCCCGCGCGGCGCTGGACGCGGTGGTCGGCCTGGCCTTCCACGCCTGGATCCCTGGCCGCGCGGCCGAGGTCGCCCGCAAGTTCGGTCTCGACGAAGCCTGGCGCCGCCGGGCCGTCGAGATCGCCCATGAACGCTTCGTCGATCCCAACGATCTGGCCCTGTTCCGCATCGACAACCCCACCCAGCTGGACGGCTATATCCGCCGCTTCGAGGACGCGGCGCTGAACAAGCGGATCAATCCGCTGGGCTGGACCCGAGATTGCGTGCTGGCCGACAAGGTCCGCTTCGAGGCGCGCTGCGCGGCGGCCGGTCTGCCGCATCCGCGCACCGTGGCGGTGGTCGCGGGCGGTCGCGTCACGATGAGGTCGGAGCCGGGCGGTCGCGACCTGGTGCTCAAGCCGGCGGACGGGGAGGGCGGCGATGGCGTTGTCATCCTGGAGCGCGTGGCCGACGCCGCCGATCTGGCCGGCCGCCTGCCGCGCGGCCGGGGCGCCTGGCTTATCCAGGACCGGGTGGACACCCATCCGGCCCTCAAGGACCTGGCGTTGGACGCCCTGCCGACCGTACGCATCGTCACCATGGTCGACGAGGTCGGCGCGCCCGAGGTGGTCAGCGCCACCTTCCGCTTCGCCTCGGTGCGCGGCGCCAAGGTCGACAACATGAAGGCCGGCGGGCTGATTTCGGCGGTCGACCTGCCGCTCGGATCGCTGGGCGTGGCCTGCAAGGGATACGGCGGCGGCGACCACGCCGTGCATCCAGTGACCGGCGCGGCGATCGCCGGGCGCATGCTGCCCGACTGGCCCGCCGCCAAGGGCCTGGTGCGTCGGGGCCATGCCGAGACCTTCCCTGACTACGCCCTGATCGGCTGGGACGTGGCCCTGACGCCGGACGGTCCGGTGCTGATCGAGGGCAATGGCAAGCCGGGCGTCCTGATGCCTCAGCGCGCCGCGCGACAGGGCCTGGGCGTCGGTCGCTACGGCGCGTTGCTGGCTTATCATCTTGCCATCAAACCGTAGCGCGCGCGTCACGCGCCGCGCCTAGCCTCAAAGCCTCGACATCGACGCGACGGACCTGCGGAAGGGGGCTTCCGGCGGCCGTCGAGCCTGGAGGCATGCCGATGACCCGCTTCGCCGCACAGCGACGCCTGCCGCTCGAGGCCAAGCGCGCCCTTCGCATCATGCTGATCGCCAAGCACGCCAAGTGGCAGGGCGAACTGCACCCCGAGGACGGCAGCCACGCGGTCTATCACCGCGAGATGCGCCAGACGCTGGAAGAGATCGGCGTCAACCTGGTGGTGGCCGACGAGTATGGCGTGCTGTTCGACCGCCCGGACGTCGACTTCGTCTTCCCGCTGCTGAACCGGGCCGGTTTCCTGAACTCGGAAATGCTGGTCCCGCTACTCTGCAATCGCCTGGGCTTGCCGTACCTGGGCGCCAGCCCGATCCTGCGCGGCCTGTCGGACGACAAGCACCTGACCAAGCGGGCCGCCGCGGCGCGCGGCGTTCCGACCGCGCCGTGGGCGGTCTATCGCCGCGGCGCGCCGCTGGACGCCGCGCTGCTGCCGCCGGGCGAGCACTTCGTGATCAAGCCGAACGCCTCATCGGCCAGCTGGGGCGTCGGCGACGCCTTCGACTGGGCCGGCGTCCGCGAGGCCGTCGAGCGCCTGCACGCGGAAGGTCACGACGTCATCGTCGAGCCGTTCATCCAGGGCCACGATATCGAGGTCGCGGCGATCACGGTCGACGGCGAGCCCTTCATCCTGCCGACCCAGATCGTCGAGCAGATCAATCCGGCCCAGCTGCGCACCTACCAGGAAAAGCGCAACCTGGTCGGCGGTCAGGCCTACGAGATCCGCCCGCTGGAGGACGGCCCGCATCGGCGGATCGCCGAGGCGCGGGCGCGCGAAATGATGCGGGAGTTCATGCCGTTCGACTACGGCCGCTTCGAATTCCGTCTCGACGTCGCCACCGACGAGGTCCAGTTCCTGGAAGTGAACCTGAACTGCAATCTGTGGTCCAGGAAGACCATCTCGATGGCCGCCCAGCAGATCGGCTGGAGCCATGCGGAGCTGATCGAGACCATCCTGACCGAGAGCCTGGAGCGCCAGGGCCTGATGCGGAGGGCGTTCGATGTCGCCGCCTGAAGCCTTTGTCGGCGTCATCCTGGCCGGCCAACGGCCCGGTCGTGTCGATCCCCTGGCTGAAGAGGCCGGGGTCGTGAACAAGAACCTCGTACCGATCCGGGGCGCGGCCCTGGTGCGCTATGTGGTCGAGGCCCTGACGGCGACGCCCGGCCTGACGCGGCTGCGCATCGTCGTCGAGCCGGGGACCGCGCCCCTGATCGACGCGATCCTGCCCAGCACCCGGGTGCTGATCGAGTACGTGCCGGCCGCCAACAATCTCGCCGACAGCGTCTATGCGGCGGCCGTGGGCGTGGGCACCATGCCACTGCTGGTGACGACGGGTGACAATGTCCTGCTGACGCCCGGCGCGGTGACCGAGGTGCTGGCGGCCCTGAAGGTGGCCGACGTGTCCCTGGCCATGGCGACCCGGCGGTCGGTGATGGAGGCCCATCCGGAAGGCCAGCGCCGGTTCTACAGGTTCCGGGACAACGCCTATTCGAACTGCAATCTCTACGCCTTCTCCGGCCCGGCCGCGACGAGCGTGGCCGAGAGCTTCCGCGGCGGCGGGCAGTTCGCCAAGAAGCCGATGCGGATGATCATGGCGCTGGGGCCGATCAACCTGGCTCTGTTGTTGATGGGCCGTCTGTCGCTGCGCGGGGCCCTCGGTCGCCTGGGACGGCGCTTCAAGCTGAAGGTCGAGCCTGTGGTCCTGGCCGACGGCGCCCACGCCATCGACGTCGACAACGCGCGCACCTACGCCGTCGCCGAGGCGCTGCTGAGCAAGCGGGCGCTGGCGAGCGCGGCCTGATCAAGATGGGGCGGGTCTCGTGGCTAACGGCGGTTAGGGCGCTTTTTTAGGGTTGCGGATACGACTGTCACGCATCCTCATTATACATCCTATGCGGGAGGCGTGGTGATGAAGTCGAGAATCCGTGCGCGCAAGCACCCATTCCCGGGCGCCTGGCTGGTCCTGGGCCTGCTGGCCTGCGCGGCCCTGTTCTGGATGGGCGCGCAGGCGAGCCATCATCTGTCCGGCGGACTGTCCACCGCCGCGATGCTGGGCGCGTTCGTCGCCATCTGCGTCGGGCCGGTGCTGCTGGCCGTGACGGTCGTCTGGGGAAGCTTCGCGTTCTTTCGCTGGCTCTGGATCGGGCGCTGAGCCCGCATCCTCCCCGCGACGCGGGGGGAGGGGATCCAGAATCAAAAACGCCCGGCTATCGCTAGCCAGGCGTCTTGTGTCGTAGCGCTGAAAGCGATCTTACTTGATCTTGCCTTCGCGGAATTCGACGTGCTTGCGGACGACCGGATCGTACTTCTTCAGCACCATCTTCTCGGTCTTGGTGCGGGCGTTCTTCTTGGTGACGTAGAAGAAGCCGGTGTCCGCCGTCGAGTTCAGGCGGATCTTGATTGAAGCCGGTTTGGCCATGGTCGAATCCCTGCGGTGGTCGCGCAGGTTCCCGCGCGTTGGAATTAAGAGGCGCGGAACATACTCATCAATGACTCAAAGTCAATTGCCGGCGGCACAGCGCCTGTACGGAAAGTCCGCCGATCGCGCCTGACCGCCGACGGAACCCTCGATCCGGGCCACCAGGGTGTCCTTGTCGACCAGGCGATAGAGAATCCGTTGGGGGAAGTCGTGCTCGGGCGCTTCGAAGGTCACGGCGTTCTCGGCGATCTCCTTCATCGGGAAGGCGGCTTCGGCCTGGCCGGAGGGAATCGCCACGAACTGCGGCTTGCCGTCGGCGGCGGGCAGGATGCGCATGAACTCGTACTCGCGCAGCTTGCCGTCCCGGACGCTGCGGCTCATGCCGATCATCGCGCCGCCGGCGGGCGCCAGCCACTGCTCCTCGATCTTCGTGCCGTTGGGCTGGGTCAGGGTCCAGCAGCCGGCGATGAAGCCCAGCCTATCGATATCGCCCGAAGGCGGGACCGGCGGCGTGGCGGCCAGGGCCAGGGCGAACAGTGTGGCGAGCATGTGCTTCCCTCGGGAGCCTGAACTAGAGGTGGGACAGGCGCCGCTTGCCGTTCAGGAAACGCATGAAGGGGGCCGGCCGTCCAGTGTCGGCGAGTCGCTGGCCGATCTCGTGGACCACGAAGCGGGTGATATTGGGCAGATCCAGCGCCATCGCCTCCTGGAAGTCGACCCAGGCGATCTCGTCCAACTCGCCGCAGTCGGGACGACGGTCCAGCGACAGCAGCGCCTCGGCCGGGGCCATGAAGAAGCGGGCGTCGAAGCGGCGCGGGCGATAGGGCGGGGTGATGGCGCGGGCGACGAAGCTGAGCGGCGCCAGGTCGGGCAGGGCCCCCTGGGCCAGGAATGGCCGCCAGGGCCCCGCGCCGGGCCGTACAGGGGCTTGGCGGGCCAGCAGCAGGCCTGTCTCCTCGAACGTCTCCCGGACCGCCGCCAGGGCCAGGGCGCGGGCTAGGCGGGCGGGCCTGGGATGACGAGGCTCCTGCTCGAGCCGCGCGGCGACCTCGGGCGCGAGCTCGCTGGCGCTGGGGGCGTCGTAGTCGGTGCGGTCGACGCGGCCGCCCGGGAACACCCACTTGTCGGGCATGAAGGCGTGGCCGCCGTTGCGTCGGCCCATCAGCAGGCGCGGTCGCGGACCATCGGTGCGGACGATGATCACGGTGGCCGCGTGCTTGGGCGTCAGCGCCGCGCCGGTCTCGCGCACGGCGCCGTCGTGGATCGTGTCGAATTTCGCGTCGATCGGCGGCAGGCTCATGCGCTCAAGTTAAACCGATCCGCGGGACTGCATAGAGCGACCCGACGTCAAGCCAGCGGGCGCTTGACCCTTCGCCACGACGCGCCCCAAGGTCGCTCCGCTTTTCGTGAGGGGGTTTTGTGATGATCGGACGGGTTTCGGCGCTGGCGATGATGGCCGGCCTTGCTTTTGGCGCGCCGGCGATGGCCGCGCCTTCCACCGCCAAGATCGAGGCGGCGGCCAAGGTGGTGCAGCCCAAGGTCATCGCCTGGCGGCGCGACATCCATGAACATCCGGAGCTGGGCAACCAGGAAGTCCGCACCTCGGCTCTGATCGCCAAGGAGCTGAAGGCCCTGGGCTTCGAGGTCCGCGAGAACGTCGGCAAGACCGGCGTGGTCGGCATCCTGAAGGGCGGCAAGCCCGGCAAGGTCGTGGCCCTGCGCGCCGACATGGACGCCCTGCCGGTCGAGGAGAAGACGGGCCTGCCGTTCGCCTCCAAGGTCACGGCGACCTGGGAGGGCAGGACCGTGCCGGTCATGCACGCCTGCGGCCACGACACCCACGTGGCCATGCTGCTGGGGACCGCCACGGTGCTGGCCGGCATGAAGGCCGACATCAAGGGCACGGTGGTCCTGATCTTCCAGCCCGCCGAGGAAGGCCCGCAGGCCGGCGAGGAGGGCGGCGCCAAGCTCATGATCCGCGACGGCGCGTTGGACAAGCCCAAGGTCGACGCGATCTTCGGCGTCCATATCGGTCCGGGGGACGCCAACCAGCTGAACTATCGCCCCGAGGGCTTCTACGCCTCGTCCGACCGCCTGACGATCACGGTCAAGGGCAAGCAGACCCACGGCGCGCGGCCCTGGGCGGGCGTCGACATGGCCAGCGTCGCGGCCGACATCATTCAGGCCACGAACCAGATCGCCGCCCGTCAGGTCGATGTCGGCGCCTCGCCCTCGGTGGTGACGATCGCCGTCATCAACATGGGCATGCGCCAGAACATCATCCCCGAGGACCTGAAGATGGAGGGGACCATGCGGACCTTCTCCACCGCCCGCCACGACGACCTGGTCGCCAAGATGCAGAAGGCCGTCGCCGCCATCGGCGACCGCTACGGCGCCAAGGCCGAGGCCGTGTTTAGCCAGCCCTATCCGGTGACCTACAACGACCCGGCGCTGTCGGCCTGGGTCAAGACCAGTCTGGAGAAGGCCTCGCCCGGCAAGGTCGACGACAAGGCCGCCTTGGTGACGGGCGCCGAGGACTTCTCGATGTACGCCGAGAAGGTCCCGGCGGTGTTCGTCCAGCTGGGCGGGCGCAAGGCCAATGTGCCTGCGGCGACCGCGCCGGCCAACCACTCGCCCTATTTCGACGTCGACGAGGCGGTGTTCGAGACCGGCGTGAAGGCCGAGGTCTTCATGGCGCTGGATTATCTGGAAAAGAGGTAGGTTGAAGTCGAGCGCGCTGAGCCTTGTCCGCGAGGGGGCGAATTTGAGCCCGATTGCGGGTTCAGACCCATCGCCCGCGTAAGCGGTCGCCCGAGGGATCGACCATGGTGGAACTCTACGCCTTCATCTTGTCTCTGGCGCTGATCTTCGCGTCGGTGATGATCCACTATCAGGCGCTGCGGCTTCTCTCGGTCGGGCAAGACTCGCCCGAGATCTCCCGAAACCTGAAGATCCTGCTGGTGATCTTTGGACTGATCGTGGCCCACGTGCTGGAGGCGGGTCTGTTCGCCGTGGGGTACTGGATCGGCGAGAGCCAGTTGCACCTGGGGGCGTTCGTGGGCATGCCGGCGATGACCGCCAGCCAGCTGTTCTTCTTCTCGATCGAGACCTTCACCACCCAGGGCGTCGGCGACGTCTATCCCGTCGGCGCGCTGCGGCTGGTCGCCAGCCTGGAGCCCCTGGCCGGCCTGATCCTGATCGGCTGGTCGGGCTCCTTCACCTTCCTGGCGATGGGCCTGGACTGGCGGCTCGGGCAGCGAACCAGGGAGCCATCCGAGCAATAGCCTCCTCGACCTCGGCCGTGGAGACCGCGAAGCTGAAGCGAATGAAGCGATTGCCCTCGACCGGATCGAAGTCGACGCCCGGCGCCGTCGCCACGCCGGTATCCTTCAGCAGTTGCTGGCAGAAGCTCAGCGAGTCGTCGGTCAGGTGGCCGATATCGGCCCAGATGTAGAAGGCGCCGTCCGGCGGGGCGATCTTGCGCAGGCCAAGGGCAGGCAGGGCGTCCAGCATCAGCTGGCGGTTCCGCCGATAGACGTCGATATGGGCTTCCAGCTCGTCGATGCAGTCCATCGCGGCCAGCCCCGCGTGCTGGCTCAGCGACGGGGCGGTGAGGAACAGGTTGCCGACATAGGCCCGGGCCCGTTCCAGGTCCTCGCCCTTCGGCGTCAGCAGCCAGCCCAGCCGCCAGCCGGCCATGCTGAAATACTTGCTGAAGCTGTTGACGATCAGGGCGTCGGGCGCGAACTCCAGCATCGAGGGCGTGCGGCCGGTGTAGCTGAGGCCGTGATAGATCTCGTCGCTGATGATGCGGATGCCGCGCTCGCGACAGACCTTGGCGATGGCTTCCAACTCCTCGGGCGCGATGATCGTGCCCGTGGGATTGGCGGGGCTGGCGACGATGACGCCGGCCGGGGCGGGGTCCAGTTCGGCGAGATGCTTCGCCGTCAGCTGGAAGCGATCCTCCGGCCCGCAGGCGATCTCGACGGGTTCGAGGTGCAGGGCCTTCAGGCTGTTGCGGTAGGCGACGTAGCCCGGGCGGGCCAGGGCGATCCGGTCGCCCGGCGCGAACACGCTGGACAGCGCCAGCACCAGGGCCGGCGAGGCCCCGCAGGTCAGGACGATCCGCTCGGGCTCGACGTGGACGCCATAGAGGGTCTGGTAGCGCTCGGCGATCCGTTGGCGCAGCAGGGGGCTCTCCCAATAGCCCATGGCCTCGGCGTCGAGGATCTCGTGGGCCTTGGCGATCGCCTTGCTCGGCGCGCCCGTCGAGGGCTGGCCGAACTCCATGTGGATGATCGAGGCGCCCTCGGTCTTCAACTGGTGAGCCAGGCGGCTGATGGCGATGGCGTGGAAAGGTTCGATCTGCGCGCGCATGGCTCTGCTTAGCGGGGTTTGACGCGGCGCGCATCCCGCTTGAGAAGGGGGGCCATGCGCTTGCTGACTTTCGCCGCCATCCTGTGTCTCGCCACCCCCGCCTTTGGCCCGAAGGCCTGGGCCCAGAGCGCGCTCCCGCTGAATATCGGCGGCCGAGTCGCACCGGCGCCGGACGGGACTTACGAGTTTGGCTGGCCGGGGGTCTATTTCGAGGGGCGCTTCAACGGTCCGTCCGTCGAGGTGGTGGTCGACACCGGCGCCGAGCATCTGGCCGTCAGCGTGGATGGCGCGCGCAAGGCCGAGCTGACCGAGGCCGGCGAACTCCATCTGCTGCTCGATCGGCTGGGGCCCGGCGAGCACGTCGTGCGCCTCGACAAGCTGACCGAAAGCCAGACGGGTTCGGCGCGGTTCGAGGGCTTCTTCGTGGGACCAGCGGAGGGGGCCTTGCCGGCCCTCAGCCGCCCGCGCCGGATCGAGTTCATCGGCGACTCCTACACGGTCGGCTACGGCGTGCGCTCGGCCAGTCGCGACTGCACGGAGCAACAGGTCCACGACCTGACCGACACCAGCCTGGCGTTCGGGCCGATCCTGGCGGCGCGGCTGGACGCCGACTACCGGATCGAGGCCTTCTCGGGCCGGGGCGTGGTGCGGAACTACAACGGTCAGGCGCCGGGCGAGCCGCTGCCGGTGCTCCTCCCGCGCGTGATTCCAGGGCAGGCCGAGCCGCGTGTGGCGGCGGATGATCCCTGGAAGCCGGACATTCTCGTCATTGGCCTCGGCACGAACGACTTCTCGACGCCGCTACATCCGGGCGAGGCCTGGGCCGACGAGGCGGCGCTGCGCAAGGACTACCGCGAGACCTACGTGGCCTTCGTCCAGGGCCTGAAGGCCAACCGGGCCAGCGCGCGCGTGTTCCTGATCGCCGGCGACACCTTCGCCGAGGACGTCGCCGAAGTGGCCGACCGCACCGGCGCCAAGGCGGTGCGGATCACCGGCATGGACCGCGGGGCTTGCCACGGCCACCCGTCGGTCGCCGATCAGAAGATGATGGCCGACAAGCTGGAGGCGGCGATCAAATCCTCCCCCTAGCGGGGGAGGTGTCGGCTCGAAGAGGCGACGGAGGGGGAAGAGGCAAGGCTTCAAGCACTTTCCCCCACCGGCGCTTCGCGCCGCCTCCCCCGCTAGGGGGAGGATTTCCGTCTAGCACCGACGCCTAGCGCCGCTTGCCGCGCCGCACGCCTTTCGGCAACCCGCCGCGCGGCTTCACGGCCGCCTGGCGCCGGGCCCCCAATCTGGGCCGCGGCATCTTCGGATCCGCCGGCAGCGGATCGCTGAGCATCTCGAACAACAGCCCGCCGGTGACCGGCGTGGCCTCGACCAGCTTGACCTCGACGTTCATGCCTAGCGTCCAGCGCTGGCCGCTGCGGTCGCCGACCAGGGCGTGCAGCTTCTCGTCGTGGACGAAGAATTCCTCTCCCAGGGTCGAGACCGGCACGAGGCCATCCGCGCCGGTGTCGGCCAGCTTGATGAACAGGCCAAAGCGGGTGACGCCGGTGACCCGGCCCGCGAAGGTCGCGCCCACCCGGTCGGCCAGGAAGGCGGCGATGTAGCGGTCGGTGGCGTCGCGCTCGGCGGCCATGGCCCGGCGCTCGGCGTGGGTGATGACCTCGGCCGTGTCCTTGATCTGGGCGATGTCCTGGTCGGTGAGACCGTCGTCGCCCAGGCCCAGGGCCCGGATCAGGCCCCGGTGGACGATCAGGTCGGCATAGCGGCGGATCGGGCTGGTGAAGTGGGCGTACTTGGCCAGGTTCAGGCCGAAGTGGCCAATATTGTCGGCGCTGTAGTGGGCCTGCATCTGGGTGCGCAGGACCACCTCGTTGATGATCGCCGCGTTCGGGCCCTCGCGCGTCTCGTCCAGCAGCTTGTTGAACCGCGCGGTCTGCGGGGCCTGGCCCTTGTCCCAGCGGATCTCCAGCGTCTGCAGGAAGTCGGCGAGGTTCTGCACCTTCTCCAGGCTGGGTGTGTCGTGCACCCGATAGATCAGCGGCGAGCGCTTGGCTTCCAGACTCTCGGCGGCGCAGACATTGGCCTGCACCATCATCTCCTCGATCAGCTTATGGGCTTCCAGGCTGGGGCGCTTGGTGATCGAGAGGATCTCGCCCTCGCGGATGATGATCCGGCGCTCGTCGCTCTCGATGGCCAGCGGCGAGCGCGCGTCGCGGCCGATCTTCATCGTCCGATAGGCTTCCCAAAGGGGCTGGAGGATCGGCTCCAGCAGCGGGCCGGTCTTGTCGTCCGTCTGGCCGTCGATGGCCGCCTGGGCCTGCTCGTAAGACAGCTTGGCGGCAGAGCGCATCAGGCCGCGCACGAACTTGTGGCCCTTCTTGCGGCCCGACCTATCGAACACCATCCGCACGGCCAGGGTCGCGCGGTTCTCGCTTTCGCGCAGCGAGCACAGGCCGTTCGACAGGGTCTCGGGCAGCATCGGTTCCACCCGGTCGGGGAAGTAGACGCTGTTGCCCTTCTCGCGGGCGTCGCGGTCCAGGGCCGAGCCAGGGCGGACATAGGCCGCGACATCGGCGATGGCCACCCAGACGACCCAGCCGCCCTTGTTGGTCTCGTCCTCGTCGGGATGGGCGTAGACGGCGTCATCGTGGTCGCGGGCGTCCACCGGGTCGATAGTCACGAACGGCAGCTTCCGCAGGTCCTCGCGGCCGGCCAGCGTCGGCTCGACGGCGGCCTTGGCCTCGCGTTCGGCCTCCTCGGAGAAGCCGGTCGGGATGCCGTGGCTGTGGATGGCGATCAGCGAGGCGGCGCGGGGGTCGTTCTCGGTTCCGACCACCTCCAGCACCTTGCCGGGCTTGGGGCCGTAGCGGCCGCCGTGCGTGCCAACCTGGGCGATGACGAGGTCGCCGTCCTTCAGGTCGTGGGCGACGCTGGGGTCCAGCAGCAGGGTGTCCTTGGACTTGCGGTCGACCGGCTCGACGCGGATTTCCTTGCGGTGCTTGCGGATGACGCCCAGCACCTTGTGGGCGCTCTGGCCCAGCTTCTTGATCAGCTTGGCCTCGAACTCGCCGGTCTCCAGGCGCTCGAAGCGCACCAGCAGACGGTCGCCCAGGCCCGGCGCGCCGGCCGCGGCCTCGCCCTTGGTCGGGGCCAGGCGGACGTTCGGCACGTCGTCGTCGGACTTGGTTAGCTTCACATAGAGCTCGCCATCGACATCGCGCTCGACCACGTCGGCCACGCCGACGGGGGGCAGGGAGCCCGGCTCGGCGAAGCCCTTGCGGCCGCGCTTGGCCAGGGCGCCCTGGGCTTCCAGCTCGCGGATCATCTCGCGCAGGGCCCGGCGGTCGGCGCCCTTCAGGCCGAAGTGGCGGGCGATGTCGGCCTTGCCGCTCTCACCCGCGTCGCGCAGGAACGCCAGCAGCGTCTCGCGGTCCGGCAGACCGGCGGGCGGCTTGGGCTTGAAAGTCTTGGCCTTTGAAGGCTGGGGGGGGCGAAGTTTGGCCATGTCTTGCCTTAACCCGTTCGAGGGGCGGCGGGCGAGATTTTCTTCTCCTCCCCCATGAAGGGGGAGGAGAGGCGAACCCTAGTACAGATCCTCGATCGACTTCGGCGGCGCGGGCTCGACGGGCTTGGGCGCGGCGGGGGCCGTCGCGGTTGGAGCCGGGGCCGGAGCAGCGACGGGCGGGGTCTCGATCACCGGCGGGGCTTCCTGCTCGGCGGTCTGGACCTCGACGGCCTTGGGCTTGGGCTTCTCGACGGGCGGCGGCTCGTAGGCGAGGGCGGGGGCGGCGTCCTTGACCGGTACGCCCGAGACCTCGGCCAGCGGCTGCTTGGAGGTCTCCGGTCCGCCACGGTCGATCTTCATGGCGTTGGTCAGGCCCATGGCGAAACCGCCCACGCAGCACAGGATCAGCGCGGACACCACGACATGCAGCGGCAGGGGACGTTCCAGCGTCGTCATGCTCGAAACCTACTCCCCTCCCGATCCTCTGAACAGACTAGGCTTCGTCGTCCCAGGGGGCGGCGCCGTCCTCGCTCGTCGCCGCGGCCTTGGCTTTCGGCGCGGCCTTTTTCGCCGCCGGCTTCTTGGCCGCGGGCTTCTTCGCGGCCGTCTTCTTGGCCGGAGCGTCGCCTTCAGCCTTGGTGGCCTTCGCGGCGGCCTTTTTCGGCGCAGCGGCCTTCTTCGCCGGCTTCTTGCCGCCGCCCTTGGCGGCGCGCTCGGCGATCAGGGCCACGGCCTCTTCCATGGTGATGGAGGCCGGGTCCTTGCCCTTGGGTACATTGGCGTTGGTGTCGCCGTGCTTGATATAGGGGCCGAAGCGACCCGACAGCACCCGCACGGGCTTGCCGTCCTCGGGGTGGTTGCCGATCTCGGCCAGGGCGGTGGCGGCGCCGCGCTGCGGACGTCCGCCGCCCGCGCGCTTGTCGGCCAGGATGGCGACGGCGCGGTTCAGGCCGACGTCGAACACCTCGTCGGGGTTCTCCAGATTGGCGTAGGTGCCGTCGTGCAGCACGAACGGCCCGAAGCGTCCGAGGCCCGCCGTGATGACCTTGCCGTCGTCCGGATGCTTGCCGACTTCGCGCGGCAGCGAGAGCAGGCGCAGGGCCTTTTCCAGGTCCATGGCCGAGGCGATCCAGCCCTTGGGCAGGGACGAGCGCTTGGGCTTGTCGCCGCTATCGGCGGCCGCCAGCTCCTCGACATAGGGACCAAAGCGGCCGTTCTTCAGCCACACGGCTAGGCCGGTCGCGGGATTGAGCCCCAGTTCCTTGTCGGCGCTCTCGGCTTCGCCTTCGCCTTCCGACACGCCCAGCTGGCGTGTGTAGCGGCACTCCGGATAGTTCGAGCAGCCGATGAAGGCCCCGAACTTGCCGGTCTTCAGGGACAGCTGGCCGACATTGCAGGTCGGGCACAGGCGTGGGTTGGAGCCATCCCCCTTGTCCGGGAAGATGTGCGGACCCAGGGCCTCGTTCAGCGCGTCCAGGACGTTGGTGGTGCGCAGCTCGGCGATCTCGCCGACGGCGGCGTGGAAGTCCTTCCAGAAGTCGCGGAGGAACTGTTTCCAGTCCAGCTTGCCGTCGGAAACGAGGTCGAGTTGCTCTTCGAGCGCGGCGGTGAAGTCGTATTCCACGTAGCGCTTGAAGAACTGCTCCAGGAACGCCGTGACCAGGCGGCCCTTGTCCTCGGGGACGAAGCGCTGCTTGTCCATCTTCACATATTCGCGGTCGCGCAGCACGGTCAGGACCGAGGCGTAGGTCGACGGACGGCCGATCCCCAGCTCTTCCATCTTCTTGACCAGGCTGGCTTCCGAATAGCGCGGCGGCGGTTCGGTGAAGTGCTGGTCGGCGCGGGCCTCGATGACCTTGGCCGAAGCGCCTTCCTCGATCATCGGCAGGCGGGCGGAGTCCTCGTCGCCCTCGTCGTCGCGACCTTCCTCATAGACGGCCAGGTAGCCGGGGAAGAGCACGACCTGACCCGTGGCGCGCAGGCCGGTCTGGCCGTCGGCGCTTTCCAGGTCGACCGTGGTGCGCTCGATGCGGGCGCTTTCCATCTGGGAGGCGATCATCCGCTTCCAGATCAGTTCGTAGAGGCGGCCGAGGTCCGACTCCAGGCGCAGCGAGCCCGGGTTGCGGTTCAGGCTGGTCGGGCGGATGGCTTCGTGAGCCTCCTGCGCGTTCTTGGCCTTGGCCTTGTAGTAGCGCGGGGTCTCGGGGACGTAGGTCGCGCCATAGACATTGCCGATCACGCTGCGCGCCTCGGCGATGCCTTCCGGCTCGACCGACACGCCGTCGGTCCGCATGTAGGTGATCAGGCCGACGGTCTCGCCGCCGATGTCGATGCCTTCATACAGCTTCTGGGCGGCCTGCATGGTGCGCTGGGCGGAAAAGCCCAGCTTGCGCGCGGCTTCTTGTTGAAGCGTCGAAGTGGTGAAGGGCGGGGCGGGCGAGCGCTTGCCGGGCTTCTTCTCGACGGCGGCGACCTTGAACACCGCGGCCTGAACGGCGGCCTTGGCGGCCAGGGCCGAGGTCTCGTTGTTCAGGTCGAACTTGGTGAGCTTCTTGCCTTCGTGCTTGACCAGGCGGGCCGTGAACGGATCGGCGCCAGCCGAAACGTCGGCGTCGACGCTCCAGTATTCCTGGGTCTTGAAGCGCTCGATCTCCATCTCGCGCTCGACGATCAGGCGCAGGCAGACCGACTGCACGCGACCGGCCGAGCGGCTGCCCGGCAGCTTGCGCCACAGCACCGGCGAGAGGGTGAAGCCGACGAGATAGTCGAGGGCGCGGCGGGCCAGATAGGCCTCGACCAGCTCCATGTCGACGTCGCGCGGATTGGCCATGGCCTCCAGCACGGACGTCTTGGTGATGGCGTTGAAGGTGACGCGCTGGACGGACTTGTCCTTCAGCGCCTTCTTCTTGTTCAGCACTTCCAGCACGTGCCAGCTGATCGCTTCCCCTTCGCGATCCGGGTCGGTGGCCAGAATCAGGCGGTCGGCCTTCTTCAGGGCGTCGACGATGTCGCTGACCCGCTTGGAGGCCTTGGCGTCGACCTCCCAGCTCATGGCGAAGTCGTTGTCCGGCTCGACCGAGCCGTCCTTCGACGGCAGGTCGCGGATGTGACCGTAGGAAGCGAGAACCGTGTAGTCGGACCCGAGGTACTTGTTGATGGTCTTGGCCTTGGCCGGGCTCTCGACGACGACGACGTTCATTCTGACTCTTGTTCAGGAAATTGGGATCGCCCGGAAGGCGAGCGCCGGGAAAGTGGGGGCTTCACCCCACGTCTGTCAACGTGAGGACCCAGAAACAGTAAGGCTTGGGCGTCTGGTAGGCGCTTGTTAAGGGCATTGCACGACAATGCGATGGCTAGTTTCACGACTGCATTGAGCCCGATGGACATGACCGTCAATCGGATCGCCACCGAGGCCTATGTCTCGCCGATCCGTCCGATCAAGCCCGTGACCTCGAACGCCGAACGCGCGGAGATCGCCGATCGGCTGAAGGAAGCCGTGCGCGCCGCCCCGGCCGCGGGCACGGGCCTGCTGGTCGACCTGTCGGTCTGAACCCTTCCTCCAAGCTTGACCAATCGCCACGTTCCTGACGCGGGGACGTGATTTTCCAGGACGCCTGGGCCGGCGCTTCGGCCCGTGGCCTGGCGGACTGATGGCGCGGTTGAAACGACGGGGGGGCAAGGGCGTCGCCCTGGTCGTGAGCATCGGCGCGCATGTCGGGGCTCTGATGGTCCTGTTCGCCACGCACATCACACCGCCGCCACCCGAGCCGCCGTCGGTGATGGTCACGCTGGTCGACCCGCCACCTCCGCCTCCACCGCCGCCACCCCCGCCGCCCCCGCCGCCCCCGCCAGCGCCGCATGACGCGCCCAAGTCGCCGGTGAAGGCCCCGGCCAAGCCGCCGTCGCCCGAGAAACCCAAGGCGGCGCCGAAGGCCGCGCCGCGCTCGCCCTTGCGTGTATCGAAACTGCCGCCGCCCAAGGACGTGACGCCGCTACCCGCCAGCCGTAACCCCGGGCCCAGCCCCGTGCTGGGACTGGGCGAGTCCGAACTGATGGGCGCGGCGACGGCTGGCTCGGGCGGCGGTGGCGGTGGCGGCGGGGCCGGCTGCGACATGGTCCGCCTGCTGCAGGAAGGCCTGCGCAAGAATCCTCGCGCCCGCGCCTCGCTGATGCGGGCTCACGGCGCGACGGTCGGCGCCGGTCGCGCGCCGCTGGTCTGGAGCGGCGACTGGGCTCGGGTCGCTGGCGAGGAGGGCGACGGCCTGGCCGGCCTGCGCGAGATGATCATGATGGAGGTCGCCTTCGCCCCCGCCGCCTGCCGCGCCGAACCGATGCGGGGCCTGGTCCTGATCTCCTTGAACGACGGCCCGGGCGGCGCTCGCTTCGCCCTGGGCGGCGGGCGCTGGCGGTGGTCTGACCTGCTGTTCGCCAAGGGCGCGCGTAGAGGCGGCTAGAGCCGTTCGAGCAGGTAGAGGCAGCCGACCGTGACGGCCGTCGTCTCCCGGCGCAGCGGGATCTCCCGGCGCTCGACGATCCGGAAGCCGGGGGCGCTGGTGGTCTCGATATAGTCGTCGCCATGGGCGTAGCGCGCCGTGGGCAGGAGCCGCCAGCCGGTCTCGCCGAGTTCGGTGCTGACGGCCAGCAGGCCGCCGGGGGCGAGGGCGGCTGCGGCGGCGGCGAACAGTGGAACCAGGTCGCCGAAATAGATCAGGACGTCGGCGGCGACGATCAGGTCGAAGGCGCCACGATGGCTTTCGAGATACGCGATGGCCTCGGCGTGGACCAGGTGGTCGTAGCCGCCGCGCTCGGCGGCCTTGGTCAGCATGGCGGACGAGAGGTCAACCCCGGTCAGTTCGGCGCCGAATCGTTCCAGGGCCGGCGCGGCCAGGCCCGTGCCGCAGCCCAGATCGAGGATCCGCTCGAACCGCGTGCGGCGGCTCGCGACAAGGTCGGCCAGCAACGCCGGCGCGCGGTAGTCCAGCATCTCGACCAGCTGGCGGTCGAACCGCTCGGCGAAGTCGTCGAACAGCGCCTCCACATAGGCCGGCGGCGCCCGGTCGATGCTGGGGTCGACCAGTACGCGAAGCTCGTGGGCGCGAATCTTGTCGTCCGGATGGCGCGCCTCCAGCCAGGCGCCGAGGGCGCGGGCCGCGTCGAGCCGCTGGAAGGCCACCAGGATGCCGAAGCCCTCGCGCGCCACGGTCTCCAGGTCCTCGGCCAGCGGACCGGCGAGCTTGGCGTAGAGCTCCAGCGCGCTGTCGGCCGGGGCGCGACCGAGGGCGTTGTAGGCGGCGGCGCGGGCCCAGGTCACGCGAGCGCCCTCGGGCAGGGGCTCCACTGTATCGGCGGCCGCGAAGGTGTCGGCGGCGCGGGAGAAGTCGCCGGTCAGGAACAGGGCGTGGGCCAGGCATTGTCGACGCACCGGCTCGGCGTTCGGCGCGTGCGCGGCCCAGGTCAGCGGCGCGATGGCCTCCTGGAAACGCCGCGCGATCAGCAGGTTCAGACCCAGACCGAACAAGGCTTCGTCGTGGTCGGGCTTCATGACCAGCACGGCGCGGAACGCCGCCTCGGCCTGGTCCAGCCGGCCTTCGGCGCCGGCCGCCACGGCGACGGCGAGCATGTCTTCTATGGCCTGGGTGTCCATCATCGCTCCCTTCAGTCGGCGACTCGCGGGAGACTCGACTATCCGGAGTTAGACTCCAGCGACCAGCCCGCCGTCCAGCAGCTCCGCGCGGCCGGCCAGACTCAATTCCACCAGCGCCGCCATCACCGCCGAGGCGGGCGCGGCGGCGGCGCGGACCAGGTCGTCGCGCGAGACCGGCGTAGGCGAGAGCAGGGCGGCGACGCGCTCGCGCAGGGCGTCGTGGTCGATGTCCAGGTCCGGTTGGGCCTCGTAGCCGCGTTCGCGTTCCCGCAGGTGGATCTGGCCCGACAGCGAGCGCAGCACGTCCTCGGCCCCCTCGCAGAGGATCGCGCCCTGGCGGATCAGGTCATTGGTTCCCTTCGAGCGCGGATCCAGCGGCGAGCCGGGCACGGCGAAGACGTCGCGGCCCTGCTCGGCGGCCAGGCGGGCGGTGATCAGCGAGCCGGACTTCAGCTCGGCCTCGACCACGACCACCCCCAGGGACAGGCCCGAGATGATGCGGTTGCGGCGCGGGAAGTCCTTGGCCTGGGCGCGGCGGTCGGGGGCGCTCTCGGAGACGACGCAGCCTTCGGCGGCGAGGCGCGCGTGCAGCTTGTCGTGCTCGGGCGGATAGACGTCGCCGACCCCGCCGCCCAGCACGGCCACGGCGCCGGTGGCCAGCGAGCCCTCGTGCGCCGCGCCGTCGATGCCGCGCGCCATGCCCGAGACGACGACATAGCCGGCGGTCCCCAGGTCCGTGGCCAGCTGGCGGGCGAAGCGCTGGCCGGCGGCCGAGGCGATGCGGGCTCCGACGATGGCCAGGCAGGGCTCGGAGAGGAGTTCGGCGCGGCCCAAGGTCCAGATCACGGGCGGCGGCGGATCAAGCGCCGCCAGGCGCGGGGGGAAGTCGGGCTCGCAGCCGCAGATCAGCCGCGCGCCCAGCGTCTCGCCCGCGGCGAGTTCCTGCTCGATCGCCTCGCGTGGCGGCAGGGACAAGGGCACGGCGCGCCCGCCGCGTCGGGACAGGTCGGGCAGGGCGGACAGCGCCCGCTCGGGCGTGCCGTAGCGGGCGATCAGGTGTTCGAAGGCGACGGGGCCGACGGTCTCGGTGCGCGCCAGGCGCAGCCAGGCGAAGCGCTGGATATCCGAGAGCCGGCCTGGAATCACGGCGCGTCGATGACGGGCGGCGGGGCCTCGTCCTTCTTCTTGCCGATCTTGGGCTCCTGGCCCTTGAGCAGGCGGGCGATGTTCTCGCGGTGGCGGATGAAGATCAGCACGGCCATGAACAGGCACAGGACCATGATCGGATAAGGCTGGTCGAAGGCCAGGGCGAAGGGCGCGGCCAGGACCGCGGCCACCAGGGCGGCCAGCGAGCTGATGCGCAGCAGGAAGGCCACGGCCAGCCAGGTCGCGCCGGCGGCGATCCCCACCGGCCAGGCGGCCGACAGCAGCACGCCGTAGAACGTGGCCACGCCCTTGCCGCCCTTGAATTTCAGCCAGACCGGGAACAGGTGGCCCAGGAACGCCGCGCCGCCGGCCAGGGCGATCACCGCCGCATTGCCGTGGGTCAGGTAGCGGGCCAGCAGCACCGCCACCACGCCCTTGCCGGCGTCGCCCAGCAGGGTGATGGCCGCCAGGTCCTTGCGGCCCGAGCGCAGCACGTTGGTCGCGCCGATATTGCCCGAGCCGATCTGGCGGATGTCGCCGGCCCCGCCCAGGCGCGTGGCGATCAGCCCGAACGGAATGGATCCGAGCAGGTAGCCGCCGACAAGGGTGATGGCGAGCGTTAGATAGGTGGCGGCGGCGAGATCTTGCACGGTTCGACCCTAAGGCGAGTTGCGCGCGAATTCAACCGCTGCGCAAGCGAGAGTTGTGAGGTCTAGGTGTAGTGCAGACTCGGAGCCGGGGCAAAACCGGCGGTCAGCCGCCTTGCACCAGAGCCAGCAGCGTTTGGCCAAGCGGCGAGAAAGCCAGCGGCGCGACCAACACGTTGCTGAGGACGATCGCGGCCAGGCCCCAGGCGTAGGCGGGGTGAACACGCTTGCGGGTCACGAGGTCGGCGACAGGGCCGGCCAGGCCGAACAGCAGGATGACGCCAAACATCACCAATGGCGCGGCCTCGCCGAATGACGGCATCGGCAGCAAACGGCCCAGGCCAGGGCCGAGTATGGTGATGGTCGCGCACAGCATCAGGCGCTTGTGCCATTCGGCCTTGCGCCGCAGGGCGACGCCGCCCGCGATCAGCCCGGCGAAGGCCAGGACGCCCAGCAGGTTCAGGACCAGGAAGATGGCGGGTGGGAAGAACGGCGGAACCCTGCCGTAGCGGATCGCGACAACCGTCGCGACCAAGGCCATGATCGCCATCAGTCCCGCCAGCCCGGCTCCCGCCATGCCCACCTGACGGTGCAGTTTCAGCGATCCGCGCGCGATGAAGGCGGGTTGGGCCACGAATAGCAGGACCCAGCAGGTCGAGATCGCGCCGTGGATATGGAGTAGCAGCGGCAGGCCCGGCGGAGCGAAATCCCCCGGCACCGTCGTGGAAAAGCCGCCCACGAAGACGGCAGCCATCAGCAGCGACATGATCAGGTAGAACCGGCGGCCGACGCTGGCCACCGGCCGACGGCCCATCTCCATCGCGGTCATCTGGCTTTCCCCCGGATACGCGTGCGGGGAGAGTGCTGGAGACCCGGTCTTTTTACAATGGGAGACCGGCGATATTTGAAATCGCCTCCGGGACCGCCGCCGAAGGCGTCACCCCTCCGCCCGGTGCACCACGCGGCCGTCGACGACCGTCATCAGCACCTGGCCCTGCAGCCTGCGTCCGTCGAACGGCGAGTTCTTGGACTTCGACAGCAGGCGTGCGGCGTCGACGATGATCGGAGCGTCGATGTCGCACAGCACCAGGTCGGCGGGCGCGCCCGGAGCGATGCGGCCGCCGCGCAGGCCCAACAGCTCGGCCGGGGCCAGGGTGACGGCGCGGATCAGGTCGACCAGGACGATGCGCTCGTCGTGATACAGCGACAGCAGGGCCGGCAGCAGGGTCTCAAGGCCGACGGCGCCGGGGACGGCCTCGTCGTAGGGCAGGCGCTTGTCCTCGGCCGGGGCCGGGCTGTGCGACGAGACGACGATGTCGATCAGGCCGCTGGCCAGGGCCTCGATCAGCGCCTGGCGATCGTCCTCGCCGCGCAGGGGCGGGTTCAGCTTGGCGAAGGTGCGGTAGTCGCCGATGTCCAGCTCGTTGAACGACAGGTGGTTGATCGACACCGAGGCGCTGATCCGCAGGCCCTTTTTCTTGGCGCGCTGAAGCGTCTCCAACGCCTGGGCCGAGGTGATCTGGTCGACCAGCAGCCTGCCGCCAGTGGCTTCCAGCAGGGCGACATCGCGCTCCAGCATGATCCGCTCGGCCATCGGCGAGATCGAGGGCAGGCCCATGCGGCCGGCGAACTCGCCGCCGATCGCCGCGCCGCCCTTGGCCAGCCAGGGGTCCATCGGACGGTGGGCCAGCAGGGTGTCGAAGCCCTTGGCGTAGGTCAGGACGCGCTGCATGACCTTGCTGTCGACGATCGGCTTGCCCGCATCGGTGATGTAGACGCAGCCGGCCTCGCGCATCAGGCCGATCTCGGCCATCTGCTCGCCGTGCAGGCCCTTGGTCGCCGCGCCGGCCACCAGGATGCGGGCGCTGTCGATGTCGCGGGCCCGGCGCAGGATGAAGTCGACGACGCTGGGGTCGTCGATGGCCGGGGCCGTGTCGGGCTGGACGACCATCGAGGTGACGCCGCCGGCCGCCGCGGCCTTGGCGGCGCTGGCCAGGGTTTCCTTGGTCTCGGCCCCGGGCTCGCCGGTGCGGACGCGCAGGTCGATCAGGCCGGGCGCCAGCAGCGCCCCGCCGCAATCGATGACCCGCACGGCCTTTGACAGCTTGCCGAACTCGCGGCCCTTGGCGACGTCGGCGATGACGCCTTCGGAGACGATGACGCCGCCGGGACCGTCGTAGCCGCTCTCGGGGTCGACCAGGCGGGCGTTGACGAGGGCGATGGGCTGGGCGGACGTCATTGGGCTGCCTCGATACGAGCCGCGAGGCTGGTCAACACCGCCATCCGGGCGGCGACGCCCATCTCGACCTGGTCCTGGATCAGGCTGACGGCGGGATCGTCTGCGACGTCCGAGTCGATCTCGACGCCCCGGTTCATCGGGCCCGGATGCATGACCTTGGCGCCAGGCGCGGCGCGGGCCAGCTTTTCGCGATCAAGGCCGTAGAAGCGGAAGTATTCACGGGTCGAGGGCACGAAGGCGCCCTGCATCCGCTCCAGCTGCAGGCGCAGCATCATGACCACGTCGGCGCCGGCCAGGCCGGACTTCATGTCGTGGTGGACGGTGACGCCCCAGCGCTCGGCCTGGGCCGGCATCAGGGTGGGCGGACCGACCAGGCGCACGCTGGCGCCCAGGGTGTGCAACAGGGAGACGTTCGAGCGCGCCACGCGGCTGTGCAGCACGTCGCCGCAGATCGCCACGGTCAGGCCCGAGACGCGGCCGAAGGCGCGGCGGATCGACAGGGCGTCCAGCAGGGCCTGGGTCGGGTGCTCGTGCTGGCCGTCGCCGGCGTTGACCACGTGGCCGCTGACCTTCTGGCTGAGCAGGGACGCCGCCCCCGACGAGGCGTGGCGTACGACCAGCAGGTCGGGCCGCATGGCGTTCAGGGTGACCGCCGTGTCGATCAGGGTTTCGCCCTTGGCCACCGACGAGGTCTTGGGGTTCATGTTGACGACGTCGGCCCCCAGCCGCTTGCCGGCCAGCTCGAACGAGCTCTGGGTGCGGGTGCTGTTCTCGAAGAACAGGTTCATCAACGTCCGGCCGCGCAGCAGATCCAGGCTCTTGGACGTCTGGCGGTTGAAGGCGACGAAGGCGTCGGCCAGGTCCAGCAGGTCCGTGGCCTGGGGGGCGTTCAGGTCCCCGGCGGAGAGGAAATGGCGTTTGGGAAACGCGAAGACGCGGGCGCGGATCGCATCGATGGCCGCGCGGGCGGGGTCATGGGCTGGTGCCGTCATGAGCTCGCCTCATAGGCGGCTTTGGAGGGGAAGGGAAGCGTGGGGGGGCGGCGCGCCGGAGACTGTCCTCAGGAATATTCACGAAGTTTGGCATGTCGACCGTGCTTCCGGGGTCGCTCGCGCTTGTTGCCGGGGGGCGAAGGTGGGTACTCTAGCTTCATGCGTTTCGCACAGGCTCCGCGGGGGTGGCCATGCTGTTGCTCTTGATCGCCTTGCTGCAGACCGCCGAGCCATCGCCTCAGGAGACGAAGGCGACCCTGCAGTCGTGCGAGACGACCGAAAAGGGCTGGGTCTGCCACTATCAGATCCCGCAGGCCACCATCGTGCGCCCGCTGGATCCCGCGCCGCCGGGGGTCATGGTCGCGCCGCCGCTGGTTATGCCGAACGATCCCGCGCCGCAATCGCCTCAGCAGCCGCCGCAAGCGCCCGTCGTCGCGCCGATCGACAACCGGGCCGAGGCCGCGCGGCAGACGCGCCTGATCGCTCGCTGCGCCGACGCGAAATGGTACTCGCCGTGCCTGCCCGGCGAGCGCAAGGAAGCCCAGATCCTGCGTGAAGCCGCGCTCAACGCCGCGACGCTGCGGAGCCATGTCACGACCCTGCTCAGCGAGAAGCGTTGCGACGACGCGGTGAGGACCGCGCTGGAAGGCGGCGACCTGGCCCTGGCGCGTGAAGCCCGCGAGTTCTGCGCGGTCCCGCAACACTAAGATCAATCCAAACGAAAAGAGGCGGGAAGCTTGTGGCCTCCCGCCTCGAATTCTTTCGGCTGGTCCCGAACCTTAGTGGCGCGGCGGAGCCGGCTCGCAGCGCACGCCGTCGGCGCAGCCCGTGAAGTGGATCTCGGGCGCCTCGACCGTCACGGCCGACGGGCGGACGAAGACTTCCGGACGGTGCAGGTAGATCTGCGGCGCGGCCACGCGAACCGGCGGCGCGTCGACATAGACCGGCGGACCCTGGATATCGATGCGGCCCGACGGCACGACGACCGGCTCGCCGATGACGCGGACGCCCGGCGCGGCGACGGTGATGTCGCCATAGCCCGAGGTCGGACCGTAGAAGACCACGGCGCGGGTGCACAGGCAGTCGATGCCGGTCGGTCCCGACGGCGGGGGCGGCGGGGGCGGATAGCCCTGCGGCGGCGGAGCGGGCGCATAGCGCGGAACCGGCCGCGGCGCATAGTTGCGTCCGTCGGCCATCGCCGAGCTGACCGCCAAACCGGCGACGGCGAACGCCATCAGCCCCATCAAGACCTTTTTAGTCATCCGAGCCCCTCGTTGCCCTCAACCCAGGTATAAGTCGCCCCGGAGCGAACCTGGGGTTCGATCCGGGGCGCGACCTTAACCATATTCAAAAGCAGAACAATGTTGTCGCGGTTTTTCCCCAAGGAAGGGAGTTTCCCGCTCCCCGAAATGAGTGAAATTCGCGTCCAGGGACGTGCTGGACCTCGCCAGCGCAAGTCATGGCTGAATGCGTTTAGTGGTCGCGTCTGGCGGGAAGGCGGCCGTCGCATGGGATTACCTGCCAGACGAAGCTGGCCTCGCGAATCTTCCGCTGCTTGGTGACGACGCGATAGGCCTGCTGGACCGGGCGTTGCTGGTCCGCCTCCTGGTCGACATAGCTCTCGTATTGAGCGGGCCGGTAGATCTTCTCGTAGCACTTGCCGGGTTCGGGATTGGGCGGGCAGTCGTCGCCCGCGCCCGCGAGGCTCCCGCCGGCGGTCAGGGTGACGAGCAGGACAGCGCCCGCCGTGGCGGCTTGTCTCAATCGTCCGAAGCCTTTGGCTCTCATGCCCGTTCCCGCCCGCGAACCAACCAAGCTTATCCATACGGGCCGGAGTCCAAAAAGCCCGGATTTTCTGGCGTCAGGCGAAAAGGGCGGCGCTAGAGGCCGCGCAGGCGTTCCAGCGCGCCCTGCAGGATCCAGCCGGCGGCCATCTTGTCGACAACCTCGTCGCGGCGCTTGCGCGAGACGTCGTGTTCGTCGATCAGCACTCGGGTCACGGCCGCCGTCGACAGGCGCTCGTCCCAGAAGGTGATCGGCAGGTCGGGCTTCAAGCGCAGCAGGTTGCGGCCCAGAGCGCGGTTGGACTGGCAGCGTACGCCTTCCGTGCCGTCCATGTTCATCGGCAGGCCGATGACGACGCCGACCGCGCCGCGGCTGTCCATCAGCTTGAACAGGTGCTCGGCGTCCTTGCTGAATTTGGTCTTCTCGATCAGCGCCATGGGGCTGGCGACCGTGCGGGTGACGTCCGAGACGGCCACGCCGATGGTCTTCTCGCCGGGGTCCAGGCCGACGATGGCGGCGTACTGGGGCAGGGCGGCGGCGAAGTCTTCGATGTCGAGAACGGGCATGGCGCTTCATAACAGGCGCCGGCGTGCTTGAAACCTCGTCTTGAAACCTGGGGCGGGGACCGCTAACCCACGCGTTCGAATTTCAGGAGATCCCCATGGCCATTGACGCCGCCACCGTGCGGAAGGTCGCCCGGCTCGCCCGCATCGCCGAACCCGAAGAGCGCATCGAGGCCCTGGCCCAGGAGCTCAACGGCATCATGGCCTGGATCGAGCAGCTGGCCGAGGTCGACACCGACGGCTGCGAGCCGCTGACCAGCGTCGTGGCCGCCGGCCTGCCGATGCGCGAGGACGTCGTCACCATGGGCGGCGACCCAGCCCGCGTGACCAGCAACGCGCCCAAGTCCGTGAACAACTTCTTCGTCGTGCCGAAGGTGGTCGAATAATGAGCGCCCTCACCAAGCTGACCCTGGCCAGCGCCCTCGACGGTCTGGCCAAGCGCGAGTTCACCTCGGTCGAACTGACCAAGGCCCACATCGAGGCCGTCGAGGCCGCGCGCGGCCTGAACGCCTATATCCTGGAGACTCCGGAAAAGGCGCTGGACATGGCCGCCAAGTCCGACGCGCGCCGCGCGCTGGGCGAGGCCGGTCCGCTGGAAGGCGCGCCGCTGGGGGTCAAGGACCTGTTCTGCACCGAAGGCGTGCGGACCACGGCCTGCTCGAAGATCCTCGAGAACTTCATCCCGACCTACGAGTCGACCGTGACCAGCCAGCTATGGCGCGACGGCGCGGTGATGCTGGGCAAGCTGAACCTTGACCAGTTCGCCATGGGCTCGTCGAACGAGACCAGCTACTTCGGCCCGGTGACCAATCCCTGGCGCGCCCAGGGTTCGAACAAGGCTCTGACGCCGGGCGGTTCGTCGGGCGGTTCGGCCGCGGCCGTCGCCGCCGACCTGTGCCTGGGCGCCACGGCGACCGACACTGGCGGCTCGATCCGCCAGCCGGCCGCCTTCACCGGCACCGTCGGCATCAAGCCGACCTATGGCCGCTGCTCGCGCTGGGGCGTCGTGGCCTTCGCCAGCTCGCTGGACCAAGCCGGCCCGATCGCCAAGACCGTCGAGGACGCGGCCCTTCTGCTGACCTCGATGGCCGGCCATGATCCCAAGGACTCGACCAGCCTCGACGTGCCGGTTCCGGACTTCACCCAGTTCGTCGGCAAGTCGGTGAAGGGCCTGCGGATCGGCATTCCCAAGGAATACCGCGTCGACAACATGCCGGCTGAGATCGAGAAGCTGTGGGCCGACGGCGTCGCCTGGCTTAAGGACGCCGGCTGCGAGATCGTCGACATCAGCCTGCCGCACACCAAGTACGCCCTGCCGGCCTACTACATCGTGGCCCCGGCCGAGGCGTCCTCGAACCTCGCCCGCTACGACGGCATGCGCTACGGCCTGCGCGAGGACGGCGCGACCCTGACCGAGATCTACGAGAACACCCGGGCCTCGGGCTTTGGCGACGAGGTCAAGCGCCGCATCCTGATCGGCACCTATGTGCTTTCGCACGGTTATTACGACGCCTACTACCTGAAGGCCCTGAAGGTGCGTCGCCGCATCGCCGAGGACTTCGACAAGGCGTGGGAAAAGTGCGACGCGATCCTCACCCCGACCGCGCCCTCGGCGGCGTTCGGCCTGGGCGAGAACAGCAACGACCCGATCGCCATGTACCTGAACGACGTCTTCACAGTGACGACCAACCTGGCCGGCCTGCCGGGTCTGTCCCTGCCAGCCGGCCTCGACGCCAACGGCCTGCCGCTGGGCCTGCAGATCATCGGCAAGCCTCTGGACGAGGCCACGGTGTTCTCGGTCGCCGGGGCGGTTGAAAAAGCCGCCGGGTTCTCGGCGAAAGCCGAGAAGTGGTGGTGATCTAAGGAAAAGGGCGGCTCCTGTGGAGCCGCCCTTCTTCGTTCAGGGGTGTGGTGACCCGGCTACTGCGGGATGGTCGTCTGGGGCTGCGGCGTTGGAGCCGGAACCGCCGGTGCCGGGATCACCAGAGGAGCCGGCTCGGCGATCGGGGCGCTGACGGTCGGCGGCGCGGCCGGGACCGTGGCGCTGACGTTCGCCGCGGCCGTCGAGGCGTCCGGCGCGCTGCTTTCTACCGGCGCGGCGCGGCGGGCGACCGTACGGGCCGGAGCGGCGGCGCGCGGCGCCGGCGTCGAGCGGGCCACCGGAGCCGGGGGCGCCGGCTCATTGGCGGCCAATTCGGTCGGCTGCGGGATCGGCGAGGGCGTGGCCGAGGCGCTGGCGGGAACCGGCGTCGTGCTGACCGGGGCGGGGTTTTCGGCGGCGGCGGTCTTCAGCGACTGCGGATCGGTCGGCGCTTCGCCGCGATTGGCGCTCATGCCCCAGATCAGGGCGCCGGCGGCGACGGCCAGCACGGGAACGCCGATCAGAAGCGGCAGATTGCCGGACGCCTTCTTCTTCGGCGTGCGAGCATAGACCGGTTGGCTCGGAAACAACGCCGAAGCATTGGGATCGGCCGCGATGACCGGCTCCGGCGCATCGAAGTTGAGAGTGGGGCGGGTAGTGAAAGCGGTGGGCATTTCTACCTCCGTGAATGAGCTGTTCGATAAGTGAACGGCGCGATAACTCGACGGTTCCCTTGCCCCGCAATGGCGCCGGATTTGACTCAATCCGGCCTTATTCAGTGATGTCGAAAATGAATGGTTCCGCTTCATTGAAACAACTTCAAGGCCGTGCGGGTCCTGGATCGCATAAGATGCCGGCGACATGCGTCCGAAAGCTTTTCCGGCCCGGCTCGCTTGATGTAGAGAAACGGCCATGACGCAAGATTCCAAAACGATCCAAGGCCGCACCGGCCCCTGGGAAATCGTCCTCGGCCTCGAGGTCCACGCCCAGGTGGCCAGCAAGTCGAAGCTGTTCTCCGGCGCCGCCGTCGGCTTCGGGGCGGGGCCCAACGAGCAGGTCAGCCTGGTGGACGCGGCCATGCCGGGCATGCTGCCGGTCCTGAACAAGTTCTGCGTCGAGCAGGCCGTGAAGACGGGCCTGGGCCTGAAGGCCCAGATCAACCTGAAGAGCCGCTTCGACCGGAAGAACTACTTCTATCCGGATCTGCCGCAGGGCTATCAGATCAGCCAGTTCGACCAGCCGATCGTCGGCGAGGGCGTGGTGACGGTCGAGCGCGACGACGGCACGACCTTCGACGTCCGCATCGAGCGCCTGCACCTGGAACAGGACGCGGGTAAGTCGCTGCATGACCAGGATCCGAACGCGACCTATGTCGACCTGAACCGCGCGGGCACGGCGCTGATGGAGATCGTCTCCAAGCCCGACATGCGCACCTCGGAAGAGGCCGCCGCCTACGTCAAGAAGCTGCGGACGATCCTGGTCTATCTGGGCACCTGCGACGGCGACATGGAGAAGGGTAACCTGCGCGCCGACGTCAACGTCTCGGTCTGCCGCCCCGGCGACTACGAGAAGTTCCGCGAGACCGGCAGCTTCAGCCACCTGGGCACGCGCTGCGAGATCAAGAACGTCAACTCGTATCGCTACATCCAGCAGGCCATCGAGTACGAGGCCCGTCGCCAGATCGAGATCCTGGAGGATGGCGGCAAGATCGACCAGGAGACCCGCCTGTTCGATCCGACCAAGCTCGAGACCCGCTCGATGCGGTCGAAGGAAGAAGCGCACGACTATCGCTACTTCCCGGATCCGGACCTGCTGCCGCTGGTTCTGGACGCGGCCTGGGTGAAGCAGATCGAGGAGACCCTGCCGGAACTGCCGGACGCCAAGAAGGCGCGCCTGCAGAGCCAGTACGGCCTGTCGGCCTATGACGCCGGCGTGCTGATCATCGAGAGCGACCGCGCCGACTATTTCGAGGCCGCCGCGAAAGGCCGCGACGCCAAGCTGGTCTCGAACTGGGTGACCAACGAGCTGCTGGCCAAGCTGTCGGCCGGCGGCCACGAGATCGCCAACTCACCCTTGCCGTCGTCCGATATCGCCCAACTGGTCGAGCTGATCGAGAACGGCACGATCTCTTCGAAGATCGCCAAGGAGGTCTTCGAGCACATGTGGGCCGGCGAAGGCCGTCCCGCCGAGATCGTGGAGAAGCGCGGTCTGGTGCAGATCAACGACACCGGCGCCATCGAAAAGGCCATCGACGACCTGATCGCCAGCAATCCGGACAAGGCCGAGGCCGTGAAGGACAAGCCGCAGGCCCTGGGCTGGTTCGTCGGCCAGGTCATGAAGGCCACGGGCGGCAAGGCCAATCCGGGCACGGTCAACGAACTGCTTCGCAAGAAGCTCGGCGTCGCCGAATAGGCGTTTCCACCGTCCGGATACGACGAGGGCCCGTGGTGAAAACCGCGGGCCCTTCTTCGTTGATGCGAACTTTAAATTATCGCGGCTGGGTCGCCGTCGGCTCTTCGGCCGTCTTCTTGTGCTTCTTGGCCTTCTTGGCGGCCTTCTCGTCGGCGGCCGGCGCGGTCTTTTCGTCGGTCATGGCCGGCGCGGTGGCCGAGGTCGGCGCGCCGGCGGAGTCGGCCGGGATGGCGGTCTCGGAGGCCGGGGGCGCCGATTGCTCGGGCGCGGGGGCGGCCGTCAACGGGTCGTTGGTCGGCGCCGGGGTGGTGATGCTGGGCTGCGGATTGGCCGGCGAGGTCTGGGGCAGGGTCGATTGGGCCAGGGCCGAGCCGGCATAGGCGGCGGCCGCCAGGGTGAGGGCGGCGGTGGTGATGCGCAGGGTCTTCATGGGGTGGGACCGTGTTGCTGCAGCGTCGTTGTGTGACGCGAAGCCTACGCTGGCGGGGCAATGTGGTCGAAATGACTTCGCAATCGGGCGGTTGGGCCGCATGCGCGGCGGGGTTGAGGCGCGTGTGACCGCAAAACGGCGCCCCAGGCAAAGCCCAGGACGCCGCTTCGACACTTCGGATGCAGTTCAGGTCTAGTGGTTGGCGATGACGTCGAAGATCAGGCCGGTCGCGATGGCGGCCAGCACGTAGTCATTGCCCGTGCGATACCAATAGTAGCCCCGGGGCGGCGGGCGCAGGCTATAGCGATAGTAATCGTTCACGACATACCCGCGGCCACGATAGTAGCTCGGGAGGTAGGCGCCGCGACGCCAGGACGTATAGCCGGGGCGGAAGCCCGGACGACCGTAGTAGGCGGGCGGGGGCGGGCCGTAAGACCAGCGGTTGTTGTAGTAGTAGCCGTTGTGGCGGCCGCGATCCCAGCGGTCATGGCGCCCGTAGTCGCCACGGCCGTAGTCGCCTCGGCCATAGTCGCGTCCATAGTCGCGACGGTCATGGTCCCGGCCGCGATCCCAGTCCCGACCGCGGTCGTTGTGTTCCCAGCGTCCGCGATCCTGAGCGGCGGCGTCGGTGGCGCTCAGGGCCAGCGGGCCCGCCACGGAGGCCACGGCGGCGATGGTGAGCAGCAGACGTTTCATCTCGTCTTCTCCTGGTGGTCGGGCGGCGTCTCCGAGACGTCGCCTAGAAACTTCCCTCGACCTTGAAACGCAGAATGACGCCGTTCGGCTGAACCCAGCCTGAACGGCGAGGTCAGGCTTTTCGACGGGTAAGTCTTGGCGGGAAGGGCTTAGGCGACCATCTTCGGTGGCGGCAACGAATACGGGAGGGAAGGCCAATGAGTCGTCCGATCGAACTGCACTACTGGCCCACGCCCAACGGCTGGAAGGTCTCCATCGCCCTGGAGGAGATGGGTCTGCCCTACGAGATGATCCCGGTGAACATCGGGACCGGCGAGCAGTTCAAGCCGGACTTCCTGGCCATCAGCCCCAACAACCGTATGCCGGCCATCGTCGATCCCGACGGTCCCGACGGCCAGCCGATCTCGATCTTCGAGTCCGGCGCCATCCTGCAGTACCTGGCCCGCAAGACCGGCCGGTTCTACGGCGAGACCGAACGCGACCGCGTCGACATCGACCAGTGGGTGATGTGGCAGATGGGGGGCCTCGGTCCCATGGCCGGCCAGACCCACCATTTCCGCCAGTACGCGCCGGCGATCATCGCCGACCAGCGCCAGATCGCCTACGGCGTCGTCCGCTACACCAACGAGACTCACCGGCTGTACGGCGTGCTCGACAAGCGGCTGGAAGGACGCGATTTCATCTGCGGCCAATTGTCCATCGCCGACTTCATGAGCTGGCCGTGGGTTGTTCCGTGGAAAAATCAGGGCATCATTCTGGACGAGTTCCCCAATTTGAGGAGCTGGTTCGAGCGCGTCGGCGCGCGCGAAGCGGTCCAGAAGGGGTTCAAGCTGGGCGCGGAATTGCGGTCCGGAGGCCTGCAGGCGTCCGGAAAAGCGGCGGAAGAGGCCCGAAAAGTGCTTTTCGGTCAGCGCGCGCGTTAACGCTCTGTAGACTCGTGTTTACGGTCAGTAATCACTTTAAATAACTAGTATACTTGGCGCATCATTCATGATGTCCGCGCGCTTAACTATATGTTCAGTGGCGCTGGACTTTTCTTCTCTCAGGCTCTGATCCGTCAGAACGGCGGGGCGAGCTTGAGAGAGGAGACCAGCCATGATGATGATGCAAGAACCGCCAGCCGCCGTGGCCATGCTGCCGCTGCCGACCGCCGAATCCACCGGCGACGAACTGTTCCGCATGGGCCTGCTGTACTCGACCGGTCAGGGCGGCGCGCCGCTGGACTACGTGTCGGCGCACATGCTGTTCAACCTGGCCGCCATGCGCGGCTCGGTCGAAGCCAAGGTCTACCGCAAGGAACTGTCGCAAGAGATGGCCAGCGACGAAGTCGCCGAAGCCCAGCGTCAGGCCCGCGAATGGCTCGCCCTCGGCTGAACCCGGTCATCCGGGTTCTTCCGTCCTGACTGGCTGCCCGCCGGTCCTATGGGGGACCGGCTCAGTTGCCGTTGACGTTGCCGTTGATCGCGTAACTGAAGCTGATGGGCAGCAGGTCTCGGAAGTACTGCTGCATGAACAGACCCGCTTCCGACACGCCGCTGCGCGGCACGTAGACGACGTCGAAACGCCGCAGGGGCACAAGATCCGCGCCGCTCCCGCGCGTCAGGCCAGCCAGCAGGTCCGCTGTCCGCATCATCGCCCGCCCGTCGGGGCCGCGACGGATGATCACCACCTGATTGCGCTTGGCGCCATTGGTGAAGCCGCCGGCCTGGATGATGGCCCGCAGGGCGTCGCTGTCGCCCGCCATGTCGAACACGCCGGCGTTCTTGACCTCGCCGCCGACGAACACCTTGAGCGGCGTCGCCGTCTTCACCGAAACCTGGACCCGCGGCCGCAACAGCGTGCTGGCATAGGCCTGGCTGATCGAGCCCTCCAGCTCGTCGATCGTGCGGTCGGCGGCCATCACTGGCGCGACCAGCGGCAAGGTGATGCGGCCGTCCGGCTGAACGATCACCGACTTGTTGAGTTCGGGGGCCGACGGCACGGCCACCTCGACCTCGTCGCCCGGATAGAACCGGTACGACGGCTCGCTCTCGCTCCAATCGGCGTAACCGATATTAGAGAAGTTGGCGCTAGGTCTGGGGCCCGGCGTGATCGGCTCGGCGTCGATGTGCCCGCAGGCGGAAATCCCGCCGGCCATCAGGACCACGGCCCAGATCGCCTTCAGTGGGACCGTCTTGAGATGCGTGCGGCTCTGCATGCGACAAGTCTTAACAGGAATGGGTAACGAACCCTTAAGGCTGGCCGTCCCAGGGTGCGAGACAGATTGAACCGCCCGGATTCGGATGTCGACGAGCCCTTGGATCAGCGTACCGCACGACCAGCCGCCCCGCATGGCGGCGGGGGCTGCCGGCGCGCGCCCCAAGTACGCCCCGGCCGACTTCGTCACCCTGCTGTGGCGCGAGCGCTTCCTGATGCTGGTGGTCTTCGTGGTGATCGCGGCGCTGGGCTTTGGCTTCGCCCTCACGCTGAAGAAGAGCTACACGGCCCAATCCAGCCTGTTCGTGCGCCTGGGCCAGGAATATGTCTACGAACCCCGCGCCGGCGACGCCGGCCGCGGCGCGGTGCCCAACACCGACGAGGTCATCCAGTCCGAAGCCGAGATCCTGGGCAGCGGTGAGCTGCGCGAGCGAGTGATCCGCAAGATCGGCTTCACCCGGATCTTTCCGAAGCACGCGGCCAAGTACGCGGCCGCGACGCCCGAGGGTAAGCGCAAGCTGATCGCCGAAGGACGCGACTCGATCGGCAAGAGCCTGAAGATCGAGACCGCGCCGGACAATTCGATCATCCGTCTTGCCTATCAGAACAACGATCCGGAAATGGCCGAGAAGGTGCTGAACACCTTGCTCGAGGAATATCTGATCTATCGCCGCAGCCTGCTGATCGGCGGCGACAACAATGTGCTGCAGCGCCAGCGCGACATCTTCGCGCGGAAGCTGTCTGACGCCGACACGGCCTATCAGTCGTTCCTGACCACCAACGACATCGGCGACTTCACCGCCCAGAAGACCACGCTGACCCAGCTGCAGGCCCAGGTCGAGCAGCAGAAGTATTCGGTCGACGCCCAACTGCAGGATCGCACCGGTCGCCTGGCCGCCGTCGAGGCCGAACTGGCGCGCACCTCACCCGAGACGGTGCTGTATCGCGACACCGACATGTCGGCCGCGATCAAGCTGGCCCAGCTGAAGCTGGACCGCGAGGGCCTGCTGGCCCGCTACACGGCCGGCGCTCAACCCGTGCAGGACATCAACGCCCAGATCGCCCAGCTGGAGGCCGGTCTCGCCGCCGGCCGCACCAATGGCGAGGGCGCGCGGCGTAGCGGTCCCAACCCGATCTGGCAGACCCTGACCACCACCCGCAACGATCTGCGGGCCGAAGTCGCGGCCCTGCAGCAGTCGCAGGCCGCCTACGCCCAGCAGGTGACCGATGTGAACTCACGCCTGCTGCGTCTGGCTCAACTGGAACCGCAGTTCAACGAGCTGTCGCGCGATCGCGACGTCCTGTCCTCGAACGTCCGCGACTTCACGGTCAAGGAACAACAGGACGAGGCCCAGCGGCAGATGTCGTCCGAGAGCAGCGACAACATCCGCATCGTCCAGCGCGCCGTCGCCCCGTCGACCGGCAAGAGCCTGAAGAAGCCGGTTCTGGTGCTGGCCATCCTGTTCGCGGGCTTCACGGCCCTGTGCGTGGGCCTGGTCCGCATGTTCCTGCGCCCCGGGCTGCAGACGCCGGCCTCGGCCTCGCGCACCCTTGGCATGCCGGTCCTGGCCACCGCCGGGGTCAAGCGGTGAGCGCTTTCGTCGCCTTTCGCCGACAGGGTTAATGTCGCACCTTGCGATCTTCTGAGTGCGCGGCGATTCGGCAGATGGTGGATTTGAACGTCGAGATGACGGAGCTTTGGGGGGCGCTTGGCGCGCCGCCTGTCGGCCGTCCGTACGTCATCCAGTTCATCGCCGCGCGGCGGGGAGAGGGGACCTCGACGGTCGCCCGTGAATTCGCCCGTTTCGCGTCGCGTCGCGCCGGCCGCAAGACCTGGCTGATCGACCTCGACCTCAACAGCCCCAGCCAGTTCCGCGAGATCGCCGCCGACCCGAACCGCTTCGGCCCGCTGGGCCCGCCTGTGGCGGCCTCGCCCGACGGCTCGACCTTCTTCACCGTCCAGCCGCCGGCGCCCCGCGCCGAGGGCGGGGTCTGGCCGGACTCCAAGTTCCTGACCGGCCACAGCGTCGGCGGTCCGCGCCTGTGGATCACCCGTTTCAACCGCGAGGCCCTGCGCGGCCGCCAGCAGGCCCACGTCATTCCGTCGGCGGATTACTGGCGGGCGCTGCGCAAGCACGCCGAGATCATCGTCGTCGACAGCCCGTCCCTGGACCGCTCGCAGTCCGGGCCGACCATCGCCCAGCACATGGACCAGACGGTGATGGTGGTCTCGGCCGACCAGCCGGACGTGCGCCAGCCGGCCATGCTGCGCGACGCCCTGACCGCCGCTGGCGGCCGATGCGCGGGCATGTTCTTCAACAAGGTCTCGGTCGAACCGCCCGCCTTCCTGAAGGCGATCCTGCCGTGACCAGCCTTGCTCCGGACGCGGCGTGGGGCCGGCCGGACACCCGGGCGCTGGCGCCGTCGCTGCTGACCATCGCCGTCGCCGTGGTCATGCTGCTGATCTACACCGGCGGCTGGCAGTTGCCGCTGTTCGGCGAGAAGACCGACGAATCTAGCTCGGGCCTGCTGCGCGTGGCCTTCCTGCCCGCCTACGGCCTGGCGTTCCTGCTGGTCCTGGCCCGGCCCTGGAACATGGTGCGGGTCACGATCCGCCAGCCATTCCTGATCATCCTGATGGGCGTGGTGGCGGCCTCGATCTTCTGGTCGATCCAGCCCGATGTCTCGATCCGCCGCGGCTTCGCCGTGGGCTGCACGACGATCTCGGGCCTGGCCCTGGCCGCCCGCTTCCGGTGGGCCGAGCTGGCCAGGGTGTTCGCCACCACCTTCTGCGTGCTGATCGTCGCCTCCTACATCGCCTGTATCGCCTTCCCGTCGATCGGGATCATGACCGAGCTCTTCCCCGGCGCCTGGCGCGGCCTGTGGCTGGAGAAGAACTCGCTGGGCGGCATGATGGCCCTGGGCTGCTGCATCCTCTGCGGCGCGGCCCTGCTGGACCCCCAGCGCAAGGGCGTCTGGCTGACCTTCGCGGCCCTGTCGGTGGGGCTGGTGATCATGTCGCAGTCCAAGACCTCGCTGGTCTCGCTGATGCTGGGCCTGATGGCGCTGGCCTTCGTTTGGATCTGCCAGCGCGGTCCGGCCTTCGCCGCGGCCGCGACCTGGGCCGGGGTGACGGGTTTCCTGCTGCTGGCGGCGTTCATCGTTTTCGCCTCGGACGTGTTCTTCGGCATTCTGGGCAAGGACGCCACCCTGACCGGCCGGACCCAGATCTGGACCGCCGCCTTTCGCCAGATCGAGCAGAGGCCGTGGCTGGGCTACGGCTACGCGGCCGTCTGGAGCGACAAATCCGGCTGGGGGCCGCTGGCCTGGATCGTCCACGACGCCAAGTTCACGCCCCAGCACGCTCACAATTCGTGGATCGAGCAGCTGATCGGCATGGGCGTGGTCGGTCTCGGCGCCTGGGGTTTCTTCTATCTGCAGACCATGACGCTGGCGATCATCGCCGTGTTCCGCAATCGCGGGGCGATACTGGCCTTCCCGTTCCTGATCGTCTTCACCCTGGTCAGCCTGACCGAGAGCATCGCGGTCGTTTACAACGACTTCCGCTGGGCGGTGTTCGTGGCCCTGGCCGCCAAGCTGGCCTTCTCCGACAAGGCGCAGGACGACGTCTAGAGCCCGATCCGCTTGGCGCCCTCGGCCACGGTCACCACGTCGAAGCCGTCCGCCACCGCCCGATCAATCAGCCGCTCCAGCGCGTCGATCGTACAGCCCCATTGCGAGGGTTCGGCGGCCACGTCGTGCGTGTAGAGGATCAGCCAGGCCTTGCGAGCCTTGGCCTTGTCCAGCCAGGCGTTGGCGATGCTCTCGCCATCCTCGCCCTCGATACCGACGGCCGGGGCCTGGTTGAGGTCCGCGCCGTCGGCGATCAGGCCGTGGTGCAGGGCGCGCAGGGTCTTGAAGCGTCCCGCCAGGGCGGTCTTTGCCGGCGCGCCGACATCGCCGTAGGGGTAGGCGAAGCTGACCGGATCGCCCGCGCCCCAGGCCGCCAGGCTCCGGGCGTTCTGGTCGACATCGGCGATCGTGACGGCCTTCGATGACTGGCCGCAGTCCAGGTGCGAGAAGGTGTGGCAGGCGATCTCGTGGCCAGCGTCGTGCAGACGCCGCGCGTCGGCCCCGGTGGCGAAGCGACCCATCGGGCCATCGCGCCCGGCCAGGCCGGCGGCGAAATAATAGGTGCCGCGCAGGCTCCGCGTCTCCAGCGCCTTGGCCCCGGCCTCGCAGGCCGTGGCGGGCGCGTCGTCGAAGCTGAACGACACCATCGGCCGCTCCAGCGTCACCTTGGCCGGCCGACGGTAGGCCAGGCGGATCAGCCGGCGACGCAGCTTGCCCTTCAGCGTCCGGTCGGGCTCGTAGGCGTCGACCTTCTCGAATTCGACCCGCATCAGACGGCCTCGATATAGAGGGACGCGCGATAGAGCCGCATGGCG
The DNA here is from genome assembly GCF_058802865.1 of Caulobacter sp. GW822-FHT01G02. Classification (NCBI taxonomy): domain Bacteria; kingdom Pseudomonadati; phylum Pseudomonadota; class Alphaproteobacteria; order Caulobacterales; family Caulobacteraceae; genus Caulobacter; species Caulobacter sp. GW822-FHT01G02. The sequence continues at coordinate 74,366 of NZ_JBXAON010000010.1, forward strand.
AACGCGCGAAGGGAAATGGGGACGGCCTCGGCCAGGGCGATGCGCTTCAGCATCGGCCGCCAGACGCCGCGCTGCGGGAAGGGTTTCAGCGCCCTGGCGACCTTGTAGCTGGGATAGGCGCTGACGATGTCGCGGTGGCTGGCGACCACGCGGGCGAAGTTGGCCGCCGACTGCTCGTACTTGGCGGCCATGGTCGGCGCGGCGTCCAGGCCCAGGTGCGTGGCGCTGTTGTCGATGTGCAGGATCGGATGCTGGCGCACCACCCGCATCGCCCACTCGACATCCTCCCAGCCCCAGCCGGCGAAGCCCTCGTCGAAGCCGATGGTCTCGAACACGTCGCGGCGGACCAGCAGGTTGGAGGTGAAGACGTGCTTCTCGGGTTCCTTGGCGCGCTCGGGGGCGGGCGTGCAGTCGCTCTTCAGCGCCATGGCCCGGTGCAGGGCGGTCTCGGGACGCGGCGGCGTCTGGTCCAGGGTGAAGCCGCCGAACGCCACGGGGGCGTTGGTCTCGGCCACGGCCGCCCAGCGGCTGAGGAAGTCCGGGGTGTCGGGCAGCATGTCGCTGTCCAGGAACAGGAAGTGGCCGCCGCGGGCATGGCTGGCCAGCCGGTTGCGGCCCTTGGCGCGGCCCTCGTTGCTGGACAGGCGCACGAAGCGGGCCGGGACGCGCAGCCTCTCGATCCGGCGGGCGATGCGTTCGGCGAGCACATCGTCGCCCCCGCCGTCGTCCAGCACCACGATCTCGGCCTGGGCGCTGGGATCGTCCAGGGCCTTGAGCAGGGCGGACGGGTCGTCGCGAAAGGTCGGGATCAGCACCGACAGGCGCGGCTGGGCGCTAGGCCAGGCGGCGTTCTCGATGCGGATTTCGGTGATGGGGGCGGTCATAGGGCGGGGGCCCTCCGACGGAGAAGACCAGAAAGCTTGCCGCGCAGGCCGCCGACATCGAGGCTCAGCACGATCACGCCATAGACGGCCGCGCCGACGCCGGCCTTCAGGGCCAGCTCCAGCAAGCCGCCCGGCGAGGGCAGCAGGCGCACGACCAGGGCCATGGCGACGCACGCGGCCGCGGCCTTGGCCAGGACCTCCCACGGGATCGGCAATGGGCACGCGCGGCGACCCAGGGCCCAGGCGGCGACGGCGCCGACGCCGTAGCTGAGCGTCGTGGCCCATAGCGCGCCGTCCAGGCCCAGGCGCGGGATCAGGACGAGGTTGAGAATGACGTTGATGATGGCCGGCGCGCTCATGCTGACGATCAGCAGCGGCGTGCGCCGGGCCAGGGTGAAGGCCTGCAGCAGATAGTAGGTCGTCACGCCCGACAGCCAGCCGCTGGCGGCGATCCAGGGCGTCACGTGGCCGGCGCCGGCCCGCAGATCCTCGCCGATCATCAGCTCGGCCAGGGGGCGGGCGACCAGAGCCAGGCCGGCGGCGGCGGGCAGGGTCAGGAGGGTCATGAAGCTGGCCTGCTCGTGGGCGGCCTCGGTCAGGGCCGCCTGGCCGCCGCGTTCGAGCGCCGAGATCAGGGCGGGGGCGCCAGCCATGCCCAGCCAGATGAAGACCACGTCCAGGGTGCGGCTGCCCAGGGAATAGCCGGCGTGATAGACGCCGACCGTGGCCTCGTCGAGAAACGCGCCCAGCAGCAGGCGGTCGGTGCTGGCCAGCACCAGGGCCAGGATCAGCGACAACGAGACCGGCAGGCCATAGGCGGCGTAAGCCTTGGCCAGGGCGCGATCGAACTTGCCGCCGGACAGACGCTTCAGTTCCCCCGGCAGCACCAGGACCACACACAGGGCCGAGATCATGCCGACGCCCAGGATCGGCGCCGCGCCGCCCAGGCCAGCGAAGGCCAGGGCGAGGCCAAGGACGAAACCGCCCGCGGTCTGGATGATGGTCAGGAGAGCCGCGCCCGAGACCTCGCCGGCCGCGCGGCGGCGCTCCAGGGCCAGCTTCGTCAGGCTGTTGACCAGGGTGCTGGCGAGGGCGGCGATCACCGCGACCTTCAGCGGTCCATCGAGCGGCGACACCGCCACCCCCGCGCAGGTCAGCGGCACGACGACCGCCGCGCCGATCCACAGGCGATAGAGGGTGGCGAAGTGGTCGGCCGTTCGCCCGTCCTCGCCGCGCGCCGCCAGGAAGCGGGCCATGGCGGCCTCGGTCCAGGTCAGCAGGATGGTCTGGGTCAGGCTGCCGACCGAGAAGGCCAGGGCGTAGACGCCGTACTGGGACGGATCCAGGACGCGCGTGAACAGGACGATGGTGAGCAGCCCCACCACGCCCTGCACCACATTGACCGGCAGGTAGCCGAGGACCCCGCGCCAGAACATCGCCGGCCGCCTAGCGCACCGCCGACCGGTCCCCCAGCAGGCAGGGGATGGTCATGACGATGACGTAGAGGTCCAGCCACAACGACTGGCGCTCGATATATTCGACGTCCAGGGCCACCCGGAGGCGGACGCTCTCGGGCGTGTCGACCGGGCCGCGCGACCCCTTGATCGCCGCCCAGCCGGTCAGGCCGGGTTTCATGCGGTGGCGGTGGGCGTATTCGGCGACCAGCTTGGCCGACTCGACGCCGCCGGTCTTCATGCCGATGGCGTGGGGGCGGGGGCCGACGATCGACATCTCGCCGGTCAGTACGTTGAACAGCTGCGGCAACTCGTCGAGGCTGGTCTTGCGGATGAACTTGCCGACCCTGGTGACGCGGTCGTCATTGGCGCTGATCTGCCGCGCGGCCTGGGCGTCGGCCATCTCGTGGCGCATCGAGCGGAACTTCCAGACCAGGATCGCCTCGTTGTTGAAGCCGTGGCGGCGCTGGCGGAAGAAGATCGGGCCGGGGCTGTCCAGCTTCACGGCCAGGGCGACGATCAGCATGACCGGACCGGCGACCAGCAGGCCCACGCTCGCCACGACCAGGTCCTGGGCTCGCTTGACCCACGCCCGGCGTGCGCCGGGCGCGGCGCCCGACAGTTCGTTCTCGCCGCCCGCGACGATGCGGGCCAGGGCGGCGTCATCCTCGGCGGGACCGCCGACGTCGAAGAAGAGGTTCACCGGATTGGGCAGCACGCCCAGCTTCTCGACCAGCTGGCGCACGCGGCCCTGGGCCGTCGACTGCACGGCGATCACCACGCGGTCGACATAGGGCATGATGCGGTGGTCGAGCAGGGCGCTCGTGTCGCCGAGGACCGGTACGCCCATGATGTTCTCGGGCGCGCGGTCCAGGCGGTCGTCGAACACGCCCAGGACGTTGGCCTCCCCCGTGCGCAGGGCCGCCTCGATCAGGCGCTGGGCGTTGGCCGTGGCGCCGACCACGATGATGTTGGGCGTCAGGCGGCCCAGCTGGCGACCGCGGGCGATGATTGTCCACCAGACGACATGCAGGGCGGCGACGCCGGCGGTGGCGGCCAGCAGCGTCCAGACGGCCGGCGCTTCGGCGCGGCCCGTCGGCAGCAGCGCCACGGCGGCGGCCAGCAGGCCCGCGCCCAGCGCCAGGCCGACTTGGACCATGTGCCGCCCCAGATCCTGCTTGCGCGGGAAGGCGTAGGCCCCGAGCATTCGCAGCGCGACCAGCCCGGTCACGGCCCACAGGCCGGCGGCCAGCGGATGACCCTCGACGGTCACCCCCAGCGCGACACAGGCGGCGACCAGAACGTCGATGACGCGGAAGGCGCGCGCCAGCGGCCGCGCCTCCAGCCGCGCCCTCGAGGGGATCAGCTGACCAGGCCGGAACGGCCCCCGCCGCCCCCGCCCTGGATCGCCGCCTGCGCCGCTCGAAACACGCGGCCCGATCTCCGCCCCGCCCACGAAGGCGACAGCGGATTCGACGTTCGAGGCAGGGGAGGGGATCGGACGCATGACGCTCGTCGCTGGAAAAACTATGTTCACCCTAGCGGGGCCGTCTGAGCGCCGCGTTAACAGGCGAATTTTCCGCATAAGCGCCGTTGTCATCCTGAAGCGAACAGGCTATCGAACCGCTCCCTCTCAGGAGGAGACGTGGCCGAGAGGCTGAAGGCACCGCTTTGCTAAAGCGGCATACCTCAAAAGGGTATCGAGGGTTCGAATCCCTCCGTCTCCGCCATCCCCATTTCCACCACAATCCAATTGCGTCCACGGACGTCATGAGGCCGTTGATTTATCACGGAAAACTCGCGTTTCTGTGTCTCGACGCGTCCGCTCGGATCCGACCCTATGACGATCATGGTCGGGGGGGAAATCGGGGGTGAGTGCCCTCGTGGCTTGAGCGAGGTGGCGTATGGCGCGTCTTCTGGATCGACTCACCGTTCTCAAAGTTCGGAGCTTGCAGAACGCAGGCCGCTACCCAGACGGGGGCGGCCTCTATCTTCAGATCACGCCGAGCGGCGGGAAGTCGTGGATCTTCCGCTACCAAGCCATGGGCAAGGAGCGGCAGATGGGGCTTGGGCCGTTGGAGTTCGTGTCCCTGGCGGAAGCGCGCGAGAAAGCGCGTGTGGCACGGCTGCAGAGGTACAACGGCGAAGATCCGCTTGGCGGCCATATCGCTCGGCGACCCAAGGCCGTCACTGCTGGCCCGAAGGGTGTAACCTTCACGGAAGCGATGGTCGCCTACATCGATGGCCACAAAGCCGCGTGGCGTAACGAGAAGCACATCCAGCAATGGTCGAGCACGCTCAACACCTATGCCGTTCCGCATTTCGGATCGAAGTCGCTGGCCGAAATCGATACCGCCGACGTCCTTAAGGCGCTTGAGCCGATTTGGTTGACCAAGTCAGAGACCGCCAGTCGACTGCGAGGAAGGATTGAAGCCGTGCTCAGTTGGGGCGCGGTGCAAGGTTATCGCCAGGGCGAGAACCCGGCCCGTTGGAAGGGTCACATCGAGATGATCCTGCCGGCCAAGTCCAAGGTGGCGAAGGTCAAGCACCACGCCGCGCTCGATTATAGGGACATGCCAGCTTTCATGGCCAAGATGCGCTCTCAGGGCGGGGTTGGAGTGCTGGCTTTGCGCTTCGTCGTCCTGACAGCTGCGCGCACTGGCGAGGTGATTGGCGCCGACTGGAGCGAGATCGATTTCAAGAACAAGGTCTGGACGGTGCCGGCCTCGCGGATGAAGGCCGGTCGTGAGCACCGTGTGCCGCTTAGCGCGCCGGCGATCGAGATCCTGGAGCGCCAGCGTGCTGTATGGTTCGAGATCGAGGGGCGGCGACATCGCAAGACACTGAAGGAGGGTGAGACCGGGCCGACTGGGCACGTGTTCTGGGGGCAGGTGGCTGGCAAAGGGTTGAGCAATATGGCCCTGCTCGCCGTGTTGCGTCGTACGGGCCACGATGACCTCACCAGCCATGGCTTCCGCAGCACGTTCCGCGACTGGGCGGCTGAAGAAACTGAGTTCGCGAGCGAGGTGGTGGAGATGGCGCTTGCTCACGCCATCAGCAACAAGGTCGAGGCAGCCTATCGCCGCGGGGACCTCTTTGAGAAGCGGCGGACGTTGATGAATCGGTGGGCCGAGGCGTGTGCTTTGCAGGTACGTACCTAGCGCAGAGGATTTGCAGGCCCGTGCGAACATAGTAAATTCAACGGCTTGGCTGCAAAGAGGCCGTTTTCGGCCCCTAGCAAAATCAAAGGCTTAGCCGACGGCTGCAAACCAAAATCGGGCCTCCTGGGAGGCGCGAAATGAGCCTCGAAGCCCGCAACTGGGCCCGCCGCATCGGCGGCCTCTCGATCGCCGCCAAGGCGGTCCTGATGGCCCTGGCGGATCATGCCGACGTCGAGGGCAAGGCCTGGCCGAAGCTAAAGACCCTGGCCGAGATCACCAGCATGACCGAGCGCCATGTGCGCCGTCAGATCGGCGTGCTGGAAGGCCGGGGGCTGGTCATGCGCGAGGACCGCTTCCGCAAGGACGGCGGCCAGACCAGCAACATCTATCGCCTGGCCATCGAGCGGCCGGCTTCGGATTCCCAGCCAGCAGATCAAGCGGAGCATCCATCAGGTCTGCCCCGGAAGGATCAGCCGGTCCGGGGGAGGCGGACGCTCAGGTCCGCGCTAGGAACCACACCTGAACCTTCCTCTTCTGACGAAGAAGAAAGCGCGGACGTGGCTGACCCGGACACCAAGTCGTCCTTCGACCAAGCTTTCGAAGCCTGGAGAACCATGAGCCCGGCGCGCCTGTCCCGTCCACGCGCCTGGCCGCTCTGGCGCCGCTTCGCCCGCCGCCTTTCCCCGGCGCGGCTCCTGGCAGCCGCTTTGCGCTACCTCCGCGAGGATCCTGACGTGAGGCGCTACGGTATGCCGCAAGGGCTCGCCAACTGGCTTGCCGACGAGAAGTTCGAAGCCTGGATGCCGGTAGCAGCGAAAGCCGCGTCGCCGGCAGCGTCATCATCGGTCCCCGCAGCGCTTAGAGAGGCCGCAGCTTTGCGCAAGGGCGCGGGTTGGACCGCCAGTTGGCTAGCGCCGTGCCGCTATGACGCCATCGCACGCGTTCTCCACGCCAGGACCGCTTTCGCGGCAAAGATCATCGCCTCGGAATTGGGAGGGCTTCTGCGCGATCTCGAGGTCAGTCTGGCGCCGGTGATGGCGAGTTAAGTGGGCGTATGGCTCAGCGACGGCGGTCCACCTTTCCTGGGTAGAGCATGGCCGGCCAGTCGCCAGGCGTCAGCTGGACGCTACGGCGACTTCTGAACCGCACGCCAAGATCTTCCGGCTCTATCCGCAGGATGTTCAGCTTCCTGAAGCCTAGTTCGACGGGTTCGAGCGGGAAGGGACGTCGGCCATAGTAAATCCAGAGGCGGAGATCGTTGTCGGAGAGGCGGCCGAGTTTGAGTAGAGACTCATGCCGCCAACAGCTGTCGATCTCGAACACGATACGCTTTGCGCCGACATCAATGGGCGTCCAGACGACATCGAACCGACCCGTCTGAGACATCTTGCGGTGGCCTGTGGCGACTTCCACCTGCGCGTCAAATCCAAGGCGGCCGCCAAGATCGAGCATACGCGCCTGGATGAGGTTGTGTCGCTGCAGCTTGGACGTCGCGCGCGGGAGAGGCGCGGTAGCCTCAGCATGGATCTGGTCGATCAAGGCGATCGGGAGCTGCCAGTCGCCATCGGGCGCTGGCCACAAGGAGATTGGTTTGAGCACGGAAGAGGCCTTGCAGAGTGAATTTCACTCCGCTTCGCTGCCCTTTATCCTTTCCCGGCCTCCGGTATTCGGGGCGAGTGGACCCAGCGGCAAGGATCTCTGGACACGCGGTCAATGACAGAGCGTCGCGACGGCCTCAGAGAGGGCGTTGAAGTATTTGAAGCGCCGCACCCACAGAGTTGTCGCAATTTCTCGCGACAAGCGAGAGGCTCGGACGCGCCGGGCGTAAGGTGCGGACGTGCATTTAATTACAGTCCGAACGACAAAGATCGTCGAACTAGTGTAGAAATGGCCGTCTAGGTCCAGGGCGGCGCCTGCCAATAGGGCGCGCGATGTGCCTTGAACGCGCAAGAATCGCTGCATTGCGAAAAAGGTTGGTTAACAGCTACGACGAGCGGTTGTTTGCGGAACGCTGATTTAGTAAAGGCTTCCTAAATCATCGGGCAAAGACCCGGACACATACACTGGTGGGGACCACGTGCTGATCGTATCTAATCCGTCAGCGGATCAGCGAACTTGCGCCGTGAAAGCGTCGCTGGTTGCTAAAGATCCGCTCAAGCGAGCGATGGATATTCTGGTGGCGGGCGGCGCATTGCTGTTCTTCGCACCGCTGCTCGCGCTCGTCGCCGTCCTGATCAAGCTGGAATCGCCGGGTCCGGTGATGTTCCGACAGTCCCGCGGCGGGTTGAACGGCCAAGCCTTCACCATCTTCAAGTTCCGCTCGATGCGGTGCCAAGAGAACGGGACGAAGGTCGTCCAGGCCAAGCGTGACGACGACCGCATCACCACAATCGGCCGCATTATCCGTAAAACTAGCATCGACGAGCTTCCCCAGCTCCTCAACGTGCTGAAGGGCGACATGTCCCGGAATCGAACCGGGGTGCACGGATTTGCAGTCCGCTGCGTCACCACTCCGCCACCGGGCCATCCGGGTGTCGACGCAAATCACGTCGGCGGGGGAGGGCGTTCGATACAGGAGCCTCAGCAGGGCTGCAACTTCGAATTTGCGTTCTCACCATCACCCGGTTGGTTGACGGCTGCGCTCGACGAGAAGGCCTCTTAGATGACCCAGTCTCACAAGCATGCCAGCACAATGCTACGTATCGTCATCATTGTCAACTCGCGTGTTCCCAAGGCCACCCGAACGTCAGACAGGGGAGGGCCACCTCAGCGGTCACCCAGCAGACCCTTGCGGTGAGGCAGAGGTCTACCGTTACTTTGACGCCGCCGCTGAGGCGCATCGTTCGCGCAGGCCCTGGCGACAGAAGGGCCTGTTTCCAGCCGATCACGGAAAGACTGCCAACGCTGCGGATCGGCGACGGCAAGCAGTCTCTCTCCAGCGGCCCAGGGCTCACGCCCGAGGGTTCGGGCCGCCAGTCTCTCCGGCCATGCCCAATGATCCGGCGCCGCGCGGGCAATGGTGTTCGGCGCCGAGATCCCGAGGAGTGCGCCGACCACGAGACCGGCCGCTCCTAGCTGAAGCAAGCGCCGGTTCTGGGCGCCAGCCAGGCGCGCGCTCTCGATCCGGCCTTGGAGATCTCGCATCACCTGCTGCAGCATCGCTTGGGTTTGCTGCAGCAAAGCCTGGTCTTGACGCCGCGCGTCCTCGGCCGCCACCGCGATCTGGCGCGCCATCTGCGTCGGATCCGTCGCCAGGGCCGGGCTTGTCATCACCTTTCCCAATCGGCTGATCGCGACCGACACGCCCTTGGCGATCTGGCCCAAAGTTTCACTGTAGTCCGGCGCCGGAGTCCGTTCCGCCGCGAGCCCCGCGACCGCGACAGTCAGGAGCGCCACCTCGCGGCGGAGCGCTTCGAACGCCGTCGCCGCATCGGCCGACTCTTCCACTCCAGCAGTCTGCTCCATCGCCTTGTCTCCTAGATGCCAAGCCCGCGCCTGCGGCCAATGCCGAGGTATTCGATGAGCCCCCGTCCGACGCTGCGTGCCACATCGGAAGGCAGACCAAGCTCGGCCCGCCGACCGCGCAGCAGCGACTCCACCTGCGGGTCCCGCTCCAGGCTCTTGGCCATGGCCCCCATGCGGTCCTTGACCTGGCGGGCGCCGGTCATGTCGCCGTCGCGGTGTAAGGCTGTTCGCTGGCGCTCTAGGCCCCGCCAGCGCTCCACGAAACGATCGGCCCTCAGGCGCGGATCGGCCCGCACCTCCGCTTCCAACTGGAGGACTCGGATCGCGCGCTGCGTCCGCCCCGACGCAACCTCACCAACCAGGCCGGGCTCACGGAGATAGGACCGCTCCAGATCCTTTGCGGCGTGCGGACCGATCTTCCCCATGGCCTCGCGCGTCTCCTCCAACGCCCGCCGCTGGTGAGCCAGCACCGGCAAGCCGCGGTCGTTCATCCGCATCACATCGACCGCGGCGCGGGCGTGACGCTCGATCGCACGGTGCTGATCAAGCTGGCCGACCTCCCGCGCCGGCGCAGCCGGCTGACGCGTCGGGCTCCCGGGCTTAAAGCCATCGAACATCCCGCGCTGGCGCTGCTGCGGCGGCTTCGTCTGCATCGACGCCGGCACGTAGATGTCGCGGCGCTCCGCGAAGTCGCTGGCCATGTCCTTGGCCCGCTCGCGCGAGAGCACGCGGGTCAGCTTGCCGAGATCTTGGAACTCGTCCTGGCCGTAGTGGATCTGCACGCTATCGCGATGCCGGGAGAGGGCGACGTAGGCGCCGTGACGGTCCATACCGGGCGTGGCCAGTACATGGGCGCGGTCGACGGTGACGCCCTGGCTCTTGTGGATGGTGGCCGCGTAGCCGTGATCGACCTGAGCGTAGTCCTTCAGGTCGAAGACGACCGAGCGGCCCGCGTCGAGGCGCCCGGCGTCGAGACGCACCGTTATTTGGCTGGGCGAGACCTGCTCGATCTCGCCGAGCATGCCGTTCTTCACGCCCAGCCCACGATCGTTCTTCAGGAACATCAGCCGATCGCCGGTCGCGAACGAACGCTCGCCGCGCTCGGCCTTCACCGTCACGTCCTCGCCCAAGGCGCCGGCCTGGCGCAGCCGGTCGCGAGCCGTCAGGTTCAGCTCGCGCACTTCGTCATTGGTGTGGGTGAGGATGATCCGGCTCTTGTCCGGCTCGGCCACGCGCTCGCGATCCCAGCGCTCGACCAGATCCTCGCGCGCCTGGTCGCGGGTCTCGGCGGCGTGGACCATGCCGCGCGCGTCGTAAGCCGCCAGCGCCTCGCCCGTCCGCCCCGTGGCCAACTGGCGGGTGGCGTCGCGCTGCCAGTCCTCGTGCTGCCGGCGAACCTGGGTGATCTCGACGTGCGAATGGCGCTCGGCGATCGACCGGAACGCCGCGCCCGCCTCGATGGCCTGGAGCTGCTCCGGATCGCCGACCAGCACCACCTTGGCCCCGGCCTTCTCGGCGGCCGACAGAAGCCGCTCCGTCTGCCGCGAGCCGATCATGCCGGCCTCATCGACGACCAGCACAGTGCGGGCGTCCAGCAGCTCGCGCCCTTGGCTCCACTGATGCTCCAGGCTGGCGATGGTGCGGGACGCGATGCCCGATCCGCCCTCCAGGTTCTCGGCGGCGATGCCGGACAAGGCCAGACCCTGGACGCGATAGCCGGCGTCCTCCCAAGCCTCCCGCGCCACGCCCAGGAGCGCCGACTTGCCGGTCCCGGCATAGCCGACGACGACGCCAAGATCCCGACTCTCGGTGACGTGCTCAAATGCGGCTCTCTGCTCCCCGGTGAGAACAAGGCCGCGCTGCTCGGCGCGCGCCACGGCGCGGCGCTGTTCCAGCTCACTGACGCGGTGCGCCCGACGCTCGGCCATCAACGCCGAGGCGCGATGCAGGCGGTCCTCGACCGCGATCATCTCGCGGCTGGTGAACCGATCCTGGCCATGCCCGTCCTGTCCCAGCGCCACGATCTCAGGCGAGGCCTGCACCGCGCTCATGGCGCGGTCGAACTGTTCCTTGCCGTCCGAATGGCGGTGGATGAACATCGCCAGATCGCGGCGCGTGAAGGTGGCCTGCTGCTTGGTAATGGCGTCCAGAGCAATGCGCGGATCGGCGATGATCCGCTCGCCATTGGACCGCGCGATCTCGTGGTGTTCGTCGAGACGATCCGCCTCCAGGCCTTCATCCGCCCGACGTCCAGCGGCCGGCCCGATCTTGTGCTGCGGCTCAAGGTCGATGCCCTGGTCGTCCAGGCTGCGATGATCGATCCGCGCGTCGATGTCGAGTTGCGCCAACCGCTCATTGACGTGATCGGCCCAGGCCTCGCGCCAGTGCTCGACCAGTTCGGTGCGGTTCCAGTCGCGGACCTTTGCGCCGAAGCCGTCTTCGCCCACTTCCCGCATCGACAACATGACGTGGGCGTGGGGCTTGGCCAGGCCGTCAGCTCCAATGTCCCAATGCACATTAAGGTCGGCGACCATGCCGCGATCGACCATCTCGCGCTGCACGAAGTCGCGGGCCAGTTCGATCCCTTGGGCCTGGTCCATCTCGCGCGGAATGGCGAACTCGACCTCGCGGGAGAGCTGAGCGTCCTTGCGCTTCTCGCCGGCCTCGACCGCGTTCCACAGCGCCGCGCGGTCGGAGAGGTGCTCGGGCGCGCCGTCCGGCAGCATGACCTCGGAATGGACGACGCCGCTCTTGTTGGTGAAGTCGTGGTCGCGATCCAGCCGCTCGTCGTGCAGCCGGGAGGCGGAGCGATAGGCGGCCGAAGCCACGGCGCTGGCCCCGGTGGCGCGGCTGATGACTTTGACGGAGAAGTGGAAGATCGCCATGGCGACAGACCACTTAACATCCTGAGCGCACGTCGGCACGACGTATAAGCGCGCCCTCCAAGATTAGAATCTTAGGAGGGACCGGGCCGTCCCAGTCTGTTCCGGCGACCTTAGAGCATTCCGAGGCCCACTGTTTTATCCTGAGCGCATCCCGCCATCATGGAGACTACGATGCGCAAACCTCGGGACTTTGACGCCGAACTGAAGACGCTGGAGGGCAAGGCCAGGACGCTCAAGGAACGGAAGATCAAACAGCTCGGCGAACTGGTGATCGCCACTGGGGCTGACGCGCTGGATGCCGAGACCCTGGCGGGCGGACTGCTTGGCCTAGTCGCGACGAAGGACGCGGCCCGAAAGGCGGAGTGGCGCAAACAGGGTGCGGGGTTCTTTCATAGCGGGAAGGGTGAACCTCCGCGCGCTCTTGGCGGCGACCAATAACGCGATCCGGCGAACTACGGCGGCGCGACACCGGTTTGAGGCGCGGCGGGCCAGGGCCGACACGCGAGCCTGGGTGATGCAGCGGCGGGAGCGGACCCATCATCTGATCGAACTGGGCGGCCTGGTGCGGAAAGCCGGGTTGGTCGAACTGACCGGCGACGATCGCGCCGCGCTTTACGGCGCGTTCCTGACTCTGGCGATGATCCTCCAGGGCGGAGATCGCGAACACACCTTGGCCCTCTGGCGGCGGGGCGGAAAGCGCGCGTTCGACGCTGAGGCCCGCACAGCCTCAGAGGACCGCTGAGCCTTGCCTCAGCCCTTTTCGCGGGTTTCGTCTTCGGCCATGGCGCGCACAAGATCGAGAACCTGGCGACGGACGCGACCCCGGCCGATCTTCGGGAACATCTCGGCCAGTTCCAGGCCTTCGGGCGTGTTCAGGAACTCGGTGACGACGCGCTCGGCGGCAGCGCCGACCTCATCGACATCGTTGGTCATCGGGTCGGCGAGTCCATCGAAGAAGTATGACACCGGGACCTGAAGCGTCTTGGCGATCTCATACAGCTTCGATGCGCTGACCCGATTGGCGCCGCGCTCGTACTTTTGCACCTGTTGGAACGTCAGCCCCAGCGCGTCGGCCAAATGCTCCTGGCTGATGCCCAGCATCTTGCGGCGCATGCGCACGCGACCGCCGACGTGGAGATCAACGACATTGGGCGTGCGGGCTTCGGGTGTATCGGTCACGAAAGTCTCCATCGCATCGGTTGGTCGGCGCGCCGCCAACCGGAAAGGTGCTTGGCGGCGCAAGGAGGCCAAGCGCGGCGGCATTTCAAGGTCGTTCTCCAGTTACGCTAGCACCCCTGGATTCGACGCATTCGGATCAATCAGCCATGCTGAGGGATGCCCAAGTACGATCCCCTGTCGGGTCATCTGCGTCGCCAGCGTCAAGACGAACTCGAACTGACCTTCGCGGAGATCGAGCGCGTCCTTGGCGCCATGCTCCCCAAGAGCGCAGCCCTGCCTCAGTGGTGGTCGAACGTCACCGACCCAAAGACAACCCACGTGCAGCGCAAGGCCTGGCGTGACGCCGGCTATGACGCCTTTCTGCTGACCGGTAAGGACTGCGTTCGCTTCAAGCGGACCCGCTGAGGCGGCTACTGGGCCAGGCCTGTCCGACCGACCACCGAACTTAAAGCCGCCGCCGACCTTCGCTCGGAGACAGGACGCCCTGGATCGCTTGGTGGAACAAGGGCCGGACGGGCTGGCGCGCGTCAAGGGGACGCCCTTCGGGCGTCTCGCGGAGCGACGGCGAAGCCGCCCTTGACCCGCACCATCCCGCCCGGCAGAGGCTCTCCAAGCGCTCCAGGGCGAGCACCGACCGTTCCGGTCCTGGCTCCCGCAAGTTGGAGTGGGCAAGGCGGTTGCCGTAGGTGGCGCAGCTAGCGCTTGCAAACGGGCGCCCCGCAGTTCGGACAGCGTGCGGTGCGCAGCTCCTCCATTGTCGCCTTGAAGAGGTCGTACCCGTCGCCCTGCTGATGGACCATGACCTGGAGCGCCACTTCCAACTTGGCGACGACACCGTACAGGTCGCGTGCGCGAACCTTGGGTAGGGCTTCGAGCCATGCCTCGCGTTGGTCGAACAGCGGCTTCAACTGCGCGTCGATGGCGTCCATCTCTTCGGAGGGCAACAATTCCCCGCGCTCCTCTGGCGTCATGCGCTCCCATCGCTTCTGACGCACAAGGATGGTCTCCAGATCCGACCAGCGCAGACCCAGACGGTCGATCTCCGCGTCGAGCGCCAACCACTCAGCGCAGCGGGTGATGGCCTGATCCGGGACTGCTGCGCCACCCGCGCCAGCGACGACGGGCGCGGCGCTGGCGGCGCCGATGACGACGCGCCGGGAAACGGCGAAGGGTTCCTTGTCGTCAGACATCGGGATGCTCCGCGTTGGAAAGGTTGATGGGCTTTGGGCGGACGCGCTCGATCAGATCGACCGTGCGGGAAATCTCGCAGAGCGCGTCGGCTAAGCGCGCCTGAACGTCGGCGACGGAAAGCCCCAGGTGGCGAGCGATCAGCGCGTAGTCGAGCGCCTCAATCTGATTGAGCAGGAAGACGTCCCGCGTTTCTCGGCGAAGGCGCAAGACCGCGTAGGATAGAACCTGCTGAGCGTTGTGCGGATCGAAGACACGGCCGCGCCAGAGATCAGGATGCCGCCACCGCCACCACTGGCTGACCACAAGCGGCCAAGACCTGCTGAGGCGCGCCATCACGCGGCGCCGTCATGATCGGAAGCATCGCACCCGGCGGCCTTGACAACGGCGTCGATCAGATCGCGAACCGTCGTACAAGCCCGCGACCAGCAGACCGACGCGATGGCCTCCGGCGGCATCCACGAGATGGCGTGGACTTGATAGTAGGGGCCGAGAAGCGCGGCCAGTTCGGGAAGGGCCGCCGGGGCGCCGTTGAACCCCGCGCGCCGCGCGAACCGCAACGCCTTGCTCAGGTCGTGTCGGAGATAGACGCGGTTCCAGTCGTCGCTGATCCCGCGGTGCAGCAGTTGAGCCTTCAGCGCCAGTTCGATCGCGATGGCCAGGAAGTAGCGGGTGGCCTCGGGATGTCGCCGCAGTGCCGCCTCGGCCGCTTCGTGGAAGCCGGCCGCGTTACGGCGGAACGTCGCCGCCAGCGGGCGGTCGGCGCCGTCGCGCCGCCGGGCGACCCGGCGTTTCACTTGCCACCGGAGGAGAAGGCCGCGAGGTCGCGGGCTGCGCGGGTGATCAGGCCGTGGGCTTCGGGATGGTCTTCCACGAAGATCAGGCGCGCCGCCACCGCCAGGTTGGCGGCGACCGCCTCAATGCTCTTCGCGGGCTTCGGCCGCATGGTCTTCAGAAGGGCATGCCCCTCGACCTCCAGCACGTCGAGCCGAGCGTCGATCTCGGCAAGCCTGGCGCCTTCAGGGATCGCGGCCTGCTGGTCCGGTGAAAGGCGATACCAGCTGCGCTTAGTTATCAGCCAGCCTTCGAGCGTGCCCCATTCGAGCTGGAGGTGCCGTTGTTCGGCGTCGATGGTCAGCCAGCGGACGCAGACGGCGACAGACGGGTCCGCTACGACCTGGGGCGCGGGCATAGCCGCAACCCCACAGGTGACGGCGCTGCCAACCATCATTGCGCGCCTGGAAGGTTCATCCAGGCGCGCAGGCGCGCGCCCCGCCTTTCGACGTGACTCCATGGCCTCTGCTCTATAATCATAAGTGACGATTTTATTATCATCCGTCACCGGCGAGGGGTCAATCATAAAATGATCATATACGATAATAAAATTATCGCCTGATGATTACGGCTGAGCAAATCAAGGCCGCTCGCGCTCTTTTGGGCTGGAGCCAGCCGCAACTGGTTGCAGCCTCAGGCGTCTCGTTGCCGACCATCGTGCGTATGGAAAGTTCGGTCGGACCTGGCCGAAGCTCTGCCTCAAATGTTGATGCGGTTCGACAGTCGTTAGAGAATGCCGGCGTGATGTTTCTGTCGGCCGACGAGATCGGCGGGCCAGGCGTGCGCCTGAAGAAGTAGCCCGCGAGCGCCGCAGCGGACCGCTGCCAAGGTCATTGGGCCACGCTACCGCCGCCGCCGGGCGCGCCGACCTACGCTTTTGGCGCCCAGAGCCTGTCTTTGTTTCCCAGAGTACGATCTGGCCCCGCGAGGCCTTGTCGCTAGCAGCAAGCAATCCAATTCTGGCTCATCGAATGCCTTGAGATCCCAGTCTGTGGAGCTTGCAGCGATGACCGACCTGGACCGCATCGTCCGCCTCAAGACCGTGCTGGTGCGCACGGGCCTTAGCCGCTCGACCCTCTATCGGAAGATCCGCGAGGGGACTTTCCCTCAGCAGGTGCGTATCAGCGTCCACGGCGCGGGCTGGCAGGAGTCGGCGATCAATCGTTGGATCGCCGATCCCGTTGGCTTTCGGCCCGAGGCTTCGTCATGATCAGCGCTGAACGTCCGCGTCCTGAACGCATGGCTTATCGGGTGGGGGAGGCCGCCGAGGTTCTGGCCATCAGTCGGAGCCGCTTCTATGAACTCGTCGCCGAAGGACGGATCCGAACGCTCAAGGAAGGCGCAAGAACTCTGGTGCGACGTTCCGAACTCGAGCGCTACCTCGATGAGCTCGACGGTCGCACGGAGCGTTGAGCCTACTTCTTGGGATCAAAATTGGGGCAGGGCGGTGTGGCAAGGCAGGGATAGACCCTGGGGCGCGATCGCTGGTGAGCGACACAGACCTTTGGCTCGGCGGGAGAGAAGGGGGCTCGTCGGGCATCGGCAACTGGTCGTTCAGATACGAACGTTGAGAGCGAAGGTCTATTCGCGCAGCGGGGGCCAGTGCCGCGACGCGTGGAGGAGCGCCAAGATCCACACTGTGTCACCGTCCACTTCGTAGACTAGGCGATAGGATTCATGGGGGAACAGTTCTCTTGTCCCCGCGACCAGGCCCGGCCGGCCCCTCATTGCAAATTCGGCGAGGGAAGACGCCGCATCAGAAAAAAGCTGGTCCATGCGCAGGGCCGCTCGCGGGTTCTGAGCGGCGATATAGTCCATGATGTCGAGACGATCTAACCGGGCTGAAGCTGTCCAGCGGACATTCACCTTTGCGCCTCATCCGCCTTGCTCTCGAGCGCAAGGCGGCGCGCGGCGAACTCTGTTTCGACCTCAGCATTTGACCAATCCTGGCCTGCCGCGCGATCGCGACGACCGGCCTCGATCTTGGCGCGGACAAAAGCATCATGATCGCGTTGGTCGCGCTGACGCTGGACGTAGTCGCGCATCAGATCACGCACGATTTGCGAGGCCGGCCTATGGGCAGCCTGGGCTTCGGCGATAAAGGCGTCGCGCAACTGCGGTTCGAGCTTCAGGGTGAAGACGGCGTCTTTGCCCATTAGGTGCTCTCCACGGCGGGTAATGAAAACGTATATACGTTGTCTGTATGCCGAAGGCCAGCGTCTGGCGCGCCTAGAGCAGCGCGTCCCTGAGGTCAGCCAGGTCCAACAGGAAGTCACCGCCCCGGCCGTCGGCTCGATCGCGCAGAAGGGTCTCGTCGAGAGCGACCTTGGCGCTGGCGCCCAGATCGATGACACCGAAGGCCGCGCCGCTCGGATCGGAACCGCTCAGTCTCCTTCGCCGGGCGACGCGCTAGTGTGCGTCAGGCACCAGCCAGTCCTCGCAGCGAAGGCCTTCCACGCGCTGAAACTCCGACAGATTGCCAGTGACGACGATAAGGCCGCGCGATCGTGCGTGGCCAGCGATCAGCACATCGTAGCCGCCGATCGGCTGGCCCATACGTTCCAACGCCGCGCGGACCTCGGCGGCGTGGTCCGCGGCCACAGCGTCGAACGGCAACACCTCCAACTTCGCGGCGAAGCGCTCGACTTCATGCCGGTTGTGCTCGGGGCGCGCGGACTTGGCCGCGCCGTGTAACAACTCGGTCAGGACGACTGTGGAAATGCACAGGGCGTCGGCGTGGAGGTTGAAGCGTTCTCGCAAGCTCGGCGGACGATCTCTTAAGACGCGGATGCACAGGTTGGTGTCCAACAGATAGCGAAGCATTAGAAGGCCTCGCGCTCCGGGGCTTGAGGTTGGTCGCGTTGACCAAGATCGACGCCAGGCGCGCTAAAGAAATCGTCCCACAGCGCGTCCGACGGAACGATGACGCGACGATTGCCCTCGCGGAGCACTGTTACCGAGCGGACACCCTCAGGGAAAGCTACGTCCTTTGGCAACCGAACGGCTTGGGTGCGGTTGGATTGAAACAGCGTGGTCTTGGTCATGGCTGGACTCCGGATATACCAATTGTATATCCCTGGCCGGTGAAGTCCATCTGGTGCGGCCGCGGCGCCATCTTCACGCATAGTCATCAAGGCCCGTCCGGCAGCATGGCGACGCCGGCCGAAGGTGGAAGGGATAGAGGCGCGGGCGCGATCCGCCGACGCGCCAGCGCCCGGGCGATCGCGCCGCGATTGGCATAACGCTCCAGGCAACCGAGGTTGCGGAAGCTATGCCCTGTGCAGAAGGCCACCTCCTGCAGCGTCCAGCCGGCCGCGAGCCGCTCGGTGACGAAGGTGCCGCGCAGATCATGGAAGGTGAGGTCGGTGATCCCGGCCTTGCGGCAATAGAACCGCCAGGCGTTGCGAAAGCCGCCGTCTGAGGCCCACGGTTGCCCGTCCTGGCGCACGAGCACGAAGGCGCTTGAGCGAGGCGCCATCGCCAGGGCGCTGGCCAGTCTCGGCGTGATCGGTACGGCGACGTCCTGACGGGTCTTGGCCTGACGGAGGCTGATCACATCGCCGTCGATATCGCTCCAGCGCAGGGCCAGGAGATCGCTTTGCCGCTGTCCTGTCTCCAGGGCCATGATCATCGCTAGGCCAAGGCCTGGCGGCGCCACGACGACAAAGCGTTCGACGTCGTCCGGCTTCCAGACCTTGTAGCGACGATCACTGCGGTAGAGCGGCGGAATGCCAGCGGCGCGATTGCGCTCGACGAGGCCGCGCCCCGCCGCCCAGCCGAGCACGGCCTTGAGCACTTGGACGCCATAGTCGGCCCGGCGCGGACTGGCCGCGCGGCGGTCGCGCCAGGCGAAGATCCGTTGCGCGGCGCTCTTGTCATCGAACGCCGCCAAGGCCTCGCGGCCGAAGGCCAGGCGAATTCGCCCGAGCTGCTCGCGATAGTCGTCCTGGGTGCGGGCCGCCAGGCGCTTGAACTCTGGCGACTGCTGATAGCGCCAGATCAGATGAGCAAGGCTGCCGGCCTTGGGCTCGGTCCCGAGAAGGGCCTGATCGAGCCGGGTGGCGAACTCCTTGGCGTCCGGCGCGCCGAGGGGAATGTAGCGGCGACCGCGCCGCAGATAGGCCTGGGCGTGGTCGCCGCTCTGGCGGGGGAGGGCGACGACCACGCCCTTGGGCATGGCGCTCGATCGCGAGATCGCATTCATCCGACAGCTCCAAATCATCCTGTTGGCGCATGAATGCTACGTATCGTCATCATCGTCAATGCTACTTATCGTCTGTCGATCCAGAGTCATCATTTCCGGATGGTTGGGCGATGAAAGCCACGCCCTCCGCTCTTCGCCGTATCGTCGCCGATAACGTCCGGCGTCTTCGCCGTGGTCTGGAGATGAGCCAGGAGGAGTTGGCGGCGCAGGCTCAGTTGCACCGCACCTATGTCGGCGCGATCGAGCGGGCTGAACGCAATCTCTCGCTCGACAATATCGAGCGCCTGGCCCTGGCCTTGAAGGTCACGCCTGCGGCGTTGCTCACGCCGTAAATTTGCTGAAAATCGCGATCACGTGATCGCGCAAAATTGCGCAAATTTTGCGCTATTCGTCCACCCCCGTGCAGCGCTGTCCCGTCGCTTCCACACGGCGAAGGGAGGTCAAAACGGGGGTTGGTCTTCGTGAGAAAATCGTAAGTATTTGAAAGGTTTGCGGGAAATCCGGCAAGTGCCCGGACTCCGTCTCCGCTGCGTCACCACTCCGCCACCGGGCCATCCGGGTCGACGACGCAAATCACGTCGGCGGGGGAGGGCGTTCGATACAGGAGCCTCCGCGGGGCTGCAACTTCGAATTTGCGTTATCGCTGTCGCCCGGTTGGATGACGGCTGTGCTCGACGAGAAGGCCTCTCAAGTGGCGCGGTCTCACCAGAACCCGATCATAATGCTACGTATCGTCATCATTGTCAACCCTTGCGTTCCCCAGGCTGCCTAAGCGCCAGATGGGCGAAGGCGACCTCAACGGTCGACAGGCAGACCTTTCCGGTTGGTCGGAGGCCTTTCCTTAGTTTGACGCCGCCGCTGCGGCGCATCGCGCGCGCAGGCCGTACTGCCAGAAGGGTCGGCTTCCAGCCGCTCAAGCAGAGACTTCCAGCGCTGCGGATCGGCGACAGCGAGCAGTCTCTCACCAGCGGCCCAGGGTTCACGACCGAGGGCTCGGACCGCGAGTCTCTCCGGCCATGCCCAATGATCGGGAGCCGCGCGCGCAATCGCGTTTGGCGCCCAGATCCCGAGGAGCGTGCCGAACAGTAAACCGGCAGCTGTGAACTGAAGCATGCGCCGCTTCTGGATGTTCGCCAGGCGCGCGCCTTCGATCCAGCCCCGCAGGTCTCGCGTTGCCTGCTGCAGCGCCTCCCGCGCTTGCTGGAGCAGAGCTTTGTCCTGACGGCGCGCGTCCTCGGCCGCCACCGCGATCTGCCGCGCCATCTCCGCCGGACCCGTCGCCAGGCCCGGGCTGGTCATCACCTTTCCCAATCGGCTGATCGCGACCGAAACGCCCTTGGCGATCTCACCCAAAGTCTCAGTGTAATCCGGCGCCGAGGCCCGTTCGGCCGCGAGCCCAGCGACGGCGACATTCAAGAGCGCCACCTCTCGGCGCAGCGCTTCGAACGCCGCCGCAGCATCGGCTGGCTCTCCGGCCCCAACATCCTGCTCCATCGTCTTTCCTCCTAGATCCCAAGCGCGCGCCCCCGGCCGATGCCGAGGTACTGCGACAACCCTTGCCCGACGCTGCGCCCCAGGTCGGAAGGCAGACCAAGGTCGGCCCGCCGCCCGCGCAGCAGCGACTCCATCTGCGGGTCGCGCTCCAGGCTCTTGGCCATGGCGCCCATGCGATCCTTGACCTGGCGGGCGCCGGTCATGTCGCCCGCGCGGTGCAGCGCTGAGTGCTGACGCTCCAGACCCTGCCAGCGCTCGACGAAGCGGTCGGCCCGTAGACGCGGATCGGTCCGAACCTCCGCCTCAAGCTGAAGAACCCTGATCGCCCGTTGCGTCCGTCCGGAGGCAACCTCACCGGCCAGACCCGGTTCGCGCATATAGGCCCGCTCGAGATCCCTGGTCGCGTGCTGGCCGATCTTCCCCATCGCCTCGCGTGCCTGCTCCAACGCTTGCCGCTGATGGGCGAGCACCGGCAGGCCGCGGTCGTTCATGCGGATCACAGTCGCTTGAACTCGGGCGACTGTTGATAGCGCCAGATCAGATGGTTGAGGCTGCCTTGGGCGGGCTCGGGACCGAGCAACGCGTTGTCGAGCCGTGTGGCGAAATCCCTGGCATCGGGCGCGCCCAGCGGGATGTAGCGGCGGCCGCGGCGCAGATAGGCCTGGGGCAGGGCGCCGCCGCGACGCGGCGGGCCGATAACGACGCCTTTGGGCATGCCTGTCGATCGCGACATCGCACTCATCTTCGCAGCTCCTGATCGTCCGGCCCGGCGCCGGCGCCCGTTCAGGTGCTACGTATAGTCATCCATGTCAATGCTACTTATCGTCTTCATGAGCTCGGTATCCTCGTGGGGCGAGGGCAGAATGCGGTGGAGCTCCTCGCGGAGGCGTCGGCGAGGCAACTGAAGGTTAAGCTTGACCTTAAACCGCTCCGAAATAGTTTTGCTCAACCTTGCCGTCAGCAACTTGGAGTCGAACATGATTGTTCTGGCGTTGACGGGCTTGGCGCTTTTTGGAGGCGGCGTTGCGCTCAAGGTTTGGGTGGATCGTCGCCAATTCTACCGTCGTAACGTTGCCGGTATCGAGGAGTTTGCATCCTATGGCGAGGCGGTGGCCGCGCGTGGCCTCGAGGGGCTTGCGCGCTTGGGCGCCCGTTCGGCGCAGGGCGTTGGGTTCATCTTGCTGGGCTTTGCGCTGATCCAAATTGTGTTCAAGCACCCGTGAACGTCCAGCGCCGAGCGTTGCGCGACCTCAATCCCGCCTTTCCTGCCCTATAGAAATGGACTGTTCGATGAGCCTCTACGATTTCATCAAGGCCGACGAGCATCACGTCGCGCGCGAACGCTTGCTCTACACCCGCGCGGCTTACGAAATGAAGTTGCATGGCGCCCGGCACGGTGTGCAGGTTCAGATGACAGAGCCGGAAATTGATAATCGTGGATACGATTTCACAGTTGTTATCGGCTATGAGCCGCTACATCTGCAAAACAAGGCCACTGTCAGCGATACTACGGTCGGACGATGGGATATTCATGCAAGTCTCATCCAGCCGCGTTGGCATGATCGCGACTTGGCCCCATTTAATCGCGGACTGCCGATCGGGAACTACGACGGCGCCTCGGGCGGCGTCCTGCTGCATGAGATCTGCGCGCAAGCGGCCAAGGCTGGCGAGCTGAAGGTGCGGTACTTCTACTTCGACCAATACTATGCCGCCGGTGTCGCTTCGGGCGCTGTGGCCGCGCCCGGATTTTCCGCTAAGGACGCGGCGGACCTCTTGGATCTCTTGCAGAACGCCGTCGGTCGCTTCCAGCTTCCTAAACGCGCCTTTCTGCCTATTTCGTCGCCCGCGGCCATTCTCGCGCTGCGCATGCAGACACCAGGTCCGAGCAACTACATGAGTCTGGCGGGGGAGGGCGATGTGATCGGTTTGTGGTCGCATGAGCTAGAGGCCTGGAAACCCGCAGCCTGACGGTGGGTAGTGCAGCGTTATGCGCCAGCCGCATTGCGGGTGGGCGGAATCGCTACTTATTGTCTGTCGACGCAAAGTCGTCATTTTCCAACATGGAGAGATGAAAGCTGCGCCCTCCGCCCTCCGCCGAATCGTCGCTGACAATGTTCGCCGGCTTCGCCGCGACTTGGCCTTGAGTCAGGAAGATCTGGCGGCCCTGGCGCAGTTGCATCGCACCTATGTCGGGGCGATCGAGCGGGCCGAGCGCAACCTTTCGCTCGACAATATCGAGCGTTTGGCGCTGGCCCTGAAGGTGACGCCCGCCGCCTTGCTGACGCCGGGCGAGGGGTAGAAACCGGCCGGCTTGAAAGCGCGAAATCGGCGCGGGCTGTCCAGATCTGTCCAGCGTGATCGCCTCACAGCCAGACGGCAAGCGGGGGGCAATCCACCGCGGCGCGATCGTCGGCCCGTGTAGCGCGCATCGCCCGCCAGCGTTGCGGGGGCCGCGGCGGCCAGCCTCCAATCCACCGGGGGCGACCCCACCGCCTGATCGAACTGGGCGGCCTGTGCGGAGGGCGGGTCTCGTCGATCTGACCGACGACGATCGCGCCGCGCTCTATGGTGCGTTCACGTTCCTGACGACCATGCTGAAGGGTGACGACGCCGGGCGCCCCCTGGCGCTATGGCGACGTGGAGGGAAACGGGCTTTCACTCAGGGGCGAGTCCTCGTGGCCACGAGTCGATTTGGACAGTCAGCGCGTGGCATGCCGTGCTGTGGTTAAATGGATTGCTGCTGCGGTGCGATAGCGGCTAGGTAGGAGTCCCCTTCACCACCCCACCGGTGAAGCAACTCGGGCGGCGACCTATCGGGGGGGCCGCCCGCCCTTGCTCCGTCATCTAGAACGTCGGCGGCAAAACTCTTCGTCGGCCATGGCGCGAACAAGATCGAGCACCTGACGACGGACGTGGCTTCGACCGATCTTCGGGAACATTTCGGCCAGCTCCAAGCCTTCGGGTGTGTCCAGGACTCGGTGACGACGCGCTCGGCGGCGGCGCGCATGCACGGTTCCAGCGGCAGGGGCGCGGTCGTGGTGGCTTGGCGCCGCGCCGCCGCGGTGGTCTGGGCGGTCAAGACGGTGGACAAGCATCGCGAGAACCTGATGCGAAAGCTTGAGGTGAACAGCGTGGTTCAGTTGATTCACAAGGCGCGCGAACTTGGGGTAGCCGATTGACGCTTTGGGTCGAGTAGCGCCCCGCTCGCCTGAAAGCCTGGCTGCGAGGGCCAGCGATGCGCCGGGGACGGCTAAGGCTTGCGTCGGCGCGCGTCAGCCAGGTCCTGGACACCTGGTCGAACCGACGTCGCCTTCACGCGGACCCGCGGTCCGTTCATTCGGCGCAATCCAGACTTTAGGGTGGCGGAGAGGGGCGGGAGCCGCACTTTATGGCTCGCACCGCCATATCGCTCTGAACCATGCGCTTGCACTGTGGGATTTCACGTAACATATGTGGTTACATGAAAAGAGACAGCCGCCTTTCTGTCGCCCTTCATGTGCTGCTGCACATGGCCGAGCGCGGTGATCAGCCTATGACGTCGGAAGAGATGGCCATGTGCGCCGGCACGAACCCCGTCGTCATCCGCCGCACCTTCGCTGGCTTGCGAAAGGCCGGGATCGTCACCTCGACCAAGGGCCATCACGGCGGTTGGCGCTTGGGGCGAACTCTGACCGACATCAGTCTGGGCCAGATCCAGGACGCCCTGGACGAGCCCGTCCTGGCCATGCCGCCAGCTCCCGAAAGTCCTGGCTGTCTGGTCGAGCAGGCCGTCGACCGCCTGCTCGACCAGACGATGCTCGAAGCGCGCCAGGCGTTGATGCGGCGCCTCGCGACGATCTCGCTGGCGGACCTAGCCGCCAACGTCGGCCCAATGAGACAATCCCATCAAGGAAACCAAGACCATGTTGCATGACGTCATCGTCGTTGGCGGCAGCTTCGCCGGCCTTTCCGCCGCAATGCAGCTGGCCCGGGCCCGGCGGCGCGTGCTGGTGGTCGACAGCGGCCTGCCGCGCAACCGTTTCGCCGAGGCTTCGCATGGATTCCTAGGCCAAGACGGCAAGGCGCCCTTCGAGATCTTGCGTGAGGCGGCCTGCCAAGTCTCGGCCTACCCAACAGTGGAAATCGTGCGTGGCGAAGTGCTGAAGGCTCGGCGCGAGGTGGGCGGCGATTTCATTATCGAGATGTCGGGCGGGCGCACCGCGCGAGGCCGACGTCTCGTGCTGGCCACCGGCGTGGCCGACAGCCTGCCTGATGTGCCCGGCCTGAAGGAGCGCTGGGGCGCCACAGTTTTGCACTGTCCCTATTGTCACGGCTACGAGGTGCGGGACCGTCCACTGGGCGTATTGGCGAACCATCCGATGGCCGCCCACCAAGCCGCCATGATTCCCGATTGGGGACCCGCCACCCTGTTCACCCAGGGCCGCTTCGAGCCTGACGCCGAACAGCTGGCCCACCTGAGCGCGCGGGGCGTGACGATCGAGCGCCAGCCAGTGGTCGAGCTTCTGGGCGACGCCCCGGCGCTGGACGCCGTGCGCCTGGCCGACGGTCGCGTCGTGTCCATCAGCGCCCTGTTCGTCGCCCCATCCACACGCATGGCCAGTCCCCTGGCGGAGCAACTGGGCTGCGTGTTCAACGAGGGTCCGTTGGGACCCATGATCCGCACAGACGATTGGAAGGCGACCAGCATTCCTGGTCTCTACGCGGCCGGAGACGCGGCTCGGCCTATGCACAACGCCACCCTGGCCTCGGCCGACGGCGTGATGGCCGGCGTCGGCGCGCACCAGTCCTTGATCCGGGACGTCGAACTCGTGGCCTAGGGACAGAGGCGCCTTGCGTCGGCCATTCCCGGTTCTTTCAGGGGCGATCCAAGGTTGGCTCCTGGCGTGACACGGCCAACCGCTCGACGGTGAGGCGGAGTTTCCTGCCGATCCCTGAAAACGCTGGGGTGGATGGTCGGCGACGAAATAGCGCCGAGCCGCCTGGATTCGATCGAAAGAATGGTTGCTCATCCAGTGAGGTAGATGGCTTCACGTGCGTCTACGACCTACGGCGAGGCCCGACGGGCTTGCCGTCGGCAACGGGGTCGAGCGTTTGGAGCAGGCGGGACAGATCGTGGAGGACGAGCGCGCCGATCAGCAAGAGGCTGCCGCCCAGGCCCGTTCGGCGCGGATTGAAGCGCTGAACCGCCGTTTCCGCATGCCGTTGACCCGCTTCTTCAGCAGCCGTACGCGGAGTCCCGACGATATCGAGGACCTGGTGCAGGAAGTCTTCATGCGCCTTGTCGCGCGTGGCGGCCTCGAGGATGTGCGGGCCGAGGAGAACTATCTCTTCGTGATCGCCTCGAATGTCTGGCGGGATTCCGGTCGGCGGGACATTTCCCGTCATCGAGGCGGGCACGCCACCTTGACGGACCAACACCACCCGGTCGATCCGCTGTCGCCAGAGGTTGTGGCGCTTGCCCGGGAAGACCTGCGCCGGGTGTTGGTCGCCATCCAGGAATTGCCATTGCGCACCCAGGCCATTTTCGCGCTGCAACGCTATGAGGAACTCAGCTATGCGGAGATCGCCCGCAGGCAGGGCATTTCCGTCAGCGCCGTCGAAAAGCACATGATGAAAGCGATCGCGCACTTGGCCAGGCGGGCGTTCTGATGACCCTGTTCAAGCGATGGGCGCCGCCGGAGGATGCCGCCGAAGCGGCGGCCTGGTGGCTAAGCCTGAAGCATTCGCCGCGGTGGACCCGTGCGCGGCAGGTCGCGCTTGAAGCGTGGCTGGCGCGGAGCCCGGCCAACCTTGCGGCGTTCGAGCGCGCTCAGCAGGCTTTCGGCGCGGCCGCATTGCTGGCCGCCGAGCCGCAGTTGCTGGCCGTGCGCGAGCGCGCCCTGTCGATGCCGCCGGAGCGTTCATTTTCGCGCTATTCCATCGCCGCCGGCGTGGTCGGCGCGGTGTTTCTCGGCCTGATGACGGCCACGGCATTCTGGAGCTTGGGCTTTGGCGCCATGGAGCGGCATGAGAATGCGCACGGCGCGCGCTCGACCCTGCGTCTGGCGGACGGCTCGCGGGTCGATCTCAACGGGGACAGCGCCATCGACGTGCGGATCACCGGACGTCGCCGAACCGTCCGGCTCCTGAAGGGCGAAGCCTGGTTCGATGTCGCCGACGACAAGCGGCCGTTCAAGGTCGAGGCCGGCGGCCGGACGATCACCGACATCGGGACCTCGTTCGACGTTCGGGTGGTTGATCGCGCCGTTCATGTCGCCGTCAGCGAAGGCCGAGTGGCGGTCGCCGCCGGCAAGAAGACGCCGACGGAAATCGGCGCTGGCCAGTTGCTGGTCTCCCAGCCCGATGGCGAGGTCCAGGTGCGTCGTCTCGACGTCGCGGCCTTGGGCGACTGGCGGTATGGCAGAGTGCAGTTCGCCGGCGCGCCTCTGCGGGAGGCGGTCGCGGAAATGAACCGCTACAGCGCCAGTCCGATCCGTGTCGGCGACCCATCCCTGGACGGCTTGAAGGTCAGCGGCGTTTTCTTCACCGACGGCGCCAGCGGTTTTCTCAAGGCCTTGACCACGCTCTACGGGGTCGAGGTGCGCGTGGGAGATCGGGGTGATCAGGTGCTCGTCGCCGGCCAAGGCGCGCCGACGAAGAAAATGTGACAACCGCGGTGAGGTGTTCGGACGGACGGGCGTCTACGGCGTGGGGCGAGAGGGCCCTCTTGTTGGCCGTTGGGGGCTTTGATGACCGCTTTGACGCTGAAGAACTGGGCTATGTTTGGGTGCGCCGCCGCGGCGCTCTGCGCGGGGCCGGCCGTGGCCCAGGCTCCCGCGAGACTTGAATTCAATATCGCGCCGGCCAGCCTGGACGCGGCCCTCCGCCAGTTCGCGATCCAGAGCGGCCGCGAAGTGATCTTCAACCCAGACCTCGTCACGGGACGCCGGACGAGCGGCGTTCAGGGCGCCTTGTCGCCGGACGAAGGGCTTCGTCGTCTACTGGCCGGATCGGGTCTTTCCTATCAGAGCACCGGTCCCAGGACCTTCGTCGTCCAGAAGGCCGGCGCGCCTCCGACGGCCGTGGCGCTTCGCCAGCCGATCGCCGTCCAGGAAACTACGGTCGCTGCCCGCGCCGAGCCGGCGGCCCCGCCCGAGGAGCCGGCGATCGTCAACGAGGTCGTGGTCATCGGCAGCCGCATCGCCGGCGCCAAGGTCACGGGCAACTTGCCCGTTTCGGTTCTCGACGCCGATCAGTTGCGCGCGCAGGGAGTCGTTAGCGCTGGCGAGTTGATCGCGAGTCTGCCTCAGGGCGGCGCTCAAGCCTTCAACAGCGGCGTCCAGGGGCCAAACAACGCCCGTGGCGATGTCTCCTCGGCCAACCTGCGCGGTTTGGGTTCGGGCAACACCCTGGTGCTGCTCGACGGACGCCGGATGACGCCGCACCCGACCTCTCAGCAGGAAGGCGGCACGGTTCCTGTCCAGATCGTCAACCTGAACGCCATTCCCACCTCAGCGCTTCGTCGCGTCGAGGTTCTGCGCGATGGAGCCAGCGCCCTCTATGGTTCCGACGCGACAGCGGGCGTTCTCAACTTCGTCATCGATCGACGCTTCACCGGCGCGGAGGTGTCCGCGCGCTTGGGCGGCGTCGAGCGCGGCAGCCTGCGCGAGAACGACATCAACATGAAGTGGGGCGCGGCCTTCAATGGCGGCGCGACGCACGTGGCGCTGTTCGGCGAGGTCTATCACAACACCGACATGCCTGGCTCGGATCGCGACTACGCCGCGACCGATGATCTGAGCGGCCGGGTCTCGTCGACCTACGCCTCGCTGTTCAATCGCACGGTTTCGCAATCGCCTTGGATGACGGGCCGGGTGACCACGCCTGTGACGGGCTTGGGCGCCAACTTCACCACCTTCTTCATGCAGCCCTGTTCGTTCACCGGGTCGCGCGCGGAGACCGCCACCTCGGGCGTCTGCGTCAACGGCGGGTCCTCGACCCTGCCGTCCAGCCTTCGGTCCGACGAGGGCGCGCTGCGCACCATGGTTCCGCGCACGACGCGCGGCAGCGTGATGGCGACGGTGGACCATGACTTCGCGGGCGGCGTGTCCGCCTTCGGCGATCTGCTCTACTATAAGGCCAGCGCCTGGGCCGGTCGCGGCGGGTCCACGACCCTGACCGACGCGCCCTTGGTCGTGTCGCGCAACAATCCCTACAATCCCTTCGGCAGCGGCCCGGGGCGGCTGGCCAGCTATACCGGTCCGGCCCAGGACGTGACCATCGTTGGCTACGATGTGCTCGACGTCGGGATGCGCAACTTCGATGTCGACAACACGCAGATCCGCGCCGTCGCCGGCCTGCGCGGCCGGATCGGCGACTGGCGCTGGGACACCTCGGCGGTCTATTCGCGCGCCAAGACCGTCGACACCGAGCACAACCGGGTCAGCAACACCGCCCTGCAGGCGGCGCTGAGCAGCAACGATCTGGCCACGGCCTATAACCCGTTCAATGGCGGCGATCCGGCCAATCTGCGCGTCGGCGATTCCACGCTCAACTCGGCCGCCGTGCTTGACCGCCTGCGTATCGACGTCACGCGCGACAGCCGCACTTCGCTGGCGATGTGGAGCGCGGGCCTGTCCAACCCGTCGGTGCTGAGCATCGCCGGTCGGGACATCGGCCTGGCTTCGGGCGTGGAAGTGCGTCGGGAGACCTACGACGACTATCGTGACCCCCGCATCAACGGAACGATCAGCTATGTGACGTCGACCGGCGCCAGGACGAGCGATGTCATGGGCAACAGCCAGACGCTCGACACCCACGGCAAGCGCAACGTCTATTCGGCCTATGCCGAGTTGCAGAGCGCGATTATCCGCCCTGAGGACGGCGTTCCGTTGGTTCAGAGCTTCGATGTGCAGCTTGCCGCCCGTTACGAGCGCTATTCCGACACCAAGGACGAGGTGCTGAAGCCCAAGATCGCCGCGAGCTGGGGCGTGACCGACTGGCTGAAGTTCCGCGCGTCCTACTCGGAGGCGTTCCGCGCGCCCAACCTCGAGCAGATCAACGCCGCGGCGGCCAACCGCGTCCAGCAGAACCAACTCGACCTCTATGCCTGCGGCCTGGCCCAGGGCGCGACCTCGGTGGCCGCCATCAATCGCAGCAATTGCGCGGCCTACCGCTATGACGTCAGCGAGACCCGCTCTGGCAATGACCGTCTCAAGGCCGAGGACAGCAAGTCCGCCAGCGCGGGCGTGGTCCTGACGCCCGTTCGCAACCTGACCCTGACGGTCGATTGGTGGCGGATCAAGCAGACGGGCTTGGTCGGCGTGTTCTCGACGCAAGACCAGATCTATCTCGACGCCATCCGCCGGCTCGGGGGCGGGACGGGCAATCCCCTCGTCACGCGTGACGCCTCGGGCAAGGTGACCGGCGTTCGGGCCATCTTCGAGAACCTCAACGCGCGCGAGGTCGAGGCGACCGACATCGGTCTTGCCTATCGGATCCCCACCGATCGTTACGGAGACTTCCGCCTCAACGCCGACGTTTCGATCTTCGGGCGCTTCTACCAATCGCCGTCGGAAAGCGCCGCGGCGCTGCTGGCCGCAGGCCTCTCGACCACGTCGGGCGGCTCGCAGATCGGCCTCAACGGCAACCCGCGCTCGCGGGCCACGGCGAGCCTGGTCTGGGCCAAGGACGGCTGGCAGGTCACCGGCAGCGGAACCTATATCGATGGCATCTACGACACCTCGGCGCTGAACTTCCCGGTCTCGTCGTGGACGACGTTCAACACCGCCGTGCGCAAGAGCTTCGACAAGGGCCCGCTTGCGGGCGGTTCGATCCGGGTCGGCGTCAACAATATCGCCGACAAGGACCCGCCGCTGGCCAACCAGCTGTTCGGCTATTTCACCAGCCTCTACAGCGCCCGGGGGCGGTTCTGGTACCTGGAAATGACCAAGTCCTTCTGACCTTGCCCGCGCCTGTCAGGCCGGTCCCGCGTCCTTCCACTCGATCATGAGGCACTTGTGTTCAAACGTCTGATGCTTGCGGCCAAGCTGGCCTTTCTGGGCTTGGTCGCGATCGGGGCGGGTACGGCCCAGGCGCAGGGTTCGGCCGCCGCGGTCGCGCCCGGGGCGGCCAGCTACATCATCGAGTACGACGCGATCCATCACCCGACGATCGCCGCCCGGGGGATGGTGGTCAGTCAGAACGCCATCGCCTCCGAAGTTGGTCGCGCCGTCCTGGCCAAGGGGGGCAACGCCGTTGACGCGGCGGTCGCCACCGGTCTGGCGCTGGCCGTCACTCTGCCGCGCGCGGGTAATCTGGGCGGCGGCGGGTTCATGCTCGTCTATCTGGCGGAAACCCGTCAGACGCTCGCGATCGAGTATTATGGCGCCGCGCCCCGGGGGATCACCCCGACCTTGTTGACGGGGCCGGATGGCAAGCTCGACCCGGACAAGCGCTACTCCTATCGCGGGGTCGCGGTTCCCGGTACGCCGGCGGGCTTCTATTTCGCCCAGCGCAAGTACGGCAAGTTGTCCTGGCGCGCGGTCGTTCAGCCGGCCATCGATCTGGCCCGACGCGGCGTGTTCGTTTCCGACGACATGGCCTACGCCTTCCGGATCAAGGCTCCGGAACTGGTTCGCGACCCGGTCGCCGCGCGCACGGTCTACCATCGGGGACGACCCTATCAACGTGGCGAGCGCCTGGTGCAGAAGGACCTGGCCTGGTCGCTCGAGCAGTTGCGCGACCACGGCGCGGACGCGCTCTATCGCGGCGAGATCGGCAAGCGCATCGTGGCGGCCTCGACCGCCAATGGCGGGATCCTCACTACTCAGGATCTGGCCGACTACAGGATCAAGGCGCAAGAGCCGCTCTGGACCACCTATCGCGGGGTGAAGATCGCCCTGATGCCGCCACCGGCGGCGGGCGTGCTGCTCGGCGAGCTGCTCAATCTGATCGAGACATTCCCCATGAGGGACCTGGGGCAGAACTCCTCGGACAGCCTCCATGTCCTGGCCGAATCCAGCAAGCTGATGTTCGCGGATCGCCGCCGCTACATGGGCGGCTATCCCGACTATGTCGTGCCCAGCAAGGGGCTGCTGTCCAAGGCCTACGCCAAGGATCGGGCCGCCGCGATCAGGATGGAAGCGAGCCTGCCCGCCGTCAGCCTCACGCCGGGTGACCCGGTCGGGTTCGCCAGTCGAGACACCACGCACTTTTCAGTTGTCGATCGCTACGGAAACGCGGTCAGCAACACCTTCACGCTCGGTTCGGATTTTGGCGCGCACGTGATGGCGCCGGGCACGGGCTTTTTCCTCAATGACGCCGTCGCCAATTTCTCCTGGGACGCGGCCCAGGCCGCGGCCGAACCCGCGAACGCTCCCGCGCCGGGTAAGCGCGTGATCTCCACCATCAGTCCGGTCATCGCCTTCAAGGACGACAAACCCTGGATCCTGTCGGGGAGTCCGGGCGGGACGCGCATCATGCCCACCGTCGCCCAGGTCCTGGTCAACGTGATCGACCACCGCCTGAATATCGGCGAGGCGACCGAGCGACCCAGGCTGTTTCAGGACGATAGGGGCGCCTTGGAGCTCGAACCGGGATTTCCGCGAGACATCGCTCGTCTGCTCGCAGCGCGGGGTCATCGCGTCACTGAAGGGCTGACCATGGGCAGCGCCCAGTCGATCCTCATCGAGGAAGGCTTGCTCCATGGCGGCGTCGACACGCGGCGTCCCGACGCGGCGGCTATCGGCTTGGAGCCTTGAGTCTGGCGGACCCGCACGCCTGCGGCGTCGCCTCGCCAACGCCAAGATCGACAGGCGTCTTTGGAGGCGGGCGGGGGTGCGGACAAGAGCAGCGGGGAGCTCGATATCCGGGCCGCGACGGGAGATGCCTATCTCGCCAGGTCCTGCCTCGCTCCGCCAACGATCCGCAAAGATAGCCCCCAGAGACGCGACGCCCCTCGCGCCGACGCCGTGAATCCGAAGCTTTCGCCGATGAAGCCGGCTTCCTGAAGATAACGCCGATCCAGAAGATTGGTGACAAAGACGCCCGCGCTCCAGTTGGCGGCGCGTGGCCGGTAGTTCACCCGCAGATCCAGCAAGTCGTAGGCGCCTTGCACCTCATCCTGCACGAGATCGCGCAATAGTCCGCGGGAGAGTTCGGGGCGATCGTTGTCGTCGGAGAAGAAGACCTTCGATTGCCAGCTCCAGGTCGGCAGGACCGTGACCGCGCCGTTGGGCGTGGCGTATGTCAGTTCCAGGTTGAGCGAGACCTTGTGATCGGGGGCAAGGCGAAATTGATTGCCCGCGAAGGCGCCGCTGCGTAGCCTTGAATGGTTGTAGCCGTAGGTCGCGAACAGCCGGACCGAGCGCGACAGCTCAAACCGCGCCTCGGCTTCCAAGCCGGTCGCGTCGGCTCGACCGGCGTTCAGTGTCTGCAATTGACCGTCGACAAGCTTGGTGGTCTGGAAGTTGACATAGCGATAGGCGTAAGCGGCAAGGTTCAGATCCACGCGTTGGTCGAAACCGACGCCGCGGGTTCCGATCTCCAGGGAGTCGATCGTCTCGGCGGGCACGATTCCGAACCGCGCCGGGCCCTCGGCCGCCAGAGGCGGTCCGGCCACCAGGACGCTGGGCCGTCGCCCCCGGGCGTAAGAGCCATAGGCGCTGAAGCTCGGCGATGGGGTATAGCGCGCCACCAGTCGCCCGCTCCAACCCTCGTCGGACAGCGTGTTCGACACCCTGTCTCCATTTCCAGACGTCGGTTGGAACACCAAGGCGTAGTTGGGCCAGGCGCGGGGAGTCTCGGCGCTGGCGCCCGCGCCTGGCGCGCCGAGCGCGGCGAGCAGGGCGGCCCTCTGCGCCAAGGGCAGGCCAAAGGCCTGGACGGCTCCGGCCAGCACCGACGGGCCGGCGGGCAGGGCAGTGGCGACGGCGCTGGCCTTGGCGTCGTGGCTGTAGCGCAGGCCGGCCGAAAGCGCCCAGGTCGGGCTTGGCGAGAAGGTGAGGTCGCCGAAGAGATCGACGGCGGTGGTCCGCGCGAAGTTCTGGTTGCGCTCGACATAGGCCGGCTTGAGATTGCCGGCCGCGCCCAGGGCCAGATCGCCCGGCAGGTCGAAGCCGCGCCGCGCGGCCAGTTGGCGCAACTGCGCGGCGACGAAGTCCGGCTGGGTCAGCGTATCGAGGCCTTGGGGGACGGGTGTGTTCAGGCCGCCGACCATGCGCGCCAACAACAGGCGTTCGTCGATCGTGAAATAGGCCCGCTGGGTGCCGCTTTCGTGGAACAGGCTGACGCCTGCGAAACCCCGCCAACGCTCGCCGGCGTCATAGGCCAGGCGCAGGTCGGCGTTGTACTGCACGCCCCGGGTCTGCTCGAAGACGCTGATCACCGGCAGGGACAGGCCATCGCCGTCCTGGCGCTCGTCGGCGTAGAAACGGCGATAGCCCAGGGACGCGCTCAGGTTCAGACCCGGGCTCAGCCGCCGCGCGGCCAGGACCGCGACCGAGCCCAGCGTGCGGTCCAAGCCGAGCGCCGCGGGCCGGCCGTTCTCGTCGACGGCGCTCAAGGCGGGCGGGGTGTGGCGGTCAAGCTCGCCCAGAGCCGCGCCCGTGACCGGGTCGGTGGGCGCGAAGGTGAAGGATTTGAGCGGCCGGCCGGTGGGACGGTCTCGCTGGTAGTTGACGATCAGATCAAGCCGTTCGCCATCCCCGGGACGCCAGGCCAGTGAGACGCGGGTGGCGTCGGTGGCGACCGAATCCAGGCGGTCGCCACCGGCAAGGTTGGGCGTCAGGCCGTCTCGTCCCCGCCAGCGAACGGCGACACGCACCGCCAGGTCCGGGCCGATCGGTTGGTTGATCATGGCGTCCAGCAGGCCCTGACCATGGTCGCCGACCTCGCCATGAAGGCTCCAGGTCTTGGCGCGCGGATCGGCCTTGTGCTGGATGACGTCGAGCGCCCCCGCCATCGCCCCGCGGCCGTAGAGCGTGGGCTGAGGGCCCTTGGCGATGTCGATGCGGTCAAGATCGAAGAGCTCGAAATAGGCGCCGCGCTCCTTGGACGCCGGCATGCCGTCCTGCAGCACCGCCATTCTCGGCTCGCGGCTGGCGTCCCCCGAGGCCTGGGTGACGCCGCGCATCGAGAAAGCCGCCGCGGCCGGGGAGAGGTTGACGACATTGAGGCCCGGCGTCAGCCGCCCGACCTGATCCATCCCAACCACGCCCAATTGCTCCAGGCGCGCGCCGCTCAGCGTGGTCAGGGCGACGGGGGGCAGGATGCGGGGCGCGGTGACCGTCACGCCCTCCATCTCGGCGATGGCGACGGCTTCGGGCGCGCTGGGCCTGGGCCTTGGGGCCGGCGGCGGCCGGTCGGGCAGGATCATCAGGACGCCGCGCCCGGTGCGCTCCGCATGCAGGCCCGATCCGGTCAGCATGCGCGCCAGGGCCTCGGTCGTGGTGTACTGACCGCGCACCGGGCGCGAGACGCGGCCGACCAGCAGGTCGCGCGAGACGATGACCTGGGCGCCGGTCGCCAGGTTGAACGCCAACAGCGCCTTGCCCAGCGGCGCGGCCTCCAGATCGAACGCGCGGCGCGGTTCGGCGGCGCTGGCCAGGCTCGGCGCCGCCGCCAGGAGCGCCGTCGCGCAGATTCCGTGGGCCGTGACGCGCAAGAACCTCATGCGCCAAGCGCTCCTCGCGGCGACAGTTAACCCCCGGCGGGGCGTTGAACCAGCGCGGTGCGCCCGTCGGCGCCGCGCCGCGCCGCGATGGGGAGATAGGCGGTGATCGCCTCGACGAAGGCGGCGTTGTCGCCGGCCTTGAACACCCCGGTCACCCGTAGGCGGGCCAGGGCTTCGTCGCCCACGCGAAGATTGGCGCCATAACGATTGACCCGTTCGACGGCCTCGGCGAGCGGCGTATCATCGAAGATCAATCGCCCGTTCCTCCAGGCCGCGGCTGAACGCACATCGGCCGTCTGGCGCAGGGGCGGGGTTCCGGGGCGCAGCACGGCTTGCTCTCCCGGCGTCAGAGCCAGGGTCGGGCCATCGCCCCGGACCGGATGGATGATGACCCGTCCCTCCAACAGGCTGACGACGGAGCGCTCGCTCAGCCGATCGATGTTGAACATCGTCCCGGTGGCCACCACGACCTGGTCGCCGACGGTGACCGAGAAGGGCCGCGCCTGGTCGTGCGCGACCTCGAAGCGGGCCTGGCCGCGGGTCAGTTCGAGGTCCCTGGCGTGACGGCCAAGCCGCACCGCGACCGCGCCGCCGCCCTCGATCGACAGCCGCGAGCCATCGGCCAGGGTGAACTCGGCCGGGGCGCCCGCGGGCGCGGTGTAGATCCGCGCGGGTGAGGGGCGGCTCAGCACCGCAAAGCCCACGAGGCCGGCGGCCAGGGCGCCCGCGCCGATCATCCACGCGCGCCGCGAAGGGCGAGGGGGCGACCGTCGCGCGCCGCCAAGCGGGGCCGCGCTGTCCTGGAGCTGCGGCCGCAAAGCCTGGAGCTCCGCGGCGTCGTCCTGATCATCGAACGCGGACATCGCCTCGAGCACATGGTCGTAGGCGCCCGCATGGCGCGCGTCCGCGGCCAGCCAGGCTTGCAGCCCGGCTTCGTCGGCGTCGGTCCAATCGTCGGAGACCTGGCGCATCCACCAGGCGGCGGCCGCCTCGTGAACGTCTTCGAACGGTGGAGTTGGAGCGGGGGAATGTGTCAAAGTCTACCTGAACCGCCGTGCCAGATGGGCCACGGCCCGAACAACATGTTTTTCCACGGCGCTGACCGAAATGCCCAGACGGGCGGCGATTTCGGTTTGGCGAAGGCGCTCGACCCGGAACAGGATGAAGATCTCCCGCGTGCGGTCGGGCAGTTCGGCCAGGGCGTCGAGGGTCCTTCGAAGTTTCTCCTTACCCATCAGGACGCGGTCGGCCGGCAAATCCTCAGCGGCGAGTTGCAGGGGCTCGGCGGCGGTCTCGCCGTCGCCCGGCGGATAGAGGCTGACATGGCGGTCGGCCTGTCGGGTGATGCGCTTTCTCGCGCGGTCACGCAGCAGGTTGGAGGCGATGGTGAAGACAAAGCCGTCGGGGGTCTCGATCGCCTCGCCGTCGCCGGCCCGCAAGGCGCGCAGGAGCGCTTCCTGGGTCAGGTCCTCGGCCTCGGCGTGGTCGCCGGTGTGGCGCAGAAAATAGGTCATCAGCGGCCGGCGATAGGCGTGGCTGATCTGCTCGGGCGGCGGCAGGCGAGGGCGCGCGTCGGCCCGATGGGCGTCGTCCTTCAAGGTCACGAGAAGCTTCCCGAACATGCGTCGCCGCGCGGGACGAAGGAACGGTCCGCGACCGGGCGCGCGTCTTCTTCCCACGGATTTGCGACAGTTTTTCTTTCCGGGCGACGTCCGAAAAAAGTGGTGAGGATCGCGAGAGGGGCCGCGTCCTAACCCCTTAGACGCCCTCCGCGACAGAGCGGGGGTCACCGTTCAAGGGGATCCAAGTTCCTATGCAATCTAGAATTTTCGCGCTCTTTGGCGCCGCGTCGACGCTCGCCTTGAGTCTGGCTCACGCCGGAGTCGCCAGCGCCCAGGCTGCGCCGCCGCCGCCGGCGACCGAGGCCGCCGTCTCGGTTGAAGAGATCGTGGTCACCGGCTCGCGCATCGCGCGCCAGGACTACACCGCCCAGAGCCCCATCGTCACGGTCGGCAAGGCCGTTCTCCAGGCCCAGGGGCCGACCTCGATCGAGAACACCCTCAACCAGCTGCCGCAGTTCGCCGCTACTTCCGGCTCGACCTCGGCCAGCCAAGCCGGCGGCGGGCGCGCCAACGCCAACCTTCGCGGCCTGGGCACGGCCCGCACCCTGGTGCTGCTGGACGGCCGTCGGCTGCAGCCGTCCGACCCGCTGGGCGCCATCGACCTCAACACCCTGGCCCCCAGCCTGATCGACTCGGTCGAGGTGATCACCGGCGGCGCCTCGGCGATCTACGGCTCCGACGCGATCGCCGGCGTCGTCAACTTCAAGCTCAAGCACAATTTCGAGGGCCTGGAGATCGACGCCCAATACGGCCAGACCGAGCGCGGCGATGGCGAGACGGCCGATCTGAGCGCCACGGTCGGCGGCGCCTTCGCCGACGACAAGGGTCACGCGATGCTGTCGGCGTCCTACATGGATCGCCAGCGGGTCAACCGAAATTCCCGCGCCTTCTTCAAGGACGGCGGCATCACCTCGGTGCTGCCCAGCGGCCTGATCTACGCCGACGCGGCCAACCTGCCGACCCAGGCGGCGATCAACGGCGTCTTCGCCAAATATGGCGTGACGACCAACGTGCCGCGCAACGCCACCTACAGCCAGAACCTCGACGGCACGCTGTTCACGATCTCCTCGCCGATCCTCAACTACCGTTTCCCCGCCGACGGCCCTTACACCATCACCAGCAACGGCCAGGTCGCCGTGCCGCTGGGCGAGGCCGCGCCCCTGCAGCAGCCGCTCAAGCGCCAGACCCTGTTTGGCCAGGTCAATTACCAGCTCAGCGACGCCGTCGAGGCCTACGGCCAATTCAACTACGCCCACTATGTCTCCAACCAGAGCGGTTACGGCCGCAACCAGGCGATCACCCGCGACGTCTATCTGCCGGTCACCAACCCCTTCCTGCCCGCCGACCTCAAGGCGATCGCCGCCTCGCGGCCCAACCCGACCGCGCCGCTGTTGTTCTATTTCAACACCGGCCGCTACTCCCCCGACATCGCCCAGCAGACCTATAATGTCGGGCAGGCCCTGGGTGGCCTGAAGGGCCGGTTCGACGCGATCGATGGGACCTGGGACGTGTTCGCCTCCTATGGCCGCACCGAGCAGAACGCCTTGTTGGGCGGCTATATCGACCGGGCTTCGTTCTTGTCGCTGGTCAACGCGGTCGATGGCGGCAAGAGCCTTTGCGAGGGCGGCCTGGACCCCCTGGCCCTGACCGCGCCCTCGAAATCGTGCCTGACCTATCTCCTGCGCGAGATGCACGAGACCACGACGCTGCGGCAGACCAACGCCGAGGCCAACGTCCAGGGCCGGGTGCTGGCCCTGCCGGCCGGCGACCTGCGGTTCGCCGCGGGGCTCAGCTATCGCAAGAACAGCTACGCCTATTCGCCGGACGCCGCGCGCCTCACCGGTACGGTCCTGACCACGGGTCTGAGCAGGTCGACGGAAGGGGAGACCAATTCGAAGGAGGCCTTCCTCGAACTGGCTGTCCCGCTGCTGAAGGACCTGCCCTTCATCCGCAAGCTCGACCTGGATCTGGCCTATCGCTACTCCGACTACGACACGGTCGGCGGCGTTCATACCTACAAGGCCAGCGGCGCCTGGGAGATCAACGACGCGGTCAGCCTGCGCGGTGGCTATCAGCACGCCATCCGCGCGCCTTCGGTGGGCGAGCTGTTCCGCCCCTCCGAGCAGAGCGCGACCACCGTCGGGCGGATTTCCGCCGGCCTGGGCGATCCCTGCGACATCGCCAGCGCCTATCGCATCGGCCCCAACGCCGTCCAGGTGCGCGCCCTGTGCGTCGCCAACGGCATTCCGCTCAGCGTCATCGACGCCCACAAGTTCGCCGGCACCTCGGTGCAGTCGGACGTCGCGGGCAATCCCGACCTGAAGGAAGAGTCTTCCGACACCTATACGGCGGGTCTGGTCTGGCGCTCGACCTTCCAGCAGCCCCTGCTGCGCCGGCTTTCGGCCTCGGTCGACTACTACGACATCAAGCTGACCGACGCGATCGGCCTGATCACCGGCGACGTGATCGCCCAACGCTGCTTCAACGGTCAGGGCAACGCCAACCCGACCTACGATCCGGCCAACTACTACTGCAAGCTGATCCATCGCGGCTCTTCGGGCGGCTTTTCCAGCATCACCACGCCGCTGCTCAACCTGGCCGGCTACCGGACCTCGGGCGTCGACTTGCAGGTCGACTGGGGCGCGGATCTGGCGGCGTTCGGCGCTTCCGAGCGGGCGGGTTCGGTCAGCCTCAATGTGCTGATCTCCTATATGGACAAGTACGAGATCCAGACCCTGGCCGGCGCGGCCTACGTCAACTACGCCGGCACGATCGGCAACGCCCAGATCAGCGCCGACGCCATCTCGCACCCCAAGTGGAAGGCCATCACCAGCCTGGGCTACCATGTCGGCCCCATCGACCTGAGCCTGCGCTGGCGCTGGGTCGAGGCCATGGGCAACGCCGCCAATGTCGGCTCGGCCACCGCCACCGCGCGGGGCGTCAAGGCGATGGACTATTTCGACCTGACGGGACGTTACCAGGTCAGCTCCACTGTCGAGCTGCGGGCCGGGGCGCTCAATCTGGCCGACCGCCAGCCTCCGGCCTGGACCGGCGAGAGCGCCACCGACACCGCCCTCTACGACATGCTGGGCCGCCGCTACTTCCTGGGCGTCAACTTCAAGTTCTGACGCCGCCCGCCTTCCTCCGCGCGGGTCGTCAGGCCCGTGCGCCTCCAAAGAGAGCTCAAGATGACCAAGATCCTGCTTCGGGCGCTGCTGGCCAGCGCCGCCCTGCTGGTCGCCTCGTCGGCGTCCGCCGCCGCTGGTCCGACCTCCGCCGACATGCTCACCGCCGCCAAGGGCCGCCTGCCGCAATTGCTGGCCTGCCTGCGCGAGCAGAAGGTGGCGCTGGTCGGCGCCCACCGCGGCGGCCCCTTGCCGGAGTTCCCCGAGAATGTCGTCGCCACGATGCAGCGCACGACCTCCCTGGTCCCGGCCTTCATCGAGACCGACGTTCAGCAGACCTCGGACGGCGTGCTGTTCCAGAACCACGATGACGTCCTGGATCGCAACACCACCGGCAAGGGCAGGATCCGCGACCAGACCTGGGCCGAGATCTCCAAGCTTAAGGTCCGCGACACCACGGCCTATCCGACCGGCTACGCCCCGCAACTGCTATCGGAAATCCTGGGATGGGCCGACGGCAAGGCGCTGGTGTTGCTGGACGTGAAGCCGCAGACCGACCCCGATCTGCTGATGGCCGAGGTCGACAAGGCCAAGGCCGGCGACCGGGTGTTCTTCCTGGCCTACACGGTCGCCCAGGCCCTGGGGCAGCGCCAGCGCCGTCCCGACGCCGTCATCGCCCTGCCGGTGTTCGATCGCGACATGCTGGCCAAGGCCAAGGCGGCCGGTCTGGTCAACGACCACCTCGTGGCCATGGTGCGTCCCGACAAGGTGGACGCGGCCTTCATTCCCGAGCTGGAGGCGATGGGCGTGACGGTGATGTCGGGAACCTATGGCGGCCCCGAGACGCCGGACGCCGTCTATCGCACCCCCGCCGATGCTGGAACCTTCCAGGCCCTGGCCAAGGCCGGCCCGCGGATGATCGTCTCCAATCGTCCCGTCGAAGCCGCGACGGCCCTGCTGGCCGATCCGACCTATGCCCGCAAGCTCAAGGCCTGCGGCGTCGGTCACTAGGAAGAGGCAAGGGGCCGGCTTTCGCCGGCCCCTTGAGCATGATCATGGCCGAAAACGGGTCAAATAGGCCATCGTCGGGCGCCGCGTTGCGCACGCTAGAAGCCCGCCCGTAGAGGCGGCGCCCGGTAGTCCCCAGTGAGCAATTCTGGTCGCGGCAGGTAAGCGCGAAGGCTGACCATGTAAGGGCCTTGAGCGGGCGCGGGCAGCCAGTTGTCGTCCCGCGCCCCGCCCGGCGGCTGGCGCGAGATCCAGATATCCAGCGAACCGTCCGAACCATGCCTAAGGCCCTGGGTGCGATCGCCAATGGCATAGCGATCGATGGCGTTGGGCGTCAGGAAGAACTGGCCGTCTGACGTGGCCGCGTACATGGTCAGAGACCAGAAGCCGTCGACCGGCAGGGCGCGGCCGACGGGGAAGGTTAGCCGATAGCGGTCGCCGTGTAGGAGTCCCGTGCCGTTGTCACCAACCGGCCGGGTATAGACCGCCTCGGCCAAGGGGAGACCAAAGAGCCCGGTCAAGGCTATCTGACCCCTGAAGACATAGTCCTGGCCAAAGTCGCCGAGATTAGCCCGTGGATAAACCCAGCCTTGGGCGGCGTAGAGCCCGCCTCGCGGCTCGGCGGCGATTTGCTTGGCCTTTTCGATCCCTTGAGCGATCTCTTGTTCCTGCGCCGGGGTGAAAGCGGGCGGCGCAAAGCCCTGCGCGGTGAGGCCCAAGGCGTGGACCGCATGGAAGAAAGCCGCATCCGTCGCGGGTGGCGGGTTTTCGCGCAGGAGTTCTCCGACGCTCGTGAAATAAGCGCGCCAAGGCGCCGTGCGCGCGACTGGAACCACGAAATCGCCCGGCGCCCGTTCAGGACCCGAGGCGGCGATGGCCGCCTGGACCGCGCGCGCCGCGGCAAGGTCAGCGGGGCCGTCGACCAGGGTGCGGCCAAGGACAAACACGAAGTCGCTCGGGGCGCGGATGGCTCCCGGCGGCGCGGGTCCTGTGGGGCCGGCGACGATGAAGCGACCGCCGTCGGGACCCGTGGTGCGGGTTCCCAGTATGGCGAAGTTGTTCGTCCAAAGGTCCATCAAGGCCACGGACAGATAGCGCGTTCCGCTTGCCGGCAGGGTCAGCTCGACCGGGCCCTGGCGCAGATCGAGGAAGCCGCGGCTGTAGAGGGTGTCGTTGTTGGGCGAGGTGACCTTCTGGTTCGCGGGAGTCACCAGATCCGTCTGGTGATAGAGCCGATTGAAGGTTCCAAGCTTGGCGGTGCGACTTCGGACGACGGCCGTCTCGATCATCGGCAGGCCGTAAAGCCAGGCGAGCTTGGCCGCCTCGACCAGGGGCAACGGCTCGCCGCCCGCCGCCCGCGCGCCGAAGCCTGTCGATAGCGTCATGGCTCCGGCCAAGAAATCGCGTCGCAGGATCATCGTCTTGTCCTATCTCTTGAGTGGTCCGCAGCGCCCATGGCCGAACCGTAGATCACCGACAGCGCGATTGGCAATTGTCTGACGTTCCGTTTTGTCTCGTTCTGATTTACTGTAACGTCAAGCTAGGGAGGATTGATGGACGAGGCGAGGCCCGGCGCGGCGCGAGTGCGGCGCAAGACTGATCAGACGCTGGACACGCGCCTGTCTGAGACGCTCATCCGCGAGATTATCGACAATCGGTATCCTCCTGGGGCTTGGTTGCGCGAGCAGGAGGTTTCGGCGCGGCACGGCGTCAGTCGCGCCTCCGTGCGTGAAGCGCTGCGCAGCGTGGCGCGGGCTGGCTTCGTGGAGATGCAGCCTTGGCGCGGGGCCCAGGTCGTTGCGGTTGGGGGCGAAGAGCTGCTCGACATCTTCAGTCTGCTTGAGGAGATGTACGCCCAGTGCGCTCGGCTCTCGGCTGGGCGCTTCCCGGAGAGGCTGGTTCCACGACTTGATGGGCTGATGGAGGCGATCGAGGCGGCGGTTGCACGCGACGCCGATCGCTCTGAGCTCTACGCCCTGTCGTTTGGCCTGGGGCAGCTGATTGGCCGTCATTCCGGTAGCAAGCTGGCTTATCGGATGCTGACCCAGGTCGGCAATTTGGCGCTGTGGCAGCAGAGGTTGCTAAAGCCCGGGACCTCGCAATCCGAGCAACAATCGCTTTCCGCTCACCGGATCCTGGTTTCGGCGGTCAAGGATCATCATCCGGAGATCGCGGCCGCGGCCGCGCGAATGATTGTGATGATCACAAGGCGGTCCCTGGCCTTGGCGCTAGAGCGCGAGTGATCGTGGCTTAGTTTGGCGTTTCAAAAAATTGTTTGACAATTGACGCTTCTGGCTGGAGCCTCCCCGCAACGATAAAATTGCGGGGAGGCGAAGATGCTGCGTGCAGCGGGACGAGGCGGGCTGATGACAGCCCTGGGGTTGGTGTTGGCGGCTGCTCCAGCGACGACATGGGCCAGTCAGGCCGACGTCCAGGCGCTCGACGAGATCGTCGTCACCGCCCGCAAGCGCACCGAAACCCTGGTCGAAGTGCCCGCGGCCATATCCGCGATCACGGCCCAGGAGAGACGGAACCTCGTGCTCGACGGCATGAAGGACTATCTGCGCCAGGCGCCCAGCGCCACGCTGGTGACGTCGGGACCAGAGTACCTGCAGGACATCTCGATCCGGGGGCAGGGCAGCGGACGCTTGGGTTTCTCCGAGGCGGCCACCGGCCTCTACAAGGAGGGGCTATACAATGCGGGCGGCGGCTTTGGCGGGCGCTCGCTAAGCCGTATGGACCTGCTGGACCTCGAACGGCTCGAGGTGCTGCGCGGTCCTCAGGGAGCGCTCTATGGGCGGAATTCGGTCGGGGGCGCGGTCAATATCGTCGGCCACGCGCCCGAGCAGACGATCGGCGGAGAGGTCACGGTCCGCTACAGCCAGCCCCGGCGCGCCGCCGTCGAAGCGGTGCTCAATCTGCCGGTGGTCAAGGACAAGCTCGCCCTGCGTGTGGCCGGTCTCTACGACGACCAGGATGGCGGGTTCATTGAGAACACCACGACCGGTCACAAGATCGACTGGCAGACCTATAAGGGCGCGCGGGCCGGCCTGCGCTGGACGCCAGGATCGGCCACCACGGTTGACCTGACTTACGAACGCTACGAGAGCGACACCCCCGCTTTTTCGAGTCTGGGACGGCGGCCGGTGCGGGTTGACGGCTCGGTTCTTGATGCTTCCCGTTGGACACGCTCCGACCTCGACCGCGAGGGGCGCGCCCGCATCACCGAGGACTCGGTCTATCTCACGGCCAAGCACGATTACGGATTCGCCGAGCTGACCGCCAAGGTGGGCTGGAAAGCCCGCGACGCGGGACGAGACAACGAGGACAACGACCACTTCGCCGGCCATTCGGGCATCGACGTCGCCCCGGGCGCGGCGGTGCTCACGCCCGACTACACTCTGGGCCAGTTCGAGGACTACAGCCGCTTCGTGGCGCAGGCCTATCTGAGCTCGAAGGGTGAGGGGCGTTTGACCTGGCTGGCGGGCGTCGAGTTCCTGAAGACCAGCGACGACGTGGTCATCGATCCTTATCTCTGCCCGGCCTATACGGGCGCCTCGCAGGCCAGCGCCGCCGGCTGCGCGGTGGGCCAGGTCGGGACTCTGACCGGAACCGCCGCCAGCGTTCGATCAGCCGCGCGCCTGGCGGTGAACCGCGACGCCTTCTCCGAAACCTTGAAGTCGCCTTCGCTGTTTGGCAGCCTCGAATACAAGATCTCGGGCGCCACGACCCTGGGCGTGGAGGCGCGGCTTCAGCGTGACAAGAAGTCCTTCTGGTTTGAACGTTACGCCAAGGATCCGCTCGTCTATTTCGGC
This sequence comes from Caulobacter sp. GW822-FHT01G02, assembly GCF_058802865.1. NCBI lineage: Bacteria > Pseudomonadati > Pseudomonadota > Alphaproteobacteria > Caulobacterales > Caulobacteraceae > Caulobacter > Caulobacter sp. GW822-FHT01G02. Next base: position 119,337 of record NZ_JBXAON010000010.1, read on the forward strand.
GGCGGAGCCACGCCTACGGGACTGATGGCGGCGATCACGGTCGATCCCGATGGCGCTGGCGGCCCGCTGCCAGCCAGCTCGGTTCAGTTCTGTCCGCCGACCGTGACTGGCCCGGCCTGCGCGGCAGGCAGCGAGACCGTCCGCGTTGAGGCCGAACGCCGCTGGACCTTCGTCACCCCGACGGTGACCCTGCGCCATCGCTTCGACAACGGGGTCAATGTCTACGGCCGCTTCGCCACCGGCTATCGCCCGGGAGGCTTCAACAGCAATCTGCCGCCCACGACCGTGCGCTCACAGATCGCCCAGCAACTGCTCTACGATCCAGAGTACGCCTATTCCTATGAAGCCGGGGCCAAGGGGCGCTGGAAGGGCGTTCAGCTGTCGGCCGCGATCTATTACACCTGGACTAACAACGTGCAGGTGGTCAGCGCGCCAAGCTCGCTCTCTCGCGGCTTCATCCTGCAGAACGCCGGCGACGCCCACATCTCAGGCTACGAAATCGAGGCTCGCCGCCGATTCCTGTTGGGCGCGTCGGACCTGACGCTGGCGGCCACTCTTAGCGGCCAGAGGGGCAAGTTCGAAGACGGAGCCAAGGCCAAGCTCGACCTCAACGGCGATGGTCTGCCCGATGACGCCGATCTGAGCGGCAACGAGGTCCCGCGCCTGCGCGACTATCAACTGGCTGTGAACGCCACCTACACCTTCCCTTTGGGCGGCGGCTGGCGCGGCTTCGCCTCGGCCGGGCTGCAGATGGCCGACGGCGGGTTCGAGAACCCCGACAACAGCCGCTCCTATCAGAGCTACGGCCTGATCGACGCGCGGATCGGGGTGCGCTCGGACCGTCTGAGGCTTTCGGTCTTCGGCCGCAATCTCGGCGACAAGACCTATCTGGCCAACATCGTCAGCGTGAACGAGTTCTACACCGATCCGCGCGTGGTCGGAGTCGAGCTTGGGTGGGAGTTCTGACCATGAGCCAGAGGCGATGGGCCGGAGCGGTCGCGGCGGGTCTCGCCCTCCTTGCCAGCTCGCCGGAATCCGCCGCCGCGAGCCCCGCGCCGGCCGTCGCGCCCGCCAAGGCGACTATCGTCTACGGCGAATGGACCGATCCCGCGCGCGGCGGCCGCAAGGTGCCCTACAAGCTCTACGCGCCGACCGGGGTGGGGCCCTTCGGCCTGATTGTCCATTCCCACGGCCTGGGCGGCTCCCGGGAGGGCTCGACCTACATCCTGCAGGCGGTCGCCGAGGCGGGCTTCGTTGTGGCGGCCTTGCAGCATCCCGGCTCGGACGCTTCGATCCTGGCCGGCGCGCGGCCTGGAGAGGAGGCCAGCCTGCTGGGCAAGCTCTCTCCCGACGCGGGGGCCAATCGTTTCGCCGATATTCCGTTCGCCCTTGATGAACTGACGAAAATGAACGCGCCGGGAGGCGAACTCGCTGGCAAGCTGGATCTTTCGCGGGTCGGCATGAGCGGCCATTCGTTCGGCGCGCTGGCCACCCTGGTTGCGGTCGGTCAACGCCTGCCGGGCGCTCCGCCAGATGCTTTCCGGGAGCCGAGGATCAAGGCGGCTGTCGTCTACAGCCCGAACAAGGCCAGGCAGGGTGGCTCCGACACCGCTTTCAGCTCGATCCGCACGCCGATGCTGCACTTCACCGGCACGCAGGATCGAACGCCGCTGGATCTGGAAAAGACCCCATGGGAGCGCACGATCCCGTTCCAGAAAATCACCGGCGCCGACCAGTTCCTGATCGTTCTGCGCGACGGCGACCACGGCGTCTTTACGGGGCGGCGGCAGATGATGGGCGTCGCCAAGCCCACTGACGCGGCCCAGATGGCTGTCATCGTCGAGCAGACCCTGACCTTCTGGCGCGCCTATCTGAACGGCGACGTCCAGGCGGCCAAGGCGCTCTGCGACCTGCCCGCCACGCTCGCGTCTTCCGGCGAGGCCTATGTCAGGGCCAAGGCCTGCGGCGCGCCCACGCCCATCAGACCCGTGGAGGCCCCATGAAGCGCTGGATCGTTGCGCTCGCCGCCTGCTTCGTGGGCCTCGCCACCACCGGCTTCTCGCAGCCCGGCGTCAGACCGCGGCCGCCCAATGTCATCGTCATCCTCACCGACGACCTCGGCTATGGCGATCTTGGCGTCTATGGCGGAAAGGTCATCCCAACGCCCCATATCGACGCGCTGGCGACCTCGGGCGTGCGGTTCACCGACGCCTATGCGACGGCCGCCGTCTGCGCGCCCTCGCGCGCGGGGCTGATCACCGGACGTCACCAGGCTCGCTATGGCTTCGAATTCAATCCCGTTGGGCGCGACGAGCAAGCCGGCGCGCCGGTCAGTGAAGCGAGTATCGCCCAGGTCATGAAATCGGCCGGCTACGCCACGGCCATGGTCGGCAAGTGGCATATCGGCCAGGCGGGCGGCTTCCATCCCCTGGACCGGGGGTTCGACAGCTTCTTCGGCTTCCTGGGCGGCGCGGCCAGCTATTTCAAGGATCCGGCGGAAAGCGGGCTTCAAGCCGACACCGGCGCCGACGGGGCCATGACGCGCGCGCGCTTTCCGATCGTGCGGGGGCGTGAGGTGGTCGAGCAGGGTGGCTATCTGACCGACGTCTTCACCGACGAGGCCGTCGGCTTCATTCGGGCCCATCGTCGCCAGCCCTTCTTCCTCTACCTGGCCTACAACGCGCCTCACACCCCGCTCCAGGCTCCCAAGGCCTATACCGACCGCTTCGCCCACATCACCTCGCCCCATCAGCGGCTCTACGCGGCCATGGTCGCCTCGCTGGACGACAACGTCGGGCGGTTGCGCCAGGCTCTGGCCGAGGAAGGGCTGGAGCGGGACACGGTCATCTTCTTCCTGAGCGACAACGGCTGCCCCAACTATATTCGCGGCGCCTGCTCCAACGCGCCCCTGTCCGGCTACAAGGCCTTTCCTTGGGAAGGCGGCGTGCGGGTGCCGTTCATGGTCTCCGCCCCTGGGCGCATCGTGCCGGGCCTGGTGTCGAGCCGGCCGATTTCGACGCTGGACATCCTGCCCACCGCGGCGCGCCTTGCCGGCGTCAAGGCGCCCAGCGGCGTCGAGGGGCGTGACATCGCCTCGGCCCTGGCCCCGACCGCTGGGATTGTCGAGCGTCCGCTCTTCTGGCGCATGGGACCCAACCACGCCGTGCGCGAAGGACGCTGGAAGCTTCTGGTCGTCAACAAGTCCGACACGGTCGATGACATGAGCAATGTCCTGGGCTCCCCAACCCCCGACGGCGTCAAGGCGACGGTCTCGCCGCTGGGCCAGTGGACGCTTCTCTTCGACGTCGTCCACGATCCTGGCGAAAAGCACGATCTGGCTAGCGCCCATCCCGAGGTGGTCGCCCGGCTGTCGCGCGACTTCGCGACTTGGGACAAGAATAATGTCGAGCCGATGTTCACCAGTCGCCGACAGTTCCGGTCTGAGGTCGACGGCCGCAAGGTGCAGCTGTTCAACTGATCTAAGGTGGGCCCGCGGAAACAAGCCTGCGCTGAAGGAGACCAGCCATGACGCCGACGCGTCGATCCCTGCTCACGGCGCCCCTCGCCGGAACCCTGGCGGCCAGCCTTCCGGATGGCGCCGAGGCTTTTGCGTCCGCGGGGTCTTTGTCGGCGGCGGACTTGCTCGAGCGGTATGTGGCCTTTGGCGGCAAGGCCAGTGGCGGGCCAGGCGACATCGCCTGTGGGAATTGGATGACGGAATGGCTCGCCGCGCGCGGCTTCTCTGTCGAGCGCCTCGCCTTCGACGCGCCGTTCTTCGAGGTCGAGGACGCCTGGCTCCAGGTTGGCCAGGCGCGGGCGAGCGTCATTCCGCAGGCGATCGTATCGCAGACCGGGCCTAACGGGATCGAAGGGCAGGTCCTGGTCCGCGAACCCGAGGATGCGGGCGCCCCCGCGCACGGCGCCATCGTCGTCATTCGATTGCCGTACGGACGCTGGAGCAGCGCGGCCGCGCCGGCCGTGCGAGGGCCGGTCGAGGCGGCCCTGCGAGCCGGCGCCCTTGCTGTCGTTCTCGTGACCTACGGGCCCAGCGGCGAGGCTCTGGCGCTGAACGCCGATGGCGGCGCGCCGATGTTCGCCGCGCCCGTGGCCGTGCTCGCGCCCAAGGACGCGCCAGCCTTGATCAAGGCGGCGGGGTCCGGGGAGAAAGGCAGGCTGCTGATCACCGGCCAGGGCGGCCGTAGAGAGGCGTTCAATCTGATCGGGCGCAAGGACAGCGGCAAAGGCCGATGGCTGGTGGTCTCCACCCCGCGTTCGGGCTGGTTCACCTGCGCTGGTGAGCGGGGACCTGGCGTCGCCGTCTGGATGATGCTGGCTGACTGGGCCAGCCGCGCGAGCCTGCCCGTAAATCTTGCCTTCGTGTGCAACAGCGGTCACGAATATGAGAACCTCGGAGCCGAGCACCTTCTGCGTAAGGCCGCCCCGTCGCCAGACCAGACCCATCTGTGGCTTCATCTCGGAGCGAATGTCGCCGCTCGAGACTGGCATGAGTTCGGTGGACGACTGGCGCCGCTGCCCAGCGCCGATCCTCAGCGTTTCCTGCTCGCTAGCCCGGAACTCGTCGCGCCATGCCGAGCGGCCTTCCAAGGCTTGCCGGGTTTAGAGGCGGTCTACCCGCTGGGAGCGGGCGCGGCTGGAGAACTCGCCCATGTCGCCGCGGCCGGCTATCGGCGACTGGTCGGTATCTTCGGCGCTCATCGCTTTCATCACGCCCAGAGCGACGATGGACGGTGCGTGGACGCCCACCTGGCGGAGACGGCGTTTCAGGCCGCGCGCCGCCTGCTGGACGATATGCCTCCGCGCTAGGCTGATGAGGTCGAGTTTCCGGATCCGCGCCAGCGGCGGCAATTGGCGCGACGCCGGACATTGGGACCATCACGCCCGGGCGGCCTATAGTCGATGAGCTCTATCGGGAAATTCGAAGTAAGAGGTCCACGATCATGGGCTCAAGATCGTCGATCGCCCCCGCGCGCCGTGCGAGGTCGCCGTCGGCGGTCGCGCCGTGGCCGTAATAGCTTGCCGAGACGAAACCCTGGGCCAGGCCGCGGGCGTGGATGGCCAAGTCGCTGGCTCCGTCGCCGACCATCACCGTGGGTCCGCTCATAGCGCCGGTACGACGCCATCGCCGGACCAGGGCGGTCTTGTCGGCGGAAGTCAGCAGAGCCCAGTCGCCCACGCCCACGGCCTGTCTTCCGATCCAGCGCAGGCGGTTGGCGGCGACGGTCTCGGCAGGAAAGCCGCAGGCGGCCCCGATCGGTCCTAACCAGTCGTGGAATGCGGCCGACGCAATGAACAGCCGGACACCCTGGCCGCGCAACGATCGGAACAGGGGGCGGAACGGCGTGATCCGGTCCAGCGCCCCGCCGATATAGTCGTCGATCGCTTCTCGCTGGATCGACAACAGGGCCCCTAGCAGTATCAGCGGATCTTCCGGGCGGGCGGCGCCGGCCATGAGCCGCTGCGAGCGGGCCTGCAGGGCCGCTATCCTGGCCTCCCCATCGTGGCGACGGCGAAGATTGAGCATGAGCACTTCCCGCAAGCTCTCCTCGGGAACCAGAGTCTGGTCATAGTCGAAGATGACATTGCAGCCGCGGAGCGAGCGGCTCACGTCTCGCCACGCCTCAGCCGAGCGCGCAGCGCGTGCTTGTCCCGTGGCCGCCAGTCGGTGGCGGCGGCGCCCAGGCGGTCGGCGATCGCCTGCTGGACGCGCTTGGCGAAAGCGGTCTTGGACTCGTCGCGCCCGCGCGCCAGCCGGGGCAGGTAGTCCAGCTTGAACGTCACGGTGGGCATGGCCAGCAGGCGCAGGAAGTTGGCCGGCTTGGACGACAACAGCGGATCGGCGTTCAGGCCAAATGGCGTGGTCAGGCGCAAGGCCGTCGGTACGACTGGGAACCCGCGGGCCAGAAAACTCGGCTGGAACTGGAACAGGCCCTGCTGGTTGCCGATAGTCTCTTCCGGCGACACGTAGAGGCTGGTTCCGGAGGGATGCTTGCGCCAAGCCGCGATGTGGCGGGCCAGCGCCTTGCGGTCGGCGACACGCCACAGCTGCGCGCCTGAGCCGCGCGCCAGCGGCATGACGGTCGCCCGGCCCAGCGCGCCGCCGTCCTGGGCGATAGCGATACAGGCCTGGGGCTGTCCGCACACCGCCAGCAGGTCGAATACGCTGACATGGTTGAGGGCGACCACGCAGCCGTCTGTCAAACGGGCCACCTCCTCGCGGGGAAGGTTGCCGATGACGCGCACGCCCATCGCCCGGCGGATCAGAGGAAACAGCCGCGAGGAAACGCTCGGCGGCGCCACCATGGCCAGCGGCGCGGCCACGATCGCCAGCGCCAGCCGGCTGGCCGCCAGGGCGATCCCGAAGGGCCAATACCATAAGGGCGGGCTTGCTCCGGCGCGCCACGTCTCCAGGTCGCACAGGCGACTTAACGGAACCTCGGGGGGCGGGCGCGTCATGCCAAGGTCACCGGGGGGCTGATAGCCGGGGGCGCGTCCTGTCCGGCGGCGCCGACCGCATGGGCGAAGATCCGCTGGCGGTTACGCTGCAGCCCGGACAGGAACATGGCGCGGGTGACGTCAATGCGCAGGTGGGGACCAAACGGGGTGTCGCAGACGACGCCATAGCTATCGTCGACGCCCAGATAATTGCGGTTCAGCCGGATCGCCATCGTGTGGTTCAAGTTGGTCAAGGTGTGGATTTGATCGAAGCCCAGCTTCAGGAAGCCGTACTCCAGGGCCAGATGCGCCGCCGCTATCGGCGCCCTTGAGCGCCACAGCTTGGGAAAAAAGCGCTGGCCGAAATTGATGCCGTATTCCTTTTGCGCGAAGCCCGAATAGCCCAGGAACGCGCCGGTCGCCTCGCGCCTGACCGCCCAGCGTGACCAGCCACGCGCCTGAAGTTCCAGATTGAAAGTGTCGACCTCGCTGGCGGCCTGCTCGAACGATCGAGGCTTTCCATCCGAAATGAAGGCCATCACGCGCGGGTCCGACACCAGCCTGGCGTAGTCGTTCCGGGCGTCGTCGTCCCAATCGCACAGGCAAACGCCATCACGGCGGGTGTAGGTTTGGGACCCGGAAATGCTCATCGATCTTTGCCCTGAACGCTTGCTCAGGCGCGGAAGGAAAGGAGCTATGGGGGAAAGGAAAGTGAACGTCGGGCGCCTGGGGCTCAATGTGCGGCGGGGCGCAATTTCGCCTGGCGATTTGTGCGTTCTAGCGCAGCTCGGCGATCCAGCGCCGCCAGTCGGCGGGCGAGCTGGCGTCGAGCATGGGCGCGCGTGTGGCCGCCAGGCTGCGGAACTCGCGTGGAGTCATTCCGTAGAGGCCGCGGAACGCCGATACGAAGCTGGACCGGTGGGTGAAGCCGTGGGCCTCTGATATGCTGGCGATCGTCTCGCACCGGGCCTCCGGCTCGGCCAGCCGCGCGCGCACGGCATGCAGCCGACGCTGCCGGACATAGCCGGAAAATCCGCCCAACTCCCTGAACAGGTAGTAGAGCTTGCGCTCGGATATGCCGAACCGGCTGGCGACCGCTTCGGCCGTAAGCGAGCGGTCTGTCAGCTGGGTTTGGAGGCAGTGGCAAATCTGTTCCAGCAGACACTGGTTGGCGCTCGTCGCCGAGGTGTCATCGATCTGGCCGTTGATCGTGGCCGCGGCCAGCTCCACGGTGGGACGCACCAGGCTGGCGGCCTGGCTGCGCGTCAGGGACGGGGCCAGTTCGATCAGCATCCGCAAGTGCCCAAGCAGCAGGGCGACGAGGGGCTCTTCTCGACGCAGCACGGTCAGATGGAGGGTGTCAGGGGCTGTGAGCAGGGGCGCCAGCAAACGCCTGGGAATGAAGAGGTTGAGGTTTTCGAAGTCGCTGGCCGCGGTGGCCAGCGGCTGGGCAAGGTCGATGATCAGCAAGTCCCCGGGCCTGGTCCAGGCATCCGAGGCGCTGTCGCGCTGTCCACAGGCGCCCTCGACGTAGAATTGCAGCAGATAGTTCGAAAGCCCATCGCGGGCGGTTCGATAGCGAGACCGGTCGAAGGCCTGGGCGGTCGACCGACTGCGTCCGAGCAGCAGCTGATCTAGCGCGTAGCCGCCGGCCTGGCCTTGGAAGTGGTCTACGTCGCCACCGATCCGGACATCGAACATCACGCTGAGGGCCTGGGCCCAGCGCACCGTGGCCTCCCGGATCGACATGCCGTGCGAGTCGAAGAACGAACCTTGAACTTTCTCTTCTGGATTCTGTTGGCTCATGTCTCGCCTCAACGCGAAAAGCAGCGCTTTGTCCAGACCGGCGGCGGGGGGGGGGGGGGGGGGGGGGGGGGGGGGGGGGGGGGGGGGGGGGGGGGGGGGGGGGGGGGGGGGGGGGGGGGGGG
>NZ_JBXAON010000011.1:0-96909 GCF_058802865.1 Caulobacter sp. GW822-FHT01G02
ACCTCCCTCGATAATCAGGAGCCCGACATGGTTCGCCTCATGGAAGGAGAACAAGAGTGCAACAACCGAACGCAAACTCAAGCTCGGCAGAGACGGCGAGATAAAAGGGCCGGGACCATTCTGGTCCAAGGCCTTGCTGGTGTTGGGGAATTTCCGGGACCCTACGAGCGCGCCTGGTCCCGGATTCTGCAGGTTCCTGAACGTCCTCAAAGGTTTGTCCGGGACCCCGGCCTGCGATGGCCGAAATGTCTGACGACGAGGCCTTCTTCGTTCGTCTCGGGCGGATCGGCGATCGCGGCGGCGGCAATGTGCTGACGGGCCGTAGTTTCGTCGGCGAGGTGATGGCCGCCTCGCGCAAGAGCGGATTGGGCTCGATCGATCTGAAGGGCAGGGGGCGTATCCGGCGGTCGGGTCGAGGCCGTGACGCTGGACAGCGCACGTCCGTCTCAAACCGGCGGGTGATCATCAAGACGCGGATCGTTCGTCACGAAGGCGCCCGCTACCGGGCCGCGCCGCTGGCTATGCACCTGCGCTACCTTCGTCGAGAGGGCGTGACCAAGGATGGCTCACCGGGACAGATGTTCGATCGCGACGGCGCGGCCGATCACGACGCCTTCGCCAAGCGATGCGAGGAGGACCGCCATCATTTTCGCTTCATCGTCTCCCCTGAGGACGGCGCGGCGCTGGCAGACCTCCAGGCCACCACTCGTGAGCTGATGGCCCAGGCGGAGAAGGATCTGGGCACGCGTCTGGACTGGGTGGCCGTGGACCACTGGAACACCGAGCACCCCCACGTCCATGTGCTGGTCCGCGGTGTCGGCGAGGATGGCCAGGACCTGGTCATCGATCGCGATTACATCAGCGAAGGCATGCGGCGGCGCGCCGAAGCGCTTGTCGGATTGGAGCTGGGGCCACGGTCGGCCGCCGAGGTTGAAGCCAGTCTCGACCGAGAAGTCGAGGCGGAACGCTGGACCAGCCTGGACCGCAAGCTGGGCGATCGGCTCGGGGATGATGGACTAGTCGACCTACGTCCCGACCGGGAGGCAGGGCCGGCTCCTCCACGGCTCATCGGCCGCGCAAAGTTCCTGCAGAGGCTCGGCCTGGCTGCCGAACAAGGCGGCAAGTGGCGCCTGGACGACGACCTGGAGCCGCGCCTGCGCGCCCTGGGCGAACGCGGCGACATCATCAAGACCCTCCACCGAACCTGGCGCGGCGAACGCGATCCCGCCGACCTGCAGATCCACGCTGGCGAACCCGACGCGCCGCTGACCGGCCGCTTGGCTGATCGTGGGCTTCATGACGAGCTCACCGGCCAGGCCTATGTCGTGGTCGATGGCGTCGATGGCCGGCTGCACCATTTCAAGTTCAGGGATCTCGGCGCCACGGGTGATACGCCCGTCGGCGGGCTTGTTGAGATCCGCAGCCGTCAGCTCGACGATGGCAAGCGTGTCCTGGACCTGGTGCATCGGGCGGACCTGCCCATTGAGCGTCAGGTCACATCCTCCGGGGCCACCTGGCTGGATCGTCAGCTCGTCGTCAAGGATCCGGCCCCGCTGGCGAACCATGGCTTTGGCCGCGAAGTGCGCGACGCGCTGGAGGCGCGGCGGGCCCATCTCCAGCGCCAGGATTTGGCCGACCGACTAGGCCGTCCCAGGGCAGGTCTGATTGCCGCCCTGCGAGCACGGGAACTGGATCGCATCGCGGCGAACATCCGGGCCGAAACCGGGAGCAGTCCCGCCGAAATGGGGCCCGGTGAACTTGTCCAGGGCGTCTACCGGCGACGCTTCGACCTGGCGTCGGGGCGCTTTGCGATGATCGATGACGGCCTCGGGTTCCAGCTGGTGCCCTGGACGCGAGGTCTGGAAGACCGCCTCGGGCAGGAGGTGAAGGGAACGATGACCCCGGGCGGAGGGGTCGATTGGGCGCTCGGTCGCAAGCGGGGGAGAGGGCTTTGAGCATGAGCCTCCTCCATGTCTGGAACGAAGATCCTCTGGGGCCAAATCCTGGTCGTCAGCCTTCTGGCGCTGGCCGGCGTATGGTTGGCGACTGAATGGACTGCATGGCGGCTGGGGTTTCAGCCGCAGCTGGGACCGCCCTGGTTTCACCTCGGGCCGTGGCCTGTCTACCCGCCGCCGGCGTTCTTCTACTGGTGGTTCGTCTACGACGCCTATGCGCCCACCGTGTTCGCGCGTGGCGCGTTCATGGCGGCCGGCGGCGCGGTGACCGCCGTGTTCGTGGCGATCGGCCTTTCGATCTGGCGCGCCCGCGAAGCCAAGAAGGTGACGACCTACGGCTCGGCGCGTTGGGCGACCGAGAACGAGGCGAGGGCGGCCGGCCTGCTTGGCCCCGACGGTGTGGTCCTCGGGCGTCTGGGCCAGCACTACCTGCGCCACGACGGACCCGAGCACATCCTTTGTTTCGCGCCCACCCGATCGGGCAAGGGCGTGGGGCTGGTGGTTCCCACCCTGCTGACCTGGCCTGGATCGGCGGTGGTCCACGATATCAAGGGTGAGAACTGGCAGCTGACAGCCGCCTGCCGATCCAAGGTTGGCCCGGTGCTCCTATTCGACCCCACCAATCCCATCTCAAGCGCCTACAACCCGCTGCTGGAGGTGCGTCGCGGCTCCACCGAGGTGCGCGATGTTCAGAACATCGCCGACATCCTGGTGGATCCGGACGGCGCTCTAGAGCGACGGTCGCATTGGGATAAAACCAGTCACAGTCTTCTGGTCGGCGCGATCCTCCACGTGCTCTACGCCGAAGAGGACAAGACGTTGGCTGGCGTGGCCAACTTCCTGGCCGATCCGCGCAGGACGATCGAAGCCACCCTACGGGCCATGATGGCCACCCCGCATCTGGGTGACCGCGTCCATCCCGTCGTCGCCAGCGCCGCCCGCGAGCTGCTGAATAAAAGCGAGAACGAGCGGTCAGGCGTCCTGTCCACGGCGATGAGCTTTCTGGGGCTCTACCGCGATCCCATCGTCTCGACCGTCACCTCCCGCTGCGACTGGCGGATCGACGACCTCGTCACGCCGGGGCGGCCCGTGACGCTCTATCTCGTGGTGCCGCCGTCGGACATCAGCCGCACGCGGCCGTTGATCCGATTGATCCTCAATCAGATCGGCCGCCGACTGACGGAAGGTCTGGAGTCGGCGCGCCATCGGCCTCGTCTGCTGCTTATGCTGGACGAGTTTCCGGCGCTGGGTCGGCTCGACTTCTTCGAACAGGCCATGGCGTTCATGGCGGGATACCGCATCAAGGCCTTCCTGATCGCGCAGAGCCTGAACCAGATTGCAAAGGCGTACGGGGAGAACAATTCGATCCTCGATAACTGCCACGTGCGGGTCGCGTTCTCGACAAACGACGAGCGCACGGCGCGCAGGATCAGCGACAGTCTCGGCACCGCCACCGAGATGCGGGCCATGAAGAACTACGCCGGGCACCGGCTGTCGCCATGGCTCGGCCACCTGATGGTCAGTCGCCAAGAGACGGCCAGGCCGCTGCTGACGCCGGGCGAGGTGATGCAACTGCCTGCCGACGAGGCGCTCGTTCAGGTCTCCGGCGTGGCTCCGATCCGGGCCAGCAAGGTCCGCTATTACCTGGACCAGGATCTAAAGCTTCGGGTTTCGAGTCCGCCGCGCAAGCCCTCGATCCTGGTGCCGGCCGAGGTTTCGGCCTGGGCCGCGATCGCGGCGGCACGCATCCATGGAACGGATGGATCGGCTGAAGACGCGAGCGAGGGCGGACTTCGGCTCGAGCCGGAACTCGATGCCCCGGTGGGCGACGCCGTGGAGCCGGATCCTGTCGAGCCTGAAATTCAACCTGACCTGGAAGGGGATGAGTCCGTCCAAGCCGAGCAGTCGCGCCGGTTCAGGGCTGCGGCCCGAATCGCCGCGCTTGATCCCGATGATGGGATCCCGCTGTGAAGGTCCAGACGAAGGTCTTTTTGGCGCGAGATCTTTCGCTGGCGTTGGACGCGGCGTCAAAGCGGATGAGGCGGTCAAAGTCGGAGATCGTCCAGGCCGCCTTGGCGGCCTATCTATCGCCAGATGGAGACGAGGCGGCCGAAGCTGCGGTGACGCGACGCCTGGATCGGATGAGCAGGGAGATTGAGCGACTTGGCCGCGACGTTACGATCTCCAACGAAGCGATCGCGCTGTTCGTGAAGGCCTGGCTGACAGCGACGCCGACCTTGGCCGCGGGCGATCAGAAGGCCCAGAACGCTAAGGGACAGGAGCGATATGTGGGGTTTCTGGAGGCACTTTCGCGTCGGCTCTCGTCGGGCCGGCTATTGCGGGGAGAGGTGCTGCAGGATCACGGGGCTGACACCTGACTCATCTCCGACCTTGGAAAGGTCCGCTTGCAGGTCAGTCAGGAGTTCGCCGAAGGGGTCAGGCGCCGATCGAGCCTCAGGTCTTTGCGTGACATCGCTCAGGCCAAGAGTTGCGAATAAAATAAATAATTTGTGTTATTGTCGAGAGGCGCGCGTCGATGCCAACGTCGCCCGGCGGTTGACGTGGCGCTCGCGTCGACCAGCGTCAAGAAACACATGGGAGGACGTCACTTTGGATCACCGGTCTGAATCGGCGCCGCGACGCGCCAGTTGGATGGTCTCCTGCCTGGCGGCCTTCTCGCTCCTGACGGCTGCGCAGGTGGCCCGGGCCGACGATCCGCCGCCGCCGCTCAACGATGACGGACTGGCCCGCACGCCGCCCATGGGCTGGAACAGCTGGAACAAGTTCGCCTGCAATGTCGACGAGGCGCTGATCCGTAAGACCGCCGACGCGATGGTCAGTTCCGGCATGCGCGAGGCGGGCTACCAATACGTCGTGATCGACGATTGCTGGCATGGCGCGCGCGACGCGCACGGCGACATCCAGCCCGACGCCAAGCGCTTTCCCAGCGGCATGAAGGCCTTGGGCGATTATATCCACGCCAAGGGACTGAAGTTCGGCATCTATTCGGACGCGGGCCTGAAGACCTGCGGTGGCCGCCCCGGCAGCTGGGGGCACGAGTATCAGGACGCCAAGCAATACGCCGCCTGGGGCGTGGACTATCTGAAGTACGACTGGTGCATGGCCGGGACGCAGGACGCCCGCTCGGCCTACTACATCATGTCCTCGGCGCTACAGGCGAGCGGCCGCGATATCGTGCTGTCGATCTGCGAGTGGGGGACCTCCAAGCCGTGGCTATGGGCCGACAAGGTTGGCAATCTATGGCGCACCACCGGCGACATCTACGACAAGTGGGAAGGCGTGCGCGACTACAGCTCGGGCGTGATGAACATCGTCGACAAGCAGGCCGAACTCTATCCCTACGCCCGTCCTGGTCACTGGAACGATCCGGACATGCTCGAGGTGGGCAACGGGGGCATGACCACCGAGGAGTATCGCTCGCACTTCAGCCTCTGGGCGATGCTGGCCGCGCCGCTGATCGCGGGCAACGACATCGCCGGCATGGACGCCCCGACCAAGGCGATCCTCACCAACCGCGAGGTTATCGCGGTAGATCAGGATCCGCTGGGTCAACAGGCGCGACGGGTATCAAAAGAGGGCGAGCTGGAAGTCTGGGTCAGGCCTCTGCAGGGCGGAGGCAGGGCTGTCGTCCTGCTCAATCGCGGCGCCGCGCCGGCCCAGGTCGGCTTCGACTGGACCCAGATGGACTACCCAGCGACCCTTAAGGCCAAGGTTCGTGATCTCTGGGCGGGCAAGGACGTCGGGGTCCATGCGGGCCGGTATGAGGCGACCGCGGCGTCGCATGGCGTCGTCATGCTGAAAGTCCAGCCGTGACCTCGGTGTAAAATAAGCAAAAATATTTTTCTAAATCCCTTGGCGGCCCGGTTTCGCGCGGGTAATCCAGGGACAAGAGACCGTTGGCCATCGGCCGCGCGTCCAGCTTAGGGAGGCGACGCGCGCCATGGTTCGGATCGGCATCGATTTTGGCGGCACGAAGATCGAGGCCGCGGCCCTGTCGGAAGACGGGCGGCTGCTGGCCAGCCTGCGAGCGCCCACGCCCAACACCTATGACGCGGCCATCGAGACCCTGCGCGACCTGATTGGCCGGACCGAGCAACAGGTCGGTGGGCGCGGGTCGATCGGCGTTGGCGCGCCCGGATCGGTGTCGCCGCGCACGGGCGTGATGCGCAACGCCAACGCCGTCTATCTCAACGGCCGCCGGTTCAGGGAAGACCTGTCCGAGGCTCTGGGCCGGCCGATACGCCTGGCCAACGACGCCAACTGCCTGGCCTTGTCCGAAGCCGTGGACGGCGCGGCGCAAGGCGCGCGGACGACCTTCGCGATCATCCTGGGCACCGGTTGCGGCGGCGGCCTGGTGGTGGACGGCAGACTGGTCGAAGGCGCCAACGGCGTCGGCGGCGAATGGGGCCATATTCCCTTGCCCTGGCCGACGGTCGATGAAGTTCCTGGTCCGGCCTGTTGGTGCGGCCAGCATGGCTGCCTGGAAACCTGGGTGTCCGGTTCGGGTCTGCGTCGCGATTTCAAGGCCCGCACCGGCCGCGATCTGACGGGCGAGGCGATCTTGGCCGCGGCGGGGCAGGGCGACGCCGAGGCCTCAGCAGCCTTCGACCGACTGATCGAGCGCCTTGGCCGGGCCATGGCGGTGATCTGCAATATTCTCGATCCCGACGTCTTCGTGCTCGGCGGCGGTCTGTCCAATATCGACATGCTCTACGAGCGCCTCCCGGGGCTGATCGAGCCGCGGGTCTTTTCGGATCAATGGTCGGCGCGGATCGCCAAAGCCCAATGGGGGGACTCCTCGGGCGTACGCGGCGCGGCCCGTCTGTGGGATTTGGGCGCGTGGGCCGATGAAGTCGCAGCCTGATCCCCAGGCCCGCGCGCGGGCCGGCTATGTCCGCCTGCTCGACTGGCTGGTCGAGGCCGCCGTCCCGCTCTGGAGCACGGCCGGGATCGACGCCTGCGGCGCCTTTCACGAGATCCTCGACGTGAACGGCGTGGCGGTGGATGCGCCGCGCCGCGCCAGGGTCCAGCCTCGCCAGCTCTTCGCGCTACAGGCCGCGCGCCGGCTCGGCGCCGATGTCGACGAGTCGGTGCTGCGCCGAGGTCTTCAGGCGTTCACGACCCGCTACGTCCGCTCCGACGGACTGATCCGGACGCTAGTCGCGGCGGACGGCCAAGTGCTGGACGAGGCGGCGGTTCTCTACGATCAGGCTTTCGCGCTTCTGGCGCTGGCGAGCCTGAAGCCGCTGCTGGGCGAAGACGCCGAGCAGGCCGCGAGGGTTCTGTTGCGCGCGATCACCGTCCAGTTCGGGCGCCCGGGCGGGTTCGAGACGACGCTGCCGCCGTCGCTGCCGCTGGCCTCCAACCCCCACATGCATCTGCTCGAAGCTTGCTTGGCCTGGATGGCCGTGAGCGAGGATCCGGCGTGGTCCAGCACGGCGCGTCAGATCGTCGGCCTGGCGCTGGAGCACTTCATCGCGCCGCTCAACAGCGCCTTGCGGGAATTCTTCGACGAAGCCTGGCGGCCAGCGCCGGGCGAAGCGGGGCGCATCGTCGAACCGGGGCACCAGTTCGAGTGGGCCTGGCTGCTGCTGAGCTGGAGCCGTCTGGCCAAGACCGATCCGCTGATGCTCGCCGCCCGGGTCGCGGCCATGCGATTGGTCGCCAACGCCGAGGATTTCGGGGTCGACCCGGTTCGCAACGTCGCGATGAACAGCCTGCTGGATGATTTTTCGATCCATGACGCGCAGGCCAGGCTCTGGCCGCAGACCGAGCGGATCAAGGCCTGGGCCCTGGCGAGCGCCCAGGCCGGCGGGCCATGGTGGGACATCGTCGCCGACGCCGTCGAGGGCTTGGAGCCCTATCTGCGGACGCCGGTGCGGGGCCTGTGGTTCGACACCATGAGCGCCGAGGGCGCGCTGGCCAACGGCCCGGCGCCGGCCAGTTCCTTCTATCACATCGTCTGTGCGATCGAGGTGCTGGGCGCGGCCTTGGGAGACGTCCGTTGCGCCGCGTGACCGCGACGATTCTGGCCGTCGCGGCCTTGTTGGCCGCGCCGCTGGCGGCGCGCGCCCAGGCCCAGCCGCGGGTCGTCACCGCCGAAGGGGCGCTGGTCGGAGTGGCGGGCGAGGGCGGAACCAGCCTGTTCCTGGGCGTGCCGTTCGCCCGGCCGCCGATCGGCGATTTACGCTGGCGCCCACCCCAGCCCCTGCGCTGGATGGGCGAACGCGCCGCCGACGCCCCCGGACCGGCCTGCCTGCAGATCCCCTTGGGCTGGAACGACAAGGACGCGGCGCGCTCCAGCGAGGACTGTCTCTATCTCGATGTCTCCACGCCGGTCGTCGATACTAGGGCGCGGCGCCCGGTCATGGTCTGGATCCATGGCGGCGCCAACTGGGCCGGGTCGGGCGACGGCGTCGTCCGCTCGAGCCTGGCGCGCCAGGGCGTGGTTGTCGTCAGCGTGCAGTACCGCCTGGGCGTCTTTGGCTTTCTGTCGCACCCGGCGCTGACCGCCGAAGGCGGCGGCGCATCGGGCAACTACGCGCTGATGGACCTGGTCGCGGCCCTGCGCTGGATTGCGACCAACATCGCCGCGTTCGGGGGCGATCCGGCCAATGTCACCCTGGTTGGCCACTCCGCCGGAGCCCAGGACGTGGGCCTGCTGATGCTGGCGCCGCAGGCCCAAGGCCTATTCGCGCGCGGGATTTTGGAGAGCGGCACGCCGGGTTTCGGGTTCGCGCCGCGCACCTTGGCGCAGAACGAGGCCATCGGCGTCGACTTGGCGCGCCAGGCGGGCGTGACCGAACAGGCTTCCAGCGCCTCGGGCCTTGCGGCCCTGCGCCGGACCTCCGGCGCGGAGCTGCTGCGGGCGGCCAAAGGCCTGATCGCGCCGATCGACGACCAGAGCTTCATCTGGACCCAGGCCGTGGTCGACGGAAGGGTGTTGCCCCGCGCGCCCGAGGTGCTGCTGGCCGAGGGCGGGACCGCGCCGATGATCGTCGGCGACAGCGCGCGGGAGATCGCGCTGTTTGGCGCCGACGCCGAGCGCGCGCGCGCCTGGATCAGAACCCAGCCTGACGCCGACGCCTTGTTGAAGGTCTACGGCCTGGATCAGGCCCGGCCGCCGGCGCCCGATCCGATCGACGGCGATATCGCCATGCGGGTCGCCACCGATCGCATGTTCCGCTGCCCCGGAAATTTCGTGGCCGCGCGACGCACCGCCTTGGGCGGCCAGGTCTGGCGCTACGAACTGGAAGCGCCGGCGCCGGGCGCGGCGGCCGTCAGTCATGGGGCGGAACTGGCCTATGTCTTCGATCATCCCGACGGGCCGCCTCTGCAGGCCTACTGGCTGAACTTCGCGCGCACCGGCGATCCCAGCGCTCCGGGCCTGCCGTCGTGGCCGGCCTATGGCGCCCCCGGGCGCTATCTGGCCTTCACGGCCAACGGACCCGTCGCCCGGCAAGGCTTGGCCAGCGCCGCTTGCGAGCACATCCAAAGACCGTGACGCTCACGGCAACCAACAAAGCGGCGACAAAGCCGCGCGGAGGAAAGAGACCATGACGACCCTGCGCCAACGCCTTTTGAAGACCGCTCTGCTGGCCGCCACCGCCCTGACCCTGGCCGCGCCCGTCGCCGCGGCGGCGCAAGCCGCCTGGGGACCTTACAACGCCGACTTCCCCGCGGGCGGCGGCGGCCTGTCGCGGCCGCTGGCCGGTAAGACCGATGGGGATGTCCTCCCAGCGGGCGGTCCTTGGTCGATCTATGGTTGGGTGCAGATCTCCGAGGCCGCGCCAGGACCCAGTTTGGTGGCTGGCCTGGGCGATCCGGCGGCCGGCGGTCGTTTCCTGACGATCGATGGCGGCGCGTTCGGCGTCTGGACCGGCGGTCAACCGTTGAGCGTCAAGGCCGCGATCAAACCGGGCGACTGGCGCTTCGTCGCCGCCGTGTCGGATGGCGCCAAGGTCACGCTCTATATCGACGGCGCGCCGGCCGGCGAGGCGTCCGTCGCCGCCGCGGCGACACCGGCCGTCATCGCCCTGGCGCCGCGCAAGGTCGCGGGGTTTTCGCCCTTCGCTGGCCGCATCGCCGATTTTGCGGCCGAGGGGCGGGTGCTTTCCGCCGCCGAGATCAAGACGGCGGCGGCGCGCAAGCCCGATCCGTTGACCGTCTATGAGTCCGGCAGCCCCAACTGGCCGGTGCAGGTGCGCCAGATGTACGGTCAGGTGACGCCACAGGAAGCCTGGACCCGTCCCAAGGGCCAGGGCGCGATCTCCGCGCCGGTCGCCAAGCCCGCCTATGCCGGGCCAGCCCTTGTCGCTGACGGCCCCGACGCCTGGACGCTCAAGCGCTGGAGCCTGGTCGAGGCGCCCAAGGTCGCGCAGGACGGCGCGGCGGTCTCCACGCCCGCCTATGACGCCAAGACCTGGTACGCCGCCACCGTGCCCGGCACGGTGCTGACCACCCTGGTGGATCGCGGCGTCTATCCGGACCCGGACTACGGTCTGAATAACACCGCCATTCCCGAGAGCCTGAATAAGCAGGCCTACTGGTATCGCAGCAGCTTCGAGGCGCCGGCGAGCGCGGCGGGCAAGCGCCTGCTGCTGACCTTCAAGGGCGTCAACTACGCCGCCGAAATCTGGCTTAACGGCGAAAAGCTGGGCGAACTGAAGGGCGCTTTCATCCGCGGCCAGTTCGATGTGACCGGCAAGCTGAAGACCGGCCAGAACGCTTTGGCCGTCAAGGTCTCCCCGCCGCCGCATCCGGGCCTGGCCCACGAGGAGTCGCTGACCGCAGGGGTCGGCGAGAACGGCGGCATGATGGCGCTGGATGGCCCCACCTTCATCGCCAGCGAAGGCTGGGACTGGATCCCGAGCGTCCGCGATCGCAACACGGGCCTGTGGCAGGACGTGACGTTGACGGCCAGCGGCGAGGCGCGCCTGGGCGACGCCCATGTCGTCACCACGCTTCCGAAGGCCGACAACAGTCAGGCCGATATCGAGATCACCGCCCCGGTTGAGAACCTGACCGGCCATCCAGTGCAAGCCACGGTCACGGCGGCCTTCGACGGCGTCAACGTCTCCAAGACCGTCACCCTGGCGCCGGGCGCCGGATCGGTGGTCTTGAGCCCGGCGGAGTTCCCGCAGCTGTCGGTGCCCCATCCCAAGCTGTGGTGGCCCAACGGCTACGGCGATCCGGCCCTGCATGACCTGAAGCTGTCGGTGGCCGTCGACGGCCAGGCCTCGGACCAGAAGACCATCCGGTTCGGCATTCGCCAGATCACCTACGACCTGTCGCTGATGAACCCGTCGGGCCATCTGCGCCGCGTGGAGGTCGACTTCTCCAAGGCCCGCCAGCTGGGCCAGGACATCACCGACGGCAGTCACGAGGGCATCCGCAAGGTCGCCGACGGCTGGGCGACCTCGCTGACGGCCCAGGGCGACGCCTCGCCAGCGGTCCGCGATGTGGCCGACACGGGCCTGACGCCCTATCTGGTGATCAAGGTCAATGGCGTGAAGATCGCCGCGCGGGGCGGCAACTGGGGCACCGACGACTGGCGCAAGCGCGTCGACCGGGCTCGCCTGGAGCCCTATTTCAGGCTGCACAAAGACGCCCACCTCAACATCATCCGCAACTGGGTGGGCCAGAACACCGAGGAGACGTTCTTCGATCTGGCTGATGAGTACGGCCTGTTGGTGCTGAACGACTTCTGGGACTCGACCCAGGACTACAATCTCGAAGCTCAGGATGTGCCGCTGTTCCTGGCCAACGCGGCCGACGTGATCAGCCGCTACCGCAACCATCCTTCGATCGTCCTGTGGTTCGGCCGCAACGAAGGGGTGCCGCAGCCGATCCTCAATGAGGGCCTGGAGAAGCTGGTCCACGATCTGGACGGCACGCGTTGGTACACCGGCAGCTCTAACCGGGTGAACCTGCAGAACAGCGGGCCCTACAGCTACAAGGAGCCGCAGACCTATTTCACCGACCACGCCAAGGGCTTCTCGGTCGAGGTCGGCACGCCGTCGTTTCCCACGCTGGAGGCCTTCGAGGCCGCCGTGCCCGCGCCCGACCGTTGGCCGATCAGCGACACCTGGGCCTATCACGACTGGCACCCGACCGGGAATGGCGCGACCAAGTCGTTCCTGGACGCCATGACCGCCAAGCTGGGCGCGCCCACCAGCCTCGAGGACTTCGAGCGCAAGGCCCAACTGCTGAACTACGAGACCCACCGGGCGATCTTCGAGGGCATGAACCAGGAGCTGTGGACCAAGTCCTCGGGCCGCTTGCTGTGGATGACCCAGCCCGCCTGGCCTTCGACCATGTGGCAGATCCTCAGCCATGATTACGATACCCATGCGGCGTTCTACGGGACCCAGAAGGCCTCCGAGCGCGTCCACGTCCAGATGAGCCAGCCGGACCATCGCCTGGCCCTGGTCAACAACGGCCTGACGCCGATCGTCGGCGCCAACCTGCGGGCCCGGGTCCTGGGCCTGGACGGCAAGCTGCTGGCCGACCGGACCTCTCGGATCGATGCGGGCGCCAACAGCACCGCCTTGGGTGAAGCCCTGGACCTGTCGGGACCGCTCGCCCAAGGCGCGGTGGTGGTGCGGCTGGACCTGACCGCCGCCGACGGCGCGCCGTTGTCCAGCAACCTCTACTGGACCGCCAAGGACGCCGAGGGCGAACGCAAGCTGTCGGCCATGGCCGCCCAGCCCGTGTCGCTGGCCGCCGCCGCCGGCAAGTCGGGCGCGGAGGCCGTGGTCACCGTGACTCTGGCCAACACCGGCTCTGCCCCGGCCTTGAACGGCAAGTTGACCCTGGTCGACGCCAAGGGCGCGCGGATCCTGCCGGCCTACTACGCCGACAACTATGTCTCGCTGCTGCCGGGTGAGCGACGGACGGTGGAGATCCGCTATCCGGGCGAGGCGAGGGCCGGCGCGAAGGTCGACCTGCGTGGCTGGAACGTGACCCCGGTCGTGGCGAAGGTGCGATGAGGGCCGATCGTCGAGGGCTGCTGGCGGCGGCGCTGACGGCGCCGGGACTAGTGGCGTCGGGGTTGGCGCTGGGCGGACGGGCGTTCGCCCAGGCCTCTTCTCCAATCCCAGCGCCGGCTCCGACGGCGGCCGACGCCGCCGCCGCGGAGCTGCGGCTGCACACCGACTGGCCGTGGCTGGCGCGCTATCGCCAGGCCAACCTCGCCGATGCGGCCCTTCCGCCCCAACGCCGACGCGTGGTGTTCCTGGGCGACTCGATCACCCAGGGCTGGTTCGACAGGCATCCGGCCTTCTTCACCGAGAACGGCTTCATCGGGCGCGGGATCGGCGGCCAGACCACGGCCCAGATGCTGGCGCGGTTCTGGCCCGACGTGATCGCGCTGAAGCCGGCGGCCGTGCACCTGCTGGCTGGAACCAACGACATCGCCGGCAACACAGGGCCCTATGACCCGGTGGCGACCTGCGACAATGTTCGGGCCATGGCGGCCTTGGCCAAGGCCAATGGGGTCAAGGTGATCCTGGGAGCGGTGACGCCGGCGGCGACCTATCCCTGGCGTCCGGCATTGCGGCCCGATGTCGAGATCCCGCGTCTCAACGCCTGGCTGGCAAGCTTCGCGCGCAGCCAGGGTCACGGTTTCGCCGACTACACCGCCGCGCTCGAGGACGGTCACGCCGGCATGAAACCAGGCCTGGCCTATGATCAGGTCCACCCCACGATGGAGGGCTATGCGCTGATGGAGCCGGTGGCGCTGAAGGCGCTGCGCGGGGTGCGCGCCTAGACCTGATCGGTGTTGCGCAGCGCCGAGCGCGACGGCAGGAAGCGGTCGATGATCGGCAGGATCGCCGCGCCCATGGCGGGCGCATCGGCCGCCAGGGCGGCGCGGTAGACG
Organism: Caulobacter sp. GW822-FHT01G02; assembly: GCF_058802865.1. Lineage (NCBI taxonomy): Bacteria > Pseudomonadati > Pseudomonadota > Alphaproteobacteria > Caulobacterales > Caulobacteraceae > Caulobacter > Caulobacter sp. GW822-FHT01G02. Next base: position 13,858 of record NZ_JBXAON010000011.1, read on the forward strand.
GGCGCCATGGTCAGGATCGAGCGACGTTCGCTCAGCTTCTGGGTCACGGCCTTGGCCAGCTTGTCGATCAGGACCTCGGGCAGACGCCCGCCGATGTAGACGGCCTGCGGATTGATCAGGCAGCTGATCGAGATCAGCGGATCGCACAGCAGATCGGCCGCCAGATCGATCCAGGCGTCGATGCGCTCTTGAGCCTCGAGCGGCAGGTCCGCCAGCTGTCCAGGGTCGCCGACCGCGTAGGTCTCGCCGAGAAACTCGTTGAGGGCCGATAGCGAGACCGCGTCCTGCAAGGTGGCCGCGGGCGTGCGTTCGGACTTGACCGGCAAGAAGCCCAGTTCGCCGCTGCGCCCCTGGGCCCCGCGGAAATACTCGCCTTCGACCACCAGCCCGCCGCCCAGGCCCGAACTGATCAGCATGTAGAAGAAGCTGGGCTTCTGCATGCCATGACCGAAATGCAGCTCGCCGAAAGCGGCGGCCGCGGCGTCGTTCTCGAGGATCACGGGCAGGTCGTGGCGTCGCGACAGCAGCTTGCGCAAGTCTGCCCGGTTCCAGGCTTCGTAGGCGGCGGGGCGGTGGGGCAGATCGACCTTGGCGATGTCGTCGGGAATCGCCACACCGACCCCGACAATGCGATCGGCCCGCACGCCCTTGGTCTTCAGAAGCGTCTTCCAGGAGGCCTCGAAGAACAACACCACATCCTCGGGACTGGCGAAGGCGATCTCCTGGCTCACCCGGGCCCGAACCTGGCCGGCGAAGTCGAGCAGCACGATGGTGATGTGATCGCGGTCGATGTTGAGGCCGATCGAGAAGCAGCCGTCGGGATTGATGGCGAAGGTCATCGCCGGCTGGCCGCGGCCGCCATGCAGCTTGCCGGCTTCCAAGATCAGGCCGTCTTCCACCAGACGGTTGGTGATGTTGGTGATCGCCGGCACGGTCAGGCCCGTGAGCGCGGCGACTTCCTGCTTGGTCTTGGCCGCGCCGATCCGGATCGACTGCAGCGCTACGCGCTGGTTGTAGTCGCCGGCCCGCTCCAGGTTGGTGCCCGACAGGCTTGCGCCGCGGTGCGCGGTCTTGGCGGGATCCTGACTTGCCACGTGGCGCACTGCTCCAACCTATTCTCAAGACTGCCCGATAGCATCTGTGACGACCGAAGCAAAACCGGTCAGGCCAATCGGTCGTTATCGGCGTGGAGCGCCTTGGCGATGGTCTCCAGTCTCGCCCCCATGGTCTCGGGGTAGAAGAGGGCGACAACGACCAACTGCAGCGCCATCATCGCCGCGAAGACGACGAACGGCGCGCCGGGCTTCCAGGCGGCGATGGTGGGGAAGGCGCCGGCGATCAGGGCGTTGGCCAGCCAGTGGGTCGAGCTGCCCAGCGCCTGTCCCCGGGCGCGCACGGGCGTGGGAAAGATCTCGCTGATATAGACCCAGATCACCGCGCCCTGGCTGAACGCGAAGGCGGCGATGAAGCCCACCAGGACGTAGAGCAGCCAACCCGAATGGCGGCCACCGTCCAGGATCCAGGCCGCCAGGCCCAGGCAGACGGCCATGCCGACCGAACCGACCAGCAGCAGGCGTTTGCGCCCGAAGCGGTCGATGACGCTCATCGCCAGCAGGGTGAAGATCAGATTGGTGGCGCCGATCGCCACGGCCTGGAGCCCGGCGGTGGCGTGTCCGAAGCCGGCCGCGGCGAAGATGTCGTTGAGATAGTAGAGCAGGGCGTTGATGCCGGTCAGCTGGTTGAATAGCGCCAAGGTCATGGCCAGCAGAATGGGCTTGCGATGAAGCCGCCAGCTCAGCCGCGCGCCAGGCGGGCTGGGGGGCTCGGAAGGCTCCAGATCCCCGCCCAGTCGCGTCTGAGCGGCCTGGGCTTCCTCGTCTCGTCCCTGCGCGAGCAGCCAGCGCGGGCTTTGCGGCGCGCGCGCCAGCATCAGCCACAGAAGAGCGGCGGGGAAGGCGGTGATCGCCAGCTTCCAACGCCAGGCGTCCGGCCCCAGGGCCAGCTGATCCAGCAGGAAGTTGCTCAGATAGGCCACCAGGATGCCGACCACGATATTGACCTGGAACAGGCCCACCAGCGCTCCGCGGCGGCGGGCCGGCGCGATCTCGGCCATGTAGACGGGCGCGAGCACCGACGACCCGCCGATGGCCACGCCGCCGATGAAGCGCGCCGTCAGCAGGACGGGCCAGGACCAGGCCAGGGCGCAACCGATGCTGGATATGAAATAGAGGATCGCCATGGCGCGCAGGCCATCGCGACTTCCATAGCGATCGCCCGGCTTGCCCGACGCCATGGCGCCCAGCAGCGTTCCCCACAGCGCGCTGGAGACGGTGATCCCCAAGGTGGCGGGGGTCAGGCCATAGACGCGGCTGATGTCGCCGGTCACCCCGGCGATGACCGCGGTGTCGAAGCCGAACAGCAGTCCCGCCAGCGCCGCAGCGGCGACCGCGCCGACGAGCGCGGGGCTCATGCGCCGCATGGCGGGCGAACTTTCCATCATCCTGGCCTCCCGATTCGGGCGACGCGTGTCGTCGCCCTTTCTTCTGTTCTTCCGTCTCGCGCGGGTTTGGGTCGCACGACGAAATGGGCGCGACGCCCTGCATAACGAAGCTTTATGGGAGGATGACGCAAAATAAGAAAAAACAAATCATTTAAGTTGACCCGAGCGAGGGGCCGGATAATGGTGCTTTCCGAAGACGGCAAAAGCCGCTGCCGGGGAGGAGGCTTGGTGGGTCCTGCAAGGGACGTCGCCCTTCTGAACCGGTTCTCGCCAAATACGCCTCGAATGCACGAGGTCAGGGAGGACAGGGGAAGTGACTCAATTCAAACACGCACGGCGCAGTCTGCTGATGGCGGCCGTTTCTGGACTGGCGATCGCCGGACCGAGTCTTGCTCTTGCTCAAGCTGCGGCGCCGGCCCAGGCCCAAAGCGACTCGACGGTCGAAGAGGTCGTCGTCACCGGTATTCGCGCTTCGCAACAGCGCGCGGTAAGCATCAAGCGCGACGCCGCGTCGGTCGTGGACGCGATCTCGGCCGAGGACATCGGCAAGCTGCCCGACAACACCATTTCCGACTCGCTGCAGCGCATCCCCGGGGTGCAGATCCTGCGCAGCGCCGGCGAAGGCTCGACGATCAACATTCGCGGCCTGCCGCAGGTCTCGACCCTGCTGAACGGCGAAACCTATCTGGGCGCCCAGTCGATCACGACTGTGCAGCCCAACTTCAACGACATCCCCTCGCAACTGTTCTCGGGCGCGGACGTCATCAAGTCGACCACGGCCGATCAGTTGAACGCCGGCATCACCGGCACGGTGAATCTGCGTACGCGCCGCCCCCTGGATCTGAAGGAAGGCCTGACCTTCGCCGCCGCGGCCGAAGGCTCCTATGGCGACAAGACCAAGAAGAACGACCCCAACGTCAACGGCCTGATCTCCTTCCGCAACGACCGCTTCGGCGCCTTGCTGTCGGCCGCCTATTCGGACGTGCGCCTGTCCAACAGCCACAACGGTATCCAGGAAGGCTATGGCGCCACCCTGCACAACGAAGGCACGGCCGACGTCACCTCGTCGGGCGGGTTTTCGCCTGCCGGCCGCACGCGTGGGACCGCTGTGGCGGGCGGCCGCGATGTGAATGGCGACGGCGACGCCAATGATGCGTTCATCGTGCCGCAGGGGTTCACCGGCTGGAACAAGATCAACGAGCGCAAGCGCCTGGGCGTCAATGCGTCCGCGCAATGGAAGCTCAACGACGCGCTGGAGCTGAGCGGCGACGCCTTCTTCACCAAGCAGGACGAGCACGACCGCACCGCCGGCTTCCAGATGCAGGACGTCAACTGGCAGGCCGCCGAGTTCACGCCGGGCAAGTCGCGCGACACCGGCGCGGTCGTGGGCGGCTACCACGTCAACACCACCCAGGTTTACAACTATGACCTGGGCAACTTCGACTCCTACGCCCAGAACGACCGCTACCAGTCCCAGTCCCAGAACTACAATCTGGAACTGAAGTACGACAACGGCGGCAAGTTCACCGGGTCGGTGCGCGGCATCTACGGCAAGGCGCACCAGTACTACGATCAGAGCTATCTGCAGTTCAGCCTGTCGAACGGGGCGCAGTGGCAGCCCGGCGGTATCGGTCACTATCCCGCCTCGCTGGGTGGCGATCGCCCGTTCAACACCGGTGGCTACACAGTCAATACCCTGGCCGGCGCGGCGTCCTTGCCCGCCAAGGTCGACTTCACGGGCGACAAGCCTGTCTTTACCCTGCCTGGCCAACTTCTCACCGAGCTGAACGACATCAACGCCTACGCCCTGAAGACCATGTCGTCGGAGGGGAACTACCGCCGCAACGGCGACCTGAAGGTCTTCCGCGCCGACGGCAAGTACGAGTTCAGCGACAGCTTCAAGATCTCGGGCGGCGTGCGTTACAGCGAGCGTTCGGTCGACGATTTCGAGTTCGATCGCGCCGCGCCGCTCTACGGCAGCGCCGCTTCGAATGGCACGGGTTGCCTGGTCAAGTGGAAGGCCTTCGACGTGCCGCTCAACGACGCCAGCTGCAGCGCGGGCAACGCGGCGGGCGCATATACCGCCGGCGTGACGCGCAAGGCCAACGATCCGTCCCTGAAAGGCCAGGTCAAGCTGTTCAATCCGGGCGTGGCCGGCGTGCCGTCGATGTACGTCCTGGATCCCGCCGCCATGGACAACGCCCTGGCGTTCCAGAACGGCTACTATCCGGGCAATGTCGAGATCATGAACCCCGGCGCCTCGTTCAATGTCGGCGTCAAGCAGACCTCGGGCTACGTCCAGGGCGACCTGAAGGGCGAGCTCTTCGGCCTGACCTTCAACGGCAACGCCGGGATCAAGGTCATCCAGACCAAGCTCGACATCACCCAGTACGTGACCGGCAGCCCGCGTCCCTACGGCGTGGCCAATCTGCTGGCCGGCAGCATCGAGACCAAGCGCGACTTCACCGACGTTCTGCCGGCGATCAACGTGGCCTTCGATCTGGCCGAGAACCTGAAGTTCCGCGTCGCGGCCTCCAAGACCATGACGCTGCTGGATCTGAACCAGTGGGGTGGCGGCCTGAATCCGACCTACGCCATCGACACCTCCAACCCCGGCTCGCCGGTGTTCCGGGTGACGGGCGGCAGCCAGAACGGCAACCCGGCGCTTGATCCCTGGCGTTCCAAGAACTTCGAAGGCTCGCTGGAATACTATCTGGGCCGCGGCAGCCTGCTGAGCCTCGGCGCCTTCTACATCAAGGTCGACAGCTTCATCCAGAACGGCGCGATCACTCGCACCGACCTGCCCGACAACGACGGGGTGGTGCGTAACCGCAGCGTCTCGATCAGCACGCAGGTGCAGGGCGAAGGCGGAACGCTCAAGGGTCTGGAAGGCGGCGCCAAGCTGGCGTTCAGCGATCTGGAATTCATGCCGTCGGTGCTGTCGAACTTCGGCGTCGACACCAACTTCACCTACTCGCCGTCGAAGTCGGGCAAGACCGACCTGGCCGGCGCTGCGATCCCGTTCCAGGATAACTCCAAGTACCAGGCCAACATCGCCGCCTACTACCAGGACTCCAAGCTGCAAGCCCGGATCGCCTGGAACTACCGCTCCAAGCGTGCGGTCTCCCAGGACTTTGGCGGCATCTCGGGACTGGAGATGTACCAGGCGCCAACCCAGTATGTCGACGCTTCGGTTAGCTACGACGTCAAGCCGAACCTGACCGTCTACGTCCAGGGCACCAACCTCACCAGCGAGTACGAAAAGTACTACCTCACCTGGAAGGACGAGCACGCCTACAACAACGTGTTCGAAGCCCGGTACGTGGCCGGCGTTCGCTTCAAATATTGATCTAGCCCTCCCCCTGCGGCCTGTCCCATCCTGCGGGCAGGCCGCATTTTTTTGAGGTGGGATCGATGGCGCAGACCAACCCCATTCGTTCGATCCTGATCGTCGGCGGCGGCACGGCCGGCTGGATGGCCGCGACCTGGCTGGCCGGTCGGCTGGCCCGACAGAACATCCAGATCACCGTGGTGGAGTCGCCCGACATCCGCACCGTCGGGGTCGGCGAGGCCACAGTGCCGGCCATCCGCGACTATTTCCGCGACATCGGCGTCACCGAAGCCGAAGTCATGGCCGCCACCCAGGGCACCGTGAAGCTGGGCATCGAATTTCGGGACTGGGGGCGGGAAGGGGACAGTTTCTTCCATCCGTTCGGTCTCTACGGCATGCCCTCTCGCGGCGTGCCGTTCCACCAGTTCTGGCTCAAGCGCCGCGCAGAGGGCGATGCGACGCCGCTGGCCGCCTACAGCCTGTGCACCCAGCTGGCCATGGCCAACCAGATGATGGAGCCGCCGGTCTCGCCGCCCAACGATCTGGGCGTGTTCAACTGGGCGGTCCATTTCGACGCGGGTCTTTATGCGCAGTTCCTGAGGCGCAAGGCGACATCCGAGCTCGGCGTCACCCATATCGACGGCACGGTGGTCGAGGTGTCTAAGCACCCCGAGACGGGCTTCCTGACTGGCGCGACCCTCAAAGACGGCCGCGTGCTCGAAGCGGACCTGTTCATCGACTGCTCGGGCTTTCGCAGCCTGCTGCTCGGCCAAGCCCTGGGCGTGGAGTATGAGGACTGGACGCATCTGCTGCCCTGCGACCGCGCGGTGGCCATGCCCTGCGAGCGCGACGGCCCTCTGACGCCCTACACCCGCAGCACCGCGCTGAAAGCGGGCTGGCAATGGCGCATCCCGCTGCAACATCGGGTCGGCAACGGCTACGTTTATTCCAGCCGCCACATCTCCGACGACGAGGCCACGGCCACCCTGATCTCGCGCCTGGAGGGGCCGGCCTTGGCCGAGCCCAACCTGCTGCGGTTCCAGACCGGCCATCGCCATCGTTTCTGGGAAAAGAACTGCATCGCCTTGGGTCTGGCCGCCGGCTTCATGGAGCCGTTGGAGTCGACCAGCATCGTGCTCATCCAGAGCGGGGTGGAACGGTTGGGAGCGCTGTTCCCGACCACGGATTTCGACCCGGCGCTGGCCGACGAATACAACCGCATCACCACCCTGGAATACGAGCGGATCCGGGACTTCCTGCTGTTGCACTATTTCGCCAATCGCCGAGAGGGGGAGGCGATGTGGGACCATGTGCGTCAACTGAGCTTGCCCGAGCCCCTGGCCCACAAGATGCGGATGTTCGCCAGCCGCGGGACCATGGTCCGCTACGAGTGGGAGTCGTTCCATGATCCCAGCTGGCTTTCGATGTACGCCGGCTTCGGGATCACCCCGCGTGCTCATGATCCGATGGCGGACTACTTTACCAAGCCTGAGCTGGACAGCGCTCTCGGCCGGATGCGGGAGGCGATCATGCGCGCTCAGGCTCTGGCGGTTTCGCACGAGGCGTTTCTAGCTGCGCAACGGGGATAAATCATTCCTGAGTGTCCCATCTCGCGCCGTCATGAACGCGCGCACCGCTGCCGGAGGCGGGGCCCAGCTCGTCATCGACACTGGCTCAGGCTGTACCGTCTTTGGCAGCGACAATCAGCTCTTAGCGTCTTCATTTCGGAACTGGAGCTCATAGGGGATTTTGTTCGACGCCCCTGAGCTCCGTCGTCATCGCGAAGAGAGGGTGGGCATTTCCAGGCGGCGGTTAAGTCGGAGCACCCGCCTTAGGACGCGGACCACCAGCACCCTTAAGTCGTCGAAGACCGCCCTGCGTTCAGGTTGAACGTCTGGTTCCTGGAGGTAGGCAAAGGACCGCTTATGGCGCACGACCGAATGTGGCGTCGCTCCATCCGACTTTGCCTTGAGCGGCGACTCGGAATGAGGTCGCGCGTCTCGCATGAGGTTTCGATGGACGCTGAAGACTTCACAACGTTGGCGATGGGCCTGGGGCCGGGCGTTCAAGCCAAGGCGATCTTCGAGACCACCCAGTTTCGGGTCGGCGGCAAGGCTTTCGCGACCTTGGGCTGGCCAGCGGCCGGTTGGGCGGTGGTGAAGGTCTCGCCGTCGCGCCAGGCCTGGGCGCTTTCCCTCACTGACGCGGCCGCGCCCGAACCTGGTCGGCGGCGCAACGCCGGGATCATCCTGCTGCGGCTGGCGGCGCTGGAGGCCGACGTGGCGGCCGAACTGCTGGCGGCGGCCTGGTCGGTGGCCACGCGCACTGGCGCGGCGCGGGGCAGGGCAGGGACAGTCGGCGCGCAGGCGTCCGTGATTTCGATCTAGGGGACGACCCGCTTTTCCAGAGACGCCGCCGTTTCCCTGTCTTTGTACGCCAGGGTACGACGCGCCGATTTGGCTGTTGAGATCGGCCGATTTCAGGTCTTCTTACTCATCCCCGTGGAAACCGGGGATCAGCCGTGGACCTTTCCGAAGCCGAACTTGGACGCGAGCGCAGCCGCCAGATGCTGCGCACGGCGCTGGGCCCGCTGCTGTTGGCGCGCCTGGAAGACCCGGGCGTCGCCGAGGTCATGCTCAACCCCGATGGCCGGGTGTGGATCGACCGGTTCGATGCGGGACTGGTTGATGCTGGCCTGTCGGTTTCGGCCGAGGACGCCGAGCGGATCCTGCGACTGGTGGCCCATCACGTCGCCGCCGAGATCCATGCCGGACAGCCGCGGCTGTCTGCCGAGCTCCCCGGTACCGGTGAGCGCTTCGAGGGCCTTATGCCGCCGCTGGCGGTCGCCCCGACCTTCTCCATCCGCAAGCCCGCGAGCCTGGTCTTTCGGCTCGACGACTACGTCCTGTCGGGGGTGATGTCCGACCGCCAGGGCGAGATCCTGGCCCAGGCCGTGCGCGAGCGCGCCAACATCTTGGTGGCCGGGCCGACCTCCAGCGGCAAGACCACCCTGGTCAACGCCCTGCTGGCCGAGATCGCCATGGGCGGCGACCGGGTTATCCTGCTGGAAGACCTGCGCGAGCTGCGATGCTCGGCGATCAACCAGGTCGCCCTGCGCACGCGCGAGGGGGTGGTCAGCCTCACCGACCTGGTCCGCTCGGCCCTTCGACTTCGGCCCGACCGCATCATCATCGGCGAGGTGCGCGGGCCTGAGGCGCTCGACCTGATCAAGGCCTGGGGCACGGGCCATCCCGGCGGCGTGGGCACCTTGCATGCTGGCTCGGCCCTGGGGGCGCTGCTGCGCCTGGAACAGCTGATCCAGGAGGCGGTGGTCACCGTGCCGCGCGGCCTGATCGCTGAGACCATCGATGTCATCGCCGTGCTCGCCGGACGTGGGCGACAGCGACGCCTGACCGAACTTGTCCGCCTGGAGGGCCAGGCGCCCGACGGCGCCTACCAGCTCAGCCCCGTCTGAGACCCTAAGCCCCCAAACCCCGACATTGTTGAAGGAGATGGCCTCGTGTCCACGAGCCTTGCCCTGCCGCGCGCGTATGCGCCCGGCCAGCCCCTCCGTGCGCGCCTTCGCGACCGGCTTCCCAAGCTCAAGCCCTGGCTCCTGGGCGGCCTGACCCTGGGCCTGGCGCTGATCAGCGCCCAGGCCCAGGCGGCCGGCTCGGGCATGCCCTGGGAAGAACCCCTGCAGCAGATCCTGGAGTCGGTCGAAGGGCCGGTCGCCAAGATCATCGCGGTGATTATCATCATCGTCACGGGCCTGACCCTGGCGTTCGGCGAGACCTCGGGCGGATCGCGCAAGCTGATCCAGATCGTCTTTGGCCTGTCGATCGCCTTCGCCGCCAGCTCTTTCTTCCTGTCGTTCTTCTCGTTCGGCGGCGGAGCGCTGGTCTGATGGCCGGCGATCGCGCGTTGGGGTTCGCCGCGCCCGTCCATCGGGCCCTGACCGAACCGATGCAGCTGGCCGGCGCCCCGCGCGCGATCGCCCTGGTCAATGGCACCCTGGCCGCGGCCCTGGGCGTGGGCCTGCGGCTCTGGATCGTCGGCCTGGCGGTCTGGCTGATCGGCCATGGCCTGGCCGTCTGGATCGCGCGGCGAGACCCGCAGATCTTCGACGTGGGCCGCCGCCACGTGCGCCTGCCCGTGCGCCTGGAGGCCTGAGCTGTGCTTGACCTTCGCGAATACCGGCGCCGTCCCGCCTTCCTGGCCGACTTCCTGCCGTGGGCGGCCCTGGTCGCCTCCGGTGTCGTGCTCAACAAGGACGGCGGCTTCCAGCGCACCGCCGAGTTCCGCGGCCCCGACCTCGACAGCGCCACCGACGCGGAGGTGGCGGCCGTCGCCGCGAGGCTCAACGGCGCCCTGCGCCGTCTGGGTTCGGGCTGGGCGATCTTCGTGGAAGCGCGGCGCGACCCGTCGGCGGCCTATCCCGACAGCCGCTTTCCCGACCCGGTGTCGGCCCTGGTCGACGCCGAGCGTCGGGCCGACTTCCAGGACAGCGGCGAGCACTTCGAGAGCCGCTATTTCCTGACCCTGAGCTACCTGCCGCCCGCCGAACAGCGAGGCCGCATCGAGCGTCTGTTCGTCGAGGGAAGGGCCGGGCGTGAGGTCGACTGGCGCGCCGAGCTGGCCGCCTTCGTCGATCGGTCCGGCCGGCTGCTGGCGCTGCTCGACGGCCTTATGCCGCAACTCGCCTGGCTCGATGATCCAGCGACCTTGAGTTTCCTGCATGGGGCGGTGTCGACCGGACGCCAGGGCGTGGCCGTCCCTGAAACCCCCATCCATCTCGACAGCCTTCTCGCGACCGAGCCCCTGACCGGCGGGCTCGAGCCTTGCCTGGGCCGCGCGCACCTGCGTGTCCTCACCCTGGTCGGCTTTCCGCCGTCGACCACGCCGGGCCTGCTCGACGATCTCAACCGCCTGGCCTTCGCCTATCGCTGGTCCACCCGTGCGCTCTGCCTGGACAAGGCCGCCGCCCAGGCGCTCCTGGGCAAGATCCGCCGCCAGTGGTTCGCCAAGCGCAAGTCGGTGCTGGTGCTGCTGCGCGAGGCCCTGACCCAGGAGCCCTCGGCTCTGGTCGACAGCGATGCGGCCAACAAGGCCGGCGAGGCCGACCTGGCGCTGCAGGACCTTGGCGGCGACGCGGTGGCCTACGCTTATGTCACGGCCAGTCTCGTAGTCTGGGACGAGGATCCGGCCCGCGCCGACGCCAAGCTGGCCCTGGCCGAGAAGGTGATCCAGGGGCGCGACCTCACCGTCATTCGCGAGGACGTTAACGCCGTCGAGGCCTGGCTGGGCACGGTCCCAGGCCATGCCTACGCCAATGTCCGCCAGCCGCCGCTGTCGACCCTGAACCTGGCCCACCTGGCGCCCATGTCGGCCGTGTGGGCCGGACCCGAGCGCAACCGCCACCTGGGCGGCCCGCCGCTGCTGATCGCGCGCACCGCCGGCTCGACGCCGTTCCGGCTATCGCTGCATGTCGACGATGTCGGCCACACCCTGGTCGTTGGGCCGACCGGCGCGGGCAAGAGCGTCCTGCTGGCCATGCTGGCCCTGTCGTTCCGGCGCTATCGTGACGCGCAGGTGTTCGCCTTCGACTTCGGCGCCTCCAGCCGCGCGGCCGCGCTCGCCATGGGTGGCGACTTCCAGGATCTGTCGGGCGAGAGCCGAGCCGCGCCGATCCTCCAGCCGCTGGCCCTGATCGACGCGCCCGAGGAGCGCGCCTGGGCGGCCGATTGGCTGGCGGCCATCCTCGCCCGCGAGGGCCTCGCCATCACCCCGGCCGTGCGCGAGCACCTGTGGGCGGCGCTGGGCAGTCTGGCCGGCGCGCCCTTGGCCGAGCGCACCCTGACGGGCTTGGTCGCACTGCTGGCCAGTCCGCCGCTGAAGGCGGCGCTGGCGCCGTTCGTGCTGGGCGGGGCGCACGGGCGCCTGCTGGATGGGGCTGGCGAAGCGCTCGGCGAGGCCGACATCCAGGTCTTCGAGACCGAGGGCCTAGCGCGCGGCGCGGCCGCGCCGGCGGTGCTGGCCTATCTCTTCCATCGGATCGAGCGCCGCCTGGACGGTCGGCCGACCCTCATTCTCATCGACGAGGGCTGGCTGGCGCTCGATGACGCCGCGTTCGGAGCCCAGCTGCGCGCCTGGCTCAAGACCCTGCGCAAGAAGAATGCGTCGGTCGTCTTCGCCACCCAGTCCCTGGCCGACGTGACCCAGAGCGCGATCGCCGCCTCGATCATCGAAAGCTGCCCGACCCGCATCTTCCTGCCCAACCCGCGCGCCCTGGAGCCGCAGGGCACGGCGGCCTACGCGCGGTTTGGTCTCAATGCGCGGCAGATCGAGATCCTCGCCCGCGCCACGCCGGCCCGCGACTACTACCTGCAATCAAGGGTCGGCGACCGGCTGTTCGACCTTGGCTTGGGGCCGGTGGCGCTGGCCTTCTGCGCGGCCTCCTCCAAGAGCGATCAGCGGGCGATCAGCCAGATCCTGGCCGTCCATGGCCGGGACGGCTTCGCCGCCGCCTGGCTGCGCGCGCGTGGCCTGCCTTGGGCCGCCGACCTCCTGCCGCGCGGCGCCGCCGCGCCGGCCAACCCTCCGGAGACATCGACATGACCCTTACCCGTCGCCGCCTGGCGTCGGCCGCCTCCACATGGCTGCTCGCCGCGATGGGCCTGGCCGCCCTGGTCGCCCCAGCCCCGGCCCGCGCCCAGTTCACGGTCTTCGACCCGACCAACTACGCCCAGAACGTCCTCCAGGCGGCCCGGGCTCTGCAGACGATCAACAACCAGATCACCTCGCTGCAGAACGAGGCCCAGATGCTGATCGGTCAGGCCCGCAGCCTGGCGAGCTTGCCCTATTCCTCGCTAGCGGCCCTGCAGGCTCAGGTCGATCGCACCCGCGAGCTGCTGGGCCAGGCCCAGGGGCTAGCCTACGACGTAGCCCAGATCCGCGAGGCCTTCCGCACCCAGTACGGGGCGGTTGAGCTGTCGGCCTCGGACGCGGCCCTGACCCAGCGGGCCGAGACGCGCTGGGGCGCGGCGGTCGCCGGCTTCGAGGACGCCCTGAAGGTTCAGGCCGGCGTGGTCGGCGGCCTAGGGGCGAGCCGCGACCAGCTGACCAACCTGATCGGCCAGAGCCAAGGTGCGGTCGGCGGCCTGCAGGCCGCCCAGGCCGGCAACCAGCTCCTGGCGCTCCAGGCCCAGCAACTGGCTGACCTTCTGGCGCTGAGCGCCGCCCAAGGACGGGCCCAGGCCCTGGAGGCCGCCGACCGGGCCGCCGCGCGCGCCGACGCCAAGGCCCGGTTCTCACGCTTCATCGGGAGCGCTGGAACGCCGTGACCCGGTCCCTCATCTGGGGGACCGCACTGATCATCCTGCTGGGGGCCGCTGTCTTGGCGGGCGGGGCCTCCCAGCCAACACGGACCGGACCGACCAAGCGCGCGCCGGTCGATCCGCAGCTGACGCGCTGCCAGGGCCTGGGCGAGGCGGCCGGACGCGACTCCGGCTGCAAGGCGGCCTGGGCTGGAGCTCGGGCGCGATTCTTCGGCGGGGCGGCGTCATGAACGACGTCGGCGTCATCGATCGCTTCTTCGACACCTTCAACCGCTATCTCGACAGCGGCTTTGGCCTGCTGGGCGGGGAGGTCGCCTTCCTGTCGACGACCCTGGTGGCCATTGACGTCACCCTGGCGGCGCTCTTCTGGGCCTGGGCGTCTGGCGAGGATGTCCTGGCCCGCCTGGTCAAGAAGACCCTCTATGTCGGGTTCTTTGCGTTCCTGATCGGCAACTTCCACGCTCTGTCGCTGATCGTCCTCAAGAGCTTCTCGGGCCTTGGCCTGAAGGCTTCGGGGGCAGGGGTATCGGCCGAGGATTTCTTGCGGCCCGGCCGCCTGGCGGCCCTGGGCGTGTCGTCCTGCAAGCCGCTGCTGCAGGCGGCCGCCGAACTCGGCGGATTTCCCGGCTTCTTCGAGAACATCGTCCAGATCGTCATCCTGCTGGCGGCGGCCCTGCTGGTCATCGTCGCCTTCTTCATCATCGCCATCCAGATCTTCGTGGTGCTGATCGAGTTCAAGCTGGTGACCCTGGCCGGCTTCGTCCTCGTCCCCTTCGGGCTCTTCGGACGCACCGCGTTCCTGGCCGAGAAGGTTCTGGGCAACGTCATCGCCAGCGGCGTGAAGGTCATGGTGCTGGCGGTGATCGTCGGCATCGGGTCCTCGCTCTTTGCCGAGTTCAACGCCGCCGGCGCCGGCCAGCCGACCCTGGAAGAGGTGCTGGCCATCGCCCTGGCGGCGCTCACCTTGCTGGGCCTGTCGATTTTCGGGCCGGGCGTGGCTTCGGGCCTGGTGTCGGGCGCGCCCCAGCTGGGCGCCGGCGCGGCCGTCGGCACGGGCCTGGTGGTCGGGGGCATGGCCATGGCCGGCGCGGCCGCGGCGCAGATGGCGGCGAGCGGCGTGGGCGCGTCCGGCGCTGGCGCGGCGGCGGCCGGTGCGGGTGGGCGTACCCCGCCGGCCGGCGGCGCGGCCCCGACCCCTGACGCTCCGCCCCCCTCGGGCCCTTCCGGTGGCGGGACCAGCTCGTCGTCGGCCGGCGCGGCGGCGCGCGGCGGCAGCGGTCCCGCCGGAAACTCGGGCGGAGGCTCCGGCGAAGGCGGCGGCGAGAGCGGCGAGGGCGCGCCGTCCGCCGCGCCCGCCTGGGCTCGCGACCTGCAGCACCGCCAGACCCTGGCCCATGGCGCGGCCATGGCCGTCCACGCCGTCGGCAGCGGCGACGATCACAGCGCCGGCGCGGCGCCCAGCCTTTCGGAGGATAGATGATGAGCCCGCTCAAGGGGTCGGCGCGCTTCGGCGCGACCCCGGCGCCCGAAACCCCCTATCAACGGGCCGGGCAGGCCTGGGACGAGCGCATTGGCTCGGCCCGCGTCCAGGCTCGCAACTGGCGCCTGATGGCCCTGGGGCTGCTCGCCCTCAGCGGCGGCCTGACCGGCGGGCTCGTGGCCCTGTCGTTGCGCGGCGGCGTGACGCCCTGGGTCGTGGAGGTCGACCGCCTGGGCGAGCCGCGTGTCGTCGCGCCCGCCGCCCAGGGCGCGCGACCGACCGACGCCACGGTCGCCTGGACCCTGGCCCGCTTCGTCGCCGATGTGCGCACAATCTCCACCGACCCGGTCCTGATGCGTCAGGCCTGGCTGCGCGCCTACGACTTCACCGACGCGGACGGCGCGGCGGCGCTCTCCGATCACGCCCGCCGCGCCGACCCGTTCAGCCAGGTCGGCAAGGCCCAGGCGGTCGTGTCGGTGACCAGCGTCGTGCGCGCGTCTCCGTCGAGCTTCCGCGTCGCCTGGACCGAGCAGCGCTTCGAGGGCGGCCAGCTGGTCGCGACCGAGCGCTGGACCGCCATCCTGACGGTGCGGATCAAGCCGCCCACGACCGCCGAAGGCCTGCGGTCCAACCCGCTGGGCGTCTTCGTCAGCGCCATCGCCTGGTCCAAGGATTTCGGCGCATGATCCGGTTGGCTGCCTGTGCCGGCGTCGCCGGCTTGTTGTGCGTCTCTTCCGCCGGCGCCGAGGACCGCGATCCGCGCCTGGCCGCCCCGGCCGGCATGATCGCCTTCGACTACGAGGAGACCGGCGTCTATCCGCTCCTGGCCACCCCAGGGCGCATCACCGACATCGTGCTCGAGCCGGGCGAGACGCTCGTCACCCAGGGGGCGGTCGCGGCCGGCGACACCGCACGCTGGGTGATCGGCGACACCAGCAGCGGCGCCGGCGCGGCTCGCCGGGTCCATGTGCTCGTCAAGCCGACCGAGCCAGGCCTGGCCACCAACCTGGTCATCAACACCGACCGACGCACCTACCACTTGGAACTGCGGGCGACGGCCAGGACCTGGAACGCCCAGGTGTCGTGGCGCTACCAGCGCGAGGCGATCGCCGTGGTCGCCGCCCCGCGGGCGCCCGCGGCGCCGGCCCTGGACCTTACTCGGGTCAACCGCGCCTATCGCATCGAGGGCGACCACCCGGCCTGGCGCCCGGTGGCGGTGTTCGATGACGGGCGCCGGGCCTATGTGGAGTTTGGTCCCGGCGTGGCTCTGGACGATCTGCCGCCGCTCTACCGCACGGGCCTCGATGGCCGATCGGCCGAGCTGCTCAACTATCACGTCGAGGGCCGTCGGCTCGTTCTGGACCGGCTGTTCGATCGCGCCGAGCTGCGCCTGGGCGACAAGCGTCGGGCTCAGCGCGTCCGTCTGGTCAGGCTCGCGCCGAAGGCGGAGGCGGACCGATGAGCCAGGATCGCACCCCCGCCGAGGAAGAGATCGCCAAGTCGCTGCGCCTGCGCGGCGCGGCGCCGCCGGTGGCCCGGCTGTCGCGGCGGGCGCTGGTCGTCAGCGGCGCGGCGCTTTCCCTGGGGCTTTTCGCGGCGCTGGGCTGGTCGCTGTCCGAACGGCGGCGGCCGCCGCCGCCAGCGGCCGATCCGCCTCCCGCCAGCGCGCCGTCCGAGCGGGTCACGGCTCTGCCTCGGGGATATGTCGGCCCAGCCGGGGTTCCAGCCCTGGGACCGCCGCTGCCCGGTGACCTGGGGCGCCCGATGCTGGCCGCCCAGCGCGAAGGTAAGGACGTCGACTGGCCCTCAGGCGAGCCCGCGCCGGCCGACCCGCCGCCCATCACAGCGCCGCAGCGTCCGGTGGCGGATGTCGAGCGCCAGACGCGCGTGGCGGCCAGGCAGGCGGCGCGCCAGAGCGGTCTGTTCGCGGCGGCGCGACCCGATGGGCGCGGCCCACCGGCGGCGCCAGCCGCCGCGGATTCCGGGGCCGCGGCGCCGGCGATCGACGCCAGGACGACCAGCGGCGAGCGGCTACAGGCTCCGGCCTCGCCCTACGTGCTGCAGGCCGGCGCGGTGATCCCCGCCGCGCTCGTGACGGGATTGCGGTCGGACGCGCCGGGCGTCGCCATCGCCCAGGTCACCCAGGACGTCCACGACAGCCTGGGCGGCGGCGTTCTGCTGATCCCGGCCGGGGCGCGCCTGATCGGCGAATACGCCGCCGAGGTGAAGGCCGGCGACAGCCGCCTGCGGGTGGCGTGGACGCGCCTGATCCTGCCTTCGGGCCGCTCGATTGTACTGGAGAAGTTGCCGGCCGCCAACGCCCAGGGGATGGCGGGGCTGCAGGACGGCGTCGACCGCCATGGCGGCCGCATCCTGGCCGCCGCCGGGCTTTCGACGCTCCTGGCGATCGGGGCCGAAAGCGGAGCCTCGTCCGACGAGTCGGACCTGGTTCGCGCGATCCGGCGCGGCGGCGCCGACGCGGTCACCGATGTCGGGCGCCAGGTCGTGGGCCGAAGCCTCGATCGCATCCCGACCCTGACGATCCGGCCCGGCGCGCCCCTGCGCGTGCTGCTGACCAAGGACCTCGTGCTCGAACCCTATGTCGAAAGGACCCCTCGATGAGTAAGCTGAAGCTGCGTCCGCTGGAGGACGAGACGCCGGTCAAGATGACCCTCGACGTGCCGGCCGCCACCCACCGCAATCTCCTAGCCTACGCCCAGGCCCACGCGGCCCAGACCGGCGGCAAGCCGGCCGAACCCGTGCGGCTGGTCGTGCCGATGCTCGACCAGTTCATGGCCAGCGACCGGGCCTTCGTGCGCGGACGAAACCCTCGAAGCACCTAGTCGGCGTCCTCGGCCAGGACGGCCAGCAGGGCCAGGATGCGCCGTTTAAGCGGGCCGGGCAGGGCGGCCATCGCCTGCGCGATGGCCGGGCCCTCGGGGCAAGCGCCAAGGCGGATCAGGGCGCGCGCGGCTGGAGACGGTCCTGGCTCGCCGCCTGGCGCTGTCGGTGGCAGGCCCTCGAAGAACCATTCGGGGGTGGTTCGCAGCACCTTGGCCGCGGCGTGCAGGGTCGAGGCGGCGATGCGGTTGGCCCCGGTCTCGTATTTCTGGATCTGCTGGAACGTCAGGCCCAGATCGGCGGCCAGGCCGCCCTGGCTGACCTTTAGGATCTGGCGGCGCAGGCGGATACGGGCGCCGACATGTTGATCGACATAATGCTTGGCGGGACTGGGCAAGGCAGGCTCCGGACGGTGGAGCTGTAGACGCGCGGGCAGGCGGGTATTGGTAGCGCGCCGCCAAGTATATTTCCGTTGGCCGGGCCTGGAGCCCGCCTCACGGTCTTGTGGATGCCCGATCACCGGCGTTAGCTGCCGGCATGGTCGAGACCCCCAAGCCGCTGGACGAGGTCGATTGGGCGGAGGCCGCCGAGCATCTGGTGGGGATGTTTCCGGGCGCCTCGCTGGGCCAGGTCGTGGCGCGGGCCGAGGCGGCGGCCGTGACGCTGGACCAAATGGGCATGACGCGGGAGGCGGAGTCCATGCGTCGGGCGGCGGCCTATGTGCGCCGGCACAGGATGAATTAGCGCTGGCCTAATCCGCCGAACATCCGCGAACCTCAATGCGGCACACCACACCGTCCGGCTCGAAGCTGGTGGTGATCGTCTCTAGTCCTGGCTGGCGGCGCAGGAGCCGGGTTCCAAGGCCCTGGCGGCTAGGGGCCCGGACCTTCGGGCCCAGCGCCTCGCGCCAGACCAAGCAGCAACGATCCTGCTCCAGCCGCCAGGAGAGGGTCACGCGCCCGGCGCTTGTCGATAGTGCTCCATACTTGGTGGCGTTGGTGCCCAGCTCATGCAGGGCCAGGACCAGCGGGACGGTGGCGACGGGCGGAAGCTGCGAGGTTCGGCTCGCCGGCCCGGCGTGGCGACGCGGGCCAGGTCTATATGGATCTGGAGACTCTCCAGCCCAACGCCTAGGCGGCCGGCGAAGGCCTCCTCTGGTGCGGCCCGCAGCTGGTAAGCGTGATCTTAGCCATGTCCTTTAGGTTGTGCTGAAGGGCTCGGTTCTAGTCTCCGTTCATGTTCCGCTTCAGCGTCGCGGCCTTGGCCATCCTGCTCATCATGATTCCCGTCCACGCCGACGTGAACGCGAAGCCTTCGGGCCATCGGCGCACGTCGCATGTGGCTGGAAAAACAGGCGGCGACGGTAAACACCTCTCCGCCGGCAAGGCCGATGCTAAGGTCAGCGCGACGGTGATGACGACCATCGACGCGGTTGGACCCAAGGCCGGCAAAGGCGGATGGACCCGGGTCCTGCGCATCGGGGCCTGGGGCGTCATCGTCGTGGCCGGCATGATGCTCGTGGCGCAGCGACTAAAAGATCGCTTCCTGGCGCTGGAGCATGGGCGCGTGCGTATTGGCGAACGTGTCGACGCGCTCAAGCGGGCGATCGCCACGGGACGGCAGCGGGCCGAAACGGCGGAAGCGAGGGTGAAGATGTTGGAGACCGATGCCGAAAGCGTCAGGCGCGAGGCGCAGGCTGCCCGGCGTCGGATCGTCGAACTCGAACAGGACAACGCTCAATTGCGGGCCGATCGGACGCGAGCGGTCGAGATCGAACAGCTCTTCACCAAGGTCCGCGTGGAACTCGACGAGATGGCCAGGACCCGAGGCCAGGCGGAGCCCGAACACGCCCGATCGACTTTGGATCAGCACCTGGCGCTTCTGCAGGCGGCCGAACCCGGCGCCCTGATACCAAGCTCCGTGCTCAACTACGCAGAGCAGTCTAAGTTTCGGGCCATTCTGACCTGGACCAAAGAGCGCAAGCTGAAGCTGCTGCCCCAAGTCAGCATGGGCGAGTATCTGGAGCCATCGCCAGGCGAGGAAGAACTTCGCTGGACCTATAATGATCGGCGCGCCGATTTTGTGATCTGTGACGAGCAGTGGATGCCGATCCTGGCGGTCGAACATCACGGCAGCGGGCATCAGCTCGGTGAGAACTGGGAGAAGCGCGATGCAATCAAGGCTCAGGCCCTGGTTCTGGCCGATATCGGCCTGGTGATCACCGAGGATGGCGATCGGAAGGACATCGTCCGCGCCAAGCTCGACGCCGAGTACGCCCGGCTGACGGCAGAGAGCGCAACGGGGCGGCGAGCGCTTCCTGCACAGTATGGTCGCGGCGCTTAGCCCGGGCGAGGATGCCCGGCGACGCCGAACGCTCGCCGCCTAGCCGGCGGCGGCGTCCTAGGCAATGCCCGCGACACGCGTGATCTGGGTGAGATTTGAAGGAGAACGGCTATCGAAAACGATCTGACCGCGTTGGCGCTGCAGGACCTCACGGAGGCCGAGCTGTGCGCTCTGAAAAGCTACAAGTCCGCAGCGGAGACAGGCGCTGGCCAGTCGCCCTGCTTTCACCTGAACAGGGCGCTTTCGCCAAGGGTTTTGGACCGACGAGCTGGACGCCGACCTGAGGCCGGTGGCTGAAGCGCTGGACGCGGTGTTCGATCGCTGCCCCAAGCTGAGCGCAGAGCTTACAGTCTGGCGAGGCGTCGGACATCGCCCGTTCCTGGAGGAGGTCAAGCCAGGGTATCAATTTCGATCATTGGAATTCTGGTCGACCTCCCCTGTACGCGCGAGGGCAGGTACCTTTATCCGCGAGACGGGTGCGTTGATGCAGTTGGACCTGCCTGCAGGATTTCCGGTCTACAACATGGAGACCCTGGAAGGCGCGGGCGGCGGCGAAAAGGAATTCCTGCTACCGCGCGGGGTGATGTGGGAGCTTGTCTCGGCGCCACTCATTCCACCCGGCGAGCTACCCGGCCTCCTGCGAGCCAAGGCGCCCAAGATCCCGCTGCTGCATCTTAAGGCCATGGTGGGGCCAAGGCCGCTCAAATAGGGCGATCTGGCCATGTGTTGCGGACATTACGGGTACATTTCAATCGCTATACAAATTCCCAAGCTTTGTAATTTTGGGCTGAGCCGACCGGACGGCGGCGCTATACGGCGCGAATGAAAATCGTTCGCACTTAGGCGAGCTTCAGGTCCGGGATTTCAATTAGATGTCGATCAACCGCACGTTCCGCGGCGCGCCTTCGCGCGCCCTGCTGCTGGCCTCGGCCGCGGCGCTCCTGGCCACGCCGGTCCTGGCGCAGACCATCAACGAGGTGAGCGGCGTCACGATCACAGGCCAGGCCTCCTACAAGACCAATGCGATCACCTCGGCCACCAAGACGCCGACGGCGCTGATCGACGTGCCGCAGGCGGTGAATGTCGTCTCGGTCAAGCAGATCGAAGACCAGGCCGCCAACGGCATCGGCGACGCCGTCCGCTACGTGCCGGGCGTCTTCTCCTCGCAGGGCGAGAACAACCGCGACACCCTGAGCTTCCGCGGCAACCTGACGACCGCCAGCTTCTTCGTCGATGGCGTGCGCGACGACACCCAAAGCTATCGCGACCTCTACAACATCGAGCGCCTGGAGGTCTTCAAGGGCCCCAACGCCATGATCTTCGGTCGCGGCGTCACCGGCGGCCTGATCAACCGGGTGACCAAGGTCGCCGATGGCCAGCAGCACCTGGGCGCGCGCCTGGAGGTCGGCCGCTACGACCACTACCGCGGCCAGGTCGATCTGGGCGCGCCGGTCAGCGAGACGATCTCGCTGCGCGCGACCGGCGTCTGGCAGGACAGCGGCAGCTTCCGGGACGGCGTCTGGAACAAGCGCTGGGGCTTCAATCCGACGGCGACGTTCAAGCTGGATCCCGACACCACCCTGTCGATCGGCTACGAGCGCTTCCACGATAAGCGCATCGGCGATCGCGGCGTGTCGTCCTATCAGGGCAAGCCGCTGGAGACGCCGCGCGGCCAGTTCTTCGGCGATCGGGACCAGAGCCCCAACTGGATCGACTCCAGCGCCGGCACGGTCTTCGTCGAGCACCGGTTCAGCGACACCATGTCGATCCGCAACCGCACGCGCTACGCCTACTATGACCGCTTCTACCAGAACGTCTTCCCCGGCGCGGTGAACACCACGGCCCAGACCAATCCGGCGGGCCTGGCGGCCGGTGTCTATGCGCCGGGCTCGATCGTGGCGATCAGCGCCTACAACAACGGCGCCAAGCGCCGCAACCTGATCAACCAGACCGACTTCAACGCCAAGGTTTCTACGGGCGGGGTGGAGCACACCCTGCTGATCGGCGCTGAGTTTGGTCGCCAGACCACCAGCAACCTGCGCACCGAAGGTTTCTTCCCGACCGCGACAAGCGCCAGCGGCGTGCAGACCATCTTCGTTCCGGTCAACGCCTCGCGGATCAGTCGTCCGGACATCCAGTGGCGCGAAGCCGCCACCAGCGGCCACAACTTCGGCATCGCCAAGCTGGCGGCCGGCTATGTGCAGGACCAGATCGAGCTGTCGCCGAACGTCCAGGTGGTCGCTGGCCTGCGCTACGAGCACTACCAGACCGACGTCACCAACCGGAACCCGTTCCTGGCCGCCGGCACGCAGCGCAACTTCAGCGCCACCGACAATCTGTGGTCGCCGCGGGTGGGGGCTATCTTCAAGCCGGCGGTCAACACCTCGATCTACGCTTCGTACTCGAAGAGCTACCTGCCGCGCGGCGGCGACCAGCTCTCGGCCCTCAACCTCTCCAACCAGAGCCTTGATCCGGAAAGGTACGAGAACTACGAGCTGGGCGCGAAGTGGGACGTCCTGCCGACCTTCAACCTGGCCGCCGCGATCTTCCAGCTGGACCGCGACAACGTGCTGGCGCTGAGCGACCCGAACAACGCCGCTTCGCCGACCATCCCGATCGGCCGCCAGCGGTCCAAGGGCGTGGAGCTGAGCGCCCAGGGCGAGATCACCCGCCAGCTTAGCATCGTGGCCTCCTACACCTATACCGACGCCAAGTTCCTGGACTCCCAGTCGGCGACGGTGCGGGCCGGCAACCGCGTCAACCACGTGCCCAAGTCGTCGGGCGCAGTGTGGCTGCGCTATGACCCGAACAAGACCTTCGGCGGCGCCATCGGCGTGACCAGCATGGGCAAGCGGTTCGCGGCGACCGACAACACCGTCTCGCTGGCCGGCTTCACCCGCGTCGACGGCGCGCTCTACTACCGGATCAACAAGACCTACGACCTGCAGCTCAATGTCGAGAACCTCTTCGACAAGCGCTACTTCCAGTACGCCGATAGCAATAACAACATCTCGCCCGCTTCGGGTCGGGCGGCGAAGGTGAGCCTGAACGCCCGCTTCTGACGGCGACGCGGCGCGAGGTCGGTTCGCGCTGCGCCATCGTTGCGAAGGCCCTGCGGCCCGGTGTCGGGGAAACCCGGCGACGGGCCGCTTGCGTCCTCGGTAGCATTGCGGAACCGGGCCCCAGGGGTGAGATCAGAAATCGGGCAGGGCTTCGGCTTCCCCCGTCGCTTCACGGACGATCGCGTCCCGGCGCTGGAGGTAGGCCGACCGCAGGCTGGCATAGGGATCGGTCGCATCATCCAGCGCGCGCAGGCCTGCGTCGAGTTTGACCCGGGTGTTCAGCCGGCTGGTGTTGCTGCGAACCGCGCCGAACGTCGTCCCGCTGCCGCCGCCGATCTGGGTGATTGGGTCCGCTGCGGCGTCGACCAGCCGGCCGACGGCGTCGCGAACGGTCAGGGGCCCCAGCAAGGGGACATAGAGGTAGGGGCCAGGGCGGGCGCCATATCGGCCCAGCGTCTGGCCAAAGTCGCTACGGTGATGGGCGATGCCCATCTTGCCCGCGACATCGAACAGCCCAAGAAGGCCGGCCGAGGAATTGATCAGGAAGCGCGACGTGGCCGCCTCGGCCCGCCGGGCATGGCCCTGGGCCAGATCGTTGAGGACCGTGCGCGGTTCGCCGAGATTGGTGATGACGGCGTCGACCCTGGCGCGTGCGTACGCCGGAGTGACGGCGACATAGGCGTGGGCGATAGGGCCGACAACGGTGTGGTCCAGCGCCATGCCAAGACCGAAGCTTGCGCGGTTCAGGCGCTGCAACGGGTCTTTGGGCGGCGTCTCGACCGTGGCCGTCTCGACGGCGGGCGGGTCGGGTTCGATGGTCTGAGCCGCGGCGCTTGTCGCGATCGCACAGCTTAGAAGCAGGCCAGCCCAGCGGCAGCCGCGAATGACCTGTCGTGGGAGGGGGCGTTCGGTGCGGATAGGCGAGCAAGACGATCTCATGGGCGATCCCGTTGCTAAGAGGACGCCGAGGCGTCGATGTCGCCAATGACGCCACGGCCCGGCGCACCCCCCACCAGATCGCCGAAGCCTGAGCGCGCCGCCAAAATCGATGAGAGGCGGCGGCGATGGCGGCGTCCTTGAACGCACGGGCCGTCGGGGCCCGGTCGTCCCGGAGGCCTCTAGTGTCCCAATCGTCCCTGGACCGTCGCGCGCTTCTGGCTGGCCTTGCCGCCAGCGCGGCGTGGACCGCGCCGGCCGCCGCCGAGGATCAGGCGATCAGCTTCGTGGCGCTGGGAGACTGGGGTCGTCGTGGCAAGCGCTCCCAGCGTCAGGTCGCTCGGGCCATGGGCGCGGCGGCGCAGGATCTGGCCAGTCGCTTCGTGCTGGCGGCCGGCGACAACTTCTATCCTGCAGGCGTCGCTTCGGTGGACGACCGTCATTGGCAAGAGTCCTTCGAGGCGGTCTATGACGCCCCGGCCTTGCAGACCCCATGGTACGCCGCGCTTGGCAATCACGACTACCGGGGCGCGGCCCAGGCCCAGATCGACTATTCGGCCCAGAGCGCGCGCTGGCGCATGCCCAGCCGCTATTTCAAGATCGGCGGCGAGACGCTCGGCTCGGACCTGGTCGATCTCTTCGTGATCGACACCGCCCCGCTGGTCGATGGCGGCAACTACGACGAGATGCTGCAGCAGATGGCCCGCGGTCATCGCGAGCGTCACGACGGCGCTGAACAGATCGCCTGGCTCGAGCGCGCACTCGCCGCCTCCACCGCACCCTGGAAGATCGTCATGGGCCATCACCCCGTCTATTCGGGCGGCCATGGCGACAGCCCCGAGCTGGTGGAGACTGTCGCGCCGTTGCTCGAGGCCCACGGCGTGCAGGCCTACATCAACGGCCACGACCACAGCCTGCAACACATCCGCCGTGGCCGTGTCGACTACATCTGTACGGGCTCAGGCGCGGACGCCGGCGATAAGGTCGAGGCGGTGGCTGGAACCCGCTTTTGCCTGTCTCGACCTGGCTTCGCGGCCTTCCGGCTGGAGGGCGAGGCGCTGGACTTGGCGTTTCGAGATCTCGACGGCCAGGTGGTCTACAAGGTCCGGCTCCTGCGTGATCGGCGGGGTAAGGCGTGAGCCAGCGCTTAGAAGCGGGCCGTCAGGCGCACGTTCAGGGTCCGGGGCCTCGGCGGGGTGACGATCTGGTCGCGAGTGATCAGGAACGGGTTGCCGAACGAGAAGCTGTTGGCATGACTGTTCAAGGGATTGTCCAGCGTCGCCGCCAGCGTCCAGCCCGGTGTGGTCAGGCTGGCCACGCCCCGCAGGCCCAGATACTCGCCCATCTCGTGGGCGGGATCGGCTTCGAAGGTCAGGTAGGACCCGCCGACATAGGACGCCTGGCCCTGGAGCCGCAGCGTCGGGCCGATCGCCAGCTCGCGATGATAGTCGAAGCCGAGACTGGCCGAGGCCCGCGACACGCCAGGAAGGCTGGCGTCCTTGCGCGTGCTGAAGGCGGGGTTGAGCTTGGTGACCTCCGGATCGTTGAGCAGAGCCGCTGCGCGCAGGTCCAGTCGCTCGTTGACCCGAAACGCCGCCTCGGCCTCGATCCCGCGGTTGGCGCCGTTGCCGATGTTGGCGGTATAGGCCGCGCCGTCGGCCAGGTACTGGTCGCTCTGCACCGACTCCCAATCGGCGAAGAACACCGCCGCGCGGCCCTGCAGACGATCGTCGAACGCCCGCAGCTTGACGCCCAGCTCGTAGTTCCAGAGTTCATCGGCCTGGTAGCGGCGCGGCGGGGTTTCGGGCGCGTCGAAGACTTGGCCGATGCGGCCGGCGGTGTTGAAGCCGCCGGGCCGATAACCCTCGGCGGCCTGGGCATAGAGCAGCAGGCCGGGCTTGGCGTCGTAGCTGACCAGGACCTTGGGCGAGAAGCCTGCGGCTTCCGCCGACGGGCGCGTCTGGCGCAGGCCCGCAGGCTGGGTGATCGTCGCGTCGGTACCGAATCGGAAATCGAACCAGCGCAGGCCGGCTGTCGCAGAGAGGCGCGGCGTGGCGTCGAACGTCATCTCGCCGTAGAGCGCGATCTCGCGGATAGTGTCGCGCCGCCGCTCGGCATAGGCGGCGGGCGAGCCGGCGGGCAGGGCGTGCAGGCTGGTGTTCAGCCGGATCGAGCCCGTCGAGGCGAAAGCCCCGACCAGGCCGTGCAGACGGTGCTCGCCCGGCGTGGCGTAGGTGACTTCGGCCACGGTCAGATCGATGCCCTTATTCTCATCGAACGCCGAGGCCGCATCGCCCAGGCCGTAGATCGACGAGACCGAGGTGGCGTCGTAGCGGCTGGCGAAGTCATGCGCCAATTGCGACACCGAGCCGGTCAGACGTCCCCAGCCGCCTTCGCCCGTCAGGGTCAGGGAGACGTGGTCGAAATCGTTGTCGTGCGGCTCGCGTACGAACGTGTCGCGCTGCTTGGGGCCCAACCGCTGCAAGCCGTACTGGGTGTCATCGTTGTCGATCCATTGCTGGGTGAGGCCCAGCGTCAATGTCCAGCCTGGCGTCAGGGCCGCGCGCAGACTGGCGCGGACGCCCGCGCGCTCGAAACCGTTAATGCGGCGCAGACCCAAGGCGCGATTGTCGATGTAGCCGTCCTGCGTCTCGCGATAGGCCACGGTTCTTAACGCCACGCGGCCGTGAAGGAGCGGGAGGTTGACCATCGCCTCCAACTCGTCACCGCGGCCACCGCCCTGAGTCCAGCCAAGGCCAGCCAGAACGCTGGCCTGGTAGCGGTCGAGATCGGGCTTTCGGGTGGCGATCCGCATCACGCCCCCCAGCGAGCCGCCGCCATAGAGCGTCCCCTGTGGCCCACGCATGATCTCCACCCGCTCGACATCGGCCAGCCGCAGGTCCGGGTCCGGCGCGCTGTAGGTGATCGGCACATCGTCCAGATAGAGCGCCACCATCGACTGGGTCTGGCCGGTGAAGGCGCCGTCCGATAGGCCGCGCAGCAGCACCTTGTCGCGTCCGGGTCCCAGGTTGGTCACGGTCATCCCCGCGACCTGGCTGGTCAGGTCGTAGAGGCTGGTGACTGCCTCGCGTTCCAGCGCGCCGCCTGACACCACCGAGATGGCGTACGGCGTGCGGCCGGGCAGGTTGGGATAGCGCTGGGCCGTGATCACCACCTCGCCCAGGCCTAGCGGCGTGGCTGCCGGCGCAGGTTTGGCCGGCCGCGGCGTAGCGGCGAGGCGGTGGATGATGATCGTGCGCGGATCAGGCTGGCTATAGCTGCAGCCGCTGCCGGCCAGCAGGCGGTCGAGCGCCGCCCCGACTGACAGGCGTCCGGAAAGCGCCGGGGCCTGGCCGCGACAGGCGTCGAGGTCGCCGCCCAAAGAAAGCTCGGCCTGCAGGGCGAAATCGATCAGGGCAGCGTGCAGCGGCTTGGCGGCGATCTGCAGCCGCACGACCGGAGACAGGCGGCCGGCCAGCAGGCGCGGCGCGGCCTCGGACGAGCCGGCAAGGCCCGCCAGGCCCGCGCTTAGGGCCGCGGCCCACAGGCGGCCGCCGCGATAGGTCCTGCGCCCCACGGTCAGCGGCGCGCCGGCTTGGCCTTGAGGATGACCCCCGTGGACGTCGTCTCAGCGACGATCGGGGCAAACAGTTCCAGGCGCCGGATCATGGCGGCCTCCTCGTCGACCAGCAGCACGCCTGACACTGTCACCGAGGCGGCGTTGGGATCAACGCGGATCGGTGTCGCGACATAGCGGTTGAGGTCGGCGACAACCTTCGTCAGCGGCGCGTGGTTATAGACGAGCTTGCCGGACTTCCAGGCGAAGGCGGCGTCGGGCTGGACCGTGGCGACCTTGGCGGTCGCGCCTGGTCCCTTGGCGAGTTGCTGGCCGCGAGCCAGGCGCACCGCGCCTTCGGGGCCGCCCGAGACCAAGACCAGGCCACGACGCACCGAGACGGCGAGGCTTCCAGCGTGGTTGAGAATGTTGAACTCCGTACCCAGCACCCGCACCTGCCGCTCCCCCACCGCCACCACGAAGGGCCGCTTCTCCAGGTGGGCGACATCGAAGCTGGCCTCGCCATCGACCAGGGTCACGTCGCGCTGTCGCGCCCCGAGGCTGACGCGCAGGGTCGTGGCCGCCCCCAGGGTCAGCCGTGAACCGTCGGCGAGGGCGACCTCGCGCGTCTCGCCGCGACTGGTCGAATAGTTGGTGAAGGCTGGCTGGGTGAAACGTGGAACAGCGACCAGACCCACGATGGCCGCCGCGGCCGCGACGCCAAGTCCGATCAGGAGCCCCCGCCGAGGCGCCCCGGCGGGCCGGCGCAGGGGCGTGACATTGGCCGCCATCGGTGCGGCGACGGCCGGATCGGGCGCGGTGTCATTGGCCGGCAGGTCGTCGAGATCGAGCCACACCGCCTCGACCGCTTCATAGGCGGCTGCGTGCTCGGGGTCAGCTTCCAGCCAGGCCTGGAACGCCGTCCAGTCCTCCAGGGCAGGATCGCCCTGCAGCCTGGCGAACCAGTCGGCGGCCGCCTGCTGGATCGGGTCTTGGTCGACGGACTTCGTCATAGGCGGTTCGCGCTTCCTTCGCGCCAAGTCTGAAACGGGCGCCGTCTAATTGACGTCACGCCACCCCAACCGCCTCTCCACATCCCGGTAAGGTGATGCCAATAGGTAACAGTCGTCATCGGCCCACCCGCTTGACCAGATGGCTCAGGGCCAGGCTGACATGCTTTTCGACGGCGCTGCGCGAGATGCTCATCCGCGCGGCGGTCTCGGCATGGGTCAGGCCCTCGAACTTGTGCAGCCGGAAGACGCGCTGGGTCAGCGGCGCGAGGGTCTCCAAGGCCTTGGAAAGCTTCTCCAACCGCTGGCGGGCGATCACCGCGCTTTCGGCGTCAGGGGTGTCGGCGATGTCGAGCGCCCCGATCGTGGCATGGTTGGTCCGGCGCCATTCGGTGTCACGCGCGCCGGCGCGCTTGGCCTGCCGCAGCCGGTCCAGCATCAGGTTCGAGGCCAGACGGTAGAGATAGGCCTGGGGGTTCTCGATCGGTTCTTCGGTGACCGCCTGGACCTTGAGATAGAGTTCCTGGACGAGGTCTTCGACCTCGCCACGCCCGCCCAGCCGCGCCAGGAAGAACCGGCGCATGTCCTCGCGCCGTTCCAGATAGACGGCCGCCAGCGGCGAAAGATCGGCAGGGGCGTCTTTCATCGCGCGCGAGCGCCGCAACGGTATGGGAGCGAGATCGGAATCTGGCTGTCGGCGTTGGTCTGCATCGCCAGGCGTTCGGGCCGCTGAAAGAGTCGCTGGTACGCCAAGAGACATGGCTTGGCGGCGCGACGAAGGCAAGCTGCCCGGATGGTGACGAAGGCCGGCGATGGTCACGGCAGAGCCGCCGCTCGGCGGGCGCCGAGTGCTTCGGCAATGGCGGCGAAGAGCGCGGCGATGCGCTCGGTCACCCAGCTGACGGGGTTCTGGCCGGGGCGCTTGCGGCTGGCGACCCAGGTGGCGATACAGATCGTGGCGAAAAGGACCGCCGGCAAACCGACGGTGAGAGCCGCCGGCAGCCCGGCGCTCGTGGCCATGGCCTCGCCGAGGATCATGGAGGTCTCGAACAGGAAAAGCAGGATGCCGCCCGTCGCCATCGCCGAGCCCGAACCGGCCCGTTTGGCGCTGAGGCCGAATGGCACCGCCAGGAGCGGCAGCAGGGGCAGTATCAGGGCGCGGGAGGTGCGGGCGTAGAAGTCGGCCAGCAAGGTCTGCCGGGGCAGGGTCGGCTGGGCCTTGCCGAAACCTCGCTGCGCCAGCTCGATGAGGGTGAGCTCGCTGACGTCGTCGCCCCGGACGCGGAACAGCTTGCCCGACAGCGACAATGGCACGTCGAACGAGAAGCTTGCGAAATCGGTGACATACACCTGGGCGTCGGGCGTCGTGCTCACCTGGCGACCGTCGCGCAGGTCCAACGTGACGCTTTGGTCGCCGGCGTCCTTGCGCACCACCGCCGACACCGCCGTGAGGACGTCCTCGCGGCCGTCGGGCTCGATCTTGCGGATGAAGACGCGCTGGAGATTGCGGCCGCTGGCGTCCGTGCGATCGGCGGTCAGGAAGAGCGGCCCTGTGGAGAGCAGGGCCTTGGGCCGGACATCGCCGTTCCAACCCGCCTTCTCGGCCGCGTACAGCACGGCGTGATAGGCATAGCGGCTGTAGGGCTGGATGAAGCCGAACAGCAGCACGCTGAACATCATCAGCGCGGCGCCCAGGCCCACGAACGGGGCGGCAAAGCGCCCCAGCGACATGCCGCTGGCCAGGATCGCGTCGATCTCCGAGCTCTTGTTGAGGCCGTTGACCACCACGAAGAGGCCGATGAAAAACCCGCCGGGCAGGGTCAGGCCCACATAGTGCGGGACCAGATTGACCAGCAGTTCGCTCAGGTATTTGAAGCCGTCGGTCGTCTGAGAGAGCAGCTGGAACGAGCGCATGATGCGCTCCATCAGGAACGCCACCATCGTGCTGATCAGCACGGCGGCCATCGGCGTCAGGGCCCGCCTCAGGAGATAGCGGTCGAGCGTCTTGAGGATCATGAGAACGCGCGGGCCTTCAGAGCGACGCGAGGCCAGCGGCGTGTGGGTCGACCATCGCGCCGCGACGACGGGTGGCGATCCGCGGCGTCGACGTGGTCGTCCGCGCGCCCAGGGCTTCGGCATAGACCTCGACGACCTCGTCGAGGATCTCAGACCAGCGATAGGCGGCGCTGCGTTCCAGCGCCGCCGCGCCCAGGCGACGGCGGGTTTCGGGAATGCGGATCAGTTCGCTCAGCGCCTCGCCATAGGCGGCGGGCTGGTCTGCGCAGAGCCGAGCGTTGCGGCCGTGCCGCAACAGGGCGCGGGTGTTGGGCGCGTCGGCGCAGACCATGGCCAGGCCGCAGGCCATGGCTTCCAGATTGACGTTGCCGAAGGTCTCGGTGGTGCTGGGATTGAAGAAGATGTCGCCGCTGGCCAGCGCCGTGGCCAGGGCCTCGCCCGACAGGAAGCCGGTGAACGCCGCGCCTGGCAGCCGGTCTTCGAACCAGGCGCGAGCAGGTCCATCGCCGATGATGAGCACCTGCGGCCTGTGGCCGGCCGCCTCGATCAAACGGATGGCTTCGGCGAAGGCCGCCAGGCCCTTTTCCATGACGATCCGGCCCAGGAACACGATCACCGGGCGGTCGGGATCAAAGCCCTGGTCCAGCCGCCAGGCCTCGCTTCGGCGACCGGGATGGAAGAGGTCAGGATCGACGCCCCGCGCCCAGGTCCGGACCCGCGTGGAGGGGGCTTGGGCGCGAAGCTCGTCGCCGATCGCCTCGGTCGGGGCCATGACGTAGTCGCAGGCGCCGTAGAACTTCCACAGTCGCCCGCGCACCAGCGGGCGCAGGCGACCCAGGCCATAGTAGTCGAGATAGGTGTCAAACAGGGTGTGCAGACTGGCGACCACCGGGACCTCCAGTCTGCGGGCGAATTTTAGGGCCGCCGAGCCCAAGAGGTCGGGGGCTGAAAGGTGGATGAGGTCTGGCTTGAAGGCCTCGATGTCTCGTCGCAGGAAGCCAGGCAGGCCCAAGGCCAGGCGGTAATCGCTCCGGAGCGGGATCTTCACCGACGGCACGGAGATGAGTTCGCCGACCGGCTCGAAGGCGGGCTTGGGGGCGGTGGGGGAATAGACCCGTACCTGCGCGCCGATCGTGTCCTGCAGGTGGCCGACCAGGCGGTTCAGCGACTTGTTGGCCCCGTCCAGGGTGTAGTTGTAGTTCCCCGAGAACAACGCGATCCGCAACGGGCGCGCACCATGGGTGTGCATCTGCGCCTTGATGTCCATGCTGGTCCTTCCACGTGTACGCCCCGGTCCCAGCCGACCAAGACGGCGCGCTGGTCCCACCCCCACACGGAATTTCGAAAAATCGGTGAGACCCGCGTCCGACGACGCCGTCCTTGCGTGCAGGCGGCCACCGGCGTCACGGCCGACGATGTCGGACGCGCGGTGGTGCGGGGCTTTTTGAAAGACTACGATGCGGATTGTGGATGTCGCCGAGTTCTATTCGCCCACCGGCGGGGGCGTGCGGACCTATATCGACCGCAAGTTCGAGGCCGCCGCGCAGCTGGGCCATGAGCTGTTCGTGATCGCCCCGGGGCCGTGCGACGGTTTCGAGCCGCGTGCGGCGGGCGGCGTGATCCAGGTCCGCGCGCCCCGCCTCCCGTTCGACGCCAACTACCACATGTTCTGGGACGCCGGCCCCGTGCACCGCCAGCTCGACTTCCTGACGCCGGACCTGGTCGAGGCCTCGTCGCCCTGGCGGGGCGCGGGTATCGTCGCCGGCTGGGAGGGGCCGGTCCCACGGGCCATGTTCATGCACGCCGACCCGGTGGCGTCCTACCCCCAGCGATGGCTGGCGCCGATCGCCACGCCTCAGCGGATCGACCAGCTCTTCGGCTGGTTCTGGAGCTATCTGCGCAGGCTCGCGGGCGGCTTTGGCTCCGTCGTCGCGGGCGGACCCTGGCTTGCCGACCGGCTGACGGTGCAGGGTGTCGGCGCGGTGGCCAGCGTACCGCTCGGCATCGACCGTGGCGCCTTTTCTCCCGGCAAACGGGACGCGGCGCTGCGATCGCGCCTGTTGGCGGCCTGCGCCTGTCCCGATGACGCCAGGCTCGTCCTGGGCGTCGGACGGTTCCATCCGGAAAAGCGTTGGCCGATGGTCATCGAGGCGACCATGCGCGCCCGCGCCGATGCGCCGATCGGTCTCGTCCTGATCGGCGACGGCGTCGATCGCGCCCGCGTGGGCCGCGCCGCGGCCGGCAATCCTCATGTCCGCATTCTGCCGCCGATCCGCGACCGCGACCTGCTGGCCGCCCACCTGGCCAGCGCCGACCTTCTGGTCCACGGCTGCGAGTCCGAGACTTTCGGCCTGATCCCCGCCGAGGCCATGGCCAGCGGTCTTCCGGTCGTCGGGCCCGATCGTGGCGGTTTCGCGCATCTGGCGCAGCCGGCGACCTCGGAGATCTATCGGGCTGGCGACACCGGCTCGGCCGCCGCCGCCATCCGTCGCCTGCTGGCGCGCGATCCTGGCCTCTTGAGGGCCTCGGCCATTACGGCCGCCGCCAGGGTCCGCCGCGACATCGACCACTTCGCCGACCTCTTCGACCACTACGGGGCCGTTGCGGCCGGGGCGCGGGCGTGAGGCGCAAGACCTTGATCGACGAGACGGCGCCGAACGTTGCGGGCAAGACCTCGCGCCTGTGGGGGTGGCTGGGCGGTCTCCTTTCCGCCGGGCTGATCGGCGCCATCGCGGTGCAACTGGGCGGGGCCAGTGGCGAGGTGCTGAAGGCGATCCGCCAGCTGCCGCTCGGCGTCTGGCCGGCCTTCCTGTTGCTCTATTTGACGCAAACGCTCTTCGACTACGCGATCTTCCGGCGACTCTGGCGCATGCCACTGGCCGGTTTCGAAGCGCTGCTGCGCAAGAATGTCATCAACGAGGTGGTGCTCGGCTACAGCGGCGAGGCCTTCCTCTATGTCTGGGCGCGACGGGCGTCCCGCGCCGTGGCCTCGCCCTTCGCCGCGATCAAGGACGCCAACATCGTTTCGGCGCTGATGGGCAACGTCCTAACCCTGGTCCTAGCGCTGGTCAGCGCCACGCAGCTGCAGGACCTCGATTT
The DNA here is from genome assembly GCF_058802865.1 of Caulobacter sp. GW822-FHT01G02. Taxonomy (NCBI): domain Bacteria; kingdom Pseudomonadati; phylum Pseudomonadota; class Alphaproteobacteria; order Caulobacterales; family Caulobacteraceae; genus Caulobacter; species Caulobacter sp. GW822-FHT01G02. The sequence goes on from NZ_JBXAON010000011.1 coordinate 47,369, forward strand.
CGCCCGTCGGCTAGGGCCGGCCCTGTGGTCTGGGCTCATTCCAGTGGCGATCTCGCTGGGGGTCCTTGCCTTCGGGCGCCGCGTGTTCTCGCTGCGCCTCGGGCAGCTCTTTTATGTCGCCGGGGTCTGCGGGTTGCGCCTGGGGGCCTGGGCGGGGCTGACGGTGCTAGTCTGGAGCCTGGCGCTTCCGCTGGTCGCGCCGGCGCAGTGGGTGGTCCTGCTGGCGATCCGGCTGCTGGTGTCTCGGATTCCGCTGATCTCCAACAAGGATCTCGTGTTCGGCGGCCTGATGCTGCTGCTGCTTGGCGCGCATTCGGCCCTCGCGGTGCTGCTGGCGGCGCTGGCCGTGATGACCCTGGGTCTGCACCTGGCGGTCATCGTCGGGCTCGGCCTGGCCGATCTGGCGCGTGGCCTGCGGCGCGCGGCGATAACGCCGAGCGAGATGGGCCGCGTCGTTGTCGAAAGCAGCGTCCATGACTAGGTGGGGCCTGAAGATTCCGGGGCGGGACATTTGGCGTGTCGGCTTGGTGGAGGCGCCGATCGCGGACGTCGCCCGGCGCGGTTTTCCGGCGAACGCGCCGGTTCACTGGCTTCCGGAGGAGGGCGGGCGGAAGTTCCTGGCCGATCCCTTCGGCGTCTGGCGCGAGGCGCGCCTGCACCTCTTCGTCGAAGCCTATGACTACCAGACCCGGCACGGCGTCATCGAAATGATCGAACTGGACGCGGGCTTTGCGCCTGTCCAGCGCTCGGTGGTTCTCCGCGAGCCCTGGCACCTGTCCTATCCGCAGGTCTTTGAGGCCGAGGGCGAGACCTGGATGCTGCCGGAAGCCTACAAGTCCGGCGTGCTGACGCTCTATCGCGCCGCGGCGTTCCCGCACGTCTGGGAGCCGGTGGTCCGGCTGGAGCTCGACACCCCAGCCATCGACGCCACACCGTTCCGCCACGATGGCCTGTGGTGGCTGGCCTATTCGCCAACCGGGCCGCAGCGCTGGAAGCAGGGACGCCTGCACCTCGCCTTCGCCGAGCGCTTGACCGGCCCCTGGCGCACGCACCCTGGCAATCCGGTCCGCAAGGATCTGTCCTCCGGTCGGCCTGGCGGCACGGCGTGGGTCGAGCACGGTCTACCGCGGTTGCCGATGCAGGACTGCACGCGAACCTACGGCGGCGGCATCCGGTTGCTGACCGTCCTCAGGCTCGACACCACGCGCTTCGAGGCCGAGGCGGCCGCGCCCCTGAGCCTGCCGCCCGGGGCGGGCGCCTATTCGCAAGGGCTGCACACCCTGTCGGCCTGTGGTCCGGTCACCCTGTTCGACGTCAAGCGTATCGATCGCTCGCTGTGGACGCCACGCGCCCGCGAGGCGGCGGCGTAAAATCGGTGAGAGGGTCTTGGGGGCATGGCGTCGTTTGGCCATGCGCATCGGCTTTCTCTTCAATCACGACCAGATCCATCAAGTGGCCCACAGCCTGCCCATCGCCCTGGCGCTGGCGCGGGCGGATCTTGGATTGGAGATCGTGGTGGCGACCACCAACCGGCGTATGACCGCCGAAGTGGTCCGCCTGGGCGGCGGGCTTATCGGCCACGGCATCAACCTGGTGGAGCTGGGTCTAAAGCGGAGGTCGTCGCAGGTCCTGGCCGCCGCCGCCGAAGCGGTGCTGCCGGCGACCAAGCTCCTGGTCTACAGCGACAATCTCGACTTCTTCCGCGCGCTGGACATGCTGGTGGTCGCCGAGAAGACCTCGCTGATCCTCAAGACCCGCTACGGCCTCGACCACCTGAAGATCATCCATACCCGGCACGGGGCCGGCGACCGCGCCATCGGTTTCGACAAGGCCAGCGCCGGCTTCGACCACGTGCTGGTGTCCGGCCGAAAAATCCGCGACCGCCTGGTCGCCGAGGCCGGGGTCGAGCCCGACAGGATTTCCGTCGTTGGATATCCGAAGTTCGATCTGTTGGCGCGAGGTCGGCCGACCCATCCGCTGCTCGACGACGGGCGGCCGGTGGTGCTCTATAATCCGCATGTCTCGCCGCACCTGTCGTCCTGGTACGAGGCGGGCCGGCAGGTGCTGGACTGGTTCGCCGCGCGCGATGACTACCATCTGATCTTCGCGCCGCACGTGATGCTGTTCGAGCGGCCGTTCGTGGTCACCATCGATAAGCTGCGGCTCGACCGCGCCGGCCGGATCGAGGAGCGCTATCTGCGCGCGCCCAACATCCATATCGACCTGGGCAGCCGAGCCTCAACGACCATGGTCTATACCCAGCGCGCCGACATCTATCTCGGGGACGTTTCCAGTCAGGTCTACGAGTTTCTGCTGCGCCCACGCCCTTGCGTCTTCCTCAACACCCATCGCCAGGCCTGGCGGGACGATCCCAACTACGGCCACTGGCGGGCCGGTCCGGTCATCGAGACGCCCGATCAACTGGGCGAGGCTCTGGCCTCGGCCCGCGCCGAGCACGAGGCGCGGTGGCGGCCTGTTCAGCAGGCGATGTTCGCCGAGAGCTTCGATCTCACCGAGGAGCCTTCGGCCGTCCGCGCCGCGCGCGCCGTGGCGCGCCTGGCGGCCCTGGACTGGTCGGCGGCGGCGCTTGTCGAGGCGGAGCGGGCCCATGGCTGAGCTGCGCATCGCCTATGTGATCAACTCGGTCGAGGGCGGCGGCGCCGCCCTGCCGGTCCCCGCCGTGGCGCGCGCCCTGATCGCCCAGGGCGCTCGCCTGGAGGTCTTTGCCCTGACCCGTCGCGATGGGCGGGCGGTGGCGGCCATGGAAGCGGCAGGCCTTACTGTCCACGTGCGGCAGGGCGGGGAGAAGGACCACCGCAAGACCCTGGCCTGGCTTGACGCGCGCCTTCGCGACTGGCGGCCCGACGTGATCTGGACCTCCCTGACCCGGGCCACGCTGCTGGGACAGATCGTCGGCGAACGTCTTGGCGTGCCGGTGGTCAGCTGGCAGCATGCCGCGAAGCTGAAGCTGGCCAACCTTCTGCTGCTGCGCCTGAGACAGGCGCGTTCGCGGCTCTGGGTCGGCGACTCCCACAGCGTCACGGACCTGACCGCCGAGCGCCTAGAGGTCCCGCCGTCGCGCCTGGTCGCCTGGCCGCTCTTTGCCGCCAATCCCGACATGTACCGGGCCTATCCCTGGCGCCCTGGACAGACCCTGGAGCTGGGATCCCTGGGGCGGCTGCATCCGGTGAAGGGCTACGACATCCTGATCGAGGCGTTGCTACGGCTCCAGACCCAGGGCTGCTGTTTCCCGGCCGCGATCCGGGTCCGTATCGCGGGCGAGGGCAGGGCGCGCGCGGCTCTGGAAGAGCGCGCCGAGCGCCATGGCCTGACTTTCATCGAGTTCACCGGCTTTAACGAACGACCCCTCGAGTTCCTGGCCGACCTGCACCTCTACTTGCAGCCATCACGGTCCGAAGGGCTTTGCATCGCCGCCCACGAAGCCATGCAGGCGGGGCTTCCAGTCATCGCCTCCAGCGTTGGCGAGCTGCCCTACAGTATCGAGAACGGCGTGACCGGCCTAACCGTGCCGCCGGGAGATCCTTGGGCGCTGGCCGAAGCGTTGGGCCGCCTCTTGTCGCGCCCCGAGCGCCTGGCCCAGATGGGCGCGGCGGCCCGCACGCGCGTGCTGGAACGCTTCGGGCAAGACGCCTTCGACCGCACCGGCGCGGCGATCTACCAGCGGCTGCCGGGCTTCATCGCCGAGACGGGGCGGGCGCCAGACCGCGCCTCGCGACCGCTGCCGAATCCCGGAGGCCGTCCCTGCGCGTCCTGACCTTCCTGCACAGCTTCGAGCCTGGCGGCGTCGAGCGGATTGCCCTGCGCCTGGTGCGGCAGTGGCGCGCCATGGGTGTCGATGCGCCGCTCTTCATGGGGAGAACCGATGGGGACATGCGCGGCGACGTCGGGGCAGGCCTAGACTTCGTCTCGCCCCATCGGACCCGTCCTTGGACGGCGAGGATGGAAACGCTCTGGATGATCTGGACGCTTCCTGGGGTCGTTCGACGGCTACGCCCTGACATCCTGTTCTGCGCGGGCAACACCTACGCCATCGTGGCGGTGGCCCTGAAGGTCTTGCTGGGGCGGCGCTGCCCACCCATCCTGCTGAAGGTGAGCAACGACCTCGACCGCCAGGACATGCCGGCCTGGTTTTGCGTCTTCTATCGCCTGTGGCTCAAGATCCAGGGGCATTGCCTGGATCACTTCATCGGTATGGAAGCGCCGATGGCTGAAGAGATCCGCGTCGGCCTCGGCGTCTCGGAAGGTCGGATCACCATCATCCCCGATCCCGCCTTGTCCAGGCCGCTGATCGAAGCCTTGCGGACGGGGGGTATGACAGGCGCGCGGCCGGGCCTGGGCGCTGGTCGGCGTTTCGTCAGTATAGGCCGGCTGACGCCGCAGAAGAACATTGGCCTGATGCTCCGGGCCTTCGCGCGCGGCGCGCGGGGAGGCGACACGCTGACGGTGATCGGCGATGGGCCGCAGCGGGCGATGCTCGAAGGTCTCGTGGAAGACCGTGGCCTTGGCGCGCAGGTGAAGTTCCGGGGATATCTGCCTGAGCCGGCATACCTTTTGCCGTCGTTCGATGTCCTGCTCCTATCCTCGGACTACGAGGGCGTGCCCGCCGTCATCCTCGAAGGGCTCGCCGCCGGCCTGGCCATCGTCGCCACCGACTGCAGCCGCAGCATGGCGACCTTGCTGGGTCACGGCGGGATGGGCGCACTCGTCCCGGTGGGCGACGAGCGGGCGCTGGCAGGAGCAATCGCCAGAGCGCGGCCGTTCTGCCAAGATCTGGCGCAGACCCTCGCGCAAGCCCACCGCTTCACGATCGAGGGCGCTTCCCGAGACTATCTACAGGTCATGTCAAAGCTCCGGCGCGTTTCACGGCGGCACGTGCCGAACGCGTTGGAGGTGGCGTCGTAAGCTCGATGTCGCGGCGCGCAGCCGCTCGGTTCTGTATCGGGAGGGCCGATGAATGCGGCGCTCCCTCCAGAGAAGACCAGGGAAGTGTTCGGGTCGGAACTAAGGCGCGCCGTAGTCGAAGCCAGGATCCTTGGCCTTGCCGCCGGCCCCGAACTTCCACGACAGGCTGACGAAGGCCGTGCGACCTAGCTGGCGGCGCTCGAACTGGTCGGAAAGGGTAGGGGTGTCGATCACCGTGCGGTCGCGCTGCCGGTTAAGGAGGTCTGAGACCGTGACCACGGCCGACAGATCGCTCGTCAGCTTGCGCCGATAGCCGAGATTGACGCTGCTGCTGGGCAGGCGGCGGCCCTGAGCGGTCAGGCGCTTGCCGCTGTAGCTGGCGCTGACCTGGAAGAAGTCCTTGGCCGTGGCGGCGTAGTCGAGGCTGGCCTTGCCGGTATAGCCGATGGCCGAGCGCTTTGCGGCAAACCCCAGGTTGGCCGCGTCGATCTGATTGTAGAAGACGTTGGTGCTGAGGTTGTAGCTCACGGCGCTGGCGATCTTGCCGCTGGCCGACAGCTCCACGCCGCCCGATGTGGCCTTGCCCAGGTTCTCCTTGGTGGTCAGCAAAACGGTCGGGCTGATGTAGCGGCTGACGTCGGTCATGCCGTTCAGGCTACGGCGAGCATAGGCCGTCGCCGCCAAGGTCGCGCCGTGCGTCCGGGTCTCGTAGCCGATTTCGAACGCATGGGTCTCCTGGGGCATCAGGTTGGGATTGCCGGCCCGGGCGCTGAAGGCGTCGATGACCACGAAGTAGGGATTGAGATCCTCGGGCTCGGGACGGGCCACGCGCTTGCTATAGCTGAGGCGAAGCTTGCGATCCTCGCCCAGGTCCTTCTCCAGGTGCAGGGTAGGATAGGCGCGGAAGTAGTCGGTGCTGTTCTGCAAGGCGCTCGTCAGCTGGTTGGTGTCGATCAGCGTCTCTTCTAGCCGAAGGCCTGCCAGCAGCGTCCAGTCGCCCAGAGGTCGCTCATAGGTCCCGTAGAGAGCGTGGACGGTGCGCTTGTAGAGGAAGCGGTTGGTTTGGGACGGATCGACGACGTGCAGGGCGCCGACGATCGTTCCGCCGTAGTTGTCGTAGTCGTCGTTGTCGCGCTGCAAATCATAGCCGAGCTTCAGCTTGGCCCTACCGGGGAGGGCGCCCGAATACTCGGCCGACAGTTCGGTGGTGATCTCGTCGGCGCGCGGGATCAACTCTTCGCGAAGATCTGCCGCGGGGGGCGCGCGGAAGCGGCTGAGATAGGTGCGGCGGCGGTCTTCCTTGGTCTCGCCGCGCTGCAGGTCGAGCGTGAACTCGCCGTCGTTCGCCAGGGTGCGGCGATAGCCGGCGGAGAGCTGGGTGCTGGTCTCGTGGCCGCGTCCCTGGCCCTGCCGGTCGTAGTCCTTCAGCACCGTCCCGCCGGGATCCGCCGCCCGATTGCGTTCGCCGATCGTCAGGGTTTCAGCGCGCCGGTTGTAGCTTGCCGAGCCGCTGATCCGGCTCTTGGCGTCGAGATCGTAGTCGAAGCCGGCCGAGACGATCTTGGAATCGCGCTGCTGGTCGCTGACCACCGTCTGGTCGCTGGCGGCCGCGCCGCCGGCGACGGCGTCGCGGCGCACGCGGTGGTCAGTGGTGGTGCGCTTGCGGGTCTCGTGGCGCAGTGAGGCCGAGCCGAAGAGGTTGAGGGCCCCAGACTTGTAGGCGGCGGTGGCGCCGAGATTGTAGCGACCTTCCGTGCCCAGGCTCGCCTGCGCCGTACCAGAGCGCCCAGGACGGCGATTTTTCTTGGTGACGATGTTGATGATGCCCGACGCGCCGTCCGGCTTGAACTGGGCCGAGGGGTTGGTGATCACCTCGATCGACTCGATGCTGTCGGCTGGCATCTGCTGCAGGATGGCCCCGCGATTGGCCGCCGACATCATGGTCGAGGGCTTGCCGTCGATCAGCACCTGAACGTTGCTGTCGCCGCGCAGGGAGAGGTTGCCCAGCACGTCGACCTCGACGGAGGGCAGGTTGCGCAACACGTCGCCGACCGAGCCGGCGCTGGCCTGCAGGTCATGGGCGACCGAATAGGTCCGCCGGTCGATGGAGGTTGCTTGCGCCGGCTTCTGGGCGGTGATCACCACGCCCTCGACCGCCGTGGGCGCAGGAACTGTCTGCTGGGCCAGGGCGATCGCGCCGGGGGCGCCGCTGGCCGCCAGGGCCGCCATCAGAGTCTTGCGCATTGAAATGTCCCGCCCAGCCAAACTGCAGCGGGTATCGTCGGCGGCGTCTTCCCGGCCCATGACGACGAGATTGATAATTCCCAACCTCGACACCGCGCGATTGGGAATCGGTAATGTCGTGGCCATCGTGGACGAATGCGGGCCGGCGCATCGTGGGGGTCAGTCGGATCCTTGAAGGGTCCTCTTGAAAAGGAAGTCGCCCATGAAGAAGCTGATCATCGTCGCGGCCCTGATCGCCGCCGCCACGCCGGTCCTGGCTGAAACGGCCAAGACCTTCACCGGTCACGAGCTGGCCAAGTCGGCCAAGGTTTCGATGCAGCAGGCCGAGGCCATCGCCCTGAAGGCGCGTCCGGGCACGATCAAGGATCGCGAGCTGGAAAAGGAAAAGGGCGGCAGCGGCCTGCGCTACACGTTCGACCTCGTCGGAACCGACGGCAAGAAGTACGAAGTCGGTATCGACGCCGCCGACGGCAAGATCCTCGAGAACGGCCTCGACAACGACAAGGACTAAGCGGTCCTCCGGGAGCACGATGACGGCATGAAGATATTGCTGGTCGAGGACGACAAGGAAGCGGCGGCCTATCTGCGGCGCGCCTTGTCGGAAGCCGGGCACACCATGGACCACGCGGCCACGGGTCGCGAGGGCCTGATGCTGGCCGCCGGCGAACCCTATGACGTCATCGTGCTCGATCGCATGCTGCCCCAGCTCGACGGCCTGGCCATCCTGCGCACCATCCGCTCGGCGGGCGTCAAGACGCCCGTCCTGCTGCTGACCGCGCTGGGCGGCATCGACGACCGCGTCGAGGGGCTGGAAGCGGGCGGCGACGACTATCTGGTCAAGCCGTTCGCTTTCGCCGAGTTCCTGGCCCGGGTGAACGCCTTGGCGCGTCGGCCGCCGCCTCAGGAGATGGTCTCGGCCCTGCAGGTGGCCGACCTGCGTCTGGACCTGCTGAAGCGATCGGTCACCCGGGGCGGGCAGCGCATCGACCTGCAGCCGCGCGAGTTCCAGCTCCTGGAATATCTGATGCGCAATGCAGGCCGGGTCGTCACCCGCACCATGCTGCTGGAGAGCATCTGGGAGTTCCACTTCGACCCCAAGACCAACATCGTCGAGACCCACATGAGCCGGCTGCGCGGCAAGGTCGATCGGGGCCAGCCGCAGGAACTGATCCACACGGTGCGCGGCGCCGGCTATTGTCTGCGCGAGCCCGACTAGGTGCTGCGCTCAACCAGCCTGCGCCTGGCCGTTCTCTACACCCTGGGGTTCGCGCTCTCGGTGGTGCTGCTGGGCGCGCTGACCCTCTACAGCACCCGTGCGGCCCTGTCGGAGCAGTTCGACGCCCGCATCCGCGCGGAAGCCGCCGCCCTGACCCAGGAGTTCGCCACCGAGGGCCTGGACGGCGTCGTCCAGGCGGTGCGCGAGCGCGACCGTACGCCTGGCGCGCTGGACTATGGCCTGATCGGACCTGACGGCCGACCGCTGGCCGGGCGCTTTCCAAGCTCGGCGGCCAAGCCGGGCTGGGCGACCCTGGCTGCCCCTCAGCGCGATGGCGAGGTCGAGCCGGTCCGTGTGCTCACCACGCCGCTGCCCGGCGGCTATCACCTGATCGTCGGCGACGACGAAGAGCGCATCGAGGCGCTGGACACCGTCGTGCTGCAGGGGTTTGCCGGCGCCCTGATCGGGGTGGTGATCCTGGGCGTCGTGGGCGGGCTGGCCTTCAGCCGCGACGTCCATCGGCGGCTCTCGGCGATCTCGGGCACGGCCGAGGCGATCATTGACGGGGATCTCACCCGGCGGGTGCCGGCGCGAGGATCCAGCGACGACATCGATCGCCTGGCCCATACCTTTAACCGCATGCTCGACCGCATTGGCGCCCTGATGGAGAGCTTGCGCCAGGTTTCCAACGACGTGGCCCACGACCTGCGGACCCCCCTGACACGCCTGCGCCAGCGGCTGGAGGCGGCCCAGAGCGCGCCGGCCGAGCAAGCCGAGGCCATAGACGGGGCCCTGAGCGATCTCGACTCCATCCTGGAGACCTTCGCGGCCCTGCTGCGCATCGCGCAGATCGAGGGCGGCGCGCGGCGCGCGGCGTTTCGGCAGGTGCGGCTGCGCGATCTGGCCGCCACCGTCGTCGACGCCTTCGCGCCCTCGGCCGAGGAGGGGGGGCGATCCCTGCGGCTGGAGGCCGGCGAAGACCTCGTCATTGAGGGCGACACTGAGCTGCTGACCCAGATGTTGGTCAATCTGGTCGAGAACGCACTGCGCCATACAGGCGAGGGCGCTCAGGTGCGAGTCGGCATCGACCTGGTCGACCGGGCGCCGGTCCTGTGGGTCGCCGACAACGGCCCCGGCGTCCCGACCGGCGAGCACGCGCGGCTGTTCGACCGCTTCTACCGGCTGGAGCGCAGCCGCTCCGCGCCGGGCAGCGGCCTGGGCCTGGCCTTGGTCGCCGCCGTCGCCAAGCTGCACGAGGCAAGCGTCCGGCTGAGCGACGCCGAGCCGGGGCTGCGGGCCGAGGTCGTGTTCCTGCGGTGACCTGTCGCGGCAAGATTGGGAATTCGCAATCTACCGGCCATGCGACCGACAAGGGCCGCAGTCTAAGCCGGAGGGATCGAGGAGATCCGGATGAGCACCCCTCCGCATTGCAGATCCGCCGGGCAGTGGACGCCGGTCTTGGCCCTGGCCGGCGCGGCCCTAACCTTGTCGGCCTGTGTGGCCTATGCGCCCGCGCCGGTGAGGCTGGACGCCTATCCAGACCGTCGCGCGGCGACGCAATTGTCCGCACCAGCCGACGGCCACGACTGGACCGGCGCGGAGCTGCTGGCCGAGGCGCTTCGCAACAACCCCGCTGTCGCCGAGGCGGCGGCGAAATACCGGACGGCGCGGGCGGCGGCCAAGGTCTCGCACGTGCCGCCTCCGGCGAGCCTGACCCTGACGGCCGAATACGCAAAGTCCGAGCCCAAGCAGTGGCTTTACGGCGCGACGTCTGACATCCCACTGGACATCGGCGGCCGCCGCCAGACGCGGATCGACGCCGCCGATCTGGCCGCGTTGCAGGCGCTCTACGACTACGGCGAGGCGGTCTGGACCATTCGCACGGCCCTGGCAAAGGCGCGGACCGAACGGGCCTTCGCCGACGCGGAGGTCGCCCAGGCTCGCGAGGTCGAGGTCGTGCGCCAGACCCGCGCCGATCGCCTGGACCGCCGTGTCGCCGCCGGCGAGGACGACCGCAGCCTGGCTCTGACCGCTCGTGGCGAGCTGGAGACGGCCCGCCGCCGGGTGAGCGACGCCCAGAGCCGACGCGCCGCCGCCGATGCGGCCATGGCCGGAGCGCTGGGCGTTCCGGTCTTGGCGGTGCGCGACCTGCGTCTGGCGCCGGCCACCACCATGCCGAACACGCTCGACGTTCCGGCCGCCGCGCGGGCCGCCGCCTTGACCCGGCGCGACGTCTTGCGCGCGGTGGTCGACTACGATCTGGCTGAAGGCGCGCTGCGGCTGGAGATCGCCAAGCAGTATCCCGAGGTCCGGATCGGACCCGGCTACACCTATGACCACGGCGTGGCCAAGCTGCCGTTCAACCTGGCCCTGACCTTACCGCCACAGGACTTGAACCGTGCGGCCATCGCTCAGGCCGAGGCCAAGCGGGCCGAAGCTGGCCGATCGCTGGAAGCCGTCCAAGCCGCGGCGCTCACGGCCGTCGACGCCGCCGAGGCGGCCACGACGGCGGCCCGCGTCGCCGCGAACCAAGTCCAGTCGCGTGACATCCCCAATGCCGACGCCTTGGCGGCGACGACCGCGCGCAGCCTTGCGGCCGGCGCCGCCGACCGCGTCGACGACCTGGGTGCGCGCGCCCTGGCGCTGGAGACGCGGCTTACCCTGCTCGACGCCCGCAAGGCCCAGGCCTTGGCCGAGATCGATCTGGAGGACGCCCTGCGCGCGCCCTTCGACCCGGCCGAACTCATCCTGCTCGAAACCACGTCCCGCACCCTAGGAGACGGACAATGAAGCTTGGCGCGAAAACCAGTGTCTTGGTGGCCCTGATGGCGACCGCCCTTGCCGGCCAGGCCTTCGCGGGTGTCGAGCTGGACGCGGCGACTCAGAAGCGACTGGGCGTGGCGGTCGCTCCGCTGGCGGCGGCGCGCTACGCCGGGACGATCAACGGCTTTGCCCGCGTGCTCGACCCGGTGCCGCTCGCGACCCTCGATAGCGACCTGCTCGCCGCTCAGGCGGCCGTGCGAGCCTCGGCGGCTGAAGCGATGCGGACCAAGGCCCTGGCGGCTGCCGACGCCACCATCTCCGTCAAGACCGCCCAGGCCGCCCAGGCCCAGGCGAACGCCGACGCCGCCAAGCTGACCTTGCTGCGCCGTCGGGTTGGGCTGGAATGGGGCTCAGCCTTCATGGCCGACGGCGCCAGGGCGCGGTTGCTGGCCGATCTGGCGGCTGGTCGCGCGGCCCTGGTGCGGATCGACGCGCCGGCCGGTGCGGCAGGGGCCCGGAGCGTCCAACTGGAGCTCAGCGGTGGTGAGCATCTCGCCGTGATCCTACTCGGTTCGGCGCGGACGGCCGACACCCGCCTGCAATCGGGCGGCCTGATCGGAGTCGTGCGCGGCCCGGCCGCCAGCCGGCTGGCGGCAGGCCTCACAGCGCCGGCGGTGCTGAGCGGACCGGTGGGAACCACGGGCGTCCTCGCCCCGCGCTCGGCGGTGATGCGCGCCCAGGGCAAGGTCTTCGTCTATGTCCGCCAGGACTCCACCCACTTCGAACGCCGGGTCCTGAGCGGCGTCGTCCCACAGGCCGAAGGCCTGTTCGCCGCCGGTGGCGCGAAGGCGGGCGAGCCGGTGGCAGTGTCCGGCGCGGCCGCGATCTTCGCAGCCGAGAACGCCCCCAAGGCAAAGGACTGATCCGATGCTCAGCGCCATCGTCCGTTGGTGCCTGGAAAGGCCGCGTCTGGTCGCGCTCGGCGCGGCCCTGCTGCTGATCTATGGCGGCGTGGTTCTCACCCACGCCAAGTTTGACGTCTTCCCCGAGTTCGTCCCCGCCCAGGCCGAGATCTCGACCGAGGCGCCCGGTTTGACCGCACAGCAGGTCGAGCAGTTGGTCACTCGGCCCGTCGAGCAGGCCGTCAACGGCGCCTCGGGCGTCGAGACCGTGCGCTCGGAGTCCCAGCAGGGCCTGTCTTCGGTCAGTGTCGTCTTCAAGGAAGGCTCCGATCCTTACCGGGCCCGCCAGGTGGTGGCCGAGGCGCTGGGCGAAGTCGCCGGCAGCCTGCCGGCGGGCGTGGCCGCGCCCAAGGTCGCGCCACTGACCTCCTCGACCATGGACCTCTTGAAGATCGGCTTCACCTCCGAGCGCTTGTCGCCGATGGAACTTCGCGATCTGGTCCAGTGGACGATCCGACCGCGCCTGCTGGCGGCCGCCGGCGTGGCTCGCGCCACGGTCTATGGCGGCGAGGCCCGCCGCTTCGAAGTCCGCGCCCGACCGGACGACCTGGCGGCCCGCGACCTGTCGCTGTCGGACCTTGTCACGGCCGTCAAGGCGGCGACCGGCGTTAGCGGCGGCGGCTTCATCGACACGCCTGAGCAGCGAATCCTTATCGACGCGCGGGGCCAGGCCCTGACTCCCGCCGACATCGGCGCCGCTCCGATCCCGAGTTCCGCCGCTGGCGCGCCGGTCCGTATCAGCGACGTCGCCGACGTGGTCGACGCCCCAGCGCCGGACGTCGGCGAGGCGGTGATCATGGGCAAGCCTGGCGTGCTGATCAGCCTGTCCAGCCAGTACGGGGCCAACACCCTGGACGCCACCCACGCCGTCGAGGCGGCGATGGAAGAGCTGAAGCCGGCCCTCGACAGCCAGGGCGTCAAGGTGTTCGCCGACCTGCACCGGCCGGCCAACTTCATCTCCGCCGCGCTCGGCGGCATCACCGAGGATCTGGTGATCGGCGCGGTGCTGATCGCGCTGGTCCTCCTACTGTTCATGCGCAATCTGCGCGCGGTGCTGGTCTCGTTCATCTCGATACCGCTGTCGCTGCTGACGGCGGTGATCGTGCTGGACGCCCTGGGCTGGACCATCAACACCATGACCCTGGGCGGCCTGGCCGTGGCGCTGGGCGTGGTCGTCGACGACGCCGTCATCGATGTCGAGAACATCGTCCGCCGCCTGCGCGGGCGCGGCGAGGCGCCTGCCGTGGAGGTCGTGCTCGGCGCCTCGCTTGAGGTGCGCGCGCCAGTCATCTACGCCACGGTCGTGGTCGCCTTGGTGCTGGCGCCGGTGCTGATGCTGGGCGGTCTGCAGGGGGCATTCTTCTCGCCCCTCGCGGCGGCCTTCATCCTGGCGACGGCCGCGTCCCTGGCCGTGGCCGTGGTCGTCACCCCGCCGCTGGCCCTGCTGTTGCTGGGTAACGCCCATGTTCCTGAGGAGCCGCAGGCGCTTGAGCGGGCCAAGGTCTGGCACGAGGGCGTCCTGGTCCGCGCCAGCGGCCGGCCGGGCCTGGCCGTCATCGGGGTCATCGCCGCCGCGGCGGTCACCGGCGCCGGCTTTATGCTGTTCAATTCCGAGCTGCTGCCCAATTTCCGCGAAGGCCACTTCGTGCTCGGCGTCGCCGGTCCTCCGGGAACCTCCCTGGGCGTCATGCGCAAGTACGGGGAGGGGATCACCCGTGACCTCCTGGCCGTCGACGGCGTCCAGAGTGTCGAGCAGCAGATCGGCCGCGCCTCGGGCGGCGAGGACGCCTTCGGGACCGAGCGCAGCGAATTCCACGTCGAACTGAAACCCAAGCTTTCCGGCAAGGATCAGGACCGTGTTCAGGAGGAGATCCACAAGGTCCTCGACAGCTATCCGGGCCTGGAGACCGAGGTGCTGACCTTCTTAGGGGATCGCATCGGCGAGTCCCTGTCGGGCGAGACTGCGTCCCTGGCCGTTGGCGTCTACGGCGCCGATCTCGACACGCTGGACAAGACCGCCGCCGACATCGCCGCGGTGATGGAGAAGGTCCCTGGCGCGACCGATGTGAAGATCCAGATTCCGCCCAGCACGCCCGTGGTCCGCGTCGATCTCCACCTGCCGAGCCTGGCCCGCTATGGCCTCGCCCCGGCCGAGGTTCTGGACGCGATCCAGACGGCCTATCAGGGCGCGGTGGCGGCTCAGGTGTACCAAGAGAGCCGCGCGCTCGACATCGCCGTGACGACGCCGCCGGAGGTTCGCCAGGACCCCGAGGCCGTGGGCGAGCTGCTGATCCGCGCCCAAGGCGGCCAGGTCGTGGCGCTGAAGGACATCGCCAAGGTCTGGCTGACCGATGGCCGCACCAGCATCGCCCACGAGGGCGGGCGACCGCGCCAGGTGGTGACGGCCAATCCCGCGCCCAAGGACGCCGCCAAGGTGACCAAGGCCGTGCAGGACGCCATCGCCAAATCGGTGAAGCTGCCGCCCGGCGTCTACCTCGACTATGCCGGGACGGCCGAGGGCGCGGCCAACGCCCAGCGCCAGCTATTGTTTAATGTCGCCATCGCCGTGATCGGCGTGGTGGCGGTGCTGCTGATCACTTTCCGCAGCGGCCGGTCTGTTGGCCTGATCCTGGCCTCGGCGCCGTTCGCCCTGGTCGGCGGGGTCGTCGCCGTAGCTCTGACAGGCGCTAGCCTGTCCCTAGGCTCGCTGGTCGGCTTCGTGACCTTGTTCGGGGTGGCGGCGCGTAACGCCATCCTGCTGGTGTCGCACCTGGACCATCTGGTGCTCGTCGAGGGCGAGGCCTGGTCGCTGGGCGCCATCGCCCGGGCGACGCGCGAGCGGGTGACGCCGATCCTGATGACCGCTCTGGTCACCGCCCTGGGCGTCCTGCCGTTGGCGATCCAGACCGGGCAGGCAGGCCGCGAGATTCAGGGACCGATGGCTATTGTCATCCTGGGCGGTCTGATCACCTCGACCATCGCCAGCCTCGTCGTCCTGCCCAGCCTGATCTGGCGCTTTGGCCGGCCTCCGGTGTCGGGCGCTCCCGCCTGACCGCCCAGCCAGTTCCTCCCTCCTGGCTGCGACCCGGCGCGCGCTGAGCCCAAGCGCGCGCCGGGCTAGCGGATCTCATTCGCCGTTCAAAAGGGCGATCCACGCTGCTGATCAACAAAGGTCGCACGCACCTTCTGACCTGGTTTGAGGTCTTCAAGCGTGATGACCATCCGGCTTGGGCGACTTCAGCCAGGTTCCAAGCAATCGCGACGAACGATCCCTCCGCGCGCCGTGAGGCCAGCGCCGACCCCTCGGCGAAAACGCGACGTTCTCCTAAGAGCATCTATCGGGGTTTGGCGATCTCGAATGGGGCGATGCTCGAGAGCAGCGGATCGTCGAGGGCGGTGGCGTCGTCTTCGCGTAGCAGGGTGACGATGCGCAGCGGACGGACGGCGGTTTCGCGTGTGAGCGAGCCGACATAGACGTCCGAACGACGGCCTGACGGCCAGAGCCGCAGGATGCGTCGGTCATCCGCCGACGCGCCTGGGGCGACGAGCGTCAGCATGGCCGGACGGCCTTCGTGCAAGACGTTGGGCGGCGGCAGGCGATGCAGATCGGCGCGGCCGTCGAGGGCGGCCAGGCCGCCTCGCCAGGACCAGCGGGGAGCGGTGCGCCACCCCCTCGCTCGAAGCCGCGCCTCCAGCGCGCCGGGCTGGGCCCGCCAAAGCGCCACGAAGGGCTCTTCGGGCTGGCCTAGAAGGTCGATGCGGCGGGCGGGGATCGCCGCGCCGGTCAGATTGGCTGCGCCTCGCGGCGCCGGCCCCAATTGTAGATAGGGGGCGTAGAGAGCCTCGGCCTTGTTGTAAGCGCGAGGTCCAAGAGAGCCGGCGACCAGGAACAGCGCGGTTACGAACGCCACGCCATCCTGCCAAGGCGGCATGTCCGCCGAGGGCTTGGCGTCGCTGGCAGCGAGGGCAATGGCCAGGCTCGCCAGCGCGCCACCGAGCGCCATGCCGGCGATCACGTCCGAGGGCCAATGAGCGCCGAGATAGACCCTTGAGACGGCCGTCAGTAGGATCGCGGCGAGCGCCGGCAGCCAGATGAGTGGGCGCCAGCGTCGTTCGAAGGCGCGGGACGCCATCCACGCCAGGCTCAGATAGAAGGCGGCGGCCGAAGTGGCATGGCCGCTCGGAAAGCTATAGGCTTCCGCGCCTGAATAGAGCGTCGAGGGGCGCGCCACATGGAAAACGGTCTTGAAGGCGGGCGTGGCGAGGGCCGCGCCGGTCATGACCAGCGCCAGCGCGAGCGCCCAGCGCCAGCGGCGTTGGTAGAGGAGGTAGAGCGTCGCCAAGACCGTCGCGGCGGTGCGCTGGCCGCCGTCGCCTAGCGCCGAGGCCGTCATCATCAGGGCGTCCAGCCATGGGGTGCGCAGGCCGTAGAGCAGATTGGCGATGGCGACGTCAGCCCGGACGATCGGGCGCTGGCTGACAACGTCAGCGCCCAAGTTCAAAACGTAGACGATCAGCAGGATGCAGGCGCAAACCCCAGCCGAGCGCCAGCGGACCAAAGCATGCTCCGGCCCGAGGACCAGGCGCGCCAGCCTCGCTCGCCAAACCGGCGCGCCAGGGGCGCGGGCGAGCGCGCGGGAGGCCATCGCGCCAGCATGAGCGGCCAGGCGATCGACGAGCCGCGTCAGGCGACGCAAAAGGAAGAGCGCGGCGACCAGGGCCGCCATCGCCAGGATAAGGATGATCGCCGCGCCGCCGCCGACCGAGCGGGCGGTCAGGCCGGCCGCCGCGCCAGGCAAGATGAAGGCCGGCGACCACAGCAGGACCGAGGCGATGTTGACGAGGTGGAAACGCCGGGCTTGCAGCCCGAATGCGCCCGCGATCATCGGAACCATGGGGCGCATGACGGGTAAGAAACGTCCTATGGCGACGCTAGCCGCCCCGTGGCGTTGAAAGAGCGCTTGACCCGCCGCCAGGATTTTGGGTCGAGCCAGCAGGAAGGCGTTTTGGTTGAGGCGGCCGCATTGGGCACGCCCGGTCTCGTAGGAGATCCACGCTCCCAGCGTCGCGCCGAGGGCGGCGGCGGCCAGGATCTCCCACAGTGGGGCGCCGTGCATCGCCGCAGCCGCGCCCAGGCCTAGCAGCAGAGAGGTGCCGGGGACGAACAGCCCTACGAACGGCAAACTTTCCAGGAACGCGATGACGAAGGCGAAGACCGGCGCCCAAGCGATGTGGCGCCGGATGACGCCCGCGATGAGGTCGAGCCCGTCGCTCACGACGTCGCTGAGGTCGACATCTGGCGACGAGCATAGGGTATGGGCATCAGGGTCTCCACGCACGGGCGAATCCGCGCGCGCAAAGCATGCGGTCCGCCAGCTTGGCGGCCGGTGACCGAATCTATACAAATCCCCAAGATTTCGTGGGGGCGTAGCAAGCCGCGTTTCCGAGCAATCGGAAGTCGATCAGGCTTAATTCTCTAGACCGGACCGATAATTTTGCGGTCTCCCTGGCATCGAGTCAATCGCCACGAACATTGAGATATCTCAATCTTGCGAGTGATGCTCTTGGTCATCTGAAATCTGGTTTCAGAACAACGGCATCCGTCACTGATGTGAAAATGTAGTCGTTTGGACATCAAGTCTTCACACGCCAAGCCGCGCCTAGCCGACTAATCGGCCGCCGAACCCGACCGGAGCGCTTCCTTTGGCTCCGATCGTGAGCGAGCGGGGATAAGCCGATGACGAAGCTCTCGAAGGCGCGCCTGGAGGCCCTGGCCTCGCCATCGAGCGCGAGATCTTGGGGCTTTCGCCTGCGGAGCGAAAGGAGGTCCGGCAAGCGCGCAGCAAGCCCTTGGTCGCCGAATTGGAGGCTTGGCTGCACGAAACGCGCGGCAAGCTCACCCGCGCCCACGACCTGGCCAAGGCCATCCATTACATGCTGCGCCGCTGGCCCTCGTTCATCCGCTTCCTCGACGACGGCCGCATTTGCCTCAGCAACAACGCCGCTGAGCGCGCTCTGCGCGGCATCGCCCTGGGCCGCAAGTCTTGGCTGTTCTGCGGCTCGGATCGTGGCGGCCAGCGCGCGGCGATCCTCTACAGCCTGATCGTCACGGCCAAGATGAATGACGTCGATCCGCAGGCTTGGCTCGCCGACGTCCTGGCTCGCATCGCCGGGCATCCCGCTCAGCAGATCAACGAGCTCCTGCCGTGGAACTGGCGCGCCGCAGCCGCGCCCGCCCAGGCGGCCTGACACTCCGCAGGGAACGTCCGGATATCGGCGGGGACCTTACTTCGTGTGCCGACCCTTGTCGGACATCCGAACCAAGCTGGTTTCGTGCAGAGCGGGTGTGTTTTGGGACCGTGCGACGGCGCGTCCGAAACCTTCGCGGAAAATGTCGCAACCCACCGCCACTCAAGCTTGACAGCGTCTCGGGCGCCACCTCTAGGTTGCTTGAATTTTGCAGCCTTCCGGGTGAGACGCGGCGATGAGAGTTTTGCTTGGCCAGTCGGGCCTCGCCGTTGTTTTTGCCGCCCAGCCCGTTCTAGCCCAAGTCCCCACGCCGCCTGCGCCGGCCAACAAGATCGACGGAGTCGTCATCTCCGCGCCCTCGCAAGCGGGTGTGCAGACCCGGATCGATCGTCGGAGCTACAGCCTTTCCGACGACCTGCAGGCCAAGGCGGGTTCGATTGGCGATGCGCTGGGCAATCTGCCGTCGGTCGAGGTCGATCCTGAGGGGAAGCTCTCGCTGCGCGGCGACCCCAACGTCACCATCCTGGTCGATGGCAAGCCCTCGGGCCTGTTCAAGGGCGCGGGTCGCGCCGCCGCCCTGCAACAGCTGCCCGCCGACCGGTACGCGCGGGTGGAGATCATCACCAACCCATCGGCCGCCTTCGACGCCAACGGCTCGGGCGGGGTCATCAACCTGATCAGCAAGAAGGCCAAGGGCGCGGGGATCACCGGCGCGCTGCAGGCCAATGTCGGCGACCAGGGTCTGGCGAACGGCGCTGGGAACCTGGGCTACAATTCCGGCAAGCTGTCGCTGAACGGTGACCTTTCCGTCCGGCGAAACATTCTCAAGAAAAGGACTCGCGAGCACCGCGAACTGTCTGGCGATGTCGAGAGCGACGGCGTCTACCAGGGGCGTACATCCGCCTATTTCGGCAACCTCCATCTGTCGGCCGAATACGAGGCCGGCGAGCGCACCCAGCTTTCCGCCGACGCCCACCACCTTCGGCTCGACTGGGTCACCCATGAGGCAGACGCCTTCGATATCCGCTCCCCGGGGCGCGAGACCTCGTCCACCCGCGTCGGCCGCAAGACCTATCGGGTCTATGACGACGAGGTCGAGACTCAGCTGGTGCGCAAGTTCGCCGGCGAGGATCACGACCTGACGCTGGACCTTGATCACAGCGCGACAATCAACAAGGACCGTCAGCCCTACGCCTACCTAGGCGGCGCACCGGCATCGGGCGCATATCAGGCCAGAGACTTCGACCAGCACCAGACCCTGACACGGCTTTCCGCCGACTACCGCAAACCCTTGCCGAAGGACACCAAGTTGACGGCTGGCGTCCAGGTCGAGGACGACGGCTATCTCTATGAGAACAGCGGCGCGCGCGGAGGCGACGCGGCGACGGCCCGACCGGACCCCAGCCTGACGAACCGTTTCCACTACGGCCAGGTGGTCTCGGCGGCCTATGCGACGCTGGAGCGGCCGTTCGGCAAGCTGACCGCGCTGATGGGACTGCGCGTCGAGAGCGCGCGCATCAAGACCGAGCAGCTGACTTTGGGCGGAACGCATCGCGACACCGACACTCGCGCCTTTCCGTCACTGCACCTCAGCTACGCCCTCGACGATCACCGCCAGCTGAAGGGGTCTTACACGCAACGCATCGAGCGGCCCGATCCCGATGATCTGAACCCTTTCCCCAACACCGCCGGCGCGCTGACGGTCACGGCCGGCAACCCGGCCCTGAAACCGGAGGAAACCCGTGGCATCGAGACTTCATACGAGTATCGCGACGGCCCGGCCTATCGCCTGGCGACAGTGTTCTACCGGGACATCCGCGACACGGTCACCGACATTGTCACGCCGTTGGAAGGCGGGACCTTGCTGTCGACCAGGCAGAACCTGGGCCTTAAGCGGAACGTCGGTCTGGAGCTGTCGGCGGGGGGACGACTGACCTCGAAGCTGACTTATACAGCCAGCACGACGGCGACCTATTCCGAGATCGAAGCCGAGGGCTTGACCGGCGCGAAGACCCGTTCGGCGCTGTTGGTAGGCGGCAAGGGTTCGCTGAACTGCCAGATCACCCCCGCCGATCTCTTCCAGCTGAATGCCCAGCTCCACGCAAAGCGCCTGACGCCGCAAGGCTATGCCCCGGCCTACAGCACGCTGAACCTGGGCTTTCGCCACAAGATCGACGAGCGCCTGTCGCTGGTCGCCACCGCGCGCGATGTGCTCAACAGCAGCCAGGCACGCGAATACGTTACGCAGCCTGGCTTGAGGCAGAGCGTGGAGTACGACAGCAATTCGCGCCGATTCACGCTGGGGCTAAGCTACGCCTTCGGTGGCAAGCTTAAGAAGCCGTCCAACTTCGACTATGGCGGCTGACCTAGCCAACATGGCTCTTTAAGCCCGGATGACCGCTTCCCACCCCGCCCGGAACTTGATGACGTCCGCTAATCGGACCTAGGCCACCGCGGTTCTCACCGGATGCGTACCAGGCAGCAAGCCAAGTCCTGTTTTGACTCTTGGCGGACCTTCGGAAGGTCTGCTCTGCGGCCGCATCTATGCAGATCCCGTCGCAGCCAAGACTCGATCGTTTGAAACACGAATGTGTGTGATGGGAGGCGCTTGGCTCGGCGCGTTGTGGAGGCTCAGAGCCGGTGGCCGTTCCACTTGGCCATTCGGTCTTTGTACCGCTGGGCGGAAGTCAGATTGTCCTCGCGGTCATTTTCTTCTTCTAACTGCTCCGCCCAAAGAAGGATCATGGAGTATCCGTTCTGCTGGAACGCCACCTGCTCGCAGAGCAGTGGCATGGGCTGGCCCCATTCAGTCTCCAGCCAGAACTGAGCCTGCGCTTCCACCATCTCGGAGGCTTTGCCGAGCGCTGGTTTCAGCCGATGGAACAGAGACGATCGTGGGACCTCGTGGCCCTTCTCGACGCAGAGGGCGGGAAAGCGCTGGAGGGGGCGATAGATGCGCTCGATCCTGCCGTGACGGGCGACGACGATGGCGACGCTCTCGGCGTGATAGTCCACGAAGGATCGCGCCGCAGCCTCCTTGCTGACGAGGTACTCGCGCGCGAGGTCGGTGATCTGGTCGAGGGACGGATTGTCAAACGGCGTTGAAAATTGACCCCCTATCGGCGTCCAAAATTGACCCCTCTGTTGGTTGTCCTGGGCTGGCGGCGAGGCGCGTAGCCATCAGCTAGCGCAGCGCGTCGCCGCAGGGTGAGCTGCGTGAGATTCAGCTGCCCGGAGGGGGTCTGGGGGAGGTTGAATAGATTGTGGATCAAGCCCTGGTCTTGAGGCGCCAGCTGTCGTTTCCGGTCTCGACGATGTCGCAGTGATGGGTCAGGCGGTCGAGAAGGGCCGTGGTCATCTTGGCGTCGCCGAAGACGGTGGGCCATTCGCCGAAGGTCAGGTTGGTGGTGATGATCACCGATGTGCGCTCATAGAGCTTGCTGATCAGATGGAAGAGGCGTTGGCCGCCGGACTGGGCGAAGGGCAGATAGCCCAGCTCGTCGAGGACGACGAGGTCCAGGCGTGAGAGCTGGGCGGCCAGAGCGCCGGAGCGGCCCTGACGGGCTTCCTCCTCGAGCCGGTTCACCAGATCGACGGTGTTGAAGTAGCGCCCGCGCGCCCCGGCCCGCACCACGTTGGCGGTGATGGCGATGGCCAGGTGGGTCTTACCGGTGCCCGTTCCGCCGATCAGGACGATGTTGCGGTGATCGGCCAGGAATGAGCCGCCATGCAGGGCATGCACGAGGCTCTCGTTGATGGGCGAGCCCTCGAAGTTGAAGCGCGCCAGATCCTTCATCGCCGGCAGCTTGGCGGCGGTGATCCGATATCGGATGGAGGCGGCCTGACGATGGGCGGCCTCGGCCTTCACCAGATCGGCCAGGATCTCCATGGCGGTGCGCTTGCGCTGCAAGCCCGTGGTGACGGCGTCGTCGAAGGCGCCGGCCATGCCCTTGAGGCCCAGCTCGCCCAGCGCCTGGATCATCTCATGCCGCTGCACGGGAGCCTCGCAGCAGGTCGTAGCGCGCGCAGTCGGCGATGGGCGGATGGCTCAGGGCCAGGGCCTGGGAAGTGGTGATCGCCTCGGGCCGGGGCGGTTCGCGCCGGCGGGCCAGGATGTTGAGGATTACCTCGTCGCTGGCGACGCCGGCGTCGAGCGCCTCCTGGACGGCCTGGTCGACAGCGTCGAGCCCATCGTCCAGCACCGCCGCCAGCACCCGGACGAAGCGCCGATCGGCCTCGTCGCCCGAGCCCAGCCGCTTGCGCAGCCTGTTGAAGGCGGGCGGCAGCGCCCATTCCTGGAATGGCGCGCCGTTGCGCAGCGCCCCGGGCTTGCGAGCCAGGACGGGCAGGTAGTGCCAGGGATCGTAGACAGTATGGTCACGGCCAAAGCCGCGCGGGTGATCGGCCACCACCTCGCCGTCGCACAGCACCATGATCCGGTCGGCGTAGGCGCGGATCTGGACGGCTCGTCGCGCGGCCTTGGCCTGCACCGAGTAGCGGTTGCGGTCGAAGGTGATCAGGCAGGTGGCCTGGGCGACGGCCTCGATCTGGTGGAAGCCGTCGAAGGGACCTGCGAAGGGCGCCAGGAACGGCCGTTCAGCCTCGTAGACGTCCCAGACGACGCGGTCTCGGTGCTCGGGATGGCGATCATTGCGCGCCCGGCGCACGCACTCGGCCTCCAGCCAGCCGTTGAGCTCCTCCAGGCTATGGAAGCGCAGGCGCGGCTTGAAGATGTTGTCACGGGCGTAGCCGACCTGGTTCTCAACCTGGCCCTTCTCCCAGCCCGAGGCCGGTGTGCAGGCCACCGGCTCGATCAGGTAGTGCGAGCACATCTGCTCGAAGCGCCGGTTGAAGCGGCGGGTCTTACCGGTGAACACCGCTTCAACGGCGGTCTTCATGTTGTCGTAGATGCCCCTTCGGGTGACGCCGCCGAACGCCTGGAAGGCCCGGGCATGGGCGTCGAACACCATCTCCTGGGTCTCGCGCGGATAGGCCCGGATGTAGAAGCGGCGGCTATGGCAGAGGCGCACGTGGGCGACCTTCACCGTCAGAGGCGTGCCGCCGATCTCGACCTGCTCGTGGCTCCAGTCGAACTGATAGGCGTCGCCCGGCGCGAAGCTCAACGGCACGAAGGCCTCGACCGCAGAGCTCACGCCTCGGCGCTGAACCGACCAGCGCCCCGCATAGCGCCGCACCGCGTCGTAACCGCCGTCATAGCCCTCCCGGCGCAGCAGATCGCTGATCCGCATCAGCGTCAGCCGATCCTTGCGAGCGCCGGACGCATTGGCCTCCAGTAGCGCCTCCAGCCGCTCGATGAACGGCCCCAGCTTCGGGTGCGGCTGCTCGCGGCGCTCGTACTCCAGCGAGGTCGCTCCCGACCTCAAAACCTTGCGCACCGTGTTGCGCGCCAGGCCCATCTCCCGCGCGATCGTCTTCACGCCCTTGCCCCGCGCGAAGTGCTCGCGCCGGATCTTCGCCACCGTCTCCACTACCAACATCCCCGTCTCGATCCGCGGCTACACAAGCCGCCGATCTGGCCATCAAAGCCTCAAGGACAGGGGGTCATTTTTGGACGCCGATATCCCCGAGATGGGGGTCACTTTTGCAAGCCGAAACACACGCATGGGATGTTGAGACTGATCGAAGACCCCGAAGCGAAGGCGGCGGCGCAGGCGGAACTCGAGGCGCGGATTCGTGAACGGCTCGCCGATCAGGGCGTACGGAACATCGGCTTTCCAAGCGGCAACACTGACGAGGTCGTCTACGCCGAAGGCGCGGGTGGTCTCTGGGCGGCGTTCACTCCGCTGAAAGCCGCCGCCGTGCCTCGGCAGTGGAATGCCTTCGGTCTCTACGACCCTTCGCTGCACGCCCAGATGATCACGGTCGAGATCAACGTGCCCACCGCGGATAACTCGGCTCGGGTGGCCGGCTTCTACGCTCGCGACCCGCAGACCGACCGGGTCTATCTGATGCACGACGGCAGTGTTGGTGGAGGTCGCCCCGGCGTCGGCCGCGACGCTTTCCTCTCCTGGACAAGGGCGACCACGGTCGATGTAGTCAGAAGCGACGGGGTGGTGCGGTCCGGGGTTGTCGTCGGGGCGGTCGAGGTGGACGACTTCGTCTCGCATCTCCGACGCTTCGTGATGCGGGTGCGCCGGTTCAAGGCCGCCGTCGCGGCGGGCGCGCTCGACACCGTCGAGGCGGCGGAAGCGATCGCCGAGTGGGAAGCCTTCAACAGCGAGAGCTCGGGTCGACGTCGAGGCCGGCGAAGAGCTGATCTCGACTACGTCTCCTATCATGGCGATGTGGTCGACGCGCTCCAGCGGGAACGCAGCAGTCGGCTTCGGGCCGACGAAAGGATACTCAACAACCGACTGATCGACCTCTACGTACGCCGTGGCAGGGATATGACCGAGATCTACGAGGTTAAGACCGGCGTCGACCGTCAGGCCATTTATACCGGCATGGGCCAGTTGCTGACCCATTCGACCGGGGCTCCGTCTAGTGTCAAACGCACGCTGGTGCTTCCTGAAGGCGATCTGCCACGAGACATCCGAGAGGCGCTGCTGGCCCTTGGCATCGAGCTGCGGCGGTTCACGATCAGGGGCGGAGATGCGCCCGAGGTCGTCCTGTCCGCGTCAGGCCAGACGTGAATTCGAGCGCAGTACGCCCGAGTAGCATAGCGTCTGAACGTCGCCTTTCTGCAGGCGTGCCAATGTCCGTTCTTGGCGCGAGGCGGACGTCTCGGCGCGGCGCTCAGGTGAGCAGGTGCTTGACTCGAGGGCCACGCTTGCGCCCCTTGTCCCTCCTAGAGAGCCTATGGAGTACAATAGCGTACTCGTAGTTATCGGTTTCATCCGACAAGGCGCGCCACTCCGGTACACGAGAAGGAATTGCGAGCGCCGCAGCCTTCACGCCGTTCGAAGCCGCCAGGGATCGAAACAGTTCGACCTGGCAGCCGGCGACTTCCAACTCCACCTTCGACTTGATCTCGACGCGCTGGGCGATGGCGCGCAGGATTTCACGGCGGAACGTGCCGTCCTCATTCCGCAGCGCCTTCCGAGTCGCCTCCGCGAATTGCGTCAGTAGCTGAGGCGTGATGATCGGGCCGAGGCGGTCGATAGCGCGCTCGGCGCGGTCGGCGTCCGCACTGGCGGTGTCGCGTTGCTTTTTGAGTTCCTGCATCTGATCCTTGAGGTCGGGATCGGAGGCTTCGATGGCGCCCATAGCGATCGCGTCCAGCAACCGCTTCAGACGAGCCTGGGCCTCCGTGGCGCGCTTGCGCAGCTCACCGACATGCTTGTGGCGGCGCTCGACCCATTCGTGACGGCGGTCGATGATGTTCGCCATCAAGCCCTTGAGGTGCTTGGGGTCGAGCAGACGATTTTCGAGATAGTGGACGACCGCGGCGTCGACCAGGTCCATGCGCACCGTCAGGCCGCCGCAACTGCTCGGTCCAGTGCGCGCGCGGCTGGCGCAGGTATAGTAGCGGTAGCGCCCGTTCTGACCGGTGCGCAGCGTCATGGTCCCGCCGCAGATCCCGCAGTGGCAAATGCCCGCCAACAAGATCGGACTGCCGGCGAAATTGCCGCCCTCGGTCCTGGAGTTGCGCCGGTTCATCAGCTGCTGGACCGTGTCGAAGGTCTCGCGGTCGATGATGGCCGGCACGGCCATGACCACGTGCTCGGACTCGTCCTTCTGCTCCCCGCTCTTATAGACGCGCGTGTTGAACCGATGCTCCCCGACATAGGTCGTGCGCGTCAGGACGCCGTAGACGGATGAAATCCCCCAGCGGCCGCCGTCGCGGGTTCTGAGGCCGTTGGCGTTGAGGTGGTTGACGATGGCCTTGACGCCCATCGGCCCGCTCTGGCCATCGCCCATCAACGCCAGGCGAAACACCAGGCGGACACACTCGGCCTTTTGAGGGTCGATCTCGAGCTTGCGCTTGGTCTTCGTGCCGCGCTGTTCGGCATCCACAACGCGGTAGCCAAGCGGCGGGTGAGATCCGTTCCAGAACCCCTGGCGGGCATTCTCTTTCATCGCCCGCAGGGTGTGCTTTGCGTTCTCGCGCGACTGGTACTCGTCGAACAGCGCCATGATCTGGCGCATCATCAAGCCCATGGGATCATCGCCCAGCTCTTGAGTGATCGACACCAGCCGCACGCCGTTGCGCGCGAGTTTTCGCGTGTAGAACTCAAACAGGAACTGATCGCGGAAGAAGCGCGAAAACGAGTGGACGAGAATGGTGTCGAAGGTCGGCGGCTTGGTCAGGCCCGCGTCGATCATCGCCTGGAACGCCGGCCGCTTGTCGTCCGTCGCGGTATTGCCAGGTTCGACGAACTCCACATCGACCGCCCAGCCCTTGGCCTGGGCATAGGCTTCCAGCTGGCGGCGCTGGTCGGGGATCGAAAGATCGCTGTCGGCCTGGCGTCCGGTGGACACCCGCAAATAGAGCGCCACGCGCCCCCGGCCGCTAGTCGTAGTGCTGCTTTGACGCGCCATCGAACGAACTCCTGATCACGGCAAGGCCCCCAACAGTTCGTCAAGGACCTCGGCCATCATGGTCTCGACGACCCGAAGCTCCTGCTCGGTCACGGGCAGGACGCTCGGCCAGTCGCCGACTTCAATGACGGAGACGTTTCGCAGGCGGGGTTGGGACATCCGCGGTCCCGGCTTTTTTCGCGTTCGAGTTTTTGGGCGCGACCGGGCCATGGCCCAGCGTTCGAACAAGGCGATTTCTATGACAATGGGAGGGAGATCAGGGGCAAAGCAACGGGCGGCAAGAGAAATGCGCGGCGGACGCCGCTCCAGAGACCAGCCTCACTGGTCTCTGGCCTCGATCGTGTTTAGCCGTTGACGGCGTCCTTCAGTTGCTTGGCCGGCGTGAAGGCGACCTTCTTGCTGGCGGCGATCTCAATCGTCGCGCCCGTCGAGGGATTGCGGCCGGTACGGGCGGGCTTGGCCTGGACCTTGAACTTGCCAAAGCCCGGGATCGAGACTTCCTCGCCCTTCACGGCGGCGTCGGTCAGCGCCTTGAAGACGCCGTCGATCATGGCCTTGGCCTGGGTCTTGGTGAGCTTGGGCTCGGCGGCCACGGCGGCGTCGACGAGGTCTGAAACGTTCATGGAAAAGCTCCTGCGGTGTTGGGCCGGCCAAACTGGCCGCGCGGCGCTGATTTGTCATCCTGGATCGAGCGCGGTCGCCGACCTGGAGCAAACCGGGGACGACTAATCCAGGTCGAGCGCGCGTCCGCCGTAGATCGATGCGGGATCGGCGCCGTCGCGGATCGCGATGCGGTTGCGAATGCCCTGGGCCATCTTCTCGTCGAGCTTGGGCGTGTTCCAGCGGGCCGCGCCGCCCAGCTGGATCGGCTGGTCGGGGAAGCTGAGGAAGGTGAAGACGCGATTGGTCACCTCGATCATCCAGGCCTTCATCTCGGCGTCGGAAATGCGCGACGCCTCCAGGTAGGGGATTTCCCCTGCGGGGCTGACGATCTTCACGTCGCTGAAGTCGCCGGCCGGGCTGACGACCTCGCGACCGGCGTGCCAATCCTCGATCTTGGTGTTGCGCACGCAGGTCTCGACCAGGGCCAGCGTCGCGCGGGTCAGGGCGCGGCGTTCGATTTCAGTCCACGGGGCATCGGTCATCGGGAAATCCTCGCCAGGGCAGCCCTGTTGTCCGGCAGTCCGGCCTCGACGTCAAAGCCGCCGGGCAAGGTGAGGCGCCTCGCGTCACGCCGCGATCGCGCTCTACGGCCAAGGCCGCCGAGCCCCGAAGGTGGGTCTCGTCCCATACGGGTCACGATCACTGGCGCAGGGGCGGGCCGTTGGCCCGCATAAGGCCATCGCGCGGCGCGCGATGACTCTCTTGAAGATCCTTTCTCCAAAAAGGGGGGTGGGCGACGCGCCCTTCTAGGCCCGCCACGGACGGCGGCAACCGGCCTTCGGCCGGTCCTCCACTGCGTTGCGGCCCTTCGGGTGCCGCCGCCCGCTGCGGCGGGCCTCTCCGGTCGCTCATCGCCGCCCACCCCCCTTTCCGGCGAAAGGACGCGGGGTTTGGGGCGGGGATGGAGGCCACCTCATGCGCTCTTCCCGGAAAGGCCGTCAGGGAACGGTCAAGCTTGCGTCAAGGACGTCCGCCGCCGCCTCGGCGGCCCGGCCGGGGGGCGCTGCCCCGGCCTGCGGTGGGGAGGGGGACGGTTCGGCCGACCCGGATGAAACCCGCCGAGCGGGCGAGCCGGAGCGTTCGCGCGCCAGCCTCTATGACGAAGTCACCGGCCGGATCATCGGCGAACTGGAGGCCGGGCGCCTTCCCTGGGTCAAGCCGTGGGGCAAGGTCGGCGGGACCGGGCCGGGCCTGCCGCGCAACGCCACAACAGGGCGCAGCTATTCGGGGGTGAATATCCTGCTCTTGTGGGGCGCGGTCATCGAGCATGGCTACGAAAACCAGGGCTGGCTGACCTTCCGCCAAGCCCAGAAGGCTGGGGGACAGGTGCGGCGGGGCGAGCGCGGGACCACCGTGGTCTTCGCCGATAAGTTCACCCCCAAGGCCGAGCAGGAACGGGCGGCGCGTGACGGCGACGCGCCCGGCGCCGTGCCCTTCCTCAAGCGCTTCACCGTCTTCAATGTCGATCAATGCGAGGGCCTGGAGACCTTGGCGGCGGCGCCCGCGCCCTTGCCCGAGCGTCAGGTCATCCCCCACGTCGAGGCCTTGATCGCCGCGACACGGGCGGATTTTCGGATCGGCGGCCATGAGGCCTATTACGCCCCGGCCCTGGACTATGTCCGCGTGCCGCCGCAACCGGCCTTTCGCCACCAGATCGACTACTACCGCACCGCCCTGCACGAGCTGTCGCACTGGACGGGCCATCTCTCGCGCCTGAACCGCGACCAGAGCGGGCGGTTCGGCTCCAAGCCCTACGGTTTCGAGGAACTGGTCGCCGAACTGTCGGCGGCCTTCGCCTGCGCCGCCTTGGGCGTGGTTCCCACCGTGCGCCATGCCGACTACCTGGGCGCATGGCTGTCGATCCTGAAGGAGGACAACCGCGCCATCTTCCGCGCCGCCTCCAAGGCCAGCAAGGCGGCCGACTACCTGCTGGCCTTCGCGCCCGACCGGGCGGGCGAGGGCCAAGGCAGGGATGAGGACGAGGCGCGGGACACCGCGCCGGTCTCGGAGGTCGCGGCATGAAACCGCCCCTGATTCCCGACGCGATCATGGCCCAGCTGATCG
Organism: Caulobacter sp. GW822-FHT01G02; assembly: GCF_058802865.1. NCBI lineage: Bacteria > Pseudomonadati > Pseudomonadota > Alphaproteobacteria > Caulobacterales > Caulobacteraceae > Caulobacter > Caulobacter sp. GW822-FHT01G02. Next base: position 76,955 of record NZ_JBXAON010000011.1, read on the forward strand.
CCAATGGCGCGGCGCAGGACGAGCGCGACCCGGTCCCGCCGCTCAAGCTCTTCAATCCGGTTGGGCCGGGGCGCTGGCTGATCACCGAGATCATGGCCGACGCCGACACCCTGTTTGGCCTGTGCGACCTGGACCAGGGCTTTCCCGAGCTGGGTTACGTCAGTCTCGACGAGATCGAGGCCGTCGCCTTGCCGCACGGCTTTCGGATCGAGCGCGACCGCTTCTTTGTCGGGCGCGTCCCGCTGTCGATGTGGGCGCAGCTCGCCCGTCGCCTGGGCTCGATCCTCGCGGCCGAGAACATGGTCCGCCTGATGTCCCATCACGCCAAGGACGGCCCGTCCTGAACCGGTTTTCGCCCTTCCGCGCGCCGGGTCCGCCCGGCGTCGGACGACCGCGCCAATCCCGGCGCATCCCCGGTCCCGCCCTTCGCCTTGGACAGCATCACGGGCGGGACCGGTTCACCCCTGAAAACAGGAGCCGACCCATGAGACTCTCCCACGCCGACCCGCGCAAGCTGGTCATCTCACCGCTCAACATGCACTTCGACGAGCCCGCGCCCGACGTCTCCGACATCATCGGATCGGTGCGCCAGCACGGCGTCCTGGAAACCCTCCTGGTGCGCGAGACCTTCCAGGACGGCGTCCTGATCCCCGAGCATTTCGAGGTGGTGGCCGGGCGGCGGCGCTGCTTCGCCGCCCAGGCCGTGGCGGGCGAGGGGATCGACATCGATCCCGTCCCCATCGGCATCCTGGAACCGGGCGACGACGCCGCCGCCCTGGAAATCTCGCTGATCGAGAACATGGCCCGGCTGCCGCCGAACGAGGTGGCTTGCTGGGAAACCTTCGTGAAGTTGATCCGCGAAGGCCGCACGCCCCAGGACTTGGCCGCCACCTTCGGCAAGACCGAGGTGGTCATTCACCGCGTTCTGGCCCTGGGCAACCTGCTCCCGCGCATCCGCAAGCTCTATCGCAAGGAGGACATCGACGTGGCCACGGTCCGCCAGCTGACCCTGGCCAGCAAGAGCCAGCAGAAGGACTGGCTCAAGCTCTACGACGATCCCACCCAGCGCGAACCGCGCGGCGCCAGCCTCAAGGCCTGGCTGTTCGGCGGCGAGGCGATCCCGACCAGCTTGGCGCTCTTCGCCCTGGACGACTATCCCGGCGCCATCATCGCCGACCTGTTCGGCGAGGAGGCCTACTTCACCGATGCAGCGCTGTTCTGGACCCACCAGAACCAGGCCGTGGCCGCCAAGGCCGAGGCCTTGCGGGCCGAAGGCTGGACCGACGTCGAGGTGCTGGAGGTCGGCCAGATGTTCCATGGCTACCAGCACGTCGCCACCGCCAAAGCCAAGGGAGGCAAGGCCTTCATCGCTGTCAGTCGCCGGGGCGAGGTCACGGTGCATGAAGGCTGGCTGACGGCCAAGGAGGCCCGCCGGGCCGAAGCCGCCGAGCGGGCCGCCACGCGCGGCGACGGCAAGGAGGGTTCCGCCGCCAGCGGCGAGGCGCCCAAGGCCGAGCGCTCGGAGGTCACCGCCAACCAGCAGGCCTATATCGATCTGCATCGGCGGGCCGCCGTGCGCGCGGTGCTCACCGACCATCTGGACGTGGCCTTGCGGCTGCTGGTCGCCCACGCCGTGGCCGGGTCCCGCTACTGGCGGGTGGAGACCGATCCGCTGGGCGCCGGGTCTCAGATGGCCGCCGACAGTCTCAAGACCAGCCCCGGCGAGACGATCTTCGCGGCCAAGCAGTCGCAGGCCCTTCGGCTCCTGGGTCTGACGGCCGCTGGCGACGTGGTCGGGCGCGGCCACGCGGGCGGGGCGGCGGCGGTGTTCGCCCGGCTTCTGTCGCTCACCGACGCCGAGGTCCTGGCCGTCGCGGCGGTGGTCATCGGCGAGACCCTGGCGGCCGGGAGCGCCGAGGTCGAGGCGGCGGGGACCCATCTCCAGGTCGACATGGGCGACTTCTGGCGGCCCGACGAGGCCTTCTTTGACGGCATCAAGGACCGCGAGACCGTCAACGCCATGCTCAGGGAGGTGGGCGGCAAGAAGGTCGCCGACGGCAACGTGAGCGAGAAGGTCCGCACCCAGAAGGGCATCTTGCGCGACTTCCTGGCCGGGACCAATGACCGGCCCAAGGTGGAGCGCTGGACGCCCCGTTGGCTGACCTTCCCAGCCCAGGCCTATACCCGCCGCCCGTTCGCCACGGCCCAGCGGTCCAAGGCCGTGGCGCCGCTGTTGCGCCGCGTGCGCTCGCCGCAGGACGAGGCGGGCGCTCCGGAGACCGTCGCGCCCGACGCGGTCGCGCGCCAGACCCGCGCGGCGGCTCCGGCGGCTCCGGGGGACGCCGAGGTCTTCGCCGCCGAGTAGCCCGGCGTCTTGTCGAACCCGCCTCCAGGCCCCCGCGCTCGCGCGGGGGCTTTTCTTTTGGGCCTTTGGCTGGACGAGACGGGGCGGGGCGGAGCGAGACGGGGCGGGGCGGGGCGCGGGCCTGTGCGCGGCGTGAACCCTGGCCTGGCCTTGCCCTTTCCTTGCCGCGCCAAAGCCCCCGCGTCTCGCGGCGCCGGGGACGGCGAGCCCCCGTCCTCGGGGTTCCAGATCTGGGCGAAGACGTCGCCGTCGTCCTGGCGAGCGGCGCGGCCCAGCATCACCCTGATCGGGCGCGGGCCAGGGTCGCGGTGGGCCAGGAGCCAGCCGACAAAGTCTCGACCCGAGACCTGGCCGACGTCGAGCCAACCGGCCCCCAGGTCCATGCCGCTCGAATAGACGCGGCGGCCGGGATGGGCGGGCGAGGCGCTTGTCCGGCGCCGGCGGGGTCTCGACGCCCGCGCGGAAGCGGGTGGTGCGCAGCCGACCCTTGAAGACACCGGTTCGACGCCGCGCGCGACGTCGCCCACAGGCCATGACGGCGTCCTCGCCCGTCATCCGTCGTTTGTCGATCCCCGGACTATGACTTGAACCCTATGGGCGGCCGCCCCGCCCACAAACCCTCGCGTCCGGCTTTTTTCCCCGCCGCCTTCGAAGAAGGGCGGCTCCTCGCGGCGCTGCGCTTCAAAAAAGACCGTGCGCTCGGGTCCTTCGCTGGCGCTGCGGCCCTGCCGGGTTGGGGGCGGCGCGGCCCGCCCATCACGGGGCGCCTGTCGCCGGGGATCGGCCCCGACGGATCACAGGACAAGGAACACCATCATGGCTTCTCTGGGCAACGTCACCCGCAGCGCCGAAACCGGCGCCTTCAAGGGCGAGCTGCGCACCACCCGCTTCCGCGCCGACATCGAGATCGTGCCGGCGCCGGACAAGCCCTCGGCCGCCCATCCCGACTACCGCGTCTATTCGAACGGCGTGGACCTTGGGGCCGGTTGGCTCAACGTCGGCCAGATCTCGGGCCGCGAATATATCGGCCTGACCCTGGCCCACCCCGACCTTGGCCCGCGCGCCATCAAGGTCACGCTGGGCCGGGCCGCCGGCCAGGACGACGACGACGTCTTCGCCCTGATCTGGAACCCCGAGGACTAAAGGTTCGCCGCCCCCGCGCCGCAAGGCGCGGGGGCTTTGGCGCGTCGGGAAAGGGCAAGGCCAGGCCCCAGACCAGAGGCCGACCGGATCGATCAGGCCGCGTGGCCGGCGGCGGGCGCGGCCGGCTCGGCGAGCGCCTGGCTCTCCTCAAGCAAGGCGTAGCGGATCGGCGGCCAGACCGCGCCCGGCTCGACCTCGCCGGGCGTCTGCTGCGATCCGGCCAGGTGGACCAGCAATTCATTCATCCCGTTGGAAACCGCGTGCGCCCAGGCGGCGTGGCCGCAGCCGGCCTGGCGGCTGATGTCCTGCGCCAGGTCCAGGCAGAAGATCGTGCGTCCGCCGTCGGGGTCGCGCCGCGCGAAGGCGAACAGGCCCCCGCCGCGCACGAAGCGGCCATCATGATGGTAGAGGCTCATGAACTGGACGCCGCCGATCACCACGCTGTCGTCCGTCGTCATGCCGCGTCTCCCAAGGCGCCTGAGGAATAAGAACAAAAATAGAACGAACTTCGGCCGCGAGTCGAATCCGTTCGGCGCCGAGGCTAGGGCAGGGCGCCGATTCTTTCCCACAGGGTCTCTTTGATCGATCGCGTTTCCCTGTGGATTGAGGGCCTCAACGCCTTGATCCACAACGGTTTGGCGCGATCCGGACAGACGCCCCCACCGCCCGCCAGGCGTCGTTGAAAAGGTCCGCGCAGGCCAGACCGGCCAAGCGCCCCGTCCCCCCGGGCGCGGCCGGTCGCGGCGGCCCGGCCCGACGGTCTCCCCCGCCGTCGCCCGGGCCGCCGTTCCTGGCGCTTCCCCCCCTGGCACGGCGGGCCGGAGCTATCCCATGTCAGTCATTGGTCATTTCCGCCGCGAGGGCGACGGGTTCACCGGGCGCATCGCGACCCTGGCGCTGGACGTCACCCTGCGGCTGGCGCCGGCGACCCGCGTTTCGGCCAAGGGGCCGGACTACATCGCCCTGGTCGGAGAGAACGAGGTCGGGGCCGCTTGGAGGGCTAGCGACGCCAGCGGCGCGCTGCTCAACGTCAAGCTGGACGATCCCACCTGGCCCGAGCCGGCCAATGTCCGGCTGATGGCGGCCGAGAACGGCGTCCTGCCGATGACCTGGATCCGCAAGAGCGAGAACCCCGACAAGCCGGCGACACCTCCACCGCCGGAATAGAGCCCAAGGATGCGGTCGCGCGCCGGATCGGCTAGCGACCGCGCGCCTTGCCGTCATCGTCATCGGGCGCATCGTCGCCGGGATCGTCCGGCGCCTCGTAGGTCTCGTTGATGGCGCGCTCGATATAGTCTTCCGCCGAGGCGTCCTGGCGCGCGAAGAGCTTGAGCACCTCGTCGCGAATGAACCGGAAGCCCGTCACCAACAGGCCCGCCGGCACCCGCGACAGGCGCGGCCCGACCTCGGTGAAGAGGTCGCGCATCACGATGAAGAACGCGGTCGCCATCTTGTTGTCGATCAGCAGCAAGGCCAGGTCCGGCCAGTTGAAATAGATGGCCAGCAGGATGGCGACCGCGTCGGACCGGGTGGCCTTGGCGAACAGGCGGACCTTGTTGAAATCGAACGCGCGGCGGCCCGCTTCGAAGTCCTGATAGGTCCGCAGCGACACGCCCATGCCGGCGGCGACCTGCGCTCCGGTCATGTTCCGCTCCTTGCGGATGGCCTTGACGATCTGGGACAGCAGTCTCGCCTGACGCGCCAAAGGCGCTTTGGGGGAGGCGGCCATGGTACGCTCCGGACCGATAACAACTACAGGTACAGTAGGCCAGCGCCGCCTCGACCTCGCAACCGTTTTGCGCGAATGGTTTCGTCTGCGGTCGGACAGATTGCACCTGAGAAGTCTCAAGATCGCAAAGCCCGCGCCAGCTTTGCGGCTTGATGTGCAACGATCCGGGACATCGCGTGCAACGATCAGGGAGCTGGGTCCCGAAGTGTTGCCGGTCGATTCGACTATCCACAGGGATTGACGCACGCCGACGGTCCGATCCTCTCCAGACATCGACGCGGCGCCCGGCAGGCCGAAGACTCTCGGCTTTGCCGGAGAGACCGCATGGGCCGAGATCGTGATCCGTTTGACCGCGCCTTGGAGGCGCTGCGCCAGCGCGTTTCCCAGAGCATTCTCCCGCAAGGGGCGGCGCTGCCGGTCAACGCTCTGGCCGCCGAGCTTGGCGTCAGTTCGACCCCGGTGCGCGAGGCCCTGGCGCGGTTGGCCGGGGAGGGCCTCGTGGTCAGGACCTCCTCCGGCTATGCGACGCTCACCTGGGATCGGGGCGATCTTGCCGCGCTCTACGGTCTGGCCGGTCTGCTCGCGGAAGCCGTGCTCGCAACCCTCGTCCTGGAGCCTGACCAGCCGCCGCCGACCTTGGACGAAGCTTTGCGGGGCGGTGGAAGCGTTACGCGCGAGGAATACGCGCGGGTCGAGGCGCAACTGGCGCCGTTTGGCGCAGCCGAGCGAGAGGTCCTGGGCCAGGACGATCGCATGGCGCTGGAGCGGGCGATCGCCGAGCGCCAACCGGCTCGAACCCTGGGGGCCATGGCGCGCCGATACTACCGCCGGCGCGCTCGGCGGGCAGGGGACATCCTACGCCGCGCCCTCGGCGTCGGCTGATCAAATATAGATTTGAATATACGACCTGCGGGGCGCGCAATTGGGTTGCCGCAACTTGCGGCTGTCACCAGCCTAAGGAGGTCTTCATGACCCGCTCCACCATCCGGCTGATCCGCTTCGGCTCGGCCAAGACCCTGACCCTCGCCGGCAACGGGGAGCAATACCCCGAAGCCCAGGACGTCAGCATCCGCTACGACCTGTAGGGCGTCCCGGCCGGCGCCCCTCGGGGCGCCGGCCCTCTTCCTTTCATCCTTCAACCTTCAGCGCGCCACGCCTCGTCGCTCGCGTCGCGGCGTGGCGCCCGCACGGGACCTTTCAACATGCCTCGTCTCCTCCGCATTGGCTCGGCCAAGACGCTCACACTGGGTTCGGACATGGGCGACACGCCCGAGCCGCAGGACGTCACCCAGCGCTACTTCGCCGGCTGATCGAGCAAGGCCAGCGACGCCCGATCGTCGCTGGCTCCTCGGAGTTCCAGCGCGATGAAGCACTTTCTTCCCGATCACGTGCATGCCGTGGCGATCGACGCCGACGTCGTCTTTCTCGACACGGTCGCCGACGTCTATTTCTGCCTGGCGGGGGCGGGCGAGCTGCTGGCCGTCCGCGCCGACGGCGTGGTGATGGCGGACGAGCCCAAGGCTGCTGCACCCCTGGTCGAGGCCGGCCTGTTGTCGGCCGTCGGCGGCGCGCGGACGCGAGCCGTTCCGCCGCCTGCGATGCGCAGCCTGTCGATCAGCGCAAGCGGGGCGACGCCGGGACGAGCGATCAAGGCGCTGAGCGCCAACGCGCGCGCCGCGCGCGCCGTCGCCGACCTGACCTTCGCCGAGATCCTGGCCATGGCCGCCCACGTCCCAGCCGACCCGGCCAGCGCCGATCGGCCGGCGCGCCCCACGCGGCTGGAGGCGGACGCGGCGCGGTTCGCGCGGCTCGCGCCCTGGCTGCCCCATAGCGGGGTTTGCCTGATGCGCAGCCTGCAGCTGCTGCTCTATTTGCGCGCCCTGGGCCACGCGCCCGCCTGGGTGTTTGGCGTGCGCACCTGGCCCTTCAAGGCCCATTGCTGGCTTCAATCCGGCGATGTCGTGCTGGACGACCATCTCGAACACGTCCGGGCCTTCGTCCCGATCATGGCGATCTAGATGCGCGACTTCCTGGTCATCGCGACCCTTGGCGATACGGACGACCAAGATCGGCTGGCGATGCGCGATCGCCTGGTGGCGAGCGGAGACTGGCGGGCGGTGGCCGAGCGCCATCGCCTGTGCGTCCTGTTGGAGAGCGCCGAGCCCCCGGCCTATCGCCATCTTCCCGGCGTGGCCGGGGCCCTGATCGGAGACGTGTACGACGCGCGCGCGGCGCGCGATGGCGTGGGCGCGGACTTTCGCGCACAATCCCTGGCCGGGCTTTCACCCCGCCAGGCCGCTGGCCATCTGGTGTCGGCGGGGTTTGGCCGCTACCTGGCCGTCTTCACCGAGGGGCCGCGCGTCCAGGTCCTGCGTGATCCCATGGGAACCCAGGAGGCCCTGGCTTGGACGCGTGACGGTCTTGGCTTTGTCGGCTCACGCCTACCGCGCGATCGGACGCTCTGGCCCACGGACTTGGCCATTGACTGGTCGGCGATCGCCAAGATCCTTCGCCACAAGATCCTGGCCCACCATCTGTCGCCGCTGGTGGGTGTCTCGTCCATCGAGCCGGGCGTGCTGCTCGACCCCTGGCGCGCGGATGCGGATGGCGTCTTGCGCGGCGAGAAGCTCTGGGCGCCGGCCTGGTTCGCAGCCCAGGCAGGGCGCGGCAAGCCGCGCCGCCGCTGGCGAGATCCGGCCACCCTGGCCCAGGTGATCGACGGCGTCACGGCCGCCTACGCCCAGGGCCGCCAGCGGATCCTCTGCGAGATCTCCGGCGGACTGGACTCGGCGATCGTCGCCGCCAGTCTCAAGCGCTGCGGGGCGGGCGTCGCCTATGGCCTCAATCATAGCTGGCCGCAGGTCGAGGCCGACGAGCGGGTGTTCGCCCAGGCGGCGGCGGACACCCTGGGGGCGCCGCTGACCATCGTCGACCGTGACCTGCTGATCCTGGACGCCGCCAAGCTCGCGCGCGCGGCGGGCGGTCCGCGTCCCAACTTCCTGGCCGGCGATCCGGACCATGACGCCGACCTCGCCGTCCGACTGGCCGCCGCCGCCACGCCGGGGGAGGCCGCCGCGCTGTTCACGGGACGCGGCGGGGACGCGGTCTTCTACCAGATGCCTGCCCCGGAACTGGCGCTCGATCTCATCGGCGCGAGACCCAGCGCCTCGCCGCGTCTGAAGGGCCTGGCCAGCCTCGCCGCCCGGCGCGGGACCACCGTGTGGCGCTTGATCAAGGAGGCCCGCGAGCGACAGAGGCGGGGCCTCCTCGCGCCGCCGGCCTCGCCCCTCTTGGCGCCGGGCGTGGCCGACATGCCGGTTGTGTGGCACCCGTGGCTCGAGGACTTGCAAGACGTCAGTCCGGCCAAGCGCATCCAGCTGCGCGCCATCGCCAACTCGCTCACCGCCTTTGGCGAGAGCGAGCGCCATCGGGTCGCCGACATCCTCGATCCGCTGATGGCCCAACCCGTCGTCGAAACCTGCCTGCTGACGCCCGCCACGCTCCTGGCCGTCGGGGACACCGATCGGCCGTTCGCGCGGCGGGCGTTCGAAGGGCGACTGCCCGCATCGATCCAGCAGCGGCGGGGCAAGGGCGACCTGTCGGTGTTCTTCTCGCGCAGCCTGGCCGCCAGCGCCCCGTTCCTGAAGGCCTATCTGGGAGACGGCCGCCTTGCCCAGCACGGTCTGCTGAACCGCGAGGTGATCGACGCCACGCTCGACGCCGACCACCTGATCTGGCGCGACGCCACGCCCGACCTCTTCGTCGCCATGGCGCTCGAAGCCTGGGTGCGGCGATGGGAGGACATCCTGTCCGACGCTCAGGCCGAGGTGCTGGCCGCCGTCTAGGGCGCCAGGCCTGGGCCGATCGTATCGCGCAGGAACGACGACACCCGCGCGTGCATGTCCCGGATGTTGCCTGGAGAAAGCTGCACGTGCGTCTCGCCGCGATAGATCGCCAGGACTGCGTCCTTGTTCTGGCGAAAGAGCGCCGCGAACAACGCCTCTGGTTGGCCGACGTCATTGTCGAGGTCGCCATAGATCATCAGGACCGGCGCGACGATGCGGTCGGCGTGGAGCAGAGGGCTGTTGCGCAGGTAGCGTTCGGGATCGGACCACGGCGGACCGCCCATTCGGGTCTGCCCCGTCTCCAGCCACGACACCGCCCCGCCGATCGTCGGCCCAAAATCGGGCGCTGCGTAGATCGCCGGAGGCTGGCGGCCATAGGCGCTGATCAGGTCCGTCGTCGCCGACGCGGAAATGATCGCCTTGAAGCGCGGGCTCTGGGTTGCCGCCACCACGACCGCGTAGCCGCCGTAGCTATGCCCATAGAGCGCCAACCGATCGACGTCGATCGGCGCCGCGCCGGCCGCCGCGTCCACGGCAGCCAGGATCTGGTCGGCCAGGCCATCGACCGGGTCCTTCGCCTGGCGATAGGGCAGGGCTGGGATCAGCACCGCATAGCCCTGACCCGCCAGGATTTGGGCGTTGGGGGTGAAAGTCGAGGCGGGCGGCGTTTGCCCGGCCGGCGGGGCGTCGAGCGGCTGACCCGGATAGGGCAGCACGACGAGCGGGGCCTTGTGCTGCGCGCTCGCGCCGGGGGGCATGTAGAGCCAGCTGGTGAGGGTTTCACCGTCGATCCCCTTGTACCTGACGGGCTGGGCGGGCGCGAAGTCGATCGCGGCGAGGCTTGCATTGGCGCTAAGGACGGCCTGCCGCTCGCCGTCGCGGGCAGCGATCTCCACGGCCTCGACACCATGATCGTCGCGCGCCACCGCCACCCGCAGGCCGCGCCGTGGAGCCAGGGCGACCAGGGTCTCTCCGGGCCGAAGCGGCGCGAGCCGCTCGCCGGCCAAGGTCGTGAGGCTCGTCCCGTCGCCATCGACCAGCGCGGCGGCGTTGAGCCGCGGCGTGGCGTAGGGGCTGCGATCGCCCGCGTCGGTCGCCCGGAGGATGCGCGCCTTGACGGATTTGGGGAGCATCCGCGCGCCTTGCGCGCTGACCCGCCAGAGACGGCCATCCGCCTGCATCAGCAGCGTGCGCCCGTCGGCCGCCAGAAGCTGGGCTGGCGCGGGGAGATCCTTGGTCACGTTGACCGGGCCAGCCCTGGTGATCCGCCACCAGTCGTCCCGCTGGCCCGAGACCAGCCGGACGACGGGCGAATCCTCCAACCAGGCCCCGCGCGCCAAGGCGCCCTTGAACCGCGTGCCGTCCATGGCGGGCGTGAGGCCCGGTGGCGCGAGCGCCTCGGCGCGGCCATCGGGGGCGACCTGATAGTAGCGCCCCTCGCGCCAGGGCGCGTTGGCCGTGCGGGCGAAGACCAGGAGGTGATCGCCGGACGGAGCCCAGGACAGCAGGCGCGTGATGACGTCGCCATCGGGCAGGGGGGCGTGTTTGGCGCCCGTCTCAAGATCGACGACGACCAGGCGCCGGCGGCGAACGCTCTCGTCCGCCCGCGCCAGTTCCTTGCGGGGCGCCAGGTCCTCGCCCTCGGCCAAGGCCGCCACGCTCGCGCCCTGAGGCGAAACCTCCAGGTCGACCACGGTCTCATCGGCCAGGACCGTTCGCCGTCCGCTCTCCAGGTCGATGCTGAGCAACGCGCCGACCGGTCCCTTGGCGCGCAGCCCCAGCCAACGGCCGCTGCCGAAGGCGGAGACCGCCGCGCCCCCTTTGGCGGCGGTCTCCCACATCGGCGGGAGCCGCGATTGCGCAAGCCAGCCGTAGCCGAAGAAGCTGTCGAGGGCTTCAGGTCGCCGCGTGGCGACGATCAGCCGCCGATCGTCTCGCCAGGCCAGGGTGCGGCCGACCATGGGAAGGCGTGGTGTGACCCCAAGCCAGGTGACCTGCCCGGACTTGAGCGTCACCACGCCCACATCGACCTCATGGCCGGCGATCTTGTAGACCGCCAGCTTCTCGCCATTCGGCGACAGGCCGGCGGGGACATAGCCCGCCGTCGCGTCGCCGAAGTCGAGGGATCGCTCCGCGCCCTTATTGGCAAGGTCGAAGACGTGCACCCGGCTAAGGCCAAGGACGGTGTCGGCGTCCATATCGTAGCGCCGGGCGCTGTCCCATCGCGCGAACTTCTGCACGATGAGCCAACGCTGCTGGCTGTCGATCTGCACCGAGCCGAAGCGCTCTTGGGCGAGCAAGTCTGACACGGTGAAAGGGCGAGCGGCCGAGGGAAGAGGGACGGACAGCGCGCAGCCGACCGCCAACGCCGCGAAGCGTCGCATGGGGAACTCCATTTTCAGAGAGGAAGGAGGGCCTGGGCTACCAGGCCTTGGTCAGCTGGAGAGACACCGTGCGGCCGATCGGATCGGCGTTGGTCGGGTCGTAGCCGATGGCCAGCGGGTTGTCGTAGAAGGGTGGAGCGGCGTCGAACACGTTCTGCACAGACAGCGACCAGTTGACCCCGGCCCGGCCGAGCACCCCGTGCTTGGGTGACAACCGCACCTGCAAGTCCGCTGTCGTCCACGGCTTGATCCGGCGCCCAGTCTCGACCGCATAGGTGTCGCCCAGATAGTTCAGGCCGGCGGTGACGCCCAGGGCGCCGTGGGTCCAGTTGGCCGAGGCGCGGGCTCGAAGGTCCGCCGGATAGCCGGCCATGCCCGCAAGCTCGACCACCGTGGAGGTCGGCGTCACCCGGCGCTTGTAGTGCATCAACCAGGAGAGCGACCCGTCGAACGACAGCGGGTCGCCCAGCAGGGTCGTCGTGTACGAGCCCTGGAAATCCAGGCCGCGCACCATCAGGCTGCCAGTGTTGACCGGGCGCGCCTCGATGATCGCCCGGTAGGTCGAGATGTCGTAAAAGGTCGTCTGGACGCCGTGGGGGTCGTTGACCAGGGCGGTGACCCTCGCCAGGTCCGCTGCATTGGTCGCCGGGTTCACGAAGCTGACGAAGGGGGTCAGCTCCGTCGAGGTCAGGGCGTTGACGATGTTGTCGAGCGCGGGTGAGGCGATCCGGTTCTTGAATCGCGTTTCATAGACGGTGCCTGACAGCTTGAGGCCGGGGACCCGATGCGGCGTGAAGTCGAGCGTCGCGGCCCAGGACCGGGCGGTCTCCGGCTTCAGGTCAGGATTGCCCCCGCTGTAGAACAGCACCGGGACGTTGCCGCCATTGTAAGGGATGAGGGTGGGCGAGATGTTGTAGGGCGCGGCGAGCTCGGGCAGCGAGGGGCCGCGAAACGACGTGCCCCAGCTGAGCTTGACGTTCACGTCCTTGGTCGGTCCCCAGATGACCCCGACCTTCGGGTTCGCCGTAGAGCCGGCGTCGTCGTAGTGCTCGAAGCGTCCCGCGAGCGACAGCTCAAGGCGTTGCAGGCCGGGCCGGGCGTTGACGGCGCTGACGAACGGGGCGTTGAGCTCGGCATAGGCGCTGGTGACGGTGCGGTGATAGATCCGCGACGCCCGCGCCGTGGGCGCATAGCCGCTGGTCCAGGTCCAGCCGCCGGTCCGCAGACCCTCGCGCCGGGCCTGGCCGCCGAGCGCCAGCCGCAACGGGCCGCCGGGCAAGTCGAGAAGCGGTCCGTCGAGCGCCAGGTTGACCGAATTGGTTTCCCCGCGCTGCTTGGTCACGTCGCGACCCGAGAGGATGAAGTCGAGCACCGCCTTGGGGTTCGACCCGGTCCCGCGAAAGGGATTGAAATAGCCGTCCCGCGCCGCGCTGAAGCTGGTCAGCGGACTGTCGGCCGCCAACCCCGCCGCCTCGTTGAGGAAGGTCGTGTTCAGCAGGTTGCTCTGCGGCGCGAAGGACAGCTCCTGGGCATAGGCCCCGTAAACGTTGCCGGCCCAGCCAGCGGGAAGACGGACGTCAACCCCGAGGCTGAGGGCCAGGCTCTCGGTGTGGCCGTCGATCACCAGGCCGCCAGCCTCGTTCATGAACGAATAGGCGATCCGCTCGGACGCCAGGCCGGTGGGCGAAACGTAGTACGGATTGGCCTTGGTGACGGTCAGGTTGGTGAGGGGCGCGGAACTGACGCTCGTATAGTCGCGTCGTCCGATCCGCGCGTCGGCCGATAGGGTGACGGCGTCACCGACGTCCTGACTGATCGCGGCAATGAGGCTGTGGCGCGACTGTTTGGGCAGAACCCAGAAGCTGGCGCGCTGGTTTTCGAAGTTCATCGAGCCGGCGACAAAGTCGCTGGGCTTTAGGCCGACCCCATCCTGCCCAGCCGGAATGGCGTAGGCGGGCACGTAACTCCCCGCCGCATTGAGCCGTAGGATGTTGCCCGGCTGGCTATAGGTGTTGCGACGGCGGTCGGTCCCGCCGAGCGGGCGAAGGTCGGCGTAGCCGACATAGGGCCGATCCAGGGCGGTCAGCTCGCTGTGATGGTAGTACTCGTAAGCCGCCATGACGTGGCCGGTCGACCAGCGTTTGCCCAGCGCCTGTCCGAACTGGTAGCGGCTGTAGCCGCCCTCGGTGGCGACACCGCCCGACGCGCGAAACTCGCCGCCGTCCAGATCCTTGCGCAGGCGCACATTGACCACGCCGCCGACAGCGTCCGAGCCATAGAGGGCCGAGGCGCCGTCCAGCAGGATCTCGACGCGCTCCAGCGCGATCATCGGGATCGCCGACACGTCGGCGAAATCCCCGCGAGACCCAGCGCCGGCCATGCGCCGGCCATCGACCAGAACCAGGGTGGCGTTCGCGCCAAGTCCCCGAAGATTGACCCCGGTTCCCCGGCCTGCGTTGGCGCCGATGGTGTCGGCTCCCGTCGAGCTGCTGTCTTCGCTATAGGTCCCGCCAAAAGCCTGGGGCAGGGCGGTTAGGGCGTCGGCGACGCTGGCGTAACCCGCGCGGTCGATCTCGTCGCGGCTCATCAGAACGACGGGCGAGGCGCTGTCCTTGACGCCGCGAATGTGAGAGCCGACGACCACTTCCTCGACCAGGGTCGCTTCGCTCTGACCGCCGTCCGCGATGGTCAGCGCCGACGACGTCGTCTCCTGGCCGCCATCGTCGGCGCCAAGACCGACGCGAAGCGGGCGCAACACCAGCACGCCTGGCCGAACCTGTTGCACGGAGATCCGGCTGCCTGAAACCAGCCGTTCAGCCGCTTCCCGCGCGGTGAACCGGCCCTGCAGGGCTGGAGCGTTCAGACCAGCGACGAGCTCGGTCTCGAACAGGATCTTGACGTCGGCCTGGGTCGCCAACGCCACGAGCGACTTTTGCACCGGCCCGGCGGGTAAGGCTACAGAGACCACCGGATCGGCGGCCAGGGCGCTGGACGGCGCGGCCGCCGCCACCAGAACGGCCACGCAGGCGCCGCTAAACAAACTCACGAAGGCAGGCTTCATATCTCAAATTCCCCCGCCATCGGCGGGCGCGCTCGAGATGATGCGCCGTGGCCCCGTCGATGGATCGCGGGTGAGACGACCGAGATGACGTCGCAGGACAGCGGCCTCGTGAAAAAATTATGACGTCAGCCGGATGTGGGTCCTTGAGGTTGCAATTCCAGATCGCCGTTCGACTTCTGGACGCTCTTCAGGTCGAAAATCGACGAGACCGCGGCGATGAAGTCTCCATGGTCGCCGGCCGGGAAGACGCCGGTGACCAGCCGGTCGGCCGGGACGCCCGGCGCCAGGATGATCTTGTCGCGGCTGTAGCGGTTCAGTTCGGAGACCGCCTCCGACAGGGGCACGCCCTGGAAGGTGAGGTTTCCCGTCGTCCAACTTGTGGCGGAAGGGGTGTCGACAGCGGTCGGCGCCACCGCCTCGGTGGCCGCGCGCGGCAAGGCCAAGGATTGGCCAGCCTTCAGCCGCCAGGGTGCTGGCCGCACGGCGGGGTCGGAGACCTCGACACTGCCTTGCACGAGCACGACCCGGACATCCTGGCCGATCTTCCTGACATCGAAACGGGTGCCCAAGGCGCGCACTCGGGTGTCGCCGGCCGAGACGATGAATGGCCGCTGAGCGTTGTGCGCGACCTGGAAGAGGGCTTGGCCGCGCAGGAGTTCGATGCGGCGCTGGCCAGCCGAATATCGAACGCGCACGGCGCTATCGGTGTTGAGCTGGACGCGTGACCCGTCTTCGAGCGTGGCGCTGAACGTCTCGCCCACGCGCGTCGAGTAGGTCGGTATCCTTAGGGCGAAAGCGCCGATCGTCGCGACAAGGCAGGCAGCCGCCAGTCCGCCGACCAGCCACCGTGGATGTCGCGCCAGGGGAGAATAGCGTTTGCGGCGTGTGGCGCCGCGCTGAAGCGCCTCGGCCGCGGCCTGGCGCATGTCGGGGTCGTCCCGCATCGTCGCCATGGCGCGCTTGATGTCTTCAAGCCGTTCGTACTCGGCGCGATTTTCGGGATCCGCCCGCCAAGTTGAGAACGCTTCCAGCTCCTCGGTCTCGTGCGGAGGCGTGTCCAAGCGGTCCAGCCAGTCCGCCGCTTCGCGCGTCGTGCGCGCGGAACTCTTACGGTCTTTGATCATGACGAGCGCCGCCCTAGTCCCGCATGGCCGCCGCCACCCGAAGTGTGGCTCGGCGCATCCGTTCCTTTACAGTGCGCTCGGTGAGTCCCAGCTGCAACGCGCTCTCCCGATGCATCAGGCCGTTGATGTGGCTCAACACGAAAACATCGCGCAACTCTGGCGGTAGGGCCAGCACGATCTGCTTGAGGATCAACTGATACTCTTGCGGCGCGACCGTGGACGAGAAGGTCAGGGCGCTGCTGTAGGCGATGTGATCGGCCTCGCGCTTCTGCCGGCGAAACTGGTCGGTCGCCAGATTGTTGGCGACGTTGAGCAGGAAGGCTTTCGGGTGGCGGACCTTGCCCTCGGCCTCGTGGGCGGCGGTGCGCAGATAGGCCTCGTGGGCCAGGTCGTCAGCCATGTCGCCATAGCGCTTGCGAAGCGTGCGGCGGAACCACGTGTCATAGCGCCGGAACAGCGCATCGACGGCCACCGCGAGACTGGCGCGCGCGGGCGCAGGGGGGAAGAAGCCATCCATTGGACGATCCACTAGAGATTGCCCCACAGAATCTCTCATAAAATACGTCAGATAAAGTCCTATTACGGAAAAGTACGTCAGATTGGTTCCTCTGACGTCGAGCCCCGCACCTCGAAACTGACGCGGTCAGTAGTCGGGGATCGCTTTTGTATGTCGACGCTACGTCGCCAAGTGGGAGCTTTGGTCCGCCACCATCGCGAACGGCTGGACATCACTCAGGCAGAGCTGGGCGATCTTGTTGGCAAGTCGATGGAGACGATCGGCCGGATCGAACGCGGAAGCACCGCGCCTAGCCTCGTACTCTTGGAGAAGTTGGCTGCGGCTTTGAAGGTCGAGCCTCGGGATTTGCTTGGCGCAGGCGCCTACGCGGCGAAGTCGAAGAAAGGTGACCCGTTGGCGCGCCTACTCGATCGTCTCGCCGGCTTGTCCGATGAGGAAATTGAAAAGGCGGATAAGCTTCTGACCATCGCGATGAGTTGGAAGGCCACCGATTAAGTCGCGTAGCGGGTGGCAACTAGGTACGAGGCTTCACGCAGGAATTGGCGGTCCAGATATAGAATGATTGCCGGCTCCTTGGCCAATCGCTGCGCTGCGTAGGCTGCTTCCCACACTTCAAGAACGATGTTGTAGGCGTAGGTCCGGCGGGTGTGGCGCCATGACGAAATGGCCGCGCCGCTCGCCATATCGGGATCGGATCGGCCGCCGGGCGGTGGTCGCGGCGGCGGCTGGCGTGCATTTCTACCGCTGACCGTGCCCAGCATCTGCTGGGAGTTTCTGCGCCGAAATCGGACATACCAAGAGCACTTCAACTCCGTCACGTGCGGCGCGGCGAGCCTGGATCGGTGTTGGGGCCTCGCTGCGCTTGCCGATCCCGAGCTTCCAGCAGACCAGGCGCGCGTCGTTTGGCGCGCCGACGTCGCCCCGGCCTTGGTCGTGCCAATGGAGGAGCGCTCGTTTGGTCAGGCGAAAGCTTTGCCTAAGGGCGCCGATGATCCCGTTGCCGCTGAGGATGGGCGTTACCTTCGATTGCCGAGCGGCTTGCAAGTCCAACTTCGCGGCGATGCGACGCCCACCGGTCCGCTCGTGGTCGTCATGTCCTACGACAGCGATTTCAATCTGCGTGTTCGCGCAATCGATGCTTTGCGCCGAGCGGAAACGACGGAAACGCCGCCTAGATCTCGCTTCTCTGCCGATCAGCGAGCGCGCCTAGCCCGCACACTCTTCGCGCTCGATGCATCGCTTCGGGCGCAAAACTACCGTGAGATCGCTGCCGGACTATTCGGGGAGGAAAGCGGCGGCGACGAGGATTTCAAAACTTCGACCCTACGCGACGTCACCATCCGTCTCGTGCGGCGTGGCAAGAGCCTCATGGCGGGCGGCTACCTCAAGCTTCTGCGAGCGGGCTTCTGAGGATGGCGAAGACAGCCCTGGGCCGTCTTCGCCATCCCTGATCCTGCCGATCGGGCGCCAGGCTTTTCCTCGACCGCCGCCCGATGTCCGGGGCTTGCCGGCGGTTCCCTGAGGATCAAGAGCATGTCGCCGAACGAGTTTTCGGCCGCCGAGCGCCTGTTGGTGGCGCCCGAGGCGGCCAAACACCTCCGCATCTCGGAACGGACGCTAGCCAAGCATCGCTGCTATGGCACCGGTCCGGTTTACCGCAAGAACGGCGGGCGGATCGTCTACACGCTCGCCGATTTGGAGGCCTGGTCGCGGCGTGGCGAGCGGCGCTCGACCAGCGACCAGGCCGCCGTGGTGACGCCGCCGGCCAAGCAGCACGCCGCCCTTGCGCCGGCGTACGCGCGGCGTCACGGCGATGACTGAGCGTCCAACAAGCGGCGTCACCCGCGTGGAGCTGGTCTTCCTCAAGGACCGGATCGAGCGCTGGATTCGCTTTGGCCGGCCGATCGCCGAGCAGGTCCATGACCGCCGGCGGCGCGCGGTGATGTTCGCGCCCGGCGCGGTCTTCGCCTTCGTGCGATGGCGAGCAGGGGATTACGGCACGGTCGATTCCCGCATCGCCATCCTGCAGGCCGTCGCGCCGGGAGCGCCGTTCACCACCTATCCTGAGGTGTCGCCCGGTGCGGAAATTCTGCTCGACGTGGCGGGCTGGACCAGGGTCCAGAGCGTGCTCGAAGCGATCGATGGCGTGGAGCGGGTCGGCGTCCGGCCGGACCTCGCCGCACCAGACTATTGGCGCCATGTGGGCGCGCGCGTGGGTGTCGGCCTGCCGCCGCGGGTCTATTCCCGTCGTCGACATCGCGCCTGGCTGCTGCGGCGGATGTTCCTGTGATGGCCGCCGGCAGAAGGCTTCCCTTGATCGCGGTGGCCGCTACCGGATGTCTGTTGGTCGGCATGGGAGGAGGCGATCGCTTCGCGCCCCGCCTGTTGTTCAACACCACGGCCAGCGCCCCCTTGGGCTTCTATGTCCTGCGTCCTGGAGCGCCCGTGGTCGGCGAGTGGGTGGCCATCAAGCCGCCGCCGGACCTGGCGCGATGGTTGGCGATCCGTCGCTATCTCCCCCTGAACGTGCCGCTCCTCAAGCAGGTGGCCGCGCTCTCTGGGCAGGAGGTCTGCGGACGGGGCGGGGTACTGTCGATCGACGGCGAGCCGGTGGCTCGCGCGCGGGCGAGTGATCGGCGGGGCAGGACGCTGACCCCATTCCAGGAATGCCGCCGTCTTGTCGCCGGCGAGATCATGCTCGTCAATGCGCAGCCAGATAGCCTCGACAGCCGCTACTTCGGGCCTCTTCCGCTCGTTGGGCTCGTCGGTCGGGCGCGCCCGCTGTGGACGTGGGAGGCGCGGAGATGAGGCGGCCTTCCATCCTTTCCTTGTTCGGTCGGTTTGCCGGTCCTTTCCTCGTCCCGGTCAAGATCGTGTCAGCGGCTGGGCGCGGGCGGGGTCAAGGGCGGCCGGCAGGCCGGCGCGTCTCGCGCCTTGCCCTTGATGCCGACAAGCCCGGCTGTACGCTCGTTGTGACCGAGACGACAGGGAAAACTCCGCGCGCTTTGCGCGCGTCCGCAGCCTTGATTGCGGCCTTCAGCATCTTTGCATCGGGCGCATCCGCCTCCGCGCGACAGGCAGCCGCTCCTGCTGGGTTCCAGGCCGAGTTCGGCTCTCCGATCGCGCAGGCCGTGTCGGAGGCGGCGTCGCGTTTTGGGCTGCCCGAAGCCTGGATCTACGCGGTGATGCGTCAGGAAAGCGGCGGCCGAGCCGACGCGGTCTCGCCCAAGGGCGCGATGGGCCTGCTGCAACTGATGCCGGCGACGTGGCGTGAACTGACGCTGGAACTGGGCCTCGGAAGCGACCCCTACGATGTTCGGGCCAATGTTCTGGCTGGCGCGGCCTACCTGCGCCGCATGTATGACCGGTTTGGATCGCCGGGCTTCCTGGCCGCCTACAATGCTGGCCCCCAGCGCTACGCCGATCACCTGACTGGCGCGCAACCCTTGCCGCTAGAGACCAGAATCTATGTCCAGCGGGTGGCTCCCTTGCTGCTCGGGCAGTCCAGCACGCATCGGCCTGCCAGGGCGAAGGACCCGCGCGGCGCGAGCCTCTTCGTTCGGTCCGGTCATTTGGACGAGGGGGCGCCGGGGCGGGGCGGTGAGCAATCTCCGCACATGGGTCTGTGGCCATGATCATGCGTGGCTGGCGGGAAGTTGACGCAGGCGTTGGCGTCGAAAGGAGGGGCTGGAAGGGTGCTGGGGCAGGCTGTATGCGTCCGGCCGCTGCACGTCCGTCAGGTGTTGACGTGATTTCCGCTCTTCCAGGCCCAGGGCAGCAGCTCGTC
>NZ_JBXAON010000012.1:0-74707 GCF_058802865.1 Caulobacter sp. GW822-FHT01G02
CGCGACGGCGTCGTCAAGGCGGTCAACGCCAAGTCCGGCGATCCCGTCGCGGCCGATGAGGTGCTGGTGGAGTTCGCCTGATGAATTACCTGGCTCGTGACCCCTACGCGCCAAAGCGCCTGATCGACATCGGCGACGCCGCTCGCGGGCTGGGCGTCACCACGCGTACGCTGCGCTACTACCAGGATCAGGGCTTGATCCGATCTCATCGCCTGGCCCGCAATGTCCGGGGCTACGACCTCGCGACCATCGAGCAGCTCAAGGCCATCGTCGCGCTTCGGGCGGTCGGGCTGCCGGTCGCCGCCATCCGCGCCATTCTGTTCTTGCGCGATCAGCCCGACGCGCAGCGTCGCGCCTTGCGTTCGGCGCTGGCCGAGGCGCTGCGCGAGCAGCAGGCCCAAATCGAACGGTTGGCGGCCCTGGCCGATGGCGTCGCCACCGACGACGCGGGGCTGCCACCGGCCATCGCCGGGCTGCAAGCCGCCTCCGCCGCGTGGCCGACGACGAGTCCGTCGCCCGACTGAACGCCGTGATCCGGCCGTGCAGGCGTTACGGTGAGCCCTATCGCCCCGCGGGGCGATCGCCGCGCGGGGCGATCGCCGCGCGCGGCGTTCACAGCGATTGGCCGTCGTCGATGGTGAAGTCGGCGCCGGTCACGCCCTTGCTCTCGTCGGACAGCAGATAGACCAGCATGGGGTCCAAGGCGTCCTCGTCCAGGATCCGGCGACGCGGCCATTTGCTCATCTGCTTGCGGCCGCCCTCGGTGTCAAACCAGTCGCCCGCCAGTTCGGACCGGATATAGCCGGGGCAGAGGTTGTTGACGTTGGGCCCCGTCCGCGCCCATTCGCGCGCCAGGTGGCGGCCCATGTGGCTGACGGCGGCCTTGGAGGCGCTGTAGGCGGTCACACCCGGCGTCACCATCCTGGCGGTGATCGACGAGACCAGCACGATGCGGCCGCGCTCGGCGATATCGGCCTTGCGCATTCGCCGCGCGCCTTCACGGGCGGTCAGGAACACACCCCGGACATTGACCGCGAACACCTGGTCGAAATCCTCGACGGAGAGATCCGCGGCCAGCCCCTCGGCCGTGATCCCCGCATTGGCCACGACGCTGTCGACCGGCCCGAAGGCGGCTTCGGCGGCGTCGTAGGCGGCGATCGTCGAAGCCTCGTCCGCAACGTCCAGAGCCACGGCCAGACACCGCCCGCCCGCCGCCACGATCTCGTCGCGCAGGGCCTCCAGCCGATCGACGCGCCGCGCCCCGATCACCACCGCCGCGCCCTCGTCGGCCACGACGCGCGCGAACCGGGCGCCGATGCCCGAAGACGCGCCGGTGATCAGCACCGTGCGGCCGGCCAATCGCTGGATCTTGCTCATGTCTCTCGCCTCGAGCCTCGCCCGGTCGCCGCCCGTGACGACGGCGACCAAAGCATCACGGAGCTCTCTATCAGCCCTGGATGCGTTCGATGATGATGGCCGGGGCCATGCCGCCGGCGGCGCACATGGTGACCAGGCCATAGCGGCCGCCGGTGCGTTCCAGCTCGTCCAGCACCGTGCCGATCAGCATGGCGCCGGTGGCTCCGATCGGATGGCCCAGGGCGATGGCGCCGCCGTTGACGTTGACCTTGGCGCGGTCGAGACCCAGGTCGCGGATGAACTTCTCGGCGACGACGGCGAAGGCTTCGTTGATCTCCCAGAGATCGATGTCCTCGACCTTGAGACCCGCCTTGGCCAGCACCTTGCGAGCGGCCGGAACCGGCGCGTTCAGCATCAGGGTCGGGTCGTCGCCCATATTGGCCATGGCCACGACACGGCCGCGAGCCTTCAGGCCATGCTTCTCGGCGTAGGCCTGCGAGGCCAGCAGCACCGCCGCCGCGCCATCGACGACGCCCGACGAGTTGCCGGCGTGGTGGACGTGCTCGATCTTGAGGTCCGGATAGCGGCGATTGATCTGCCCACGGAAGGTCGAGCCCTTCGCGTCATAGGGATAGTCGGCGATGGCGGTGAAGGCCGGCTTCAGCTGGGCCAGCCCCTCGGCGGTCGTTTCGGGACGCGGATATTCGTCGTGGTCCAGGGCGACGCTGCCGTCATGGTTCAACACCGGCACGATCGACTTGGCGAAGCGGTTCTCGGCGATGGCGCGGGCGGCGCGCTTCTGGCTCTCGAGGCCAAGCGCGTCGAGCTCTTCGCGGGTGATGCCCTCCATGGAGGCGATGGCGTCGCCGCAGACGCCCTGGTGCGACTGCGGATGCACCGTGTCCAGATGTTCGTTGCCCGATCCCATCAGGCCCGGCGGAAAGCCCGCCGCCTGCTCCTTGGCGGCCATGGCGGCGGTCAGGCTCATCATCTCGACGCCACCGGCGACGATCAGGTCTTCCATGCCGCTCATGATCTGGGCGGCCGCCAGGTTCACCGTGGTGATGCCGCCGCCGCAGAAGCGGTCCAGCGTCATGCCCGAGGCCTTGACGTCATAGCCGGCGTCCAGCGCCGCCATGCGTCCCAGGTCCCCGCCCTGCTTGCCCTTCTGCGTCGAGGTCGACCAGATCACGTCGTCGACATCGGCCGTGTTGAGCTTGTTGCGCTCGGCGATGGCCTTGAGGACCGTGGCGGCCAGATGCTGCGGATGCAGGTGCGCCAGAGCCCCCTTCCCCACCTTGCCGACGCCGCGCGGCGTACGCACGGCGTCGATGATCAAAGCCTCGGCCATGGCCGTCTCCTCCCGCGTCTTATTCGTTATTCGAGCGATTAATTGTTCGATTAATTGTCGTCAAGCGGTTTGCGAATGGGGCGCGCCAGGACGCCATGGAAGACCAGGTCCATGACGTGCTGGACGTATTGCTGACGAACCTGCTCGGTCAGTTCGGACAGGCCCAGCGTGGTGGGCAGCGCGTAACCGGCGTAGAAGATGTGCTCGCAGGCCCCGACGACGCTGTAATACAGCATGCCCGGATCGAGCGGCCGGAACGTCCCGTCGTCGACGCCCTGAGCGACGATCGCGCGATAGGCGGCGATCATCGGCTCGACGAAGATCTTGACCACCCGTTCGCTGGACGCCTTGTCGCCCCGGACGATCATGTAGTTGATCAGACGGTTGACGTAGGGCGATCGGTAGTAGGTGTTGATGATGCCGCCGATGTGGATGCGCAGCTTCTGTTCGGCGGAGATTTCCATGCGGACCAGGCTGGCCAGATCGGCCATCGATCGCTCGGCCACGCGCTCCAATAGCGCCAGCAGCAAGCCCTCCTTGCCGCCAAAATAGTACTTGATCAGCGCCGAGTTCAGGCCGGATCTCAGCGCGATCTCGCTGAGCGAGACCTCGATCGTGGATCGCTCCGAAAGCAGCGCCGCGGTGGCGTCAAACAGAGTGGCTCGGGAATCTCGCCGCTCGAGACCCGCATCCTTAGCTCGCGTTCGCGCCATGCTTCATCCAACCTCCGAGATTGGACTCAGCTAATCGATTGACTAGAAACGTCAATCAGATTTGGCTTCAAGTCTCGGCCGGAGAGACTTCGGCGACGGGCGCGAGCATGTTTCAGTGTCGCCTGGTCGAGAAATCAGCCCGCCTTGGCCGACGGGCACGACCGCGCAGACGCCAGGCCCGCCGCCCATGCCTTCGGCCCCTCGGACCGCACCTTGGCCAACATGTCCGGCGCGTCGCTGAACGCCCCGTCGATCCCCTGGGCGAACAGGCGCCGGGCCTCGGCCTGGACGTCGCCGGACCGGTGGTCAAAGCCGGGCTTGGTCGGATCGCCGCAGCGCAGATCGACCGGCAGGTCCAGATTCTCCGGATTGACGCTCCAGACATGGACTTTCAGCCCCGCCGCGTGGGCGTCGGCCACGAAGGCGCTGGGCGGCAGGCTGCGGCCCTCGGCGTCGCGCGGCAGGATGATCTGGGTCTCGGGCCCGACAATGTCGGCGAAGGCGGCGATCTTCTTCAGGCCGTCCGGCGACCACACATCCGACCATCTGGCGATATGGTTGGCGGCCAGGATCGAGGCCGGCGGCGGCTGACTGTTGACCAGGAACATCAGCTTGATCGGCGTCATCTGGCGCAGGGCGATCAGCGCCGACGGGAAGAACGACTGGATGATCACCGGCGCGTCGGCGGTGTTGAGGCCGTTGGCCGCCAGGACGTCGATCAGCGCCTTCTCCATCGGCAGGCCGATACGCCGGAAATAGTCCGGGTTCTTCAGCTCGACATAGAGGCCCACCGGCCGGCCGCGCGCGGCGCCGGCCTTGGCGATGTCGATGATCTCCTGCAGCGTGAACACCGACTCCCGGCCGTCGTACCGAGCGCTCCCGGGTCGCGCCTCGGGCCGGCGCTCGCGCGATCGCAGGGTCTTCAACTCGGCCAGGGTGAAATCCTCGACGAACCAGCCGGTGAAGGTCTCGCCGTCGATGGTGCGCGTGGCCTTGCGGTCGGCGAACTCGGGATGACTGGCCACGTCAGTGGTGCGGCCGATCTCGTTCTCGTGCCGCGCCACCAGGACGCCGTCCTTGGTCATGACCAGGTCCGGCTCGATGAAGTCAGCCCCCATCTGGATGGCCAGCTTGTAGGACATGGCGGTGTGCTCGGGCCGGTAGGCGCTGGCGCCCCGGTGACCGATGACGATGGGCGCGGCGGCCGGCGTCTGAGCCATGGCGGGGACGGCGAAGGCCAACAAGGCCGCGGCCGACAGCAGAAGGCGTCGCATGATCTGGCCTCTTCCCTAGTGGTGGATGGTCAGGCGCAGGCCATAGACGCGCGGCTCGCCCAGCACGTTGGTCGGCAGGCCAATCGACTTGCCGGCGCTCCCCGCGCCCTTACGGTAGATCTCGTCGGTCAGGTTGCTGCCGAAGGCCTCCACTTCCCAGTCGCCCCGTTCCGGCGCGTAGCTGATCCGGGCGTTGAGCAGGCCAAAGTCGTCCTGGAACTCGTCCTGGCCGGCGTCGGGAACCAACAGGCCGGCCTGCAGCTCGGGCCGGTCGTTGTCGTCGGCGAAGAAGATCTTCGAGCGCCAGGTGTAGGTCGGCCGGAAGTCGAACTTGCCGCCCAAGCCCGTCCAGCGGACCGACGCCCCCAACGAGACCATGTGGTCCGGCGAGCGGGCGAAGTGGTTGCCCTCATAGGCGCCGCGCGTGAAGCGGGCGTGGTTGTAGGCATAGCCGCCGAACAGGTCGAGGTTCGGCGTCACCGCGAAGTCGGCCTGGCTTTCTAACCCGTAGGCCCGCGCCGTGCCGGCATTGGTGGTCACGAAGGTCGAACCGCGCTGCTCGCGGGTCTGGAAGTTGTCGTAGTCGTAGTAGTAGAGCGAGCCGTCGATCCGCAGGCGGCGATCCAAGAGGTCGGCCTTGATCCCGGTCTCATAAGCCTGCGCCGTCTCTGCCGGCGCGATGGCGAAGATCGGCGTCCCGTCCGGCGCGCCCGGGGCCCCGGCCGACAACACCCCCGGCCGGCGGCCGCGCGAATAGCTGGCGTAGAGGTTGGCGGTCGGGCTGAGCGCATAGCGGCCGGTCAGGCGCCAGGTGACGCCGTCGTCGCTCAGGTCGCGGCTGGTGAAGTCGCCATTATGAGCCGTGGGCTGAGCCGACACCCCGAACAGCGGAACCGGACCGTCCAAGGTCGCGCCATAGAAGCTCATGCCCTGGATCAGGGCGCGGGCCGTGGCGATGCCGGCCGGCGCGCCGGTGGCGGCGAGGCCGGCCGCGCCGATGGCGCCGCCCAGGATGCTGCGCCCCTGCACCGAGCTCCCCCAGATCGTGGTCTTCTCGTCGCGGCTGTAGCGCAGGCCGCCCGACAGCTCGAAGCGGTCGGTGAGGCGGAAGGTCATGTCGCCGAACAGGTCATAGGCGTCGAGGTCGGACTCGTTGCGCGAGGTCTCGACGTGGCGCGGGTCCAGCCGCGCGGCCAGGGCGGCGGCTTCGGCGCTGGTCAGCACCAGATTGCCCTTGCTGGACTGGGCGACCAGACCCTGCAGCAGCGCGCCGGTGAAGGCGGTGTTGTCGAAAAGCGCGGCCGGGGCCGGCGTGGTCTTGGGCAGGCCGGTGAACGGTCCGCCGCTCAGCATCCCCGCCGCCTGGGCCAGCAGCATCCGCTCGTCGAAGCGGACATCGACCCGGGCCTTGGAGCGCTCGCGGTAATAGTTGGCCCCGGCGAACCACGAGACGCGGCCCCCCTTGTCGTAGTTCAGGCGCATCTCCTGGCTGAACTGCGTGCCGCCGACATCCTCCTTGTTGGTGAACAGCGGCAGCGACGTGCCGTCGGCGTCGTAGACCTCGACCGCGTCGATGTCGCGGTAGCTGGTCGTCGCGTTCAGGGTCAGGGCCTCGGTGAGCTTGTACTTCACCAGCGCCATGACGCCGTTCTGGTACTGGTCGACGCCCAGAGGGTGGCCGAGCGCGAAGTCGGCGGGCTTGGACAGCCAGACCGGATCGTTCACCCGCGCGCCCGCCAGCACCTTGCCCGTCGCCGGGTCGGTCGGGCTGACATACATCGACTTGAAGCCCGTGCCGTTCGTCTTGTCGTCCTGGTGGTTGTAGATCAGGTCGGCGCTGAAGCGGTCATTCGGCTTGAAGCCGAGCGCGACCCGGTAGGCGTTGGTGTCGATGGCGTTCAGGTCGCCGTCGGCGTTGGGGTTGAGGTTCTTCTCATAACCGTCACGGCTCTTGCGCCGCCCCGCCACGCGCAGCGACACCGTGTCGGACAGCGGCAGGTTCAGCATGCCGTCCAGCTGGTAGTAGCCCAGGTTGCCGGCCTCGCCCGCCACCGACCAGTCGAGGTCCGGACCGGCCTTGTTCTGGATCACGTTCAGCGCGCCGATCAGGGCGCCGCGCCCGAACAGCGTCGACTGCGGCCCCTTGGCCACCTCGACCCGTGCGTTGTCATAGAGCTCGATGTAAGAGCCGCGCGACTTGGAGATCGACACGCCGTCCTGGAACACCGACACGCGCGGCTCGGTGAACGAGTCCCCGCCCGACGAGGTGATGCCGCGCATCACGAAGATCGGATTGTTGGGCGACTGGTCCTCGACCATCAGGCCAGGCACGTGGGTCGACAGCTCGCGGAAGTTGGTGACGCCCAGCCGCTCCAGCGCCTTGCCGCTGTAGGCGGTCAGGGCGAACGGCACGTCGATGGTCTTCTGCTCGCGCTTCTGGGCCGTGACCAGGATCTCGTCCAGGGCCACGGCGGCGTCGCGCCGGGCCGGGCGCAGCGAGATGGTGCGGCCGTCGTCGGCGGCGATCTCCAGCTCCCCAGCGGCCAGCAGCTTCGACAGCGCGGCGCGGACCGGCATCGAGCCCTTGATAGCCGGAGCCTTGCGGCCCGCCAGTTCGGCCGAGGGGAAGAAGATCTGTACGCCGGCCTGGCGCGCGAAGGCGTTGAGCGCCGCGGTCAGGTCGCCGGCCGGGATGTCGAAGGTCGCCGCCGGAGCCTGGGCCAAGGCTGGCGCATGAACGGCGACGGCGGCCGTCGCGGCCAGCAGGGCCGCGTAGCTGATGTCCCTGTAAGTCATCGAAATTCCCCGAAAGCCTCGCGCCACGGCGCGGTCGATGGGGAGACGCTCAGGGGCGCGGCCACCGCCAAGTTCGGCGGAAATTATTTCGCGCGGGTCAGGATCACGTCGTCGCCGGCCTGGCGAGAGGTCACCCCCAGGCTGGCCGACAGAGCCTGCAGAAAGTCGGCCGGGTCCGACGAGGTGAAGCGCCCCCCGACCCGCACCGCGGCCAATTGCGGGTCGACGATCATCAGCTTGCGCGTCAGGTAGCGGTTGTATTCCTCGACCGCGGCCGCCAGCGGCTCGTCCTCGAACACCACCTCGCCGCGCCGCCAGGCTTCGATGGCCTGCAGCTCGGGCGCGGCGGTCGGCCGGGTCAGGGCGCCGCTGGCCGTCAGGGTCAGGTTGTGGGCCGGCGCCGCGGCGACGGAAGACGCGGCGGCCTGACCGCTCAGCACCGTCACGTCGATGACGGGTCCCCGCATGCGGGCGTTGTAGCGGCCGCCCGGCCGCAGTCGCGCCGTCTCGGCCGCCGCGCGCAGCAGGAAGGGCCGGCCGGCGGCGATCAGGCCGACCTCTCCCCGCTCCAGCCACACCTCGACGCCGTCACGGCCCTCGCGCCAGCGCACCTCGGTGTCGGTGTTCAGGGTCATCACCGCGCCGTCGGCCAGCTTGCGGTCCAGTCGCTGGCCCACGCCGGTGACGACGCGCTGGCGGGCGAAGGCGCGCGTGGCGACGCCGCCGCCCAGGATCGCGACCGCGCCGATCCCGGCGGCCTCCAGCAGTCGCCGACGCGATGGCCCGCGCGCGGGCGCGGCGACGGGCGCGGCCACCGCCCTTCCCACGCGGGCCAGGTCAGACCACAGGGCCGCGACCTTGGCGAACGCCACCGCGTGGCGCGGATCGGCGCTCCGCCACCGCTCGAACTCCGCCTCGTCCGCCACGCCCGTGTCCAGTCGCGCCAGCCAGGCGGCGGCCTGGGCGGCGATGGAATCCGGAGCGTCGTCCATCGGAGGTGGCGGAAGGGAATCGGGCACAGGCAGGGTCTCGGTCGCGATTTCACCCTAGAGACGCGCGAACCGCGACGCACCTCCACTTTGACGCCTGGGTATTATTCAATCGCCGCGAACGCGCCGTCCGAGCTTGTTCCCCGCCGCCGCCGAAGGCGGCGTCTCGACCGCCGCCCGGACGTCGGCGTCCATGGCCTGGGACAGCAGGAACATGCCCCGCGCCAGGCGCTTTTCCACGGTCGACAGGCTCAGCCCCAGTTGCCGGGCGATCTCCTGCGGCGGCTTGTCCTCGAAGCGGCGCATGACGACGATCTGGCGGCAGCGGTCCGGCAGCCGCTCCACCGCCTTCAAGAGGCGCCGCAGCTGTTCGCGGTCAATGGTCTGGCGTTGGGCGTTGGGCGCCTCGTCGGCCAGATCGCCGGCGTCCAGACCCGCGATCTGTCGGATGCTAACCACCCGCGCCCGCCGCAGCTTCTGGATCGCGAGATTGCGGATCATGGTCAGCGCATAGGCCTTCGGGCTGGCCAGGCCGCTCCAATTCGCCAGCCCGAACAGCTTGGCGTAGGCGTCCTGCACCAGATCGGCCGCGTCGTCGGCATTGCCGCAAAAGCGCCGCGCATGGGCCAAGTAGGTCGCCTCGTGCGGCAGCACCTCCTCGATGAACCATCGGTCCAGGTCGCGTAGATATGACATGTGGAGGCGATCCTGACGACGTTCCGTCGGGACTTAAGAGGGGCCTATGTCACCTGTATGAAGGGCGATCCGCCGCGTCGAACCGAAGATCGCCCTTTGGCCGGCCGACTATCCCAGGTAGGTCGCTCGCAACATCGCGATCTTCGCATCGGTCATGCCGAAGCGCGCCTTCACCAGGGCGACCGGTCCGCCGAACCTGGCGTCGATCGCCGCCAGGGCCCGACGCATGACCTCGGGGTCGGAGCCCATGATCACCTGCAACACCTCCGGCGGCAGCTTGGCCAACGCCTGGGCCTGCTGGGCCGAGACGCTGGCGTTGGCCGCGCCGTTCGCCATCTGCTTCATGTAGTAGGACGGCGGCGTATAGACCTGGGTCAGGGCGTAGTCCTCGATCACCGTCGCGCGCGGCGCGCCCAGCACCGACAGGATCAGGGCCGAGGCCATGCCCGTCCGATCCTTGCCCGCGCTGCAGTTGAAGGCCAGCGGGCCTTCGTTGGCGACCAGGCGCGCGAACAGGTCGGTATAGTGCGGCGTCAGCATGTCGAGGAACGACACGTAGCTGTCGGCGAAGCCCTGGATGGCCTCCTCGCGCGTGGTCATTCGCGCCAAGGCGGCCATCGAGGCGCTCATGTCGTAGTCGGTGGCCACGACCTTCGGCGCGCCGGCCTTGCCCAGGAACGGGCTCGGTTCGGAGGCGCGCTCCTGCGGGCTGCGCAGATCGCAGATCGCGGTGACGCCCAGCTTCGACAGATAGGCGTAGTCGGCCAGGGTCAGACCGCTCATCACGCCCGAACGATAGATCTTGCCCCACTTGATCTGGCGGCCGTCGGCGACACGCCAGCCGCCGACGTCGCGGAAATTGCGGCCGCCTTCCAGCGGCAGCAGGCGTTCGGCGACCCGAGTCTGGCGACCGTCGGCCGCCGTCACCAGGAAATACGGGCGCGGCGAGATCGGGGCGTCCAGATCCGCCGAAGCGCCGGCGGCCGTCTTCAGCGGGCGCATGGCCGGCTTCCTGGCGTCCGGGTCGGCGGAGACCAGGACCGAAACCGCCCGAGCGCCGGTCCAGTCCAGGCGAACGGCTGTCGGCGAAGTGCGGGCGGCCTTGGCGTCGAGGACAGTGGCGGCGCGGGCGGCCGGGGCCAGCGCCAGAGCGCCGGCCGCGGTGAGAAAGAGACGACGATCCATGGTGATCCCTCCGCTTAGAACTTGACGTTCAGTTCGACGCCGTAGGTGCGCGGCTCGTTGTAGATCCCGTAGGTCCCCAGGGCGGCGTTGTAGGCTCGCATGAACAGGTGGGACTCGTTGAGCAGGTTGCGCGACCACAGCGAGACCTGCATGGCCGGACCGTCCTCGCTGACCCGGATGTCGGTCAGGGCCAGGCGACCGTTCACGATCATCGAGTCGTCGCTGAGGGTCGGATCGGCCGTGTTGGCGTACTGGGCGTCGGCATAGGCCGCGTCCAGGTGGGCCCTCAGGGTCGCGCCGAAGGCGGGGCGCTCATAGTCGACCGCCAGGCTGGCGGCGTTCTTGGGCGTGAAGATCGGATAGATCTTCGAGCGGGCGTTGATGAACGGGTTGAAGGCGTCCGACAGGGTGGTCTTGGTGTAGGCGTAGCCGGCCGTGACCGTCAGGCCTTCCATCACCGCCAGGGTGAAGTCGGCCTCGAAACCCTTGGTCTTGCCCGTCGCGGCGTTGGTGGTTTCCAGCGTGCCGCGATTGTTGTTGAGGATCAGGACGTTGAAGTCGACCTGGGCGTCCTTGATATCGCCGCTGTAGGCCGCGACGTTCAGGCGGGCGCGGCGGTCCCAGAACTCAGTCTTGGCGCCAAGCTCGTACATCTTGACCACTTCTGGATCGAACGGGCGGTAGGTCAGCGAGCGCGAGTTGGCGCCGCCGGCCTTATAGCCCGTGCTCCAGCGGCCATAGACGTGGACGCTGGGAGCGACGTCATAGGCCAGGGTGACCAGCGGGTCGAAGTGGCTCCACGATTCGTCCAGCGGGATGACGCCAACGATCGTGTTCTTGTTGGCGTCGACATAGCTGGGGATCGCGCCGTTGACGACGTCCAGCGAGCCCTTCTTGGCGTCCTTGGTCAGGCGACCGCCCAGCGTGACATGCAGGGCGTCGTCCAGCACCGGCGGCGTCCACACCGCCTGACCGAACACGCCGTAGCTGGTGGTCCGCACGTGGCTGAAGCGGTCGAAGGGCACCGCGTTGAGGTTCAGCGACAGAACGCTGTAGCCCGTGCCCGTGGCGTTCCACTGCAGGCTGTTAGGGGTCTGGGCGCTGTCGCTGACCTTCTCGCGGAAGTAGAAGGCGCCCAGGACGTAGTCGAGACGGTCGAGCTTGCCGATCGCCTGGAACTCCTGGCTGTATTGGTTCTGGTAGGTGTTGGCGATGCTGTAGCGAGCGAACGGCGCGTTGGGCGCGAACACGCCCAGGATCGCCCCGGCGTTGTCGTATTGGCCTTGTTTGAGCTTGCGGTAAGAGCTGATCGACTTCAGCTCCAGGGCGTCGTTGACCTTCCAGTTCAGGCTCAGGCGATGGCCCCAGGTGAAGCCCTCGCTGAGGCGTAGCGGCACGCCGACGGTGGCCGCCTTGGCGCGGTCGGGCTGCGGCGGCGCGATCGGGGCGGTCGGATAGAGGCCCTTCGAGATCAGCTGCACCAGATAGGGCGTGCTGCCGTCGTAGGAATCGTCGAAGGCGTAGTCGGCGCTGAAGCCGTCGACGGGCTTCCACAGGGCTTCGATCTGGAAGCCGCGCTTGTCGTAGCTGTTGAAGTCCGGCTGGCCCGAGGTGGTGGGGTTCTCCGCCGTGCCGTCGCGCTTGCTGAGCAAGGCGTCGACCTTGACGCTGACGTTATTGTACTCGGGCAGGTCGATGTGGGTCTCGGCCTTGTAGGAATTGAAGTTGCCATAACCCAGCGTCGTGCTGGCGCCGAACACGCCGGTCGGCGCCTTGGTGACGATGCTGATCGCCCCGCCTTCGGTGTTGCGGCCGAACAGCGTGCCCTGCGGTCCCTTCAGCACCTCGATGCGCTCGACGTCGTACAGCGCCGAGCCCAGGCCCTGAGCACGACCCAGATAGACGCCGTTGATATAGACGCCGACCGCCTGGTCGCGGGCCGGCTGGTTGGCGTCGCCGGACGAGCCCACGCCGCGCATGCCGATCGTCAGGGCCGATTTGCGCGAGAAGAACGGGGCCACGCGCAGGGTCGGGATCGAGCCGTCGCCCAGGTCCTCGATCGACTGGACGTGGCGGGCCTTCAGGGCCTCGCTATCCATGGCCGAGATCGCGATCGGAGTGTCCTGCAGGTTGGTCTTGCGCTTTTGGGCTGTGACCACGACCTCCTCGAGGCTCACCGCGCTATCCGCGGCGGCGGGTGCGGCGGCGCTGAGCTCGGCCGCGTGGGCCGCGCCGCAAAGCGCCAGAGCGGCCACGCCGGCCAGCAGGCCGGCGCGCAACGCCGACGTCTCAAATCCCCGATTCATGGTGTGTCCCCTGGATGCCCGAACGACTGTCGGCGTCGAGGCGGCATCTAGGCTTCGCACATGAACTTAGAACGAATGTTATGTTTCAGTTCCATGAAGCTGGGCGTTATCCAGCAGCCAAGCTTGCGATCCTCGTCCGACCAGGGAATATGCGACATGCCCTTGCGCCCGCCCTATTCCTCCTCGGCCAGATCATCCGCCAGCGCGAGCGTTCTGGAACCTCAGGACAATACACGACAGCGCTTGATCGCCGCCGCGGCGGCCCTGATCGCCGAGGGCGGAATCGCCGCCGCCTCGGCGCGCGCGATCGCCGCTCAGGCTGGATCCTCGGCCAGCGCGATCAACTACAATTTTGGCAACATAGAACGATTGTTACTGACCGTCTTCGAGCAAGGCGTCGAAGAGACCCGCGTCTGGCTGGCCAGCCGCACGCGCGAGATCGCCGCCCTGCCCCGCACCGCCGACGGCGCGGTGTGGGCGCTGACACACGTGATCCTGGCGTGGACTTCACAGGGCCGCTCACGCGCGCTTGTTTACCAGGAAGCCCTCGCCGCGAACGCGGGCCAGGGCGCCGCGGCCGCCTGGACGCGCCTGTGGCAGGATTTCTGGACGGAGACGGCGGCCCTGTTCGAGCTGGATCCGATCGATGGCCGAATGATGCATGTCCTCTTCGAGTCGGAGGCGCTCTATCACCTGTCGACCTGGTCGCCGGCCCTGGAGGCCGCGGCGCTGACCGAGATGGTCGAGCATTTCGCCTCGATCTGGCTCGACACGCCCCCTCGCGCGCCCTGGGGCGCGGCGGCCCTGGCCGCGGAGGCGGCCGGCGCCCGTCCGTACAATTCCGTGCCGCCAGCAGCCTTGCGCATCGCGAAGGCCGCCGCCGAGGTTGTGGAGGAAAAAGGCCTGACAGGACTGACCCACCGCGCCGTCGCCACCCGCGCGGGCGTGACGACCGGCTCGGTCACCCACCACTTCCGTTCGATCGAGGACCTCGTCGCCGGCGCGATCCGCGGTCAGGTGCAGTTGATGACCGAACAGGTGCGCGCCCAGAGCAATCCGCCGCCCTCGGTCGACGAGATTCAGACGGTCGAGCAATATTTCGAGGCTCTGCGCCACCACGTGGCGTCCGGAGCGCCGCCCAGCCCAGTCCTGCGTCGCCGACGCCTGTTCCTGGCCGCCGTCCGGCGCGAGGATCTGGCCGCCTCGGGCGCGGTCATCCGTTTCTCACAGGGCGGCACCACGCGCGACACCCTGGAGCGGATCTTCAGCCTGCCAGAGAGCGACCTGGTTCTACATGCCAGCGTGGTGTCGCGCTTGCTCTCGGCCATCTGGTTCGCCTGCGCCGGCGACGCTGAGCCGGCGCGGGCGCGGACGGCCGTGTTCGATCGGATCGAGACACGCCTGCGCGCCCGGCTGACGCCGCCAGGAACCGAGGGCGCGGGCGGCGGGTAGAGCGGGTTGCGGACCTCGCTGCTCGTCAGCGCGACGAGGCGGGATCGCTGAAACTGGCCCTCCCCGCCTCGACGTGCCCCGCCAAGCGATAGCTCAGCCCGGCGGCGCTGATCTCGAGATCGTACCAGTGGGCGCTTTGCTCAAGGCTCAGGGACCGAATGACCCGTGCGCCGGAACGGATCGACAGGGATTGCGACGCGAGGCCATACCGATCGCGAATTTCCAGGTCCGACAGGCCCGCGCCCCGATTGCGGAGATAGAGCTTCAACCCGCCGTTGGCCAACGCTCGCAGACGAACCTCCAAACCGACCTCTTCTCCGCACTCGAACGCCCGATAGAAGCCCGCGGGGCCCTGCACGATCAGTGCGTGTCGCCCCTGGGTCGTCTTCCACAGATCGGAGAGCGAACGCCGGGAGCCGACCGTGAACCGCCGCGGCGGCGCCTCGGGCGCCAGGCGATCGGACACGTAGAAGCTGGCGCCCGCCTTGCCGTCGTTGACGAAATCCAGCTCGACGCCGCCTTCGGCCTGGCGAAGGTCGACGGCCAGCCTGTAGGGCAGCGGCCGCCAATTGCGCGGCCCAGGCTCCACCACCGGATCCGGCGGCGTCGCCGGCGCCACGGGCTTGGGCCGCTTGCCGATCACCGCCTTATAGGCATTGAACGCCGCCTGGTCTGGCAGAGCCAGATCGGCGCTGATCGTGGCCAGCTTGCGTGGCGGCTCGCCGTTCGGCGTCTTGAAGTCGAAGGCGGCCGTCAGGTCACCGCAGACCGTCCGACGCCATTTGCTGATATTGGGCTCGCGCACGCCGAACCGCGCTTCCAGGAAGCGGATGACCGAGGTGTGGTCAAACACCTCCGAGCAGACCCAGCCCCCACGGCTCCAGGGCGAGATCACCAGCATCGGCACCCGCATGCCCAGGCCATAGGGCTGCCCCGTCGCGGGGTGGCGCTCGTCGTGGGTCGGCACGGTGCTGAGACCCTGCTCGCGGTTCAGCGGCGGCGTCGGTGGAACGACGTGGTCGAAGAAGCCGTCGTTCTCGTCATACATGACCAGGAAGACGGTCCTGCTCCAGACCTCCGGGTTGGAGGTCAGGGCGTCCAGGATGCGGGCCAGATATTCCACGCCGTAGGCGGGCGGCCAGTTGGGGTGTTCGCAGAAGATGCGCGGCGGCGTGATCCACGACACCTGCGGCAGGCGATTGTTCTGGACGTCGGCCTTCAGGGCCTCCAGCCGACGCGGCTCGGCCCCGGCGTGATACAGTGGGTCGCAGGGCTTGGCGGTGTGAAACCGCTCGAACGCCATCAGGGTGTTCATGCCGCCGTCGCTGTCGTCGTCACTGGCTAGGTCCGTTCCCTGCCGATAGACGCGCCACGAGATCCCGGCGTCCTGCAACCGCTCGGCATAGGTCTTCCAGCCGGGCCCGAACACCACGCCGTCGGGCTTCTGGGTGATATCGATGTTCGCGATCACCGGCCCGCCGCCCTTGCCGTGGTGATCGACGCAGCCGGTCATCAGATAGAGGCGGTTTGGACAGGTCGGCCCCTGCAGCGACGAGAAATAGGCGTCGCAGACCGTGAACGCGTCGGCCAGGGCGAAGTGATAGGGAATATCCTCCCGCGCCAGGTAGCCCATGGTGAGGCCGCCCTTGGCCGCGATCCAGTTATCGTAGCGCCCCTCGTTCCAGGCCGCGTGGCCGGTGGCCCAGTCGTGATGCAGGCTTTTCATCACAGGGAAGTTGGTGCCGTTGGTGTCGAACCTGAACGGCGCCGCCGCGCCGCCCTTTCCGTCCGGCTGCCGCCAGACCGCGCCGCCGCCGGGCAAGGTCCAGGGAAAGCGGTCGGCGAAGCCGCGAACCCCGGACAGGGTTCCGAAGTAGTGATCGAAGGAGCGGTTCTCCTGCATGAAGATCACGACGTGCTCGACGTCCATGATCGTGCCGGTGCGGTGGGCGGCTGGGATCTCCATCGCCCGAGCGATCGCGCCGGGCCAGAGCTCGGCGGTCGCGGTCAGCCCCATCGCCGCGCGCAGAAACGCGCGGCGTGTGGCTTCATCTTGGTTCGCGCTCATCCGGCCGGCCTCAGTAGCGGTATTTGAAGCCGGCGAAATAGCTCCGCCCGCCGCCAACGCTGTTGTAGATGGCGCCCGTCGCGCCGGTGGTGATCGTCGTATAGCTGTCGGTGATGTTGCGCGCCTCGAACGTCACCTGCAGCCCCTTGGCCAGGCGCCAGTTGATCTGGGCGTCGAGCTGGTCGGTGGGCTTGATCCACTGGTCGCCGGTCGGCGTGGCTCCGAAGGTGGTGGTGAACGCGCGCCCCCGGACCCGATAGTCGACATGCAGATCGACCGGTCCCAGGTCGTAACTGACCCCGACGTTGCCCAGATACTTCGGCTGGTTGCGCAGGGAGTCGATGGTCCGCACCGTTCCGTCGGTCAGGATCACCGTCCAGCGGCTGTCCAGGTAGGTATAGTTGGCGCTCAACCCCAGACGGTTGAACGGCGCGGGCAGAAAGTCGAGCCGCCGCTTGGCGAACGAGGCCTCCACGCCCGTGACCCGGGCGCTGCCGCTGTTGAGGGGCGTGGTCTGGGTGAGGATCACCGCACCCGTGCTGTCCAGCGTCAGGGTCTTCTGGCTGAAGGTCTCGTGGCTCAGGTCCTTGTGGAACACGGCCAGCGAAACGAAGCCGCCGGCGAGATAATATTCCACGCTGGCGTCGTAGTTGGTGGACAGGCGCGGGCCGAGCTTCGGGTTGGACCCGCTGATGACGGGGTTGCCGTTGGCGTCCACCCCAACCGATCGCCCCGGCGCGATGTCCGCGAAGTCGGGCCGCCCGATGGTCTTGGTGAAGGCCGCCTTCAGCTTCAGACGCGCGGTCAGGTCGTAGCTGCCCTGAATGTTGGGCATCCAGTTGCCGTAGTGGTTGATCCGGCGCGACGGGGTCGAGACGCCGCCGACGGTGTCGGCGGTGTCGTCCTGATCATGGGTGTTCTCGTAACGCAGGCCGGCGATCAGGCGATAGCGCTCGCCCGACAGATAGGCTTCGGCGTGACCGGCGAACACATCCTCGACCAGGGCGTAGTCCGAGGCCGGCGCCTGGTCGGTGGTCTTGATTCCGTTTGCGTAGACATAGGTCCAGAACTTGTCCCAGTTCATCCTGATCGCGGCGTTGTCGGCCATGGTCGCGCCCGGCGCGGCCACGTCGGACAGCTTCAACACCGTACCCTTGGGTAGCAGATAGTTGGCCTGGCCCTGGTCATAGGTGCGGTCCAGCCGGGTCCAGCTGGCGCCGGCCGCGAAACCCAGTCCCCGCGCCTCGGGGAAGGTGTTCTGACTGTAGTCGGCCTTCACCGCGCTGACCTTGTCGCGCAGGTCCTGATCGCGGACGTAGGAGGCCGTGGTGTTGCGGTTGATCCAGTTGGCCGGGTCATTGTAGGTCGCCGGACTGTCGTACCGGGTCGTCGGCAAGTCACCGTTCAGGTCGTAGTGACCCGACAGATTGCTCAGCTGAAACGTCTCCGGATAACGGGTGACGATGGTGTTGTTGAAGTCGGTATAGTTGGCGCGCACCGCCAGCACCCCCGCGCGACCGACCTGATAGTCGACGCCGCCGCCCAGCATCTTGGCTTTGCGCTTGATGTCGTAGTCGTACTGCTTGGTCTGGCCGATCGCCTTGTTGAAGTCGGCGGCGCCGTTGCTGAAGTTCGTCGTGCGGCCGGCGGTGTTGTAGATGTAGGTCCCTTCCCGATCCAGGTACTGGCGCCGGGAGTCGTCGATGATCGTGCCGGACAGGAAGGCGTACAGCCCGTCATTCTTGCGCATCTCGACCTTGGCGTAGCCGACCGCGTTCCTGACGTCCTTGTCGTAGAGACTGTTGCTGTAGAGATTGCTGGCGTTGACCTGGTCCTCGCCATTGACCTGCGCATAGGTGTCGACGCCGCCGTATTTGTCGGAATTTCGCATCCGCTGGGCGTTGAAACCCACGACCACGCCATATTGACGGTCAGCGCCGAAGGTCGCCTTCGCGGCCCCGTAGAGGCGCATCGACGGACCGGAATTGACGATGCTGTCCTGGTCGAAGCGGCCGATGCGGCCGCCCAGCGACAGGTAGGGCCGGCTGCCCCCGTCGAAGGCGCGCAGGGTGCGCAGCGAGATGTGACCGCCGACCGAATTGCCGTCCTGGTCGGGCGTCACCGTCTTGTAGACGCTGGTTTCCTTGATGATCGACGATGGGAAGACGCCGATCTGCGCGCCGCGATTGTTCTGGCTGCTGAACCAGATCGGGTTCCCGTCGATGTCCATGCTGTTGTAGCGGGAATCGAACGCCCGGACCGATACATACCCACCGTCGCTGGTGCCGTAGTACTTGTCGGCGCTGACGCCGACCACGCGGTCCAGCGCTTCGGGCAGGGTCGTATCTGGCGTGTTCTCGATGTCCGAGACCGTCACCGAATCCGAGATCCCCGGGGTCAGCCGCTTGATCTGCTCGTGCGGCGTATCGATGGTGCGGCGGCCGATCACGACGACCGCGCCGATGTCGGCCACGTCCTGCGCCGCCGTCGCGCCCCCCTGGGCGGCGACCCGGATGATGAAGCCGCCCGTCGCAGTGCCCTCGAACGTAAGGCCCGACCCCGCCAGCAGGCGCCGCAGGGCCTCTTCGTTCAGATACCGCCCCTTGAGCGAGGGCGCGGTCTTGCCGCGCACCAGACCGGGGTCGAAGACGATGTCCTTGCCGCTCTGCAGCGCGAACACACGCAGCGCCGAGCCCAGCGCCTGCGGGGTGATCTCGAACGCACGGGCCTGGGTTTGAGCGCAGGCGGTCTGAGCCGATAGGGCCAAGACAATCGCCAAGGCCGAGCCGCCCATGAACTGGGCGGGCAAGAATTTCTGCTGCATGGTCATCCCCGTCGACCGGTCCTCGCCGGCAGATCAGAAGACGCAGCCCGCTCTCCTTACCCCTGAAATCTTATCGTGAACTTTTGACGACATCTGGCGCCTGGATACGAGCATCCGCGGCCTGCGATCCCAGGACGATTTGCTTGTCGTCGTTCTTGACGATCCTTATCGGGAAGGCGCCGACGACCTCGCTCACGACGTCATAAGGTCGCCCGGTATGGAACACGCCGCTGATCCGGATATCGCCAAGCCGAGGATCGGCCAGCACGATCTGGGGGCCGCCGTAGCGATTCAGGTCCGCGACCGCCTCGTCCAGTCTGACATTGTCCAGCACGACACGTCCGTACCGCCACGCGCTGGACTGAACCACGTTGGCCTCCCGCGCGACGGAGGGTTTGGCGCCGTCGAGATCCACGGACTGGCCGGCCGACAGGTAGAGCGCCGGCTTGACGGCTGGAACGGTCGAGGACCTCGCCAGGAGGCGCTTGCTTTCCGACGGATCGACGCCGTGAAAGATCGCCAGACGCCCTTCCTCCAGCACCACCTCGGCGCGGTCCTCCAGTCGCCGCACCTCGAACGCGGTTCCGACGGCCCGGACCTCGTCATCGCCGACGAACACCCGGAACGGCCGCGCGCTGTCCTTGGCGACCCGGAAATAGGCCTGACCATGCTCCATGAGCACGCGGCGCTCGCTCCGCGTGAAGCGCGTGCTGACCTTGGAATCGGTATTCATCAGCAAGGTCGACCCATCGCTCAGCGAGATGGTCCGCAGTTCGCCGGGCACGGTCGCGTAGTGCTGCGTGGGCTGAAGCCCTCCCGCCAGGAAGAAGACCAGCGCCGCGGCCGCGGCCAACCCTCCCGCGCCGACTCCCCATTGCGCCAGCCGCCGACCAAATCCCGACCACAAGGGCGAGAATTGCAGCACGGCGCGCGCCTTGGGATCGTCGCCCCACGCCGCCACGGAATCCCAGATCGTCACGTGAACCGAGAAGGCCTCCACATGGGCGGCGTCCGCCTCCAGCCAGGCGTTGAAGGCCTCCCGATCCGCCTGGGTCCGTTGATCGGAATGCAGGCGCACGACCCAGGCCGCGGCCTCTCCTTCAATGCGTTCAGCGTCGGTCATGATCAGGAAGCCGTTGTCGAAGATGACTGAGAGCCTTGCCCATCTCGCGTTCGATGACCTTCACATTGACTGCGTAGCGGGCGGCCAGCTGGGTGTAGGTCAGGCCGTCCAGCCGGTTCAGCAGGAAGATGTTGCGGGTCCGCTCGGGCAGCTCCCCCAGGGCCTTGGCCGCCTGTTCGAGCGCTTCGCGCCCTTCCAGGATCCGCGAGGGCGAGCCTTCGGGGCTGATCAGCTGGAAGTCCGCGATCGGGTCGTGCTGCCCTTCCCGCCTGACGTTGGCCCGGCGCGCGCGATCGATCAGGACGTGGCGGGCGACCTTGAACAGATAGGCTTCGGAGTTCTCGACCTCGGACTCCGCCACCCGCGCGAGGCGCACGAAGACGTCCTGGACGCAATC
The DNA here is from genome assembly GCF_058802865.1 of Caulobacter sp. GW822-FHT01G02. NCBI lineage: Bacteria > Pseudomonadati > Pseudomonadota > Alphaproteobacteria > Caulobacterales > Caulobacteraceae > Caulobacter > Caulobacter sp. GW822-FHT01G02. The sequence continues at coordinate 20,531 of NZ_JBXAON010000012.1, forward strand.
CTCGGCCGTCTCGGGCGACAGCGCCCGGCGGGCGAAGAAGCGCAGCAGCGGCTTGCGATAGAGCTGCGCCAAACCGGCCAGCGAAGCCGCGACGGGGGCGTCCAGGCGATCAGTCTGTCTCAACGCCGCCCCCCATCACGTCACATTTCCCCCAAGGATCACGGCGCCAGATGACGTCTCCAAGGTATGAAGACGCAGCGTGACGGATATCCCCCGAGCCAACGGCGAAATTCTTCCCGGACAGTCCCGCTCAGGCTCGCCCCAGCCGCGCCGCCGCGCATTTCCAGGGGCGCGTCGACGGCGGGCTTCAGGCCCTGACCGCTCCGGCGCGACCATCCTCGACGACCCAGGTGTTCAGCGTGGCGACGGTGGCGCGGGGGTCGCGGACATCCGAGATCGCCCTGTAACGGGTCGTCATCCGGCCTCGCCCCACGTCGATCGACATGTAGCCGCGCACCCGGCTGTCGAAGAACTTGATCTGCGGATTGTTGGGCATGGCCGCCATCAGACCTTCATACGGCGGCCCCGACGAGGTGATCGAGGTGCCGACGAACTCGGTGGCGATGGTGGCCGAGGCCGGATCGTCCGCGTTCAGCTTGACGTCATTGGTCCAGAACGAGTGGTAGTCGCCGCTCAGCACCACCGGGTTGCGCGGCTTCAATGTCGTGATCGCCTGGGCCAGGCGGTCGCGCGCGCCGGGGAAGCCGTCCCAGGTGTCGGTCCAGAACTTGGTGTCGGGCCCGCCGTCACCGAAGCGCAGGCCGGCCATCACCAGGTCCTGCCCCAGCACGGTCCAGCGCGCCTGGGTGTTGGCCAGGCCGTCATACAGCCAGCGCTCCTGGTCGAAACCCAGGAACGTGCGGGCCGGATCGCGACGGTCGGGACAGGCCGCGTCGGTGACGATCTGGCCCTTGCCGCCGTTGGGACCGTCGGCGCAAGGCTGGCGCGAGCGGTACTGGCGGCCATCTAGCATGAAGAACTCGGCCAGCTTGCCGTAGCGGACCCGGCGGTAGATCGGCATCTGCAGGCGCGCGTCCAGCCGCGTGCGGCGGATCGGCATGGCCTCGTAGAACGCCTGGTAGCCGGCCGCGCGGCGGCGCAGGAAGGCATTCGGCGAGACGCCCGGCGTCTTGGACCAGATCCCCGAATAGTCGTCCTGGATCTCGTGGTCGTCCCAGGTCGCCAGGCAGGGCGCGACCTGGTGCAGGCGCTGCAGGTCGGCGTCGGTGCGATGCAGGGCGTAGCGGTTGCGATAGCCGGCCAGGGTCGTGGCCTCTTCCAGGCCGTAGGGGCGGACGATCTGGTCCTTGCGGTCGGGGCCCATCGAATATTCGTAGATGTAGTCGCCGAGGAACAGGGTCAGGTCCGGGTTCTCGTCGGCCATATGGCCATAGGCGCTGAAATAGCCGCGCTCCCAGTGCGAGCACGAGGCCACGGCCAGGCGCAGGCGGTCGATCTCAGCGTTCGCGGCCGGAGCGGTGCGGGTGCGGCCGACCAGGCTCTGCTGGCCCAGGGCGGTGAAGCGGTACCAGTATGGCCGGTCGGGGCGCAGGCCGGAGACCTCGACGTGGACGCTATGGGCGGCGGCGGGTTCGGCCATCGCATCGCCGGCCATGACCACATGGCGGAAGGCCTCGTCGGCGGACACTTCCCAACGCACGGGGACAGCGGCGCCCATGCCGCCCAGACCGTCGGCGGCCAGGGGATCGGTCGCCAGGCGGGTCCACAGCACCATGCCGTCGGGGGCCGGATCGCCGCTGGCCACGCCCAGCGGAAAGACATAGGCGCCACCGGCCTGGGCCTGGCCGAAGCGCAGCACGGCCGGGGCGACGATCAGGCCGGACAGCAGCGCGCGGCGGTTCAGGGTAAGCGAAGACATGACGACTCCTAGAGCTGAGTCCAGCCGCTGACGCCCTTGGCCTCGGCGACGGCGCGCACGCGGCGCTGCACCGGGGTGGGCGAGCCGGCGACGCGCGGGTTGGAGACGCTGACGAAGCTGGCCTCGACCGCCTCGCGCGTGACATGGACGGCGACGAAGCCGATCGCCAGGTGATCGCACCAGACGATGTCGCGGTTACGCTCGGCCACCCGCTCGCCGAAGGGCGCGTCCTTCATGGCCAGAACCACGCCCAGCGACGGACCGGTGAGCGTGCTGGTCGACAGCTCCACCGCCACCCGCCCTTGCTCGTCGTGCAGTTCGTTGACGAAGGCCATGTGGCTGTCGCCCGACAGCACCACCGTGCGCGCACCGCTGGCGCGGATGGCGTCATAGACCCTCTGCCGCTCGGCCGCGTAGCCCGACCAGGCGTCAAGGTTCAGCAGCGGCAAATCGAGCCTGGTCAGCTCGAAGAAGCCCTTCAGGGCGCCCGAGGCCGGAGCCCAGCGACTCATGTCCGGATAGGCGTAGTCGGCCATCACCGTGGCGCTGCCCAAGAGCACCCAGGGGCGGCCGGCGGCGACCGAGCCGCGCATCTCGCCAGCGATCCAGTCCACCTGCTGCTGACCCAGCATCCGGCGCTCCGGGTCGGCGATCTTGCGGCGGAAGCCGTCGAGGTCGGGACGCCCGTCCGGCGAACGGTCCAGATCCTTCGGTAGGGCCAGTTGCACCTCGCGCGCCTTCAGCCGGGTCTCGGGCACGATCAGGGTGGCCAGGTCGCCGAACGCCACCGCGCGCTGGATGGCGTAGGAATCGGCCGGGTCAGGATCGCGGATCGGCATCCACTCGTAATAGGCGCGGACGGCGGCGGCCTTGCGGGTTTCCCAGTCGCCGTCCTTGGCCGGATCGTGGTGCTGGGCGCCGTGCATCCAGTCGTCGTTGGCGATCTCGTGATCGTCCCAGGTGCAGATCCACGGCGCGCGCTGATGGGCTGCCTGCAGATCCGTGTCCGTCCGGGCCTGGGCGAAGCGGCGGCGATAGTCGTCGAGCGTGACGGTGTCGTGGGGCGGATCGGCCGGCCGCAGGGTGTCGAGGCCGGGATAGTTCGAGGCGCCGTATTCGTAGATGTAGTCGCCGACGAACAGCACCGCATCCAGCTTCGGCCGCTCGGCGATGGCCCGATAGGCCTGGAAATAGCCCATGGTGTACATGGCGCAGCAGGCGACCACGAGGTCGAGATAGTCCAGCCGTCCGACCGGCAGGGTGCGGGTGCGGCCGACCGGCGAGCGCTGGTCGCCAGCCTCGAACTGGTACCAGTAGTCGGTGGCGGGCTTCAGCCCTTGCGCCATGACCTTGACCGTGAAGTCCCGCTCGGCCAGGGCGATGAAGCGCCCTTCTCCCACGACCTTGCGCATGGCCGGATCCGTCGCGATCCGCCAGCGGCCGTCGACTTCACCCAGGCCCGTGACCCGCGTCCACAGCAGCATCCGGTCCGAGCCCGGCTCGCCGCTGGCCACGCCGTGGCGGAAGGCGGTCTCGGCGGCTTCCGCGCCAGAGGCCAAGGCCGCCGCGCCCAGGGCCAGGCCCGTTCCCACGACCTGTCTGCGATCCACCGTCATGACAAGCTCCTATCCAGAACGCGGAAACCTCGCCGCGGCGCGAAACGCGCGCCGCGGCGAGGCCGATGGCCGAAGGGCAAACGGCCGTCGATCAATAGCGCCAGCTGACCCGAACGCCATAGGTGCGCGGCTCGTGCGGCGAAGCCGTCGCCGCCGAGATGAAGGCGTTGCGGGTCTCTTCGAAATAGTCGTCGGTGGCGTTGTTGACCCAGACGCCGACCGCGCACTTGCCGTTGGCCGGGCGGGCCGTCAGGCTGGCGTTGAACAGCCAGTAGTCGCCGATCACCGAGTTGGACGACGTGCTGAACATGTCGCTGCGGTAGTTGTAGTTGGTCTCGGCCTCGACCTGCCAGGCGCCGACGTCCATCACGTAGCTGATGGCGCCCTTGTAGTCGGTGCGCGGGAACGGCAGGCGCTCGCCCGAGCGGTCGCTGTAGACGATCTTGTTGTACTGGCCCGTCACCGGGTCCTTGGCCGCCTCGGTGGCTGTGGCGTTGACGAAGAAGAACTCGTCATACTGGCCGTACTTGTAGCCCAGCGACTGGCTGATCGTCAGGCGCGCCGTCGGCTTCCAGGTGATCTCCAGTTCGCCGCCCTGGATGTGCGACTTGGGGACGTTGATGATCCGGCCGACGCGGCCGGTCTGGGTGTAGAGCACGCCCTGCAGCTGCTGGTCGCGGTAGTCGTAATAGAAGGCGGCCAGGTTGACGCGCAGGCGGCGGTCGAAGAACTCCGAGCGCAGGCCCGCCTCGTAGGCGATCAGCTTCTCCGGATCGAACGGGTCCAGCTGCGTGGGCAGGCCGCTGTTGTAGGTGGTGAAGCCGCCCGACTTCACGCCGCGCGCCACGCTGGCATAGCCCAGCACGTCCTTGGTGAAATGGTACTCGCCGCCGACCTTGCCGGACCATTCGCCCATGTGGCGGTCCTTGTCGGTGTTGGCCAGCCGCGAGTAGGTCGGGGCCAGGATCTCGGTCTTGAAGCCCTTCAGCTCGCGGGTCTCGTCCTCGTAACGCAGGCCGCCCGACAGGGTGAAGCGGCTGGTCAGGTCGTAATCGAGGTTGAAGAAGGCGCCCGTGGTCTCGACGTCCTGCTTGTAGGTGGTCGAGAACCAGTTCTTCAGCGTCGAGGCTTCCGAGAAGTCCGAATAGAAGCCGCCGTCGACGGACTCCGTGGAGTGGTAGAGGCCGGCCAGCCAGCGGAACGCCTGGTCGCCGCGCGAGGCCAGGCGCACTTCCTGCGACAGGGTGTCGATGTCGTTGAAGAAGAAGGTGCCGGCCTCGTTCGAGGCCGTGGCGTCCCAGTCGTTGAACTCGCGGCGCTTGAAGGTCTCGTAGCCGACCACCGCCGTCAGGGCGGCCCAGCCGAAGTCGTGGCGCAGGCGGACGTTGGCGCCGACGCCCTCGTTGTCGCGGAACGGCTTGGCGTTGGTCGAGGCGCCGATCAGATTGGCGAAATAGGGCGTGATGCCCCAGCCGGTGATCCGCGGGTCGCTGTCGATCGGGTAGATCTTACCGATCGGGGCGTAGTTGTGCGACTGGAAGGCGCGGGTGACCAGACGCAGGCCCAGGCCGTCGGACTTGTCGCGGTTGTAGCGCAGCGAGCCGTCGATCTCGGTGACGTCGCTCGGCTTCCAGTCCAGCTTCAGCCGGGCGGCCCAGCGGTCCTTGTCGCCCAGCTTTTCATGGGTGTCGCGGTGATACTGCCAGGCGCCGCCCTGGTCGGTGGTCATGGCCAGGCGGGCCGACAGGGTCTCGGTCAACGGACCCGAGACGAAGCCGTCGACATGGGCGGCATTGAAGCGGCCGTAAGACGCGGTCAGGCCCGCGTCGAAGGTCTGGGTTGGGGCGTTGGTGATGACGCTGACCGCGCCGCCGGTGGTGTTACGACCGTAGAGGATGCCCTGCGGACCGCGCAGCACCTCGATGCGGGCCACGTCGAACAGCGCGCCCTGGGTCATCGAGCCGTAGGGATAGGCGACCTCGTCGACATAGACGCCGACGGTGCCGGTATTGTTGGCGGCATAGTCGGTCAGGCCGACGCCACGGATGCGGAACTGCGGCTGGCCGCCGCCCAGTTGGCTGGTGACCTCCAGGTTCGGGACGCTGTTTTCCAGGTCGTTGACGGTCTGGATGTTGCGGCGGTCCAGTTCGGAGCCGCTGACCACGGTCAGGGCGGCGGCGACCTTCTGCTCGGATTCGGCGCGGCGTCGCGCCGTCACCGTGACCTCGTCCAGACGGGTGGAACTGGCCTCATCCGCCGCCGGAGCGACCGCCTCGGCCGCCATGGCCGGCCCCGCGAAGATCGCGGCGCTTCCCATCAGCAGAGCCACGAATTTCACTTTCGACAGTACACGCATCACGCCCCCTCTTCCCGACGACAAACGGCCGGAAAAATCAGTTGTTCGACATCGAAGGGGATATAGGAGCGGCCCGTGTCGCTTTGATGAAGCCCGAACAAAGGAACTCTTTCACGCGCCCCTGGGCAAAACACAACCAATGAGAGAACTGAATAATATCGTTCGTTCGACGCGCTACGCGGTCACGGGCACCAGGGCCAGCGCCGCCGCGCCAAGCCGCGCTTCCGCCCCTTGAGCCTCGGTCTCAGGGAAGGCCGCGCTCAACAGGGCCGAGCCCTTGATCCAGATCGCGAAGCGCATGGCGCCGAGGCGGGTCATGTCGAACGTCGGCGGCCAGACGGCCTCGCGCCGCGCATAGGTGCCGCCGCCTTCGGGGCCACGCAGCAGCATGGCCATGTTCTCGAAGGCGGCGTCGCGCCGGGCGATCAGGCAGATCTGCGCGATCAGGCGGGCGTACTTGACGTAGAAGCCGGCGCGCCCCGGGTCCTCGGATGATCCCGGCCGCAAGGTCGGCGCCAGCAGCGCCGCCAGGCCCTCCAGGTCGGCCGGCCGCTCGCGGTCGCGCGGGCTGCGGGTGTCCAGATAGTCGGGGATCTCGCGAAACACGCTGTGCCAGATCGCTTCGGTCAGGAACGAGCGCATGTCGGCGAAATGATAGAGGATGGTCGAGGTCGAGACCCCGGCCGTCTGGGTCACGGCGCGGTTGGTGACCGCCCCGATGCCGCGCTCCAGGATCTGGTCGGCGGCGATGTCCAGCAGACGCATCTTCACCGACCCCGGCGCGTGACGCTTGCTGGGCGGCTCCGGCAGAACCAGGGCGTCGGTGAACCATCGCGCCACCTTGGCCTCGCCGCCGGACGGCTCACCGAACGCCATGGCCAACAACCCCTCCAGGCTCTCGCGAAGCAGCAGTTCGTAGTCGAGCCGCCGCGCCAGGGCCGCGGCGTAAAGCTCCTCCATCAGCAGATAGGGCAGATAGACAGCGCCCAGGCGCGCGAGCCGGGCGTCACGGGCCAGCAGCCCCTCCAGCTTGCTTCGCCGCATCGCCAGCCAGCGCGCCAGCGGTTCGCGCGCCGCTTGGGCGGCCTCGGGATCGATCAGAACCTCTTCCCAGATCCGGGCGAAGCGCGCCGAGGGCTCGGCCCGCGCCAGGACGTAGCGCGCGGTGATGTCGACCATCCGTCGCTGATCCAGGACCAGTCCGTCGACCTGGGACAGAAAGGCGTCATGGAACGCCAGATCTTCCTCCATCGCCGCCTCGACCATGGCGCCCAGCACCCCGGCCTTGGTCTGGAAGAGATTGAAGATGACGGTCGTGCTCTTGCCGATCGCCGCGGCGAGGTCGCGCACCGACAGCGCCGCCAGCCCCTGCCCCGCCACGATGTCCATGGCCGCCGCCACCGTCCGCGCACGGGCGTCGTCGCGGTCAGGAGCGGTGAAGGCCATCGGGTCCGATCGTGCTGGCATCGCGCTATGTAAGCCAGATTCCGGCGCGCGCCGCGCCTTTCTGCTCGCCCGCCCGACAACATTCCGCCCGTTGCTCGGCGGCGTCAGTCGGATCTCATGGCGCAATCGGCCGATCCGCCCCAGAGCACCACCTTAAGGCCCCTTAGGCCTCTCCCATCACCGAACGTCGCCCCGGTCGTCGCCGCACTTCACGCTCCAGCGCCACGGCGTTGACCAGCACGCCGTCCCTGTCGTGGATCGGAAAGACCTCGACCTCACACCGATAGGCCTCGCCCGACTTGCGATAGTTGATCAAGGCGACCTTCATCCGCTTTCCTTCGCGCAGCGCGCGCGCCAGCGTGCGGCGCGTCGCGAGACTGGTCTTCTCGCCTTGAAGCAACCGGGGCGTTTGCCCCACCAGTTCCGAACTCGAATAACCGGTCATGCGCTCGAAGGCGCCATTGACGTACAGGATGGTCGGCCCTGGATGCGAAAGCTCGCCATCCGTGACAACCACCGCCGTCTCCGAGGCGGCTGTCAGGGCGGCCACTAAATCCTCTAAGCCCATACTCTCACAACCCACGCACTGAACTCACCCACCGCGACTGCGGCTTAGATGAGATCGGCCAGATTGCAATTCACTTGCTGTTAACCGTGGCCAATCGTCGCGCTTTCAGGTGGTTGCTCAGTTTGGGGAGGCTTTGCCTGCGTCATATCTGCCCTTTGAATAGGAAATTAGCACCTCGTTAGTATTTTGCAGCAACGTTCATGCAACAATGTTCTTAGAGCGAAATCGAACCGCCATGCTGTTTTCGAATACGGCCAAGACCAAGCAAGCCGCCATCGTCGCCGAGCTGCGCGAGCTAAAGGCTCAGGTCGCCGCCATGGACCGGTCCCAGGCGGTGATCGAGTTTAAGCTCGATGGAACGATCCTTCGGGCCAACGCCAACTTCCTGAACGCCCTGGGTTACCGGGCGGAGGAAGTCGTCGGAAAACACCACAGCATTTTCGTCCCGCCAGCCGAAGCGGCGAGCGCCGACTATCGCGCCTTCTGGAATGAGCTCAACAGCGGACAGTTCGTCGCGCGCAAGTTCCTGCGAATCGGCAAGGGGGGCGCCGAATGCTGGATCCAAGCTTCGTACAACCCCGTGCTCGATGAGAACGGCAAGCCCTATAAGGTCATCAAGTTCGCCACCGACGTCACGGCCATCGAGAATGAGCGAATGCGTTCCGAGGGCGAGCGGCAACGCGCGGCGGAAGAGCAGGAGGAGGTTGTCGCCAATCTCGCCGAAAGCCTCAAACGCATGGCGCAAGGTGACCTGACGGCTCGGATCAGCGCCCAATTCCTGGGTCGCTACGCGCAAATCAAGGACGACTTCAACGCCGCGATCGACAGCCTGCGCGAAGCCATGAGTGGGATTACGGCGACGACGGGCGGCTTGCGCGCCGGCGCCGATGAAATCTCCAGCGCTTCGGATGATCTGTCGCGCCGCACGGAGCAGCAGGCCGCCAGCCTGGAGCAGACGGCTGCGGCCCTGGACGAGATCACGGCCACCGTCAAGCGAAGCGCCGAAGGGGCCAAGCAGGCTTCATCCGCCGCTTCGGGCGCGCGAACCGACGCCGCCCGCTCGGGTGAGGTCATGCGCGACGCGGTCTCCGCCATGGGCGAGATCGAGCAGAGTTCAGGTCAGATCACCCAGATCATTGGCGTGATCGACGAAATCGCTTTCCAGACCAACCTCCTGGCCTTGAACGCCGGCGTCGAAGCCGCTCGGGCGGGTGAAGCCGGGCGCGGCTTTGCCGTCGTCGCCCAGGAGGTCCGGGCTTTGGCCCAGCGGTCGGCTGAAGCGGCCAAGGAGATCAAGACCCTGATCGCCAGCAGCACCGCTCAGGTCGAGCGGGGCGTCAAGCTCGTCGGCGACACCGGCCAAGCGCTGACCGGGATCGTGACCAAGATCGCCGAGATCGATGTCCTGATCTCCGAAATCGCCACGTCGTCGCAGGAACAGGCCACCGGCCTGAATGAGGTCAATACCGCTGTCAATCAGATGGATCAGGTCACCCAGCAGAACGCCGCCATGGTCGAGGAAGCCACCGCCGCGGCCGCCAATCTGAAGACCGAAGCCGCCGAGCTGGCCTCGCTGGTCGCGCGCTTCCAGACCGGCGCGCCCGCCACGCGCGTCGAACGCGCCCAGCCTGGTCGTCATGCGCCAGCGGCCAATCCCGTGGCGCGAGCCCAGGCCAGGATAGCCGCTTTCGCGCGGCCCGGTGGCGGCGCTCAGGCGGCGGCGCAGTCCTGGGAAGAGTTCTGACCCGCGTCGAGGGAGACGGCCAGATGGTGAGCGAGAGCAGCCTGCCCAGCGCGGGCAAACTGGAGCTGATCTCCTTCGAGATCGGCGGCCAAGAGTTCTGTATCGACATTCGCAGCGTGAGAGAGATTCGGGGTTGGACCGCGGCGACGCAGATGCCGCACACCCCGAGCTACATGCTGGGGGTCATCAACCTTCGGGGCGCGGTGATGCCGGTCATCGACCTGCGCTGTCGCTTGGGTTTGGGCATGACCGAAGTCTCGTCGCGCCACGTCATCGTCGTGATCCAGCACGGCGCGCAGTTGGCCGGCGTCCTCGTCGACGGCGTTCAGGAAACCTTCCAAGTGGACGCCAGCGTGCTGCAGGAGCCTCCGCAGATCGAAACCACGACATCGGACCTTTTCGTCGACGCCATCATCCCGATTGGGGATCGCTTGCTCAGCCGGCTGGTCGTGAGCGCGCTTCTCCCAGCCCAGCGCCTCGTCGCATAGGAAGCACTCGCTTCAGCCCCCCACCATCAAGAGCGGCCAGCGTTACGATTGTCCGCTCGCGAGCGGGTTCGGCGCCTGACCCGGGTGGCCACCGCTCGACCGCTCCAGTTCCTGCCGCATGCGCAGCACCTGGCCGCCGAGGCTGGTGATGTCGTTCTGCAATTGGGCGTTCCGGCGCTTGAGATAGTCGTTCTCGCGACGCATCGCCTGGGCGTCTTCGTCGGTCATGGGCGCGCCTCCCCGATCGTGGACCGCGGGGTCATGCGAATGACCGCCCGCAGCAGGGCCGCGCGATCGGGATGGAGGCCCGGCGCCAGCAGTTCCTTCTGCGCCCCCTCCCGGATCTCGCCCTTGTGCCGACCGCCAAGGAAGAAGGCCTCGGCCCGCACATCCCGCATCGAAACCTGGCGCACGCCGAAGATCGCCAACACGGCGCCCCACGGGTTCATTGAAATACCGCGCGCGTGAGCTTGCGGGCCGGACTGTTCGAGGGGGAGGACATGACGTCCCTTCAGGCCGACGAGCCCGCATGGCGCGGGGTAATCCGTGGCCCGGACAAGATAGCGCGATCCAAGGCCAATAGCTCCCCACGACGCAATCTTTTCCCCGCCCCGCGGCCGCGCGTGCTAGGGTCTTGCCGAGGCGCGCAGTAACGCCATCCGGCCCTGCCCCTCCCAGCGGACGGTCCCAAGGTCCCGAAGCCGGGGCGCCCAGACGCTCTCTTCCAGACATCAAATCACGGTCGACCGCTTCAGGTCGGGCTTAGCCCGGCCTCCGCGCACACGCTCGCCCCCCTCCCCCACAGCCCTTGAAAGGAAAACTCTCTTGTCCAAAGGCAATCGTGAAGTCCGCAAACCCAAGACCGCCAAACCCAAGGTGATCGCCGCCGCCCCCCCGACGCTCTCGCAGACCCTGGCGCCGCGCAAGAAGTAGCGGCCAGCCCCCAGACGACCGAGCGCCGCGGACCGGCGCGCTCGACGAAAAGGCCACGCCGTGAACACCTACCCCGGAACTCGCCCCTCGGGCCCTAAGGGCTTGGAAGATCTCCGCTCGACCAGCGGCCAGCCCTCCCGACCCCATCCAATCGCCCCCCACGCCCCGCGAGGCGCCAGGTCTTGATCCAAGCCCCCCGCCGCGCGCCGCCGACAATCGCCTACCTGATCCTGGTCCATCGCTATCCCGAACAGTTCAAGCGGTTGTTCAAGGCGATCCACGATCCGGCCAACCACTACCTCGTCCATGTCGATAAGAACGCCGGCCCTGAGCTGGAGAACGACCTGCGCGCGTTTCTCGCCGCCTATCCCAACGCCGCCGTCCTGGAGAGCAAGCGCGCCCTGTGGGGCGGCTACAGCCTGGTCGACGCCGAGCTGCGCGGCATGGCCCGGCTGCTCGAGATGGACGCCCGGTGGGACTACTTCATCAACCTCAGCGGCCAGGACTTTCCGCTCGCGACGCAGGGCCGCATCCGGGACTTTCTCGACGCCAACCGGGGCCGGGAGTTCATCCGGGTCCTCGACCAGGCCAGGAGTCGCCCCGAAACCATGGGCCGCGTTCTCGGGCACGTGGTCGAACAGGGCGGCCGCATCATCGACAGCCTGGTCACGCGGCTCTTCTTGAACGACGCCACGCCCTATATCGGCAATCAGTGGAAGATCGTCAGCCGGGCGTTCTGCGAGTTCGTCTGCCATGACCCGTCGGTCGATCGCTACAAGGCCTTCTACCGCAACACCTTCATCGCCGATGAGGGCTTCTTCCAGACCGTGATGATGAACACCGCCATGCATGGCGAGATCGTCAACGACGACCTGCGGATGATCGACTGGGTGCCCGACGGAGACATCAAGCTTCGCCCCCGCACGTTCACCAAGGCCGACGCGGACAGGCTGACGTCGAGCTCGGACCTCTTCGCGCGCAAGTTCGACGCCGAGGTTGATGGGGAGATCCTCGACATCCTGGAAGCCCATTTGCGGACCCAGCTCGTCGCCAGCGAGCGCGCGCTGGCGGCCGCCCCCGATCCGCTCGCGATGTTGGTGGCCTAGACACCGCGAACCGGTGTCTCGTTCAGTCGATCAAGGAGTCGCGGCTGGATCGTCCTTCTGAAGGCCATCCAGCCGGCGCCCGGCTATGCGCGACCGCGACTCCAGGTCTCCATCGCCCTAGATCCCGCTCCCGCCACCGCGGGCACATGGACAGCCGACTAAGAGCTCGCGCTATTCGAGCAACACGTCCAGGAGGCGGACATACTGCTGACCGCTGTGCATATCGCGCTCTACGACGCCGCCTTGGGGCGACTTCCTGGGATAGGAGATCTTCAGCACGCTCAGGGAGTCGACGGCGAAGCGCTTCACCTGTGTCGGATCGGCGCCATAGGCCTCGCCGATCGCCTCGGCCGAGAGCGCGGGCGCGTCCTTGAACCGCGCATAGGACTCCGGTCCGTCGAAGAAGACGTCAATCGTCACCCAAAAGGGCCCGGCGTTCTTCGAGCGCACCTGGTGGCAGACCTCACGCAGCGTGACCATGGTCCGCCTCCTTGCCTTGTTCGAGGTTGTCCTGGTCAAGGTCGACCCAGCGCGTGCGAACCAGTTCGAAGGGATCCGTGGTCTCGACAACATGATTGAGCTTGAACTCGAAGACCTGGCCCCGCTCGATCTCGGCCGGGGAGAACGGGAAGGCGTAGCTGGGCAGCTCGATGCCCATGCGGACAGGAAAATGGAAGAAATAGGGGTTGCAGGCCTTGGCGATCTGGGTGGCCTGGGCTTGGCTTTCGGCCGTGGCCACGAACAGCAGGCCCACCTCACGCGGCGGCGGGGTTCCGGCTCCTGGCGTCTGACCGGAGACAGCGTTCCAGCCATAGGCGCGTAGCGAAATGTCGAAGTCCCCGGCGGCGTCGCCCATGGCGCGATGGATGCGCTCGTTTAGCGCCTGCGCCATTCGCGCCATGAACCCGTCGAGATCGGCCAGCACTGCGGGGTCCTCGATCCCCACCAGCATGACCGTTTGAAATGGCCCGCCAGCGGCCCCTTCCAGCTTCATGGTGTAGGGTCCGGGCGTCCATCGCGAGCCGGTGACCCGCACGCTGCGATCGTCCAACGCGAGATAGACCGAACCGGTGACGTCCAGCACGCCGCCGGGTTCAACCAGACGGAACGGATCGCTGTTCTCGTAGAGCATGTGGGCCGAGACGGTGTGCGGCTCGCAGCGGTTGTCCGGCGAAAGCGGCGCGATGTCGAAGCCTTCGTCGTCGACCGAGAACAGAATGCCGGGGTTCATCGGATTGACCGTGCATTGCCCGCCGCACTCGGCGACCTTGGCGCCGTGCCAGGCCGGACCGGCGGCGGCGCCCAGCATCAGGGGCACGGCGGCCAGGACCGCTGTATCCGTGGTGCGTCCGCCCAGCACGATCTCGGCGCCGGCCCGCAGCGCGGCGACATAGGGCTCGGGCCCAAGCAGGGCGACGATGTGGGCGCAGTCATCAATGACGCCGTCATCCAGCGCGCCCAGAGGCGGTAGAGGACGGATACGACCCTGCGCGTTGCGGGCCTTCAGCACGGCCTTGTCCTGCTCGGAATAGAGCACCGCGATCCTGGGCGAGATCCCCTGCTCGACCGCGATCTCCCTCACGATCTCCAGGGTCCAGTCGACGGCCTCGTCACAACCAGAGGTGCCGCATGAACCGACCAGCAGCGGGATTCCGGCCCTGGCCCGGGCCGCCATCAGGATCGAGAGGTCGCGCTTGACCGCCGCGCGGCTGTACTTGGACTTGCCGGTGCCCAGATACGCCGGGCCGCTGTCGGTGGAGCCGGCGTCCAGGGCGATGGCGTGGGCGCCGGCGGCCAGGCCCGCCTCGACCTCGTCGGGCCGCACACCGCCGCCCAGCGCCCCACAAGGCACCAGGACCTTGACGCCGCCCTCCGGTAGTTTGCCGTCGTACATGGAGACATCCTTCGGAAAATCGTTTCGAGCCACTAGCCGGCTCGCAAGGGGAAGGCGCCGGTGGCCAGGGCGGCGACCAGCAGCAGGAGACAGGCGGCGATCGCCCACTTCAGCGAGAACCGCTGGGCCTCGCCGACCTCGACCTTCAGCAGACCGGTGACCAGGTAGATCGCCGCGATCAGGGGGCTCAGCCCGTGCACCGGCTGACCGACCAGCGAGGCGCGAGCGATCGCTTCGGCCGGCACGCCGAATTTCGCGGCCGTTTCGGCGATCACCGGCAGGACGCCAAAATAGAAGGCGTCGTTGGACATGAAGAAGGTCATCGGCATGCTGATCAGGGCCGTGATCGGGGCCAGATAGGGCCCAAGGCTTGGCGGGATCGCCACCAGGGTCGCATCGGCCATGGCCTTGACCATGCCGGTCCCCGAAAGGATGCCGGTGAAGGCCCCGGCCGCGAAGATCAGCAGGACGACGCCCAGAACGTTGTTGGCGTGGGCGGCCACGCGCTTCCGCTGGCTGGCGATGTCGGGATAGTTGACGATGGCGGCGATCGCGAAGGCGCCCATCATCAGCACCGGCAGCGGCGCCAGACCCGTCACCAAGCCGGCCACCAGGGCCAGGGTCAGGGCCAGGTTGAACCAGATCAGCTTGGGGCGCTTGATCGTCGGATCGTCGGGGAGGTCGAGACGCGGATTCCCCCCCGCCCCCGTCACGACGGGCTCCAGCCCCAGGCGCCCCAGACGCTTACGCTCCCCGCTTCCCAACCACCAGGCCAGGACCAGGACGCCGGCCAGGCCGATCAACATGGCCGGGATCATCGGCAGGAACACCGCGCTGGGCTCGAGACGCAATGCCGTGGCGGCGCGCGCGGTCGGTCCGCCCCAGGGCGTGAGGTTGACGATCGTGTTGCTGAGCCCCAGCAGCAGGGCCAGGATCAGCGGGTTCAGCTTCAAGCGGCGATAGACCGGCAGCAGCGCCGAGATCGTCACCAGCGCCGTGGTCGCGCCGTCGCCGTCCAGCGACACCACCATCGCCAGCAAGGCGGTGCCGACGGTGACGCGGACGGGGTCATCCCCCACCGTCTTCAGCACGAGCCGGACCAGCGGATCGAACAGGCCCGCGTCGATCATGACGCCAAAATAGAGCACCGCGAAGGCCAGCATCAGGGCGGTGGGCGCCAGTTGGGCGACGCCTTTGATGATCATGCCGCCCAGATCGAGCCCCGCCCCCGCCAGCAGACCGAACAGGATCGGCACGACGATCAGGGCCGTTACGGCGGACAACCGCTTGGTCATGATCAGCGTCATGAAGCTGATCACCATCAGGAAGCCGAGCAGCGCCAGGTTCATGACCGCCTCCAGGGTTTGGCGATCATCCTAGTACTTCCAGTTCAGGGTCGCGCCGAAGGTCCGCGGCGCGCCGAAAGTGACGAGGTCCGCGCCCTGGAACACGACCTGGTGGGTCCGATAGTAGCGGTCGGTCAGGTTCTTGCCCCACACCGACAGGTTCCAGTGACCATCGGCGCTGTCGTAGATTAGGCGCGCGTCGGCCAGCAGCTTGGGCTTGCGGACCGTGATCGGGTTGTTGTCGATATCGTCCCAGACCTTGCTCTCGTAGGCGAGGTCGACGGTTCCGGTCAGGCGCGCGCCTGAAGCGAAGGGCCGTGCGTAGCTGGGCGACAGGGTGATCTTGTGCCTGGGGCTGCGGGTCATGTGGTTGCCCGAGCGATCCTGCCCGCGATCGACCAACTCCAGGAACTTGCCGTCCGTATAGGCGTAGCTGGCGCCGACCCGCATCCGCGGGCTCAGTCGCGCGTCCAGCGAGGTCTCCAGACCCCGGATGCGCGCGGTGCCGGCGTTGGTGGTGATGGTGTCAAAGCCCCGGGTGCTGCGCACCTGCAGGTCCTGGTAGTCGGTCTGGTAGATCGAGGTGTTCCAGGTCAGGCGACGATCCAGCAGCGTGGTCTTGGCGCCGAGTTCGTAGAGGGTGGCGGTCTCGGGATTGAACGGGGTGGCGGCCGAGGTCGCCGTTGATGGCGTGTCCTGGTAGCCGCCGCTCTTGAAGCCGGTCGAGATCACGCCGTACAGCATGACGTTGTCGCTGGGTGAGACGTCGCCGCCGATCCGCCAGGTCAGCTTGTCCCAGCTGTGGCTCGTATCGATGCTGTAACGGGCCGCGGCGCGCAGCAGGGCCGTGGAGTCCAGGTTGTTGAGCGCGTAGTCCTTCTTGTCCTTGGAATAACGCAGGCCGCCGAAGACATTGATCTGGGCGGTCACCGGCCAGGTGGCGTCGCCGAACAGGGCCCAGCTGGTCGTCTGGGCGTCCTGGTGGAACAGGTCCTTGGCCGCGTAGGTGGCCGGCGGCGTCGGGCGCGACTTGATGTCGGCCAGCAGACTGTCGGTCCGCCGCGTGTCCGCGCCAAAATAATAGCCGCCCACCACCCAGCGCAGCTTCGAGCTGGGCAGCGCCGAGGCCCGTAGTTCATGGCTGTGGAAGTTGGTGTTCTCGTCCTGGCCGCCTCGAAAATTCAGGGCGTAGATGCTCGGATTGCCGCCGTCGAAGTCCTCGGCGTAGTGGTAGGTCAGGTCGCGATACGAGCCGATATAGGTCAGGGACGCGAAAGGCAGGTCCCAGCTGAGATTGGCCCGCACGCCCCAGGTGTCGCGGTCGTTGCGGCCGTTGTTCTCGGCGAAATACTGGTCGCGCTGGCCGTTGATCCGCCACAGGGCGCTGGCCGGTACGCTGGGATCCACCTGCACGACGTGGCGCGCGTCGCCATTGCCGCGATCGCGCGTGCCGTCGACGGCCAGGATCGCCGAGAAGGTCTCGCTGGGCTTCAGCAGAAGCTGCACGCGGCCGCTGTTGGTGGCCTGGTCCTCGGCCGCGCCGCCGGCGAAGGCGTTCTTGGTGTAGCCGTCGTGGTTGCGCGAACTTAGGCTGACACGGACCGCCGCCTTGCCGTCGGCCAGCGGGGCGTTGACGAAGCCTGCGCCCTCCACCCGTGAATAGTTGCCGACCGTGAACGACGCGCCCGCGTTGAACGCGGCCGTTTCGGGCTTGTGGTTGATGATGCTGAGCGCGCCGCCGACAACGTTCTTGCCCAGCAGCGTGCCTTGCGGCCCCTTCAGAACCTCGATGCGCTCGACGTCGAAGGCGTCGAAGGCGACGGCGGAGGGGCGACCATAGTAGACCTCGTCGATGAACACCGACACCGACGGGTCGCCGGCCGCGCCTCGATCGGACGAGCCGATGCCACGCAGGGTCGGGCGCGGCTGGCTGCTGGGGAAGGTGTCGAAATTGAGCCCCGGCGTGCGGTTGGCCACGTCCTGGACCTGGACGATGCGAGCCTGCTCGATCTCCTTGGCGCCGAACACCGACAGGGTCAGCGGCACGTCCTGCAGGTTCTCCGAGCGCTTCTGGGCAGTCACCACCACCTCGTCGATGATCGAGGCCTCCGGCGTCGGTGACGCGGTCTGGGCCTGCGTCGCCGAAGCGGTCGAAAGCGCCAGGGCGCAGGCGGATGCAAGCAAGGCGTGACGAGCATTCATGGGTGTTCCCTCCGCTGCGCTTTCACATTGACAATTTTCGTCAATGTATATTTTGATATCGCGCTTGAGATGATACAGAGCCCTACCGATCTGACTCGTCAATCTGTACGAAAATCATCAATATGAATGATGACGCGCTCTTCATGGACGCCGACGAAGCCGCCGAGACCTTGGGCGTCAGCCTGACCACCCTCTATGCTTATGTCAGCCGAAAGGGCATCCGCTCGGAAAAACAGCCGGGCTCGAAGAGCCGCCGCTACTGGCGCGCCGACGTCGAACGGGCGCGAAAGCGCGGCAAGCCCGCCGATCCCTCGGCCGGCCTGATCAAGTCGACCGCCGTCACGCTGATGACCGCCAAGGGCCCGTTCTACCGCGGTGTCTCGGCTATCGACCTGGCCGAGACAGGCGGCATCGAGGAGGTCGCTGGCCTGCTCTGGAACGCACCCGACGCCTTCGCCGCAACGGCGCTGGTGCTGCCGCCAGACTACGATGAAGCCGCCAGGGTTTTCTCGTCCCTGCCCCGCACCGCGCGCGCCATCGCCCTGTTCAGCCTGATGGAGCAGGCCAACCCGCGCGCCCATGACCTGTCGCCCAGTGGATATGCCCGCGCGGGCGCCGGCGTCGTCCGCTGCTTCGCCTCGATCGTCTGCGGCGGCGCGCCCTCGGAAACGGGGCCGATCCACGAAGTCCTGGCGCGCAATCTGGGCGTCTTGCCCGCCTATGCGGATATCATTCGCCGCTGCATGGTCCTGGCGGCCGATCATGAACTGGACCCGACCACCTACGCCGTCCGCGCCGCCGCGAACGCAGGAGTCACCCCCTATGGCGCGGCGATGGCCGGTCTGGTCGCCGGCCGGGGACGACGCCTGCACCAGGGCCGCGCCGAGACCGTGGCGCGGTTTATCGAGGAGGCGATGAATGGCGATCCACGCGAGGCGGTGCTGGCCCGATTCCGGATCGGCGAGCCGATCCCCGGTTTCGGCGGCCACCTTTACGCCGACAAGGATCCCCGCGCCCAGGCGCTGATCGTCGCGCTCGAGCGCGTTGTTCCCGAACCCCTCTTCGCGCGCCTGCGGATTGTCGCCGACACGGTCGAGGATCTGACGGGCGCGGCTCCCGACTTCATCGTGCCGACGGTGTTCCTGGGCAAGATCCTGGGCCTGAAGGGTGAAGAGCTCGCCATTTCGACCGTGGGCCGCATGGTCGGCTGGATCGCTCACGCCATGGAGCAGTATCAGGACAACGAACTTTTCCGCCCGCGCGCATCCTATGTCGGACGCCTGCCGGGCTGAGAGCTAAGGCGCGACGCCGCCATGGCGGCTGATCATATGCATATGGCGAAGCACAGATCAGCCCGCGCGGTCGGCCGGATTCGGCGGGGACAGGCTGACGCCGCTAAGCCGCCTACAGCGCCCGCCAGCCGATCAGTTCGACGTGCGGGCTGAGATAGCCGGGCCGCACAGGCTCTTCCTGAGCCAGAGCGGTGGAGAGATAGCGGGCATGGTTGTCGCAAAGGACGGTGGCGACCCGGGCGTCGGGCCGTCCCGCCTCCAGCACCTTGATCGCGGCGATCAGATTGGCGCCACTGGAAATACCCACGCCCAGACCCAGTTGCCGGGCGACCTTCTGGGCCATCAGGATAGCGTCGCCGTCATGCACGGCGATCACCGGCGCCAGTTCGTTGAGCTTGACGATGTCGGGAATGAACTCGTCGGAAACGCCCTGGATGCGGTGGGCGCCGACCTTGTGGCCGGTGGAAAGGGTCGGCGACTCGGCCGGCTCGACCGGATGGACGCTGGCGGCCAGCCGCCGGTCGCGAAACAGCCGGGCGAAGCCCATCACCGTTCCGCCCGTTCCCACGCCGGCGACGAAAGCGTCGGGCTCGAGGCCTTCGGCCGCCATCTGGGTCAGCAACTCCTCGGCCGTGCCGTGATAGTGGGCCCGCCAGTTGTCGTCATTGGAGAACTGGCGCGACAGGAACGCGCCTTTGGCGGCGGCGTAGGCCTCGGCCATGCGCACCGATCCGACGAAGCCGCCCTCGGCCTTCGACACCAGGCGGATGGTCGCGCCGTGGCTGCTCAGTAAGGCCCGCCGTTCCAGGCTCATCCAGTCGGGCATGAAGATCGTCACCGGGTGGCCGAGCGCCTGGCCGACCGCGGCCAGGGCGATGCCGGCGTTACCGCTGGTGGCCTCGACGATCTCCTGACCCGGCGCCAGTTCGCGACGCTCATAGGCCGCGCCGATGATGCTGCAGGCCATCCGGTCCTTGATGCTGCCGGTGAGGTTATAAAGCTCGGCCTTGGCGAAGACGGTCGCGGCCCGCCCCCGCCACAACAGGTCGATCGCCAGCAGCGGCGTGCGCCCGACAAGACCCGACATGGCCGAAAGCGCGGCGATCGCCTGGTCGCAACCCCTTGCGGGCGCGTTCGGCGCCTTGGCGAAACGTCGCGTGTCGGCCGCGCCGATCGAACTCGCAAGCATGAAAAGACCTTTGTTGTTGGTGTCGTCGCGGAACGGCGCGCCTGAAAGCGTCAGACCTGACCGGCCAGGCCGCGCCAAACCGGTAAGGTCCGCCGCCCGCCACGGCCGCGACCCGAGCGCCCTGGCCTGGGCGCCGACGGCGCCAAATCAGCTTGGTGGGCAACGCTCATGCCAAGACCCTCGATCAAGGCCGCAGAACCTGCCTAGCGCCGCGTCAAATGTCTTCCCAAATTTTCCCAAGAAATGACCGAAGTGCGATGGTTTTATCCCACACCCTCAACACCGATAAGAACGAGACCTGAGATATCGGTCGCAACCCAAGCGCCCGGCGGAGCAGATCCAGACAGATTCCCACCCAGGACCGCCAGACCCGAACAAAAACCCATGCAGATCGGGAATGTTGGAATTTTGTCCACCAGATGGAGTTTCAAGCGATCCAGTTTGGGATGACACCACAGCCGCCTCTATGAAACAGTTCAGTGACGAACAAGGTTCGCGGAGGCGTCAGCAAGACCGCAGGCCACGCCTCCGCGCCAAACAACAGATGAAGACAACTCTGAGATTAGTAAGACGATAGGTCGCGTGACTGGGGGCGTTACAACGTGTCGCAATCTGCTTTAGGGGCTCAGCTGGCGTCCGACTATATTGCTACGAGCGCCGCGCTCGACACCTTGCTCGTCAAGAGCCCCGCCGATTACTTTTGGCGCTATGTGCCGGAATTGAAGAGCTATCTGTCCAAACGGCTCGACAGAGGCGAGATCGACGACGTCGTGCAGGACGTGATGCTGAAGCTTCATACCCGCGACGCCCGCTGGGACATCCGCTTTCCCAAGCGCTACTTCTACCAGGTGGTCCGCTCGACCCTGGTGGATCTCTATCGGCGCAACCGCTCCCGCTGCGTCCATCACCATTGCGAGCTGTCGCCCGAGACCCATCCTCGCGACGACCTTTCGCCGATCCGCATCCTGCAGGCGCGCGAGGAAGTGCGGGCGGCCCGGGCGGCCCTGGCGCTCCTGCCCCAGAGGACGCGCGAAATCTTCCTGGCCGTGCGCCTGGAGGGCCAGAGCCTCAAGCAGGTGGCCGCGAGCCACGGCATCTCCACCAGCGCGGTCGAAAAGCACATCACCCGGGCGCTCAACACGCTGTCGGTCCAGCTCCACGACCGCGATGATCCGATCACGGACAGCTGGGGCGCGGGCGCCCGGGTGCGTCGCCTGGCCATGAGCGCGGCCCCAGCCCTGAGCTGATCGCCGCGCTGGACGACACCTCCAGAGACTAGGCGCGAAGCCGTCCCAGGAACGCGCGGGTCCGCGCCTCGCGCGGATCGGCGAAGAAGCTGGCGGGCGGGCCGGACTCGATGATCCGTCCCTGGTCCATGAAGATCACCCGGTCGGCGACATCGCGGGCGAACTGCATCTCGTGAGTGACGACCATCATGGTCATGCCGGACTCGGCCAGGCCGCACATCACGTCCAGCACCTCGCCGACCATTTCCGGATCCAGCGCCGAGGTCGGCTCGTCGAACAGCATGACCCTGGGCGCCATGGCCAGGGCGCGAGCGATCGCCGCGCGCTGCTGCTGGCCGCCCGACAGCTGGATCGGAAACTTCCGTGCATGATCGGCGATGCGCACGCGCTCGAGCAGGGCCATCGCCTGAGCCTCGGCCTGAGCGCGCGCCAGGCCGGCCACGCGGATCGGCGCCAGGGTGCAGTTGTCCAGGATGCTCAGATGCGGAAAGAGGTTGAAGGCCTGAAACACCATGCCCGTCGCGCGGCGCGCGGCCGCCCCGTCCTGGCCGCGGGCGTCCAGGTCATGGCCATCGACCCGGATCGTTCCGCCCTGGTGAGGCTCCAGGCCATTGACCGTGCGGATCAGGGTCGACTTTCCCGAGCCGGACGGTCCCAGCACCACGACGCGCTCGCCTGGCCGCACCGACAGGTCCACGCCGCGCAGGACGTGCTGGTCGCCGTACCATTTCTGCAGGTCGGCGATCTCGATCATGGCTTGGCTCATGAGGGGGCTCCTTGGGCGCGCGCGACCCGCCTTTCCAAGGCCGCCGACCAACGCGAGAGGCCGAAGCAGAGCAGCCAGAAGGTCAGGCCAACGAAGATGTAGGCCTCCGGCTCCAGCCCCTGCCAGGCGTAGTCGCTGACGGCGTTTCGCAGGACGCCGGTGATGTCGAGCACGCCGATCACGTAGATCAGGCTGGTGTCCTTAAGCAGGCCGATGAAACTGTTGACCAGGGCCGGCGTCGCCGTGCGAAGCGCCTGAGGCAGCACGACAAAGACCAGGACCTGCCAGCCCTTCAGGCCAAGAGCGCGGGCGGCCTCGCGCTGCCCCTGGGGCACGGCCATCAGTCCGCCGCGAACGGCTTCGGCCATGTAGGCGGCCTCAAAGAAGGTGATGGCGATGATCGCGCGGGTCAGCTTGTCGAGGCTCCACTGGGGCGGAATGAGCAGCGGGACGAGCACGGCGGCGGCGAACAGCACCACGATTAGGGGCGCGGCCCGCACCGCCTCGACATAGGCGCCGGCCAAGATCCGGATGACTGGCAAGGGGCTGCGCCGGGCCAGACCCAGGAGGACGCCGATCGGCAGGGCGAAGATGGCGCTGACCGCGCCCACGATCAGGTTCAGCGCCAAGCCGCCCCAATAGGCGCTGGGCACGCCGGGCAGAACGCCGGCGCCGCCCATCAAGGCCAGGCAAGCCAGCGCGCCGACGGGCGCGGTGAGCATGGTCAGCCCCGCCCGGCGTCGCCAGGCCAGGGGAGCCAGGCCGACGGCCACCATCGCCACGGCCAGGCCCACACGCCAG
Organism: Caulobacter sp. GW822-FHT01G02; assembly: GCF_058802865.1. Classification (NCBI taxonomy): domain Bacteria; kingdom Pseudomonadati; phylum Pseudomonadota; class Alphaproteobacteria; order Caulobacterales; family Caulobacteraceae; genus Caulobacter; species Caulobacter sp. GW822-FHT01G02. The sequence continues at coordinate 43,404 of NZ_JBXAON010000012.1, forward strand.
CCATGGCCGGCCGGATAGAAGCCCAGAAGGATCTGCGGCGCGCGGGCGGTGATCATCGCCCAGCAGGCGCCGGCGGGATCACAGGCGGCCCGGCTTTGCCCGATCCAGGTCGCATCCCAGAAGAGCCACCGCAGCGCCGGCGCGGCGAGAACAAGCGCCGCCAGGGTCATGGCGAGCCCCGCCGCCCAGGCGGTCCATGGCTGGCGCGCTCGCCCCGGAAGGCTCGGAAAACGGCGGACGCTCATCGCACCGCCCATCGCGCCTGACGCGCGGCCCACAGATTGATCAGCCCGCTCAGCGACAGGCTGAGCACGAGATAGAAGCCCAGGATCATGCCCAGCGTCTCGACCGCCTGGCCGGTCTGGTTGAGGACGGTGCCGCCAAACAGCGCCACCAGATCCGGATAGCCGACGACGATCGCCAAGGAGGCGTTCTTGGCCAGGTTCAGATATTGGCTGGCCAGGGGCGGAGCGGCCACGCGCAAGGCCTGGGGCAAGGTCACCCACCGCAGGGTCTGGATCGACGACAGGCCCAGCGCCTGGGCGGCCTCGACCTGGCCGGCGTCCACCGCCGCCAGCCCGCCGCGGACGACCTCCGCGATGTAGCCGCCGCTATAGAGCGACAGCGCCGCGACCAGGGCCAGCAGCGGGGGGGAAAGGACACTACCGCCGACGAAACCAAAGCCCCGCGGGCGCGGGAGATCCAGGCCCGATACCGAGAGCACGAGCCCGAGTCCGCAAAATCCGAGCCAACTGATGCTCAGCGCCATGGCGACGCGGCGCGTGGGCGCGGCGCGCCAGATCCCGACCAGCGCGGCCAGGGCCAGGCCGGCGCCGGCCAAGGCCGTCCCAGAACCCCAGCGCCACTCGATACGCGGCAGATAGAGCCCGCGATTGCTGACAAAGCCCAGGCCGCCAAGCTCGATGGCCTCGCGCGGCGGCGGAGCCATGGCCAGGAGGCTGTAGAGCACCAGCAGCAGGATCGGCAGCGGCATGTTGCGGGTCAGCTCGACATAGGCCCGCGCCAAGCCGCGCATCCACGGCGCGCGGGTCCGCGAGGCCACGCCGAACCCGACGCCCAAGGCCGTGGCGAACACGCCGGCCAGCGCGGTCACGCGGAGGGTGTTGACCGTGCCGACCCAGAACACCCGCGCATTGCTGTCGCGCGGCGAATAGGCGATGGCGGTCTCGGCGATGTCGAACCCGGCGGCGCGGTGCAGGAAATCAAAGCCCGAGGCTAGGCCGCTGGCCCGCAGGTTGGCCGCGCCCGTGCGAGCGGCCATGACCAGAACCAGGCCGAGAACGGCCAGGGCCAGGCCCTGCCAGGCCCAGCCCGCCAGGCGCGCGGAGGTGATGGGGGAAACGGGCGGGCGGCTCATCGCATCGGCGGCGCGAAGATCAGACCGGCCGGCTGGGCGTTCCACAGGCCGTTGAGGCCGCGTTCGATCTTCAAGGGCGTGGCCGCGCCAAGGTTGCGATCAAAGACCTCGCCGTAGTTGCCGACCTGTTTGATCAGTTGATAGGCGAAGTCGTCCGACAAGCCGATCATCGCCCCATAGCCGGGCTCGGCGCCGAGCAGACGGCGGATTTCGGGATTGTCGCTGTGCTGACGCATGGCCTCGACATTGGCCGAGGTCACGCCCAGTTCCTCGGCCAGGATCATGGCGTTGAGCGTCCAGCGCACGACATTGCCCCAGCCGTCGTCGCCCTGGCGCACGACCGGCCCCAAGGGCTCCTTGGAGATCACCTCGGGCAGGATCAGGTGGTCGTCGGGCCTGGCTAGAGTGGCGCGGGCGGCGGCCAGGTTGGAGAGGTCGGCGGTGTAGACGTCGCACTGCTCGCGGCCGTAGGCGGCGCGGGCCTTGTCCTCGGTGTCGAAGACCACCGGCTCGTAGGTGAGCTTGTGGGCGCGGAAATAGTCGGTGAGGTTCAGCTCGCTGGTCGAGCCGGTCTGGATGCAGACCCGCGCGCCGTTGAGCTGGGCCGCGTGCGTCACACCCAGCGCCTTGCGCACCATGAAAGCCTGGCCGTCATAGTAGTTGACCCCGGCGAAATCGAACTTGGCGTCGCGCGAGAAGGTGGCCGAGGTGTTTCGCCAGAGGACGTCCGCCTCCCCGGCCTGCAGCACCGTCAGGCGCTCGGTCGAGGAGGTCGGCACGAAGCGCGCGGCTTCGGCGCGGCCAAAGATGGCCGCGGCCGTGGCCCGGCAGAAGTCGGTGTCGAAGCCTCGCCAGCGGCCTGCGTTGTCGGCGTAGGCGAAGCCGATGAGGCCCTGCTGCACGCCGCAGACGAGGTAGCCCCGCCCGCGCACCGCGGCCAGGGTCCGCCCCTGCCCCGCCCCGCCTCCGGCGAGAGCCACCGGCGCGCCTTCGACGCCGACCGCCTTGGGCGGTGGGCCATCGACCGCGCTGCCGGGATCGCCGCAGGCGGTGAGCAGGCTCAAGGCCGCCCAGGCGGCGAAGGCTCTAGCGCGGCGCGCCATCGCCGGCCTCGTAGCGATCGCGCAGGTCGAGGGCGCGCGAGCGCAGGGGCTGAACGATCCCGTCGATATAGATCGCGGTGGGCAGGGTGCGCGGCTCCAGGGGATCGCCATCCCAGACGACCAGGTCGGCCACGCGGCCCGGCTGCAGCGAGCCCAGATGGTCGGCCAGGCCGAAGATCCGCGCCGGGGCCACGGTGATGGCCTCCAGAGCGGCGGCGTAAGGCAGCCCCTGGGCGACCGCCGACCCGGCCTCGTAGCGCAGTTCGCGCACGCGGTGGGCCGGATCGGGACTGACGATGGCGATCTCGACGCCGGCCGCGCGCAGCCGCGCGGCGTTCTCCAGGCTGGCCCCGACGATCTCGAAGGTGCGCGGCAGGTCGGCGGTGGCGTTGAGGATCACCGGGACCTTGGCGGCGGCGATGTCGGCGGCCACGCGCCAGCCCTCCTCGGCGCCGTTGAGGATCACGCGAAGACGCTGCTCGCGCGCGAAGGCCAGGACCTGGCGGATGTCGGACGCGCGATGAACCGTCACCAGCAAGGGCGCGCGCCCTTCGACCACGGGGATCAGGGCTTCGAGGTCCTCGCGCGACAGGGCCAGGGTCCGGGTCTCGCCGCGGTCATAGGCGGCGCGGTTTTGCTTGTAGAAGCGCACCTCGTCGAACCGCGCGCGCAGCAGGCCGATCTCGGCGCCGCGCGAGCCGCCCGCCCCGTTCTCGCCGAAAGACATGGCCACCGCTAGGCGGGGCTTGAAGAGCAGGTCTCCAGCCAGGCGGATGGCGAAGACCTGGCCCGCGAACAGCGATCCGCCGGCCTCGTCGCCGCCGCCCTCGCCGTCCCCGCCGGGGGCGGGCACGACGATCGCTCGGGTCACTCCACCCAGACGGGCGACCGGGATCAGGGTCGATTCTGGGTTGAGGCCATACTGCGGCTCGAAGGCCGCGCCCAGTTCAGACGAGGCGCTCTTGGCGTCATCGGTCCCCTTGACCGAGTTGACCTCGCGCACGCCCAGCACGGTGTTGGCGGCGAAGAGGCCTGGCGTCACCACCGCGCCCTTGGCGTCGATGACGGTCGCGCCGGCAGGCGGGGTCAGGTTGGCGCCCACCGCGACGATCTTGCCGTCACGGATGATGACCGCGCCGTCGGCGATCTCCCCGGCCGGCCCCATGGTCAGCAGGCGGGCGTGGACGATGGCGGTGGCGGGTCCGGCCAGGGCCGGGACGGCGATCGCCGAGGCGGCCAGAAGCCCGGCCAGGACGGTGCTGAAGGGCTTCATTGGGTGAGGTCTCCGCGGTTCTGGCCTAGCTCGAAGTCGGACGGACGCCGCGGCGCCTTGCGGTCGAACTGAAGGACACCGTCGATGAACACCTGGTCGGCGACGGCGTAGATGCTCAAGGGATCGGCGCTCCACAGGACAATGTCGGCCATCTTGCCGGGCTCCAGAGAGCCGGTGCGGTCGGCCACGCCCATGATCTTGGCCGAGTTGAGCGTGATCCACTGAATGGCTTCGGCGTCGGGAATGTCGATGCCGGCGCGGCGGCCCGCCGCCTGGGCCACGGCGGCCTCGCGGTTGAGGCGCTGGATGATGTTGGGATCGTCCGAATGCAGGGAGACGCACACCCCGGCCTTGGTCAGCAGGGCCGCGTTCTCCTCGATGCCATCATAGGCCTCCATCTTGAAGCCCCAGCGGCCCGACCAGACGGCCGCGCAGATGTGCTCGCGGGCCAGCAGGGGCGCGATCTTGTAGGCCTCGACCGCGTGGTGGAAGGCGGTGATGTGGTATCCGAACTCGTGGGAGACATCGATCAGATTGGCCATCTCGTCGGCGCGGTAGCAGTGGTTCTGCACCAGCAGATCGCCGTCCAGAGCGCCCGAAAGCGTCTCCAGGGTCAGGTCGCGCTTGGGCGGGTCGCCCCCCTCCCCCTTTGCGGCCTTCTTGTCGTAGGCGCTCCAGCGCTTGCCGTAGTCGGCCGCCTCGATCCAGCCGCGGCGATAGCCGGCGACATTGCCCATGCGGGTGGCGGGGGTGCGGCCGCGCGCGCCGTAGCGGCCCTTGGGGTTTTCGCCGCAGGCCATCTTCAGGCCATAGGGCGCGCCGGGAAACTTCATGCCCTGGGCGGTGACGGCCGGGACGTTCTTGAGGGCGACCGTGCGGCCGCCAAACAGGTTGGCCGAGCCGGGCAGGACCAGCAGGCTGGTCACCCCGCCGGCCCGCGCGCGCTCGAAGCCGGCGCCCTGGGGCCAGACGCTATGCTCGGCCCAGACATAGCCGGTGTTGGGATCGATGTTCTCGTTGACGTCGATCTGGCCGGTCACGGCCGGCGCGGGAAAGACGCCAAGGTGGGAGTGGGCGTCGATCAGGCCGGGCGTTACCCAGCGGCCCTTGGCGTCGATCACCTTGGCTCCCGGCGGCGGGGCCGCGCTCGGGCCGACCGAAACGATCTTGCCCGCGTCGAACACCACTGTGCCGCCGAGGATCTTCTGGCCCGTGCCGGTGTAGATATTGGCGTTGACGATCGCCACCAGACCCGAGGCCGGGGGGGCGTAGGTGCTGGGATAGGGATCGCGGGCCGGAACCAGGCCCTTGGGCGGGGGAGCGGCCGGACGCGGCGGCGCGGCGGGAGCTTGCGGCCGGGGCGCGGCGGCGCAGGCCGTCAGCAGCAGGACCGCCGAGGCGGCGAGCCAGGGCGCGCGGCGACGCGCCTGGGCGTCCCGGACGGGTCTGGATTGTTGCAACACGAGAGTCTCCTGAACCTGTCCGGGCCAATCCGGCCGGCGGCCAACGCGGGAAGAAGAAGGCGGTCCCCGCCGGACGCTTTGGGCAGAAAGCGCCCGGCGGGCCGTGGCGGTCATGCGCTCCGAACGCCCCTGGGGAGAAAGCGTCCTTCAAGAGCGCCCCCGACGGACCCGAAGGTCCGCCGGGGCGTCATGACCCGCCTCGAGGCTAGAAGGACTTGCTGAGGCTGAAGTACCAGTAGCGGGCGTAGGGCTGGTAGACCGCGCCCAGATAGCCGTAGGTCCCCGACGACAGCGGCGGGGTCTCGTCGGTGATGTTGTTGACCCCGAGCCGCAGCTTGGCGCCGTCGAACCGGCCGCTGGCGACCGTCCACTGGCCATAGAGGTTGCCGGTGACCTGTGACTCCACCTGCCAGGGCGTGCCGTCGGCCGCCAGCAGGCTCGTATCGTCCATCGACGAGATGTACTTGGTGAAGGCGCCCACGGTCACTTGCTCGTAGCGCCAGGTCAGCGAGGCCGAGACCTTGGTCTTGGGGGTGCCGTTCTGGCGCAGGAGATCGCCGCCGCCGGTGATCGAGGTGCCCGCATTGATCTTGCCGGCGTCACGCGCGGCGATCAGAGCGGCGATGTCGGCCGACGGTTGGCGATAGAACTTGTTGAAGTGGGCGACATTGATGTCGGCGTCGAAATCGCCGAAGCGGGTGCCGTGCAGACGCCAGTTGAGGCCGACGTCGAGACCGCGGACATCCTGCGGATTGAGGTTCTGGTACTGGTCCTTGACGTAGGTGACCTGGCCGACGGCCGCCAGGCCCGTGCCGGCCACCCGGGCGATATCGTCGGCAGTGGGGGCCAGGCGGATGACGTTGGGATTGCTCGAGCCCTGGACCCGCATCAGGTAGTCGAGGATCAGGGCGTTGCCCTCGCCGAACACGCCGATGATGCCGTTCTGCTTGGTGTCCCAGACATCGACGGTCAGGGTGAAGCGGCCAAGCTCGGAAGGAATGAACTTGGGCTGCAGCACCAGGCCGATCGACTGGCTCTGGGAGGTCTCGGCCTTCAGGTCGGGATTGCCGGCCCGCTGGGCGGTGGCGACGATCGAGGCCGAGCAGGCGCTGAAGGTGCTGATCTTGCCGGACCGCAGGTCGGCTTCGCAGAAGATGTAGTCGGTGCGGGTGTTGCCGCGGGTGACGATCGCGGAATTGACCTGCAGCAGGTTCGGCGCGCGGAAGCCCTTGGAGTAGGAGCCGCGGACGCGAACGCCGTCGACCAGGTCCCAGGCCAGGGCGACCTTCGGCTTGGCCACGTCGCCAAAGTCGCTGTAGTGCTCGTAGCGGCCAGCCAGCTGCATCTCGACATTGCGCACCAGCGGCACGTTCATGTCGGGCGAGATGATCGGCACGGCCAGTTCGGCATAGGCCGAGGCGACCTTGCGCGACCCTTTGGAGTCGGGGGTCGGGCTGACGCCGAACAGGTCGGACGTCTGGACTTCGCCGGTCACCGCGTCGGTGAACTTGATGGAGCCGTCGACGCGGGCGTCGCGGTTGTCGCTGATCGTCTCGCGGCGCAGCTCGACGCCGGCCGCCAGGCCAAGGTCGCCGCCCGGCAGAGCGATCAGATCGGCCTTGGAGACCTTGAAGTCCCACTGGGCCAGGGTCGAGCGGCCCTTCAGATAGGTCTTGACGCGGATGGCGTCGAGCGCGGCCTTGCTGCTGGGGGTGGTGTCTGCGCCGGTCGGGTTGCTGACGCCGCCGCCATTGAAGGGGTTGTAGGCGTCGGGGGTCGACAGGGCCAATTGCTTCTGCAGGGCCGTGGAGCTGACGCCGTCCTGGACGTCGGTGACGCCGGCCTCGGTGTAGAGCAGCGCGCTGTCCCAGCGGAAGCCATAGGCGTCGCCCTTCAGCCCGCCCAGGACGCGGACCTGCTTGCCCTTGACGTCGACATTGGTCGGGCCCAGGTCGCCGAACCGGTAGTTGGTCAGGGTCACCGCGCGGCCGGAGGCGGGAATATTCAGGTTAGCCAAGCGATTGGGATTGACCGTACCGTCGGCGAAGGTGGTCGGGCCGAACGGATTCCAATAGTTGGAGGTCGGGACCGTGATCTTGGTCGAGCCGATGGTGAAGACCGAGTCCTGAACGCTGTGGGTCTTGGAGAAGTAGTAGCCCAGCTCGCCATAGGCGGTGACGTTGTCGGTCAGGTCATAGCGCCAGGTCGAGAACAGGTTCGTCCGGCGCAGCTTGGGCATGACCGACAGGCCATAGGTCGCCTGACCGTCCGAGCGGGTGTCGCGCGCGGCCCCGGCGGTGGCGCGCGTGCCCGTGCCGATGCAGATACCGTTGGCTAGGACCGAGGCGCAGGAGCCGTCGGCGGTGGGCTGGATGTGGAAGACGCCGGCGGCGGTCGTCAGATTGGTCGTGCCTTGGCGGACCGCGCCGGTCTGGCCGACTACCGTCAGGTCGGCCCAGGGGCTGAGCGTGCTGCGACGATCTAGCGTGTTGGACCCGGCGAAGCTGGTGTCGGCGAACAGCGGGCGCTTGTCGCCGCTGGCGGTGTAGTCAAGGTCGGTCGACTTCAGGGCGCTGCGGTAGGCGTAGTCGACCGACACGGTGACGTTGCCGCGGCGCTCCTTGAAATTATGGCCGACGGTGGCGTTGAGGTTGAAATCGCGCATACCCGTGCCCTCGGCGCCGCCATAGCGCACGCTGACCGAGCCGCCGTCCAAGTCGTCGCGCAGCACGGTGTTGAGCACCCCGGCCACGGCGTCGGCGCCATAGAGGGCCGCGGCCCCGTCGCGCAGCACTTCAAGGCGTTGGATGCCCGAGACCGGAAGGGTGTTGGAGTTGGTGGTCAGCACGGGAGCGAGGTTGGCGTCGGCCTGGGTGCCCGGCCAGGTCGCCACCCGTCGGCCATTGAGCAGAACCAAGGTGTTGCCCACGCCCAGGTCGCGCAGATTGATCGAGCCGACGTCGCCGCGGGCGAAATTGCTGCTGGTGGCGCCATTGGTGCTGTTGAAGGTGACATTGCCCATCTGCGGCACCGCACGCAGCAGATCATCGCCCGAGACCGCGCCGGTGGAGGCGATCTGAGCGGCGTCGACCACGGTGACCGGCACGGCGGCGGTGACCTTGGAACCGGCGATCTGACTGCCGACGACAATCACTTCCTCGACGGTGGCCGCGTCCTGCGGCTCGGCGGGCGGCGTGGCTTGGGTCTGGGCGTGGGCCACGGCCGCGCCCAGGAAGGCGGCCGTCGTGGCCATCAAAATCGTCCGCCCACGGCGGTTGGTGTGCTGGTTCATCTTGATCCCCTCTGGTCCTTGCTTCGCCGCCGGCAGGCTTGCGCCGTTCTCGATCGACAGGCTCTGAGACGTAAGCCGCCGCCGCTGCCCCACCTGGGTCGGACGATAAAATCGCCGCCGCCGATGTTGCCTGCGGGCTGGGCGCCCATCGCCCGGGAAGCGGGCGCCGACTGGCTCCCAAACCCCCACTAAACTTCTAGGTTTTTGCCGGCGCGGCAGATTTTGGCGGAGCGGCGCCAGGGAAACTGAGCCTTTGGCGCCTTGACCACGCCGCCGCCCCGCGGTCGTCGGCCGATCGCTTCAACGTCAGTAGAAGCTGACGTTATCGATCTCCATCCAGAGCTTCTCGCCCCCCTTGCGGCCACCCATGAACTCAACCTCGGTCAGGTTGGCGGCGGACCATCCGTCCTTGCCGCGCACGGCCGTCAGGGCCGAGAACGGAATCTCGACGACGCGCCAGTCCGCGCCGGCTTCGAACGGCGCCGACCAGCGACCCGAGACGGTGGTGACGCCCAGCGCGTAGGCGCCCTCGCCGCGCACTTCGAAGCGCACGCCCTTGAAGGCGCTCGCATCGACCGGCTGGATGGACCCGCGGGTCAACGGGATGATGACTCCGGCGCTCGGCTTGGCCTTCATGGCCATGCGCGCGGCGATCGACAGGGCGCGCCCTTGGGGGCCTCGCGAGATCACCTGACTGATCTCGACGGTGCGATCCATGCCGCCGTCGGGGTCGTCGGTGCGCAGGGTGTCCAGGCTCGAGCGGCCATCGGCGCGCTCGAAGTCGTCGATCAGGGCCTTGGCCGGGATGGCCGGCATGCTGGCGGCGACGTTGGCGCTCATCGGCGGGGCGCCTGGTCCAAAGACGAGCTTGCCGTCGATCAGGACGCGGTCGGTCTTGCGCACGTCGGCGATGTTCGTCCAGGGCTCGCCCTTGATCAGCACGAGATCGGCGCGCTTGCCCGGCTCGATGGTGCCGCGGTCGGCTTGCAGGTTCATCAGCTTGGCGCTGGCGGCGGTGCCGGCGATCAGGGCCTGGCTTGGGGTCAGGCCCGCGCGCACCAGCAGCTCCATTTCATGCAGGCTGGCCTGGCCGTGGGGAGCGCCGGGCATGCCCGCGTCGGTGCCCAGGCCGAGGGTCACGCCCGCGTCGTGAAGACGCTTGGCGTTGGCCAGGGCGTAGTCGAACTTGCGGAAGCTCTGACGGTTCTTCGGATCGGCCGGATCGCGCGCGGGCTCGCCGGGCTTCACGGGCTCATAGACCGCCAGGGTCGGGGTGTCGGCCGTGCCGCCGGCCTTGATCGCGGCCAGCGCCTCGTCGTCGAGCAAGCGATCCTGCAGACTGTGGGTGATGACGTCGACGCCCGCGCGCCCCGCCACCGCCCCGCGCTCGACGGTCACGGTGTGGGTGAAGACCTTCAGGTTGGCCTTGTGGGCCTCCTCGACCAGCGCGCTGAGCGTCCAGCCGTCCATGCTGGTGTTGTCGGGCGAGGAACCATAGCGCCAACCGTCGGTGAAGGCCTTGATCAGGTCGGGCTTGTAGGGGGCCAGGGACTGGATCGCGGCCCGGGCGGCCTCGGGGGTGTTGACCCACTTGGTGGTGGCCGTATCGGCCCAGTCGGCGCCATGACCACCGGGCGTGCTGACGCGCGCGGCGAAATTGACGTGCGGGGCCACCAGGGTCGAGAGCCACTGGCGGCGCGGCGCGAATGACTCCGGCGCGGCGTTGAAGTCGTTGACCGTGGTCACGCCGACCGAGACGTAAGCCGTGGCGATCTGCGGCGTGGTCGCCGGAACGCCGCCGCCGGTCCAATGGGTGTGGAGATCGAAGAAGCCCGGCAGCAGGGCCTCGCCCCTGGCGTCGATCACCTGGGCTCCGCGCGGAACCTTGACGTCCGGCCCGACCTCGGCGATGCGCCCGTCGCGGATGACGACCGTGGCCTTGCGCGGCGCGGCGCCCGTGGCGTCGAAGACGCTCGCCCCGACGATGGCGATCGGCGCCGCCGGCCGCTCGGCCGCCTGGGCCGCGTGCAGCGCCAAGACGGACGCCGAAACCGCCGCCGCCGCTCGCCAGGTCCAGCCCCGCTTCGTGTTCGCCATCGCTCTGTGCTCGCTCATCCGCCCGACGCGCCCCGGCGCCGCTTCCTAAGACGTAGCGCGCGCCCTTCGCCACATCGGAAAGCCGGCGCTCGGATGAGTTTTTTTTGCGCCGCCGCGCTCGGTCAGAGGGCGATGGGCACCGAGGTGGTGAACTTCATCTCTTCCATCGCGAAGGCCGAGCTGATGTCGAGCAGGCGCACGGCCTTGATCAGGCGCCGGTAGACCCCGTCATAGGCGGCGATGTCCTTGACGCGAAGCTTCAGGAGATAGTCGACCTCGCCGCTCATGCGGTAGAATTCGACCACTTCGGGGATGGAGCGGACCGCGCCGGCGAAGGCGGCCAGCCACTCGTCGCTATGCTCGGCCGCGCGGACGGTGACGAACACCACCATGGCCGAGCCGAGCTTGACGGGGTCGACGAGCGCCACCCGCTTGAGGATGTAGCCGTCGTCCTCGAGCCGCTTGAGACGACGCCAGCAGGCGTTCTGAGACAGAGAGACCGCCTCGGCCAGTTCGTTGACCGTCAGCGAGGCGTCTTCCTGGACGATCTCCAGGATGCGCCGGTCTATCCGATCCAATCCACCATCCGCCGCCAAATCAAATTCTCCCAAGCCTTCTCCGCGAAGCCAAATTGTCTTTCGACTTTCGCGACAGAGTCCAGGGTTTTCACCACATGCCTCCAAAACGGCGGGATATCGCCCACATGGCGTAAGGGACTTGTGAAGGCGAGTCTCTCCGGCCGGCTCCGTGACTCAGCCCGGCGAAACCTCTTCTCGCGTCGAGTCGGCGCCTGCGCGACGGGCGCGACGCGCCAACACATTCGGCATCGATCGCCGATTTCACGCCAGTAAGTAACAGCTTCATTATCCAACACCCCGCGCGGCGACGTCGCGGCTATCTGTCTGGCGACGAAGAACAGGGTCCGTCGCCATGGCGCGCCTGGCTTCGCGGACGTCGCGCGCATTCCGCGCGAGGCGCCCTCTTATTTGGCGTACCGGCGCCCTCCTCGGGGGCGCGGCGAAGGATCGGGAAGACCTATGAGTGGTAAGGCCTCGCAGGGCGCGACAGGAACGACGGCGGCGCTGGACCGTCACTTCGGCGTCAGCGCGCGGGGGTCCAGCGTTCGGACCGAAATCCTGGCCGGGGCCACGACATTTGTCGCCATGGCCTATATCATCATGGTCAACCCGGCGATCCTGTCCGATGCGGGCCTTCCGGTCGCCGCCGTGGCCGTGGCCACCTGCATCGCCGCCGGATTCGCCACCCTGGCCATGGGCCTGGTCGCCAACGTGCCCCTCGCCCTGGCGCCCGGCATGGGCTTGAACGCCTACTTCACCTACACCGTCGTGCTGCAGATGGGCGTACCCTGGCAGGTAGGCCTGGGCTGCGTGTTCCTGTCAGGTGTGATCTTCCTGCTGCTGACGGCAGCTGGCATCCGGCAGATGATCATCGCGGCCATTCCCGTACACCTCTTCGCCTCCGTCGCCGGCGGCATCGGCCTGTTCATCGCCTTCATCGGTCTGAAGAACGCCGGCATCGTGGTCAGCAATCCGGCGACCTTCGTGGCTCTTGGCGACCTGCGCCAGCCAGGCCCCGCCCTGGCGCTTCTGGGGCTGGTGCTGATCGCCGGCCTCAGCGCCTGGCGCGTGAAGGGCGCCCTGCTGATCGGCATCGTCGTCACCAGCATCATTGCCTGGCTGTGCGGCCAGGTCGCGTTCACGCCTCAGCCCTACAGCCTGACCGCGCTGACGCAGACGGCGTTCAAGCTGGATATCGCCGGCGCCCTGGGTTTCGGCGGGCACGGTCTGGGCCTGCTCGAGATCATCTTCGTCTTTCTGTTCGTCGACATCTTCGACAACATCGGCACCCTGGTGGCGGTGACCAAGCGCGCCGGCCTTGTCGACGCGTCGGGCAAGATCCCCGGCCTGAACCGCATCCTGACCACCGACTCGGTCGCCACCATGGTCGGGGCCGTGGTCGGCACCAGCACCGTGACCAGCTATGTCGAGAGCGCGGCCGGCGTGCAGGCCGGCGGTCGCACGGGCCTGGCCTCGGTGGTGACCGGCATCCTGTTCCTGCTGGCGGTGTTCGTGGCGCCCTATGCCCAACTGGTTCCGGCGGCGGCGACGGCCCCGGCCCTGATCATCGTCGGCGGGCTGATGATGGCGCCCCTGGCCGAGGTTGACTGGGACGACGCCTACACCGCCGTGCCTGCCTTCCTGACGCTGATCATCATTCCCCTCACCTTCTCGATCGCCAACGGCCTGGCGTTCGGCGTCACTGTCTTCGCGGCGTTGAAGATCGTGCGCGGCCAGGCCCGGCGCGGCGACTGGCTGCTGTTCGTGCTCGCGGGACTGTTCGTGGCCCGCTTCGTCTGGATGACGGCGGGCTGAACCGCCGGACAGGCTCTACGGGGCGAGCTTCGGGACAATGGCCTTCATCTCGGTCTCGAAGGTGTCGAAGGCCCGTTCAAGGCGCCACTGATCGCGCGCCTTGGGGCTGGTCTTCAGCACCGCCGCGCAGGGTCTAGACGGCGTCGGGCCGCTGGCCTCGGCGCAGGGACCATCCCACAGGCTCGCGCCTTGCAGGAACGCGTAGGTCAGGCTGTCGCGCGACATCTGTTTCAGCTGACCGTAGCGCACGCCCTGTTCCAGGACCGCGCGCATGTATTCGTGAGTCAGATCGCTTCGCGAGACGCCCAGGTCGTCCGTCGACAGGGTCACGGGCACACCGGCCGCCAGATACAGCGGCAGCGGATGGTCCTTGCCCTTCACGCCCAGGATGACGTCGTTGCTGGTCAGGTTGATCTCGACGGCGATCTTGTCGCGGGCCATGCGCGCCAGCAGCTTTTCGGCGTCATCCTCGTAGGCGATGTCGACCCCGTGGCCGATGCGGCGGGCCCCGGCCACCTCGACCGCCTCGGCGATATGGAAGCGCAGGTCGCGCGGCGGCGTCAGGCCCATGGCCAGCTCGCCCGCGTGGAGGGTCAGGGGCACGTCGGGATACAGCGTCTTGAAGAAGGCGAAGAGGCGCATGTGCAGCCGGTAGTCGCGCAGCGACACCGGCCCGTCCTCGGGCTCCAGGATATTGATCCCGACATAGCGCGGATCGGCCTTCACCAGGGCGAAGGCGGCGGCCATCTGGCCGAACACCACCTCCGGCGGGCGCTGGCGCGAGATCGACAGCAGATAGCGCAGCGTCACATCGCAGGCCGGCTCGGGCTTTGCAGTCCCACATCGATTGAGGGCGGCGATGGCCTTGTCATTGGCGTCGGCCCCGGCGATCGCCGCCGGCATGGCCTTGGCGATGGCCGGCTTCAGCTGGTCGAGACGGGCCTGAAGGATCCTGGCGTCCAGGCGCTGGGGCGGCGAGCCGTCGGCCGTCCGGCCCCAGGGATCGGACCACGGGATGGCGGCCGAAGCCTCGATCACCCCGCGCGAGGCGCTCGAGCCGGCCATCAGCTCTAGATACAGGGTGTTGTCGAGCGCGGCCTGGCGTAGAGCCTCGGCCTGGATCCGCACGCCGCGGTCCTCGCCGCCGCCCCGTCCCGAGCGACCAAAGGTGCGGAAGAAACGACGATGGCCGGAGATTTCCGGATCGCCTACTCCCTGCTCGAAGCGGCGGGTGGAGAGCGCATCGACGATGTCGCTGTAGAGGTCGGGGTCTCGCTCGGGCAGGCCTTTCAGCGCAACCCGATCGGCGTTGGCCTCGCCGGCGCAAGGGGCCGATACCAGGGACTGGGTCGACGTGGAGAAGCAGCCATCGGCCGCCGCGGCCCAGGCGATGAAGTCCTCGGCATAGGTGCCGCCGCCCGCGTGGTTGTGCAGGTCCGCGCCCTTGGGCAGCTTGGTCAACAGAATGCGCAGCAACGGTGGCGACGTCGCCGCCTTGGCGAACAGGGCGTCGAGCTCGCTGTCCGCGGGCGTCCCGGCGATCACCGGACAGGCGGACGCCAGGCAGCTGGCGGCGAACAGGGCCGCAACGCCCCTCATGGATGCGGACATCATGCGCTGCCCCCTAATATGGAATCGGCCCCGGCGCGAACGCCGAGGCCGAAGCTTAAGCGGTAAAAACTAGAACTCGAAGCGGGCCCCCAGGCGGACCCGCCAGACGCCCAGCTGGGCGTTCGGCTGCAGGGTCGGCTTGGTGAAGGCGGTGTAGGAATACTGATTGCAGCTCGAGCCGGCCTGCTGGGCGCAGGCGACGTTCACCACCGAGGTCAGCGGGTTGTAGGTCCGGTAGGAGCCCCAGTCGCTGTTGATCAGGTTCAGCAGGTTCTCGACGTCGCCGAACAGCTTGAACCGAGCCGAGCCGAGGAACGGCGCGGGCACCTCCTGTTCGACGTGCAGGTCGACCTTGAAGTAGTCTGGGGACTTTTCGGTGTTCTTGCCGATCACCCCCTGGCTCAGGTCGTTGGCCCGCACGAAGTCGCGGAACGCCTCGTAGACCGCCGTAGAGGCATAGCTGACCTTGGAGTCGGCGGTGATGCTCGACACATCCGGCACATACAGCAGGTAGCGGTTGGAGCCGCCGGTCGTGCCGAACAGGGTCGAGCGGCTGTTGGACAAGGTGGTGTTCATCGTCAGGCTGTAGGGCGAGCCCGAGCGCAGTTCCCCGAACAGGTTGAAGCTGGTCTTGTAGTCGCCGAAGAAGGCGTGGGCGTAGTCGATGTTGAACTTCCAGTTGTCCCGCACCTCGTAGCTGGACCGGCCATACGCCGGCTGGTTCGGATCGACCATCGGCTGGCCGCCATAGGTGCCGCTGGCCGTCGAACCGCCCGAGGCGTAGCTGCCCATGTCCGACAGCGACTTCACGTTGGAGTAGGTATAGCTGACGCCGGTATCCAGGCCGAAGTCGAAGGACTTGCTGGCCCGGGCGACGGCGATGACCGACTTGCCCTTGTCGGTGCTCAGCATGGCCAGGTCGCTGTTGGCCGTATTGGTGTAGGTGTCGGCATAGATCGCGCGACCGTCGGGCGCCGTCCCGACCTTGGTCAGGCGCAGGTCGGTATAGTAGGCGGCGGAGTCCGCGCGCCCATAGAACAGGTCCGCGCCGAAACGCCAGCCGTCACCCAGTCGCTCGCCCAGATCGGCCACGTAGTCGACCGACAGGTTGGTCTTCCACTGCGCCGGCAGCTTGAAGGTCGGCAGGATGAACGAAGTCGGCGAGGCCCCGAGGGCGGAGGTGTTGGTCTGCAGGTAGCTGGACACCAGCGGGTCGATCTTGTTGCCCTGGACATTGTTCAGGGCCGCCGCGCAGATCGCCGCGGCGTTGGCCACCGTCGCTGGGATGGTGCAGCCCGTACCGCCGACGGCGCGGCCGATCGTGACCGTGTTGGTGAACACCCCGGCGTTCGAGAAGCTGTTGCCGACGAAGACGTCTGGCGCGCCGCCGTTGAACAGGCCCACGCCCGTGCGCACCGTCAGGCGATCGGTCGGCCGCCAGGTCAGGCCGACGCGCGGCTGGACAACCAGGTTGCCGTCGATATTGGCGTTGTTGGCGAAGCCGTAGCGATTGACGAACGACGTCTTGAGCGGCGCCTTGTCCTTCATCTCGTAGCCGTCGAAACGGACGCCGGCGGTGACGTTCAGCTCCGGCGTGATGTCCCAGCTGTCCTGAGCGCCGAAGGTCAGCTGATCATAGTCGAAGCTGGCGCTGGCGTCCGACAGCTTGCCCGTGATCGAGTACTGGTACAAAAGCTGGCCGGCCTGGCGGGCCTGGAAGTCCGCCAGGGAGTCGAAATAGTAGGTGCCCAGCGAGTTGGCCACGAAGGTGTTGCTGATCTTCAGCCGGCTGTAGGACGCGTGCAGCTTGAAGGCGTGGTCGCCGAGATTGTAGCGGGCGACGAATTCGGCGCCGTACTGCTTTTGCCCGACGACGTCGGCCTGGCTGAAGGCTTCGGTGCCGAAGACCAGTCGCGGCGTCCCCGTCTGGGTGCACTGGTTCAGCGAACCGACGGCGACCGGGTCGAGGCAGACGGTGATATCGCTATAGCCTGGCGAGCCGAACGAGATCGGGACCTTCATCGAGTCGCGGTAGTTGACCCGCACCTCCGTGCTGAAGGCGTTGGTCCAGCGGGAGTTCAGCTGCAGGACGTGGGTCTCGACCTTTTCCGGCTCATGGGTGGCGTAGGAGCCCAGGCCCAGGCCCGGCGAGGTGATCGACGAGGTGCCGCCGCTCAGCGCGACCGTCTCACCCTTGTTCTGGATGGTCGAATAGGACAGGCGCTGGTTGTCGCTGATGTTCCAGTCGAGCTTCAGCGTCCATTTCTTGTCCTTTTCAGGACGGCTGGTGAGCACGCCGAGCGTGTCGTAGCCGTAGACCGACTTGGCGATCGAGGTGACCTGATCGACCTGGGCCTGGGTCAGGTTCGGAATGGCGTTGCCCGAACCGGGCGGGCCGAAGACCGACGGGACGGTCTCATCGAGCTTCTCGTAGGCGAACGCGAAGAACAGCTTGTCCTTGATGATCGGCCCCGAGATGAAGGCGTTGCGCGTCTTGGAGGTCATCTCCTGCGAGAAGCTGCTGCCCTTGGACTTCGTGCCCATCAGGCTGTCGTCCGAATAGGTATAGCCGGCGGCGCCGGTGAACTTGTTGCCCCCCGAGCGCAGAACGACGTTGATCGAGCCGCCCTGGAAATCCCCTTCGGAGATGTCATAGGGCGCGATCTTGACCGACAGCTGCTCGATCGCGTCCAAGGGGATGGGGCCGCGCGCGCTGGGCAGGCCGCCCTGGTTCAGGCCGAAGTTGTCCGAGAAGCGCACGCCGTCGACCGAGAAGCGGTTGGTCCGGCCGTTCTGGCCCGCGATCGAAACGCCGCGGGTGCTGGGGTTGAACGAAGCGAACGGATCGCGACGGGCGATGTCGCGGATATCGCGAGACACCGAGGCTACGCTGGCGATGCTGTCGCGATCGAACACCGTGACCAGCGGGCCGCTCTTTTCCGCCCGCGTGGCGGTCACCACCAGGGCGTCGACCTGCGTGTCGCCCACGGCGATCGGCAGGACATAAGGCTGACCGACGCTCAGGAAGAGATTCTGCGAGGTCACCGGCGGGAAGCCCGGCGCGGTCACCGTCACGGTGTAGGGGCCGCCTGGACGCAGGCCGGTCAGGTTGAAGGCGCCGGCGCTGTTGGTGGTGGCGTTCGCGGTCGTGCCCGAGGGCTCGTGCACGGCGCTGACGCTGGCGTTGACGGCGGCCGCGCCGCCGGCGGTCACCGAGCCCCGGATCGAGGAGGTCGTCTCCTGGGCGACGACCGTCGTTCCGGTGGCCGCCAAGGCGAGCGCGATGGCGCTCGCGGCATAAAGATGTCGCATTTGGGTCCCCTTGAGATGGTGGGCCACGGTCCCCCCGAGCCACACCGAACTGAAGTCGTTACGCCCGCCGCGCCTATGGCCGCGCCTACGCGCCAATGCGCGCGGCGAACCGTGAAGCGGAGTTTGCGGTGTTTCCCCCAACGGTCGGGACACTTGACGCGTCCTCGCGGCTGGACCGACCGCCAGGGCCGATCCGCCGTTTCAGGTCGTTACTTCCCGTCGCCGGGAATCTTGTCGCGATAGACGGCCCAGTTGCCCGAGAGCTCGTCGACGACCTTGCCGGCCACCACGAGGGCGGCGTAGGCGGCGGCGTCGCCGACCCCGGCATATGGCCGGTTCATGCTGTCGACCGGGCTCTCGCCCGGAGCCTGCTGCGAGTAGTTACTGGCGGTGCGCAGAACGACCAGCCGATCGTAGTCGGCCTTGCCGACCACGGTGAGCCGCCGCAGCGCGTTGGCGACGCCGGTGTCCTCCATGGCGGTCATCACGAACCGGCTCTTGCCGCCACTGAAGTCGGTGGCGAGCTTGGCGTAGCGCTTGGTCAGCATTTCGCCGTGCCAGTAAGCCTGGCCGGAGATTTCGTCGCCAGTCAGCACGAAGGGCGGCTTGGAGCCGTTTGGATAGCTGGAGAAGCGCGCCCGCGCCGTCTTCAGCGCGTCGGTGTCGGGAAGCTGAATGCCCTTCGTCAGCCCATAGGCCCAGTCACGCAGGCCGACGTTGAGCGGATAGTAGACGCTGCTGGGGCGGTCGGCGCGCGGCGGCTCGAACGGCGGATAGCCGCCCGTCCATTCCGGCGGGGCCTCGCGCGGATCGACCCACTTGCCGAAATCGACGTCGATGACGTTGCCGATCCACGCCGCCGACCCGGGCGAGGCCTCGTTCGGATTGACCCCGGCGATGGCCGCGATCACCCAGTAAGCCTTGGAAAGGTCGAAGCGCGGATCGGTCGCCAGGGCGAAGGTGGTGATGGCCGCATGGTTGGTGCCCACGCCGGTGCGGACGATCAGGACGCCCTTCGCCGGATCGTAACCCAGCGGCGCGACGCCGTTGGGGAAGTCCAGAGTCTGGGGCGCCTTGGCCATCCAGGCCTTGTCTTCCAGCGCATAGGCCGTGACGACGACGACCCGGATCGGGATGGGCGCGGTGACCGCGGACGCGGCGGGCGGCGAAACCGGCGCCTGCGCCAGGGCCGACGTCGCCGTCACCCCCGCGAAGGCCGCGGCCAAAAGGGATCGGCGTGTCCAGGCGGACAAGTTCAACATGATCGCAAATTCCCCCAACTCGGCCCTGTAACGCTACGCGAAGACCCCGGCGCCGCGGCGGATCGCCGGGGACGCTGAAACCCTTGTTCTGGTCGGATGCAATGGCGTCGGGCGCGCGCCGGTCAAGCGAGCGGGAGAGTGGAAATAAATTCTTACTTCATGTGACGCCGGACCGGGCAACCCTGCGCCCGCCCTGCTGCTTAGGGCAGCGCCAGGAGGCCGCTCGCCGGCGGCGACGCCGCCAAGCCCCATACGCCTGGCCATCCCGCTCCCGGCGCGACATGCTTCAGATCTTTTCGAGACTGGGCGTCATGCAAGGTCGAGGTTTTCCACGAGCGCTTCTTCCGGCGCTTCTCCTGCTCTCGGCGGCCGCGCCGCCGCCGTCCGCCTTCGAGGTCGTCGCGCTAGGCGTCAACGGCGGCGTGGAAGAGCCGACGAGCGCCTACCATATCGTCGCCCATGGGAACCGGTCGGGCGTGATGTGCGACGCGGGCACGCTTGCTTCGGGCCTGGATCGGGCCGTGCGCAAGGGCCGCTACCCAGGGGCGGACTCGCGCGGACAGGTGATGGACTCCATCGCCGCCTATCTGATCACACACGCCCACCTCGACCATGTCGCGGGTCTTGTGCTGGCGTCTCCAGACGACACCAAGAAGGACATCATGGGCCTGCCGCAGGTGAACCAGGCGCTCGCGGATCACTATTTCAACTGGGTCGCATGGCCCAACATGGGCGACCGCGGCCCCCCGCCACACATCGGCAAATATCACTACAAGGACCTGGAACGTGGCGGGACGCCCACGCCGATCGCTGGAACGGGCATGACCGTCACGGCCTACCCGCTGTCACACGGAGGGGTGACGTCGACCGCGTTCTTGCTCCGGAGCGGACCGGACGCCTTCCTCTGCCTGGGCGACACGGGTCCCGACGCGGTCGAACACTCGACGAACCTGGAAGATCTTTGGCGCGCCGTGGCCCCGTTGGTGCGGCAGGGGCGGCTGCGGGGAATGCTGATCGAGGTCTCGTACCCCGACCCGGTTCCAGCCGCCCGGCTCTACGGGCACCTGACCCCGATGTGGCTGAACACCGAGCTTGAGACGTTGCGCGGCATGACGCAGGACGACGCTCGCATGCGGGCGTTGCCGATACTCGTCACCCACATAAAGCCTTCGGGAGCGGCGCGATCGAGCCGTACGTTGGTAGAGCGGCAACTCGAAAAGATCGGCTTCTTCAACTTCATGATCGCGGAGGAAGGGCGCAAATACGCTCTTTAGCCGCCGGATCACGCAGCCTTCGCGTCGACCATCTGTCCGAGGCCCTCGCCCGTCAGGCGTTCACCCGCCTCGCGAAAAAGGCCCGGCGCAAGCCGGGCCAGGTGATTGGATCTCTCAAAACCCGCGAAGGCATGAAGCCCTCACAGGCCTCCTTCTGAGAGCCCTCCGACCGTATCTGGAAGAAAATAAGTCGCGACCAAACCGCTGAGGTTGCCGTTCAATCATATTGCGCGAACGCGAGGCACGGGCTGAGTGACCGATTGGCAGTCGAGCGTCGCGCGTCACGACAGGATCGGGCCGTATGACGTGCTCGACCGCGATCCGGCCGGAGCCAGGCTCATCGCCGCCGATGGCCCGCGGCGAATGTCGAATCGATCAACGACCAGCGCCGGCGACCCGCGCGGGCTTGAGGATATGGGTGAACGCAGAAACGAGGTTCGGCCGCTTCAAGAGCCAAGGCCCGAAATCATGTCTGTTCAGGCCGACATCAGCCACCGACCTAGTTGCCCGTAGAGCCAGCCAGCGTCTTCGCCCACGCCTCAGGCGACAGTTCTGGCCCCGCATAGGCGGTGGCGAAGTAGGTCTTGAGGTCACCGGCGAAGGGCCAGTCAGACCCGGCGACGAAACGATCCGGACCGATCCGGCGGATCAGGGCGGCCATCCGGGCGCGGTCCTCGGGCGTCGCATTGTCCTTGAAGACCTGGGCCAAGTCGAAGCGGACGTTGCGGACGCGACCCGGGTCCTTCTCGAATGTGTTGGCGAAGGCGCCCAGGGCGTCCAGCGTCGCCGCGTCGATCCCGCCCCAACCCGCCGCGTGGGCGATGACGACGGGCTGGCCGCCGGCGGCCGGCAGGACCTGGTCGATGAAGGCTTCGACGTCCCGCGCGCCATAGTCGGCCTCGCCGGTGCGCATGTGGATCATGATCGTCCAGCCGTTGGCGGCCGCGGCGCGGAAGACCGCCGCCAGCTTGGCGATCTGGGCCGGATCGCGCAGGTCCACGCCGGAATTGGTCAGGTGCAGCTTCAGCCCCGTCACCGCGTGGTCGCCCTTCCAGCGGGCGATCTCCGCCAGGGCGTCGGGGGCCGTCGGATTGACGCTGACGAAGGCGGCGAAACGATCGGGCCGGCTCCGCGCGAGGGCGACCGTGAAGTCATTGGCCTCGCGCACCACCCGGGCGGCGTCCGGCTGGGGCGGGCCCAGCGGGCTCTCGGCCAGATAGGCCGTCGACATCAGCCAGCCCTTCTTGATCCCCGCGCCGTCCATCGCCTTCAGGGCGTCGGCGGCGGTCAGCGGCGCGGTGAAGCGCGGGTCGCACGGACTCTTGCGCTTGGGGCTGGCGCAATAGGCCGGGAGGATCTCGAGGATCGCCGGCGAATGGACGTGCATGTGGTGGTCGATCGCCGGCCCCGCCCAAGCCCGGCCACTCGAAAGCAACAGCGCCAAGGCGGTCGCGCAACGCAAAAGGCTCGACAAGGTCATCAATCCTTCCAGGGAAAAGGCGCGGAACCTCGGTCCCGCGCCCTCGCCCGCCCTACTGGCCCAGCAGCGTCTTTCGCCAGAACATGATGCTGGTCCAGAAATAGTAGTCGTCGTTCTCCTTCTTGCGGAAAACGTGACCCTCGTTCTTGGCCAGGATGTGCCAGACCGAACCGCCGTTGGCGCGGACGGCCTTGATCATCTGGTCGGCCTCGGTCGGCGGCACGCGCGGGTCGGTCCCGCCCGTGGCCACCAGCAGCGGCGTGGTGATCTTGTCGACGCTGGTCAGCGGCGAGATCTTCATCAACTGCTCGCGCTGCTTGGGATCGCGCTCGTCGCCGTACTCAACCCGGCGCAGGTCGCGGCGATAGGCCTGGGTGTTCTCCAGGAAGGTGACGAAGTTGGAAATCGCCACGTAGCAGTTGGCGCCCTTGAGGCGCGGGCTGTAGTGCGTGGCCGAGGCGTAGCACATGTAGCCGCCGTACGAGACGCCGTTGACGGCGAAGCGGCTGGCGTCCAGGGCCGGGTTCTTCTCCAGCGTATCGAGGAAGGCGCCGATGTCCTTCACCGAGTCCTCGCGCTTGAACGGGCCGTTGTCGAGATTGACGAACCGCGCGCCATAGCCAGTGGAGCCGCGTACGTTCGGGAAGAACAGCGCGATGCCCAGTTCGTTCAGCAGATAGTTGTTCCCACCCAGGAAGTCGGGCCGGGTCTGGCCTTCCGGACCGCCGTGGATGTCGACGATCAGCGGGCGCTTGCCGGGGAACTTGGCCGGGTCGGGCTGATAGAGGAAGCCCGAGACCTTCTCGCCGTCGAAGCTGGCGACTTCGACCAGCTTGGGCTCGACGTTCAGGCTGGGGTCCAGGCCGCCGGTCTCGCTGTGGGTCCACTGGGTGACGGCCAGGGTCTTGGGATCGATCGAGAAGGCGTCGCCCGGCACCTTCGCCGAGGCCATGCTGAGACCGATCTCGCCCCACGGCGCGATGTCGATCGCCGCGCCGATGCTGTAGGGGATCACGCCGGCCGGCAGGCCCGTCACCGGGCGCACCGCGCCGGTGGCCAGGTCCAGCACCCGCACGCGCGACACGCCGGCCTCGTTGATGGCGTAGACCGCGAACGAACCATCGGGCGAGACGGCGAAGTCGCTGACGTCCCAGCGCGGCTCCTTGGAGACCGGGACGAAGCCGCCCTTGCCGTCCAGCTTGCCGAGGCGCTGGAAGTCGGAGCCCTTGTTCGAGGTCAGCCAGACCGAGCCGTCGTGGGCGTATTTCGGATCGACGTACGAGACCTTGGCCTTGGGATCGGTCAGGGGCTTCATCTTGCCGCTGGCCAGGTCCAGTTCGTAGACCATGGCCTCGTTGACCGACATGCGGTTCAGCACCAGCGCCTTGGCGCCGTCCGCCGAGAAGTCGGCGACGTTCCAGCCGCCGCCGGTGACCTGGGCGACCAGGCGGTCGGTCTTGGGGTCCTTCGGGTCGACGACATAGAGGTCCATGTCCGCGCCGTTGCGGCGCGACGAGGCGTAGCCGACGAGCTTGCCCTCCGGCGACCAGGCGCCGAACCAGTTGCGGCTCTTGCCGTCGGTGATCAGGCGCGGACGGCCGGCCTCCAGCACGTAGAGCTGATAGAACTCGTCGCCGCCCTTGTCCTTCTGGATCACCAGCGTCCCGCCCTTGGGCGACAGGGCCGCGGCCAGGATCGGCTCGTTCTCGAAGCTGATCTGGCGGCGGTCGCCCTCGGGCTTGGCCACGACGTGGACCTGATCGGAACCGCCGAAGCGGGTCTTGATCAGCATCGAGCGGTCGGCGGTGTTCCAGCCCAGGAAGTTGGCGTGGCGCGCCTGCAGATACGGCGCGGCGGCCGCGACCAGCTCTTGCGGAATGGCCGGCGCGCCGTCGACGACGATGGCGGCGGGCGGCGCGACGGTCTGGGCCGCCAAAGGCGTGGCCAGCGGAGTCGCGACGGCGGCGGCCAAAAGGGCCAGCGCCAAGGCTTGACGAGAGATCATCTGGAGAATGCCTCTGAAGAAAGGGGGAGCGCCGCCGGCGGGGGGAGCTAGGGGAAGCAACCGGCGGCGCGATGTCGGGCGGGCTTAGAAACGCATCCGCGCGCCGACGGTCACATAGCGACCGATCACGTCGTAGTAGGGCGAGTACAGCGACGAGACGGGCGGGTCCTTGTCGAAGAGATTGGTCGCGTTGGCGTAGAGCTCGACCTCATGGCCCATGACCTCGGGCAGCTTCGCCTGAACGCCCAGGTCGACATAGGTGTAGGCCTTGATGTGGCCGTTCACGAGGTCGACCGTTCGGTTGTACGTGCCCGGCGAGATGTAGCGCGCCCGCAGGTTGGCGCTGAACACCTTGCCCGACCAGTCGAGCGCCGCGGTCATCCGGCTCTTGGGCGTGCCCAGGCCGAACGAATAGCCTTGCGACTTGACGTACTCGATCTTGCTGACGCCGTCGTTGGTGGTCAGGCTGTTGACCCAGGTCATCAGCCAGCGGGCGCGGATGCGGCCGGGCGCGTCGGGGATCAGGCGGTCGAGATTGGTCGCGTACGAGATCTCGGCGTCGACGCCGTCGGTCTTGTAGTTGGCCAGGTTGACATAGGTAGAGACGATCCGCGAGATCCCGCCGGTGGCGTCGCGGGTGACCCGCGAACACATGTCGGCATTGCCGTTGGCGCAACGCGTGACGATGTCCTGCGCCGAGACCGTGGTGATCACGTTGTCGATGTCGATGTCGAAATAGTCGACCGAGATGTTGAAGCCCGGCAGGGCCGGCGGCGAATAGACGAAGCCGGTCGTGAAGGTCTTGGCCGTTTCAGGCGTCAGGTTCGCATTGCCGCCGCCATTGGTCAGCACGTAGACGCTGGAATTGGTCTTCGGGTCGACGATGGTGTTGTAGCCGGTCGTGCTGGTGGTGAAGAGTTCGGTCAGGTTGGCCGAGCGGATATCGCGCGACTTGGTGATCCGCCCCCGGAAGCCCGGGAAGAACTCGTTGGTGGCGCCCAGCTTCCACGACCAGATCGAGCCGGTCGTGTTGTAGTCGGACACCCGCGCGGCGGCGTTGACTTCCAGCTTGTTGAAGACGGGCACGTCGCGGACGACCGGCACCAGCACTTCGGCGAAGGCTTCCTTGACGCTGTAGTCGCCGGCCATGGCCGAGAAGCTGAAGGTGGTGAAGGCCTTGGCCGCGTCCAGGGCGCCGACCGTGCGATTGACCGACTCCTTGCGGGCCTCCGCGCCGACGGCGACCGAGACCGGGCCGGCCGGCAGGCTGAAGGGCTCGCCGCGCAGGCTGAAGCCGCCGACGTCCAGCTTGCTGGTCTCGCGCTGGCTGGGCGTGCCGGTCACATAATCCAGCGCCGCCTTCGAGGGCGCGCCCTGGCCGAACAGGTTGATCGGCACGCAGTTGGTCGAGGCGTTGGTCAGGGCGACCCGGCAGATCGGCTGGCCGGTGGTCGGGCTGATCACCGAGTCGACGGCGTTGGCGTAGTTCTGGGTCAGGAAGAACCCAGGGGTGTCGATATTGTTCTCGTTCTCGCCGTGGCTGTAGTAGGCGCTCCAGCGCCAGCCGTCGCCGAACGCGCCGTCGAACGCGATAGTCCCCTGGGTCGAAACGCGCTCGAAGTCGATCGTCGGATAGGCCTCGGTGTTGAAGCGGCCCATGGTGAACGAGGTCTGTCCCGCCGCCGCCAGGGCCGACTTCACCGCCGTCGGCAGATAGGCGTTGTCCGACTTGATCGTCAGGTTGCCGCGGTTGTGGTCCCCGAACCAGATGTAGTTGTTCCACATCCGCGAGCGGCGCAGCTCGGCCGTCATCTTGATCTTGTCGGTCAGGTCGTAGGTGACGCTGGCCATGGCGGCGTAGCGCTTCTGCGGCGTGACGAGGGGCGAGAGGTCGTCGTTCGAAGGGCCTTCGCCGCCGACCGAGTTGGTGCCGATCACCGTGCCGGCGTTGAAGGTGCGCAGGCTGCCGTCGGGATTGAAGGCCTGGCCCTTCAGCACGCCCGACATGATCAGGCCGCCGTAGGCCGCGTTCGAGAAGCCGACGTCCGGGGCCAGCACGAAGCGGCCCGCGCCGTTCGAGACCGTGGCCCAGCGGCCGATGTTCGGCCGGCTGTTCTTCGGGATGACGCCGTCGTTGTCGATGTATTCGCCGCCGATCACGAAGTGGCCGCGGCCGTCGGCGAAGCTCTTG
Source organism: Caulobacter sp. GW822-FHT01G02 (assembly GCF_058802865.1). Lineage (NCBI taxonomy): Bacteria > Pseudomonadati > Pseudomonadota > Alphaproteobacteria > Caulobacterales > Caulobacteraceae > Caulobacter > Caulobacter sp. GW822-FHT01G02. The sequence goes on from NZ_JBXAON010000012.1 coordinate 69,538, forward strand.
CCCGCCGCCGCCTCGAGGCGGACCTGCTTGGCGTCATGGTACGAGGACTCGCCCGCCTCCACGCCCAGCTTCAGGCCGGTGAACGTGCGGTCGATGCTGATGTTGACCACGCCGGCCACGGCGCCGGAGCCCCAGGCGGCCGAAGCGCCGCCGGTCACGACGTCGACGCCCTTGGTCAGGACGCTAGGGATCAGGTTCAGGTCATTGTCGCCCGAGAAGCGGCGGCCATCCAGCAGCACCAGGGTGCGGCTGATGCCGAGGCCGCGCAGGTCGACCGGCGCGTTGCCCGCGCCCGTGTTGGTGCCGGTGGTCTGGGCCGACGTCGTGGCGCGGAACTGCGGCAGGTCGTTCAGGGCCGCGGCGATGTTCGGGCGGGCGCCGACGCTCAAGTCCTGGGCGGTGACCCGCACCGTCGGGGTGGGCGCCTCGAAGCCGGCGCGGTCGATGCGCGAGGCCGTGACGATGATCTCTCCGACGCTGGTGTCGTCGGTCTTGGCGGAGCCCTGGGCGGCGTCCTGAGCGAAGGCGGCGCCGTGCAGGGCCAGGACGGCGGGAACCAGGCTGCAACCCAGCAGCAGTCCCCGGCGAGTTTGGCGTGAAATGGTCAAAGTAAGATCCCCTATGTTTCAGCAGTCGACAGTCGCTCTCTCCCGCGCGCCCGCTTGTTCGGTCGCGTCGGTCGCGTCGCTCGGGAAGACGCGCGCCTTCCCGGACTCCGCCAGGCGGTTCCTCTGCCCCCGCTGTCCCTTGGCCTGAGAGATTCAGGCGCGGTCGCGCCCTTGCTCCTTCGGCGAGGCCGCTCACTTGTGGAGCGGTCCTGCTTTCCAGCGTCCTCGTGCTCTGCGGTCCCTGTTGCCTGAGCGTTTCCGGGGCGGTTGCGCCTTCGGCGTCGGGCTGACCCGATCTCTTCCGCGAGAGCCAGGCCAGTACGACCGGCTCGCCCCATCGCGTCAAAGCGTCGAAATCCGGTACAATGTTGCCCGGCGCGCGATGAGGACGAAAGGAATCCCCCTGAGCTCAACCGGTGGGCACGACGCGCGTTCGTCCGTCGCCGCGCGATCCGCGAAGGTGACAGGTCGGTGACAGCTTGGGCTGATCGGGACCAGGGGCGAAAACCGCGAAGCTTTCGTGAACCTGGCCGGATGTGATTATTTTTTAGGCGAACTCTGGACTATATTTAAGCAGCATCAGCGATCGGCGGACGCGGCTTTCCAGCGCGCCAGCAATTCAGCGCGCCGCCCCTGGTCGAAATTGGCCAGTAGGGCGGGACCGACACGGATCGGCCGGCCGGCCGCGCCCAGCGCCGGCGCGCCGCCGGTGGGGCGGATCGGCGTCAGCCTGGCCTGGGCCAGTCGCCTCTGCCCCTCGTCCGACATCAGATAGTCCAGAAACACCCGGGCCGCCTTCGGATGCGGCGCCGAACGGGTGATGAAGGCCACGCGCGAGAGCGACAGGTGATAGTCGCTGGGCACGACATAGCCGATGTCGGCGTTGCGATGGCGCGCCCACCAGTCGGCGTAGAAGCCGTTCATGTCGTAGGCCAGATCGTGCGCGCCCGACAGGCTGGTCAGCAGCGGCGCGCCCGGGACGAACAGGCCCGGCTCCGATTTGGCCAAGGCGTCGTACAAGGGCCAGGCGTCCGGATAGGCCTGCAGGTCGCTCGACAGGTACATGAACCCGACCCCGCTCTTTTCGGGATCGTACATGGCGATCTTGCCGCGCCAGCGTTCGGGGTCGGCGCGCAGGGCCGCCAGCAAAGCGGCGTGGCTGCGCGGCACCTCCGACTCCTTCAGCGCCTTCCTGTTGTAGGCGAAGACGATCGGCTCGGCCGTCACGCCGAAGCCCTGGTCGCGCCAGACGGCCCAGGCCGGCAGGCCCTTGGCCTCCGGACTGCGATAGGTCTGGGCGTAGCCGTCGTTGATCAGCTTGACCTGGATGTCCATCGACGAACTCCAGGCCACATCGGCGACCGGCGCGCCCGCGTCCGTCTCGGCGATAAGGCGCGCCTGCATCGGTTTGGCGGCCAACTCGACGAAGCGGACCTTGATCTTGGGAAAGCGCTCGCGGAAGCCCTCGCCGATCACCTGGTGGACATCGGTGTTGAGATAGACGACGAGCTCGCCCTCGCGCTCGGCGGCGCGAATATCCCAGCCGCTGGTCGCCTGTCCGATCGACTTCGGCGCGCAGCCGGCCAGGGCCGCCGTCAAGGCCAGCGCCGCCATGATCGCCACGGGCCCGCGTCTCTTGACCTGATGAGGCAATCGGCGTCGGATGATGACCTCCCCTGCGTGTTCGGTTCCTACATCCCCGATGAAGATACTGGTTGTCGAGGATGATCCGCCTCTGCGTCGCTCCCTGACCGCGACGCTGGAGAGCGAAGGTCACGAGCCCGTCTGCGCCGAAACCGGCGAGGCCGCCCTGGCCCTGGCCCTGGCGCATGGGGCCGACTTCGACGCCGTCGTCCTGGACATCGGCCTGCCCGACATCGACGGCTTCGAGATCCTGGGCCGGCTGCGCCGCGAGGGCGTGCTGACTCCGATCGTCATGTTGACCGCGCGCGACGCGGTGCGCGATCGCATCGCCGGCCTGGACATGGGCGCGGACGACTATGTGCTCAAGCCGTTCGACCCGTTCGAGCTGGTGGCCCGGGTGCGGGCGGTGGCGCGGCGCAAGGGCGGCTACGCCACCCGGACGGCCCATGTCGGCGCCCTGGTCTGCGACTGGGAAGCTGGCGCGGCCTGGATCGGCGAGCGGCGGCTGGACCTGCGCCCGCGCGAATGGGCCGTGCTGAAGGCCCTGGCCGCGCGTCCCGGCCGGGTCGTCGAGCGCGACCGCCTGGCCGCCGACGTGTTCCCCGACGAACAGGCCCCCTCGCCCAACGCCCTGGACGTCCATGTCGGTCGACTGCGACGCAAGCTGGCGCCGGACGGCCCGCGCCTGAGTACGCTGCGGGGCGTGGGCTACCGGATCGACCCATGAAGGCCAAGCCTTGGAAGGGCGGCCGCCCCAGCCTGGTCGGCCGCCTGCTGCTGGCGCAGGTCGTCCCCCTGGCCCTGCTGGGCGCGGCGCTCGCCCTGGCCGGCGCCCTGGCCGCTCGCGCGGTCGTGGAGAAGTCTTCCGACCGGCTGCTGGCCGGATCCGTGACCTCGATCGTCGCCCAGATCGGCGTGCGGGACGGTCAGGCCCAGGTGGCCCTGCCGCCCTGGTCCCTGGCCCTGCTGGACAGTCCGGAGCGCGACGCGGTGTTCTACGCGGTGCGCCAGGGCTCGCGCCTGGTCACCGGCTATGACGACCTCCCCCGCCTGCCCGCGCCCGCGCCGAACGAGACCAGTTTCAGCTATGCGAGGATGCGCGGCTACGAGGTGCGGATCGCCCAGTCGACGGTGATGGTGCCGGGCGTGCGCGAGCCCGTCGTGGTGGCGGTGGCCCAAAGCCTCGACTCCCGTCGCGCCAGCGTGCGCGAGCTGCTGTCCACCCTGATCGGCCTGCCCGTCCTGCTGGTCGCCGTCGCCGCGGTCCTGGTCGTGCCCGCCGTCGGCTGGGGCCTGGCGCCGCTGCGCCGCCTGACGGCCGATCTTAAGAGGCGCGCCCAGGCTTCGCGCCCGGACCTCGCCCCGATCGACGCCGCCGACACGCCCGCCGAACTGTCGCCGGCCGTCGAAGCCTTCAACCACCTGATGAGCAGCCTGGAGCGCTTCACCCGCGCGCTGGAGCGCTTCTCGGCCGACGCCTCGCATCAGTTGCGGACGCCCCTGTCGGTCATCGTCGCCAACCTCGCCCTGCTGGAGCGCTCGGCCGCCACGCCGCGCGACAAGGCCCTGCTGGGCGACTCGCGAGACGCGGCGGCCAACCTGCGCCAGGTGCTGACGCAGTTCCTCGCCCTGGCCCGTTCCGAGGCGACCGCGGCCGATGGCGAGGCCGATCTCGCCGCCCTGCTAAAGACGATCCAGGTCGAAGCCGCCCGCGCGTTTCCCGAGGTCGAACTGCTGACGCGCCTGCCCGCCGACCTCGGACTCGCGCGCGGCAACGCGGTGCTGATCGGCGAGGTTCTGCGCAATCTGGTCTTCAACGCCTGCGCCTATGGCGGGGGAAAGGTGCGTATCGTCGCCAGGATGGACGGAGACGGACCCAGGGTCGTGATCTGGGACCGCGGCCCCGGACTGGACCAAGACGCGCTGCGCGACGTGTTCGCGCCCTTCAACCGGGGGAGCGCGGGCCAAGGGTCGACCGGCGCGGGCCTGGGCCTGGCCATCGTGCGCTCGATCACCCGGCGCCTGGACATCGATCTCGAACTGCGCGCTCGCCATCCCAGGCCGGGCCTGGTCGCCGACCTTCGCTTCCCCACGGGATAGCATCAAGGAGACGCCGTAGCGTCGGGAGCGGGCGCTGGCGACAGCGCCGATCAGGCGGATGGCGGGAGCAGGAGTGGCTTCATCCTGGCTCGCCATGCTCACCGGCGCGACGAGTCTCCCTATGCCCAGCGTATCTGGCTGATGAGGGACCCTCTGGCGGCCATTCCAGATCCGGCGCCTTGGGACACGGACAGCGCCAGGGCCTTTGGCCTCGGACCTGAAATCCGAGTCGTTGAGGTCAGGCGCGGCGAAACCAGGTGACGCCAATCGCTCCACGGAACGGCCAGCCTGACGTTTCACCCCTGGCCATTACAATAGTTTTCGCTATCCTTTGAATCATCAGAAGGAGGATCCCCTTGAGCATTCATCGCATGACACCCGAAATCGGGGATCCGATCACGCCGATCTCGCCCGGATGGACGGTCCTGGAAGGCGAACCGACGATGTGGACCTGGTTTGAGCACCAATCCGAGGACGGCTCGCTGGTCGAGGGCACGTTCCGCTGCACGCCCGGGACCCTGCGCGCCGAATACTCCTACTACGAGTATGTCGTGATGCTCGAAGGCCGGATCGAGATCACTCCGGACGGCGGTGAGACCGTCGTGGTCAAGGCCGGGGACGCCTTCGCGGTCGAAGCTCACCACAAGGGCGTGTGGAAGGTGACCGAGGCCGTCCACAAGCGCTTCCTGCTCAAGATCAAATAGGGCGGCGCCTGCCCTAGCACGCTCGGCCGCCGCGCGCGGGGGGGGGGGGGGGGGGGGGGGGGGGGGGGGGGGGGGGGGGGGGAGGGGGGGGGGGGGGGGGGGGGGGGGGGGGGG
>NZ_JBXAON010000013.1:0-72488 GCF_058802865.1 Caulobacter sp. GW822-FHT01G02
GGTCGGGGCCTTGATCCAGTCCAGCCGGGCGGCGATGTCGCGCCAGTAGCCTTCCGGATCGGTCTTGACCCGGGCCACGGCGGCCTCATAGGCGGCCGCGTCGATATGGGCGCCCCGCGCCAGTTCCTCGGAAACCGGGAAAACCTGTCCGTCGCTCACGCCGCCTACTCCCTTTTGTCGTTGCGGCGGAGTTATGCGCAGGGCGGCGCTAGGCGCAAGAAGACCTCCGCGGTTTCTTGCGCCGAAGCGGGGCGAGGTCCAATTGAGAGGCGTATCGTAGAGCGGGGCAGCCGAAAGTGGATGCCGGTTTCGGCGCCCGCCCCGCTCTCCCCTTTTTGGATTGGAGCCTGTTAAGACAGGCTCCAGGAGTTCCGCCCATGCTGCTCGCCCTATCCACCTGGTCCGAGATCGAGACCCGCCTGAAGACCAGCACGAGCGTGGTGGTGCCGATCGGCTCCAACGAGCAGCACGGGCCGACGGGTCTTCTCGGCACCGACTGGCTGTGCCCGGAGATCATCGCCCACGAGGCCAGCAAGCGGGCGGGCGACAGGATTCTGGTGGCGCCGACCTTCAACATCGGCATGGCCCAGCACCACCTGGCCTTTCCGGGCACCATCTTCCTGCGCCCGTCGACCTTCATCGCCGCGATCGGCGACTGGGTGCGGTCGCTGGGCGCGCACGGCTTCACGCGGATCTATTTCCTGAACGGCCACGGCGGCAACGTCGCCTCGATCGAGGCGGCCTTCTCGGAGATCTACGCCGAGTACAGCTTCCGGAAAGAGCGGGCGCCGTTCGCCCTGAAGCTGAAGAACTGGTGGGATCTGGCCGGCGTCAACGCCCTGGCCAACCGTCAATTCCCCGTCGGCCACGGTTCGCACGCGACCCCCTCCGAGATCGCCGTGACCCAGTGGGCCTATCCGGAGACGATCAAGACGACAGCCTATGAGCCGAAGATCGCGCCGTCGGGGCCGATCCGCGAAGCCCTGGACTTCCGCGCCCGCTACGCCGACGGTCGCATGGGTTCCGACCCGGCCCAGGCCACGCCCGAAAAGGGCGGCGAACTGGTCGACATGGCGGCCAACGCCCTGCTCGAGGACATCGCCGCGTTCGGGGCCGAGACGGCGCCGGCTTAGGCCTCAACCGCCCGTCGCGCCAAGGCCGGTTGGCCGTGGCGTGTGGCCATGATCTCGCCGATCACCGCCACCGCGACCTCGAACGGGGCCTTGCCGCCCAGGTCCAGACCGATCGGGGCGCGCAGCTTGGCCAGATCGCGATCGCTCAGGCCGGAGGCTCTCAGCCGCGCGATCCGCTCCGGCAGTCGCCGCCGCGCGCCCAGCAGGCCGACATAGGGCGCGGGCGAGGGCAGGGCCGCCATCAAGGCGGCGTGGTCGATCTCCAGGTCGTGGCCGCAGACGGCGACGGCCGTCCAGGCGTCGAGGCCGATCGCGGCCAGGGCCTCGTCTGCGGCCTCACGGCGATAGGCGACGTTCGGCAGGGGCGGCGGCGAGGCCGGACCCTTGGGGCGCACCAGATGGGTCTCGAAACCCGACTGCGCGCCCAGGCTCGCCACCGCCAGCGCGGTCGGGTCGCCGCCCAGCACCACCAGGCGCGGCGGGGGATCGTAGGCGCGTTCGAAGGCGCCGGACCATAGGGCCTGCGGCTCCTCGACGCACAGTCGGCGCGCGCCGTCGGTGATCCAGAAGGCGGGCGCGCGGGCCTCGGCCAGGTCCAGCAAGGTCCGGGCGGCCGGGTCGTCGGGCTCGATCTTCTCGACCAGGATCTCGATCCGCGCGCCGCACAGCAGGCGGATGTCCGGCCAGGGGCTGCCTTCGCCATAGACGAGGCGCCGCGGTTGGCCGTCGGCCAGGCAGGCCCGCGCATGGACCTCGACATCGGCCTCGATGCAGCCGCCCGACAAAAAACCCGAAAGAATATTTTCGCCGAACACCATCTGGGCGCCGACCGGACGGGGTCCGCCGTCGCCCAGGGCGATGATGGTGGCCAGGGCCGCCGACCCTCGGCAAAGCGCCGCCGCCAAGGCGGGACGGGCGTCGTCGGCCATGCCGTGCATGGGCCATGGGTCGGCATTGGCGTCGTCTGAGCGGTCGATCGTCATCGGGGTGACTTTAACCCCTCGGCAAGGTTCCAGAAACCGGATGTTCAAACCTTGGCGCGTACCGTCGCGGTCTGTTGATGTTTTCGCGCACGGATGGCGATGTCCATTTCGGTCTCAAAACTCGGTTTGGCTGCGGCCCAGTTCGGCCTCGACGGCGGTAGCTCGTCGGCGCCGCGTGGTCGCTCGCCCGAAGCCGAAGCGCGCGACATTCTCAATATCGCCGCCCGCGCCCGCCTGTCGGTGCTGGACGCCTCGGGCCTGTTCGGCCGCGCCGAGACCCTGCTGGGCGACCTGATCCCGCGCCCGGTGCCCTTCCGCGTCTGCCTGGCCACGGCCCGCGCTGACCGCGGGCCCGACCATGTCGAGACCGAGGCTCGCGCCGCCCTGCGCCGAATCGGCGTCGAGCGCGCCGATTCGATCGTCGTCCACTCGCCCTCGGAACTGTTCGGCGCGCACGGCGCGGCCCTCTGGGATCGGCTGCTGCGTCTCAAGGACCAAGGCCTGTTCGCCAAGATCGGCATCGCCGCCCACGCCACGGACGACCCGGTCGGCGTCGCCCGTCGCTTCAAGCCCGATATCCTGCAGGCTCCGGCCAGCCTGCTCGACCAGCGCCTGCTGGCCGATGGCTCGCTGCAACGCATCGCCGGCATGGGCGTCGAGGTCCACCTGCGCTCGATCTTCCTGAATGGCCTGCTGTTCCTGCCGCCCGATCGCGTTCCGGCCCAGCTGAAAGGCGCCTCGGGCCGCCTGTCGCGCGTGCGCCGGATGATCGCCGAGGGCCGCTCGGATCCGCTGCAGGCCGCCCTGGGCTTCGCCCTGTCGCGTCCGGAAGGCTCGGCCGTGCTGGTCGGCGTCAACTCGGCCGCCGAGCTGTCGGCCGTGGTCGCCGCCGCCTCGAGCCCGCCGCCGGACCTCGACTGGGACGAGATGGCGATCGACGATCCCGTCGCGCTCGACCCGCGACGTTGGGTCGCCTGATCCACACCTGGAATCAGCTGCGACAGTGACGACGGCTGGATCGGCCGCCTGTTCGCACGCCTCTTCAGCGACAATTAAGCTTGTCGATTAAGGTCGTGTAAGCTTCTGATTCACTTGAGTTTTATGAGTATGCTCTAGCTTGATCCCAACGAAGGGAGACGCGTCATGATCCTCGCCGTGCTTCAGGCCCGCATGGGTTCGTCCCGACTGCCGGGCAAGTCGATGGCCACCCTGCGGGGCGAGCCGATGATCGTGCGCCAGTTGGAGCGCCTGCGCGGCGCCCGCTGCCTGTCGAAGATCATCGTGGCGACCAGCAACGAGACGGTCGACGACGCCCTGGCCGGCTTCCTGGTCTCGCGCGGCCATACCGTCCATCGCGGAACCGGCGCCGACATCCTGGCCAGTATCGCTCGCTGCGCCGAGGCGATCAGCGCGGTCAGCCACGTGGTCCGCCTGAAGGGTGACGCGCCGTTCATGGACCCGGGGATCATCGACGACGCCGTGCGCATGGCCCTGTCCAGCGGCGCCGACTACACGTCCAACCGCGTGCATCGCACCTTCCCGGCCGGTCTCGAGGTCGAGGTGATCACGGCCGGCGCGCTGCGGGCCGCCGCCGCCGAGGAGCGCGACCCGACGGCCCGCATCTCGCCGACCGCCGCCATCCGCGAGCAGCCCCAGCGCTGGAGCCAGGCCCATCTGAAGGCCCCGCGCGACTGGTCACGCCTGGACTGGCGGGTCAAGACCGCCGCCGACCTGGCCTTCGCGCGCTCGGTCTACGACGCCCTGCACCCGGTCGACCCGGACTTCCGGATGACCGACGTGCTGGACATGGTCGAGAGCCGCCTGGACATCGCCCGCTTCGCGGCGTGACCTAAATTCCGTTCTCCCCGGCGAAAGCCGGGGCCCAGATGCAAGAGCGCCCGCGATCCGGTCAGGATCGCGGGCGTCTTGCATGCGCCTCACAGCCTTACGATCTGGGTCCCGGCCTTCGCCGGGAAGATCGGAGTTGGGGTTTGGCCTACTTCCAGGCCCCGTAGGGATCGACCGAGGTCTTGCCCAGCGCCTCGGCCACGGCCGGGTGGGTCAGTTCGCCATTCAGGACATTGAGGCCGCGCGCCAGATGGACGTTGGTCTTCAGGGCGTCCAGGCCCTTGTCGGCCAGGGCCAGGCCGAACGGCAGGGTGGCGTTGCCCAGGGCTTCCGACGAGGTGCGCGGGGCCGCGCCCGGCATGTTGGCCACGCAGTAGTGGACGACGCCGTCGACCACATAGGTCGGCTCGGCGTGGGTGGTCGGTTTGCTGGTCTCGAAGCAGCCGCCCTGATCGATCGAGACGTCCACCAGCACCGAGCCCGGCTTCATCTGCTTCAGGTGCTCGCGACGGACCAGCTTGGGCGCGGCCGCGCCGGCGGTCAGCACCGCGCCGATGATCACGTCCGCCTTGAGGATTTCGTCCTCGACGGCGGCGAAGGTCGAGTAGCGGGTCAGGATGCGGCCTTGATACAGGTCGTCCAGTTCGCGCATGCGCGGGATCGAGCGTTCCAGCACCACGACCTCGGCGCCCAGGCCGGCGGCCATGCGGGCGGCGTTGCTGCCGACCACGCCGCCGCCCAGCACGACCACGCGGGCCGGCGGCACGCCGGGCACGCCGCAGAGCAGCAGGCCCATGCCGCCATTGTGCTTCAGCAGGGTCTCGGCCGCCGAGAACACGGCGATCCGGCCGGCCACTTCCGACATCGGGGCCAGCAGCGGCAGGCCGCCTCGCGCGTCGGTGACGGTCTCATAGGCGATGGCCGCGCAGCCGCTCTTCAGCAGGCCTTCGGTCTGGGCCGGATCGGGCGCCAGGTGCAGGTAGGTGAAGAGGATGTGGCGTGGCTCGAGCTTTTCCCACTCGACCTTCTGCGGTTCCTTGACCTTCACGATCATGTCCGCGCCGGCGAAGACGGCGGCGGCGTCCGGGGCGATGGTCGCGCCGGCCTTCACATACACGTCGTCGGCATAGCCGGCGCCCAGGCCCGCGCCCGACTGGACGAGGACGGTGTGGCCGTGGCCGACATATTCACGGACGGCCGTGGGGGTCAGGCCCACCCGGTGTTCGCCCGGCTTGATCTCGGAAGGGACGCCTACGCGCATGGTGCTTTCCTCCAAAAGCGATTTGACGCCGGTTTACGCCTCGCGGCCCGCAGGTTCCCTGGGGATTTCATGCAACTAGAACCGTGGTATGCAGGAATCCTGCGTGAAGGGTATGTTCAGGTGAAGAAACCTCCCGTCAACCTCGACAGCTTCGACCGGAAGCTTCTCCGCCTGCTGCAACGGCGGGGCCGCGCCAGCTATGTGGAAATGGGTGAGGCGGTGAATCTTTCCGAGTCCGCGTGCCTGCGTCGCGTGCGGGCGCTGGAGGAGGCGGGGGTCATCGGGCGTTATGCGGCGGTGATCGACGAGCGGGCCGTGGGCCTGCCGCTCAGCGTCTTCGTGACGGTGACCCTGTCGTCGCAGGCGGAAGCCGCGCTGAGCGCCTTCGAGAAGGCCATCGCCAATGTCCGCGAGGTGGCCGAGTGCTACCTGATGACCGGCGGCTCGGACTACCTGCTGCGCCTGGTGGTCCGCGACGTCGACGACCTGGAGCGGGTCCACGCCCAGGAGCTGACCCGGATCCCCGGCGTGGTGCGTGTCAGCAGCAGTATCGCCATGCGCACTGTCGTTAAGCGCGTCGAACTGCCGCTGTGAAGTTTCGGACTGCTGTTAATCCCGGTTAACTTCGACCGGCTAAGTTCCTCGCCGACATCAAACCGCGTCGGGGGACGAAATGGTTTCGAGACGACTTCTACTGGGCGCCCTGGCGGGCCTGGCCGCGCCGGCCCTGGCTTTCGCCGAAGGTGACGGCCCGGCCCATCCCAGTCTGCTGAGCAAGAAGGGCCGCCGGACCTCCAGCGCCCTGAAGCACCAGGCCAGCGACAAGGCCGCGCTCGACAAGGCCATGGCCAGCGTCAAGCCGCTGGAGGCCGAGCCCGCTCACGCCCCGGCCGGGCACGGCGAGCCCGGACAGGAGGTCGCGCCCGACGAGGCGCTGGGCCGCCTGAAGCACGGCAACGCCATCTTCGCCCGCGGCGGCGCCAATCTGATCCTGCCGACCCTGGCGCGCGTGGCCGAGCTGTCCAAGGGCCAGAAGCCGTTCGCGGTGGTGATCGGCTGCGCCGACAGCCGCGCCGCGCCGGAACTGATCTTCGACTGCAATCTGGGCGAGCTGTTCGTCGTCCGCGTGGCCGGCTCGACCGTCGGCCGCGAGGGGCTGGGCTCGATCGTCTACGCCGTCGAGCACCTGGGCGCGCCGCTGATCGTCGTGCTGGGCCACACCAAGTGCGGCGCGGTCGGCGCTGCGGTCGACGTCGCCAAGAAGCACGCCGACTTGCACGGGGCGCTGTACGAGATGGTGCTGCCGATCATCCCGGCCGTGCTCGAGGCCGACGAAACCCATCCGGCCGATCTGCAGGACGCCGCCATCCGCCGCAATGTCCGCGACATCGCCGGCCGCCTGAAGGTCGCCGACGGCGTCCTGGCCGAGCGGATCGAGGAGGGGCGGCTGAAGGTCGTCTCGGCCTGCTACGACCTCTCCACGGGCGTGGTGGCGTTCGACGCTTAAAGCGGGCGTCGCCGCTTTGGCGGGGCGAGTGACGCTGAGCAATCGCCCGCAAGCTTGAGCATTGGTCGTGACACTGTCATTCGACCGCCGTTGACCCCTGATCGCGCTTAGGTTCAATTCGCCTGAACCAAGCGCAAATCAGTGGGAGACAACGGATGTCGACGGACGAGACGCCGCCGGAAGGCGGTCCCGACATCCAAGGTCCCCGGCAAAACGCCTGGCGCGATCGCTGGGACGGCTTTCGTCGAACCGTGTCGGAACGCTGGCCCGCCGCGCTGAGGGGCCCGGTGGCGATCGCCGTCGCCGGGTCGCTGATCCTCGGTTTCGGCGGCGGCTTCGCGGTCGGCAAGGGCGGTCTGTTCTTCGGCGGCGGCAAGCCGGCCGGCGCGACGGCGGTCAAGGGCGAGGCCTGGTCGCTGTTCGGCAAGCCGCGCGGCGCCAACGCGCCGCGTCGCGGCATCCCCAAGCCCGACGGTTTCGCGGTCTGGCAGACCCGCGTCGACAGCAGCGGCCCCGATCCGCTGGCCTGCATCCGCATGAGCAAGGACCTGGATCCGTCGAAGGCCTATGCCGACTTCGTGCTGGTCTCGCCGGACCTCGGCCGCCAGCCCTCGGTGCGGGTGAAGGGCGACGAGCTGTGCCTGGGCGGCATCGGTTTCACCGACCACCGAATCACCCTGCTCAAGGGCCTGCCCGCCAAGGGCGGCGAGACGCTCGCCGCCAATGCCGACGTCGACTTCACGTTCGGCGAGAAGCCTCCGTATGTGGGCTTCGCCGGCGATGGCGTGATCCTGCCGCGCGAGGAGTCCGACGGCGTCGGCATCGAGACGATCAACGTCCAGGCCCTGGCCATCGAGGTCTGGCGCGTGCCGGACCGCAATCTGGTCCGCAAGTCGATCACCGCCCCGGATCCGACCGGCGAGGGCGACTGGGCTGGCGACTATGGCGAGGACGCCGTGGGCGACGACGGCCGCCGGGTTTGGAAGGGCACGGTGCAGGTCACCGGCGGCGCGACCGGCCAGAAGGCCACCACCGTCTTCCCGCTGGGCGCGGTGCTGAAGGAGATGAAGGCCGGCGCCTATGTCATCAAGGCGCGCGACGCCTCGGGGGGCCGCGATCCGGACGACAGCGAGAACAACCCGGCCCAGGCCCGCCGCTGGATCGTGTTCACCGACATGGCCATGCTGGCCTATGACGGCTCGGAGAGCCTGGACGTCGTGGTCCGCTCGCTGAAGAGCGCCAAGACCCTGTCGGGCGTGACCGTCAATCTGGTCGCCGCCGACGGCGAGCCGCTGGCCGAGGCCAAGAGCGACGCCGACGGCCGTGTGCGCTTCCTGCGCCCGCTGCTGAAGGGCCAGGGCGCCGAGCGCGCCAAGATGGTCATGGCCTATGGCCCGCAAGGCGACCTGGCCGTGCTGGATCTCGACCGCTCGCCCGTCGACCTGTCCAAGCAGGGCGTGGGCGGCCGCACCGAGGGCGGCGTCGACGGACGCAGCGTGGCGGCCGATATCGACGGCTACCTCTATGCCGACCGCGGCATCTATCGGCCCGGCGAGACCGTCCACCTGACCGCCATGGTCCGCGACCGGATGGCCAAGGCCGTTTCCGATCGCAAGGGCGAGGTGATCGTCAAGCGGCCCTCGGGCGTCGAGTTCAAGCGCTATCCGTTCGGCCAGGCCAATGCCGGCGCCGTGCTGGCCGATATCGCTCTGCCGCGATCGGCCCCGCGCGGCCGCTGGACCGCCGAGCTGCATATCGAGGGCATCGAGGAGGCGACCGGCAGCCTGTCGTTCTCGGTCGAGGACTTCGCGCCGCAGCGCCTGGCGGTCACCGCCACGGGCCAGGACTCCGTCGCCCTCGGCGCCGGCGAGGCCCGCAAGGTCGACGTCTCGGCCCGCTTCCTCTACGGCGCGCCGGGCGCGGGTCTGCAGACCCAGGGCGAGGCCCGCCTGCGCGCCGATACCGACCCGTTCCCGGCCTATAAGGGCTTCGAATGGGGCGACCAGGGGAAGCCGTTCGACGAGAAGTACCTGGATCTCGGCTCGACCGTCACCGACGGCGAGGGCCACGCGATCCTGTCGGTGTCCACCACCGACGCCGGCGACACCGCCCAGCCGTTGGTCGCCTCGGTCACCGCCTCGGTGTTCGAGCCCGGCGGCCGTCCGGTCCGCGAGGGGCTGGAGCTGAAGGTGCGTCCGAAGGCGATCTATTACGGCGTCAAGGTCGACCAGGGCGAGGCCGGCAAGGGCGATCCGCCCGTCAGCCTCGATATCATCGCCGTCAACGCCGCCGGCCAGCGCATCGGCGCGACCGCGACCTACACCCTGGTGGCCGAGCGCTGGGACTATGACTGGTTCCAGCAGAACGGCCGCTGGCAGTGGCGGCGCAGCAGCCGCGACGCCATCGTGGCCAAGGCGCAGGTCAATATTGGCGCCGGTTCGCCGGCCAAGTTCACCCGCCGTCTCGGCTGGGGCGATTACCGCCTCGAGGTCGAGGGCGCGGACGGCGCCAGGACCGTCACCCGCTTCTCGGCGGGCTGGGGCGCTCCGGCCCGTGAAGGCGAGGCGCCGGACGTGGTCCGCGTGTCCGCCGGAACCCAGACCTACGCCCAGGGCGATACGGTCGAGATCACGCTGAAGCCGCCCTATGCCGGGGAAGCGCAGATCGCGGTCGCCACCGATCGCCTGATCGATCTCAAGACCGTCAGCGTCGGCGAAAAGGGGGCGACCGTGCGCCTGAAGACCTCGGCAGCCTGGGGCGGCGGGGCCTATGTGATGGTCAGCGTCATCCAGCCGCGCGACCCGGTCGCCTCGCCCAAGCCGCGCCGCGCCCTGGGCCTGGTCTATGTCCCGATCGATCCCAAGAACCGCAAGCTGACGGTCGACCTCGGCACGCCGAGCAAGATCGACAGCAAGGCGCCGGTCGAGATTCCGGTGAAGGTGAGCGGCCTGGGCTTTGGGCAGAAGGCTAAGGTCACCATCGCCGCGGTGGATGAAGGCATCCTGCGCCTGACCCACCAGGACAGTCCCGATCCGGTGAAGTGGTACTTCGGCAAGCGCGCCCTGACCCTGAACTATCGCGACGACTACGGCCGCCTGCTCGACCCCAACCTGGGCGCGCCGGCCAATGTGAACTTCGGCGGCGACGAGGTCGGCGGCGAGGGTCTGACCACCACGCCGATCAAGACCGTGGCCCTGTGGTCCGGGATCGTGGAGACCGGTCTCGACGGCAAGGCGGTGATCAAGCTGCCGGCCGCCGACTTCAACGGCGAGCTGCGCATCCAGGCCGTGGCCTGGACCGACACGGCCGTCGGCTCGGCCTCCAAGCCGCTGACCGTGCGCCAGCCGGTGGTGGCCGACCTGAACCTGCCGCGCTTCCTGGCCCCGGGCGACCAGGCCTACGCCACGCTGGAGCTGCACAATGTCGAGGGCAAGCCGGGCGCCTATACGGCCGAGGCCTTCTCGACCAACGGGCTGAAGGTGGCCTTCAAGAAGGTGTTCCAGCTGATCCTGGGCCAGCGCATCGCCGAGAAGATCCCCTTCCTGGCGCCCGATGTGACGGGCATCGGCAAGATCGGCTTCAAGGTCGCCGGCCCGGGCTTTACGACCCAGAAGGACTATCCGATCCAGACCCGCCTGGGCTGGGGCGACATCGTGCGCACCACCACCGAAGTGCAGAAGCCGGGCGAGAGCTACACGCCCTCGTACCAGTTGCTGTCGGGCCTGGCGGCGGGCGACGTGACGCTGCAGGTCAGCTACTCGCCGATCCGGGGCTTCGACCCCTCGGCGATCGCGGTGGCGCTGCAGCGCTATCCGTACGGCTGCACCGAGCAGCTGGTCTCGACCGCCTATCCGCTGCTCTACGCCCAGACCTTCTCGACCGATCCGAAGCTGAAACGCACGCCGGCGGCCCTCGCCGGAGCCGTGGGCAAGCTGCTGGATCGCCAGACCCTGGACGGCGCCTTCGGCCTGTGGCGGGTCGGCGACGGCGAGGCTGATCCGTGGCTCGGCGCCTATGTCGTCGACTTCCTGCTGGAGGCGAAGGCGCAGGGCGTCGCCGTGCCCGACAACGCCATCGACAAGGCGGTCGGCGCCATGCGCCAGGTCAGCCGTCCCGAGGGCTTCTCGTCGGTCGCCTATCGCATGGAATATCCGGGCTGGTGGGCGAGCAACGAGGACGCCTCGAAGAAGGCGACCGAACGCATGCGCCGCCGCGCCTCTGCCTACGCCCTCTATGTGATGGCCAAGGCGGGCAAGGGCGATCTCGCCCGCCTGCGCTGGTGGCACGACGTGCAGATGAAGGACGAGGCCCAGCCGATCGCCAAGGCCTATGTGGCGGCCGGCCTGGCCCGCATGGGCGACAACGCCCGCGCCCGCTCGGCCATGCGCCAGGCGGTGTCGAGCCTGGGCTACAAGGACGAGCAGGACTGGTACCAGACGCCGCTGCGCGACACGGCCGTGCTGACGGCGCTCGCCGCCGAGTCCGGCATGATGGATGTCGCCCGCCAGCTGCAAGGCCGGCTGGAGAACGTCAGCAAGGATCCGGACGCCCTGAACACCCAGGAACAGGCGGCGCTGCTGCACGCGGCCAACGCCCTGATCCAGGCCTCGGGTCCGATCTCGATCACCGCGACGGGCGCCAACCCGCTGCCCCCGGCCGGCGGCGCGCCGCGCTGGGCGGTCGGCAAGCTGGCCGACGCCCACTTCGTCAACGCCGGCAAGGGCGCCCTGTGGCGGACGGTCAGCGTGCGCGGCACGCCGGTCGCCGCGCCGGGCGCGAACGCGGACGGTCTGTCGGTCTCCAAGCGCCTGCTGTCGATGGGCGGCGGCGCGATCGATCCGGCGACCATCCGCCAGGGCGACCGGATCATCGTGCTGGTCTCCGGACGCTCGATGCAGGCCCGCTCGACCGCCCTGGTGGTTGACGACGCCCTGCCGGCCGGCTTCGAGATCGAGACCACGCTGGGCGCCGACGACGCCCAGAACGGTCCGTTCAAGTTCCTCGGCGAACTGACCGCCGCCGACGTCCAGGAAAGCCGCGACGACCGTTTCATCGCCGCGCTGGACCTGGAAGGGAACAAGGGCTTCGCCCTGGCCTATGTGGCCCGGGCCGTGACGCCGGGGAGCTTCTTCCTGCCCGGCGCCGTGGCCAAGGACATGTACCGCCCGGCGGTGAACGCCCGGTCGGAAGCCTCGCGCGCGACGATCGCGCCGGGGCAGTAGGGGCCGAGCTTTGGTGATGCGTAACTATCCTTGTCATCCCGGGCGGCCGCAGGCCGGCCCGGGACCCAGGGGCCGACGCAGCGCGGTCGCTCCTGGGGCCCGGTTCTCCGCTGCGCTGCGGCCGGGATGACAAGGTTTGGATTTTTGGGGGATGAGGCGAAACGCGTTCCCCGCCTGACCAAGGTCCTCGTCGGCGTCCTCGCCGCCGAGGTCGTCCTCGCCGCCCTCAGCGCCGTCTTCCCGCCGGACATGACCCGCGCCAGACATTCCTCGCCGGTCACCCTGGATCGTCGCGGCGCCTGGCTGCGGGCCCTGCCGGTCGAGGATGGCCGCTGGCGGATCCGCGCCGATCTCTCGCGCACCGACCCGACCTTCCAGAAGCGCCTGATCCGCACCGAGGACGCGCGGTTCTGGTGGCATCTGGGCGTCGATCCGCTGTCGCTGGTCCGCGCCATCGGCTCGGCGGTGATCCATGGCCGGGTCAGCTCCGGCGCCTCGACCCTGACCATGCAGACCGCGCGCCTGCTGGAGCCGCGACCGCGCAATCTCGGCTCGAAGCTGATCGAGATGGTCCGCGCCGTTCAGCTGGAGTCACGGCTGTCCAAGCGCGAGATCCTGGCGCTGTATCTGACCCTGGCGCCCTATGGCGGTAATCTGGAAGGGGCGCGGGCGGCCAGTCTGAGCTATTTCGGCCACGAGCCGTCCAGCCTGACCGACGGCGAGCAGGCCCTGCTGATCGCCCTGCCGCAGTCGCCGGAGGCTCGCCGTCCCGACCGTCGGCCCGAGGCCGCCAAGGCCGCCCGGCGCGCGGTGCTCGACAAGCTCATTCGTTCCCGCACGATCACGGAGGCGGCCGCCTTCGAGGCCGAGAATGAGCCGCTGCCGCGCCGCGCGCCGTTCCCGACCCTGGCCTGGCACGCGGCCGGCGAGCTGGCCCGCAACGCGCCGCCGGGTCAGGCCAGTGTGGTCTCCACCCTCGACGCCGACCTGCAGTCGCGGCTGGAGCCGATGGTCGCCGCCGTGGCGGGCGCGCAAGGTCCGGACGCCACCGCCGCCGTCCTGGTGGTCGAGATCAAGGGCCGCGCCGTCCGCGCCGCTGTCGGTTCCGCCGGCCGCGACCGGGCCGGAGGGTGGGTCGACATGACCCGCGCCCTGCGTTCGCCGGGCTCGGCCCTGAAGCCGTTTATCTACGCCATGGCCATGGACGACGGTCTGGTCGCGCCCGACACCCAGCTGCAGGACAACGCCACCCGCTTCGCCGACTACCAGCCCGAGAACTTCGACCGCGTGTTCCACGACAAGGTCACGGTGCGCGAGGCCCTGGCCCATTCGCTGAACGTCCCCGCCGTCGCCACCCTGGAAAAGCTGGGTCCCGAGGCCTTCGCCGGCCGCATCGAGGCCGCCGGCGCGCACCTGGCCCGGCCCAAGGCGCAGCTGAAGGAAGCCGGCCTCGCCCTGGCGCTGGGGGGCGAAGGCATCACCTGGCGGGACTTGGTCATGCTCTACGCCGCGCTCGGCGATGGCGGCGTCGCCAAGCCGCTGGCCTGGACCGAGGCGGAGGCCAAGGCCCGCGAGCGCTCCGGGGGGACGCGGCTGGTCCGCCCCGAGGCGGCGCGGCAGGTGCTCGATATTCTCCGCGAAGCCCCGGCGCCGCGCGGCCGCGCGCCCTCGGCCCTGACGCGCGGCGGGCCGTCGATGGCGTTCAAGACCGGCACCTCTTACGGGTTCCGCGACGCGGTGGCGGCCGGGGTGGTCGGCGGCTATGCGATCCTGGTCTGGACGGGCCGGGCCGACGGCGGCGCGCGCGGGGGTCTGACGGGGCGCGACGCGGCCCTGCCGCTGCTGTTCGACGTCGCCGACGCCATCGGAACCCCGTCCTCGGCCCCGCGCCCGATCGCGCCGAAGCTGGCGCCGCTGGCCTTGCAGAAACTGCGCGCCGCCGACGAAGGCCCGCGCCTGATCTTCCCGCCCGACGGCGCGTCGGTGCAGGTCGACGCCTTCAATGCCAAGGCGCGGGGCCTGGTGCTGGCCGCCGAGGGCGAGGGCCTGACCTGGTACGTGGAAGGCCGGCCGCTGGACCTGGATCCGGTCAGCGGCCGCGCGATCTGGAGGCCGGCCGCGCCGGGCTTCTACAAGCTGTCGGTGGTCGACGCGCAAGGGCGCAAGGCCCAGGCGCGGGTGCGGATCAGGGGCGGTTAGAGTCCGCCATCATCCGCTCGTAGTCCGCCAGGCTGCTAATGCCGATGTTGAGATCGTTCACCAGGCCGTCGTGCAACGAATAGACCCAGCCGTGCACCGACAGGTCCTGGCCGCGCGCCCAGGCGTCCTGGACGAAGACGTCGGCGGCCACGTTGCGGACCTGGCGGGCGACGTTCAACTCGGTCAGGCGGTCGAGCATTGCGCGCTGCTCGGGGATCGCTTCCAGTTCGTGCTTGTGCTCGGCGTGGATCTCGCGGATCGGGTGCAGCCAGTGGTCGACCAGGCCCCGGCGCTGGCCGTCGATGGCGGCCGCCACGCCGCCGCAGCCGTAGTGGCCGACGACCATGACATGCTTGACCTTCAGCACCTCGACCGCGAACTGCAGCACGGACAGATAGTTGGCGTCCTGCGGCGGCGCCAGGTTGGCGACGTTGCGGTGGACGAACAGCTCGCCCGGATCCAGGCCGACGATCTCGTTGGCGGGCACGCGGCTGTCGCTGCAGCCGATCCAGAGATATTCCGGGCTCTGCTGACCTTCCAGGCGCTTGAAGAAGTCCGGATCGACCTGGGTCTTGCGTTCCGACCAGGCGGCGTTGTTGGCTTTCAGGTCCTCAAGCATCTAGCGCTCCGGTTGGTGGTCGGGGTGGGCGGCTTCGATGGCCGGGTGCTTGGCCGCGCGGGCGGCGGCGTTGGTGATCGCCGGGAACGGCGACAGGTCGACGTTGAAGCGGCCGGCGTTGAACACCTGCGGCACCAGCAGGCAGTCGACGAGGCCCGGCGCGTCGCCATAGGCGAAGCCGCCCGAATGCGCGGCGACCATCGGCTCCAGGGCCCGGAAGCCGTCGCTGATCCAGCGGGCGACCCAGGCGTTGCGGTCGGTCTCGCCGATCTCCAGCGCGGTCAGCTGGCGCAGGACGCGCAGATTGTTCAGCGGATGGATGTCGCAGGCGATGATCTCGGCCATGCCGCGCACGATGGCCCGTTCATAGGCGGTGTGCGGCAACAGGGCGGGCTCGGGCGAGACCTCGTCCAGCCACTCCAGGATGGCCAGGCTCTGGGTCAGCGGCCGGCCATCGACCTCGAGCGTGGGCACCAGGGCCTGGGCGTTGAGCGCGCGATAGCTGGCCTCGTGATGGGCGTTGGCCACCAGGTCGACGGGGCGCAGCTCGTAGGGAAGGCCCTTGAGGTTAAGGCCGATGCGCACCCGATAGGGCGCGCTGGCGCGCTTGGCGCTGTGCAGGACCAGCTTCACTTCCAGCTCCTAGACGAGCGTGAATTCAAGGCGGCCGACGCCCTCGACCTCGCCGACGATCTTGTCGCCGCGGGCGATGGCGCCGACGCCTTCGGGGGTGCCGGTGAAGATCAAGTCGCCGGCGGCCAGGGTCCACAATTCGCTGGCCTTGGCGATCACCTCGCCGACGTTCCAGATCATGTCGCCGACCTCGTCACGCTGGCGTTCCTGGCCGTTGACCGACAGGGTGACGGCGGCCTCGGGCGGCGGGGCGTCCATCACGCGGATGGCGGTGATCGGCGCGCTTTCGTCGAAGGCCTTGCCGGCCTCCCAGGGATGACCCTTGGCCTTGGCCGCGCCTTGCAGGTCGCGGCGGGTCAGGTCGACGCCGACGGCGAAGCCGAACACGGCCTCAAGCGCTTGATCGGGCGTCAGGTTCGCGCCGCCGCTCTTCAGGGCCACGACCAGCTCGATCTCGTGATGCAGGTCGCTGGTCGCCGGCGGATAGGCGATCTGGCCCTTCAGCGGCGCCACCGCGTCGGCGGGCTTGCTGAAGAAGAACGGCGGATCGCGGGTGTCGGCGCCCATCTCACGGGCGTGAGCGGCGTAGTTGCGCCCCACGCAGAGGATCCGGCGGACCGGGAAAACCGCGTTCGATCCCTCCACCGGGACCGTCGGAATGGCGTGCGGGGGAAAGGCGTAGGTCGTCATGGCGCTTCGTTTAGACCCAAAAGCCGCCGCCCAAAACCCCTGTGCGGTTCAAACAGCGCCGGCGAACCCCAAGAGCCGCAAAGTGGTCGCTGTTCAGAAATCCCGCGGTTGAACCCTTGGCTTAAACGTTCTTTCACTTGCCCCGATCGTCGCCGTCGAGTCATGTCGGCCATGGGGTAGTGGGCGCGTTTTTTATCTGGGGGCTGTTCATGCTGATCATCGAGAACCTGACCCATGTCTACGGCAACGGCACGCGGGCCCTGGACGAGGTCAGCCTGACGATCCCGCGCGGCATGTACGGCCTGCTGGGTCCGAACGGCGCCGGCAAGTCGACCCTGATGCGCACCATCGCCACCTTGCAGGCCCCGACCTCGGGCCATATCCGCTTCGGCGACATCGACGTGCTGAAAACCCCCGAGGAACTACGCAAGACGCTGGGCTACCTGCCGCAGGATTTCGGCGTCTATCCGCGGGTCTCGGCCTACGACATGCTCGACCATATGGCGGTGCTGAAGGGCATCGCCAACGCCAAGGATCGCAAGGAAACCGTCGAAAACCTGCTGAACCAGGTCAATCTGTGGAACGTGCGCAAGAAGGCCATCGCCGGCTTCTCGGGCGGGATGCGCCAGCGCTTCGGCATCGCCCAGGCCCTGATCGGCGATCCGCGCCTGATCATCGTCGACGAACCCACGGCGGGCCTCGACCCCGAGGAGCGCAACCGCTTCCTGAACCTGCTGGCCGAGATCGGCGAGAACGTGGTGGTGATCCTGTCGACCCACATCGTCGAGGACGTCTCGGATCTCTGCCCGGCCATGGCCATCATCTGCGACGGCCGCATCGTGCGCGAGGGCGCGCCGATGGACCTGGTCGGCCAGCTGAAGGGCCGGATCTGGAAGAAGCTGATCGACAAGACCGAGCTGGAGGCCGCCAAGGCCCAGTACAAGGTCATCTCCACGCGCCTGCTAGCCGGCCGCACGGTCATCCACATCCTGTCGGACGATAATCCCGGCAATGGCTTCACGCCGGTCGAGGGCGGGCTGGAGGACGTCTACTTCTCCACCCTCTCGACCACCCGGCGGGCGGCCTGACGGGGAGCGACGGCATGTTTCGCAAGATCGCGGGCTTCGAACTCCGCTACCAGCTGAAGTCGCCCGTCTTCTGGGTGGTGGCGGTTATCTTCTTCCTGCTGACCTTCGGGGCGGCGACGATCGACCAGATCCGCATCGGCGGCGGCGGCAACATCCACAAGAACGCCCCGTTCGCGATCGCCCAGACCCACCTGATCCTGTCGATCTTCTACATGTTCGTGACCACGGCCTTCGTGGCCAATGTGGTGGTGCGCGACGACGAGACGGGCTTCGGGCCGATCCTGCGCTCCACGCGGATTCGCAAGTTCGACTATCTGTACGGCCGGTTCACCGGGGCCTTCCTGGCGGCGGCGATCTCGTTCCTGGCCGTGCCGCTGGCGATCTTCATCGGCTCGTTCATGCCGTGGATCGACCCCGAGCGCCTGGGCCCGAATGACCTGCACGCCTACCTGTTTTCCTATTTCGCCCTGGCCCTGCCGTCGATCCTGCTGACCTCGGCGCTGTTCTTCGCCCTGGCCACGATCACCCGCTCGATGATGTGGACCTATGTCGGCGTGGTCGCCTTCATGGTGCTGTGGATCATCGCCAACATCGCGCTGGACAAGCCCGAGTTCGAGAAGATCGCCGCCTACTGGGAGCCGATGGGCACCGCAGCCTACGGCCTGGCGACCAAGTACTGGACCGCCAGCGAGCGCAACACCGTGATCCCGCCATTGGCCGGGGCGCTGCTGTTCAACCGCGCACTGGCGGTCGTGCTGTCGGCCGGCTTCCTGACGCTGGCCTACAGCCTGTTCCGCTTTCAGTCGGCCGATCTTTCGGGGCAAGCCAAGGTCAAGAAGGGCAAGGCCGAGGACAAGGCCGCGCCGGTCCTGATCGCCGGTCCGCTGCCGCAACCGAAGTTCGACCGCGCCACGGCCTGGGCCCAACTTGTGGTGCGCACGCGCCTGGACATGGGCCAGGTGTTCAAGAGCCCGGCCTATTTCGTGCTGCTGTTCCTGGGGCTGGCCAACGCCATGGGCGCCCTGTGGTTCGCCACCGACGCCGGCCGCTATGGCGGGGTGATCTATCCGGTCACCCGCGTGCTACTGAGCCCGCTTCTGGGCTCGTTCGGCCTGATCCCGATGATCATCGCCATCTACTATTCCGGCGAGCTGGTCTGGCGCGAGCGCGAGCGCAAGACTCACGAGATCATCGACGCCACCCCCGTGCCCGACTGGGCCTTCGTGGCGCCCAAGACCCTGGCCATCAGCCTCGTCCTGGTCTCGACCCTGCTGGTCAGCGTGCTCGCCGCCATCCTCAGCCAGATCTTCCACGGCTATTTCAAGCTGGAGCTCGACAAGTACCTGATCTGGTACGTGCTGCCGCAGGCGGTGGACTGGATCCTGCTGGCCGTGCTGGCGGTGTTCCTGCAGGCGATCAGCCCGCACAAGTTCGTCGGCTGGGGCCTGATGGTGATCTATCTGGTCACCACGATCACCTTCGTGAACCTGGGCTTCGAGTCCAAGCTCTACAACTACGGCTCGACCACCGACACGCCGTTCTCGGACATGAACGGCCTGGGCAAGTTCTGGATCGGGGCCTGGTGGCTGCGGGCCTACTGGACGGCCTTCGCGGTGGTGCTGCTGGTGCTGGCCTACGGCCTGTGGCGGCGCGGGACCGAGAGCCGCCTGTTGCCGCGCCTGCGCCGACTGCCGCTGCGCCTGCGCGGCGTCGCGGGCCTGCTGATCAGCGGCGCCCTGGTCGCCTTCGTCGGCCTGGGCGCGTTCATCTACGTCAACACCAATGTCTGGAACGACTACCGGACCAAGATCGACAACGAGAAGTGGCAGGCCGACTACGAAAAGACCCTGCTGCCGTTCGAGAACACGCCGCAGCCCAAGATCGTCGCCATGACCCTGGACGTCGACCTGAAGCCGCACGAACCCAGCCTGGAGACCAAGGGCTCGTACGTCATCGAGAACAAGACGGGCGCGCCTCTGAGGGAGATCCACGTCCGCTTCGACCGTGACCTGGCGGTCAAGGGCCTGTCGATCGAGGGCGCGCGACCCAAGAAGACCTTCGAGCGCTTCAACTACCGCATTTTCGCCTTCGACACGCCGATGCAGCCGGGCGAGCGGCGCAAGATGAGCTTCATCACCCTGCGCTCGCAGCGGGGCTTCCCCAACAGCGACCAGGAAAGCCGGGTCGTCGACAACGGGACCTTCGTCAACAACCTGGAGATCGCGCCGATCCTGGGCATGGCCCGCGACGGCCTGCTGCAGGACCGCGCCAAGCGCCGCAAGTACGGCCTGCCGCCCGAGCGCCGCATGGCCAAGCTGGGCGACGTTCCGTCCCGCCAGTTCAACGGCCTGCGCAAGGACGCCGACTTCATCACCTCGGACATCACCGTCACCACCGAGGCCGACCAGACCCCGATCGCGCCGGGCTACAAGGTTTCGGACACGGTCAGGAACGGCCGCCGCATCGCCCGCTTCGTCACAGAGGCGCCGATCATGCCGTTCGTCTCGATCCAGTCGGCCCGCTATCAGGTCGCCGAGGAGAGCTACAAGGGCGTCAAGCTGGCGGTCTATTACGACGCCCAGCACCCCTGGAACATCGAGCGCATGAAGACCGCGATGAAGCGGTCGCTGGACTATATGGGGACCAACTTCAGTCCGTATCAGTTCCGGCAGCTGCGCTTCCAGGAGTTCCCGGACTACGCCCAGTTCGCCCAGTCGTTCGCCAACACCATTCCGTGGTCGGAGGGAATGTTCTTCATCTCCGACTATCGCGACCCGACCAAGATCGACATGGTCACCTATGTCGGGGCGCACGAGATCGGCCACCAGTGGTGGGCCCACCAGGTGATCGGCGCAGACCAGCAGGGCGGGGCGATGCTGTCGGAGACCTTCGCCCAGTACTCGGCCCTGATGGTCATGAAGCACACCTATGGCGAGCCGCAGATCCGCAAGTTCCTGAAGTTCGAGCTGGACAGCTATCTGCGCGCACGCGGCGGCGACGTGATCGACGAGCAGCCGCTCTACAAGGTCGAGAACCAGCCCTATGTCTATTACCGCAAGGGCTCGCTGGTCATGTACCGGCTGCAGGACCAGATCGGCGAGGAGACGGTCAACCGCGCCCTGCGCAAGCTGATCGCCGACCACGCCTTCAAGGGCGCGCCCTATCCGATCACCACCGACTTCCTGACCGCCCTGCGGGCCGAGGCTCCGGCCGACAAGCAGGCCCTGATCACCGACCTGTTCGAGAGGATCACGCTCTACGATCTGAAGACCAAGAGCGCGTCGGTGAAGAAGCGGGCGGACGGCAGGTTCGACGTGACGATCACGGTCGACGCCCAGAAGAAGTACGCCGACGGCAAGGGCAAGGAGACCAATGCCGCGCTGAACGAGACCATGGACATCGGTCTCTTCACCGCCAAGCCGGGCGACAAGGGCTTCGACGCCAAGAACGTGGTGGTCTATGAGCGTCGGCCGATCCACTCGGGCGTCCAGACCTTCACCTTCACGACCGCCAGGGCGCCGACGTTCGCGGGCGTCGATCCGTACAACACGGTGATCGACCGCAACGGCGACGACAATACGGTCAAGGTCGGCGGATGAGCGGGCCGGAGATCCGGATGGACGCGGGCGCGCTGAACGCGTTCCTGCGGTCCGCCTTTCCGGAGACGGATCCCGACCACATGCCCTCCGTGCTGGAGGCCGAGCCGGGACGGGTATTGTTGAAGCTGCCTTATCAGACCCGGCAACTGCGGCCGGGCGGGGTGATCTCGGGACCGACCCTGATGACGCTGGCGGACACGGCGGCCTATGCCCTGGTCCTGGCGCACATCGGCGAGGTGGCCATGGCGGTGACCACCTCGCTCAACATTCATTTTCTGAGGGGTTGCCAGCCTGGCGATCTCTACGCCGAGGGGACCCTGCTCAAGCTCGGCCGCCGCATCGCGACGGCCGATGTCCTGATGTGGACGGAAGGGCGCGAGCGAGCCGCCGCCAAGGCGACGGTCGCCTACGCGATTCCCTAGCGCTTACTGACGGGCCTTGGCGACGTCCTCGCCGGTGTCGAAGCCCTTCTTCAGGCCCTCGGCCATGTTCAGGTGCTCCTGGACCTTCGGGGCCGTGGCGGCGGCGAAGGCCTTGATGGCGGCGGTGTCGCCATCCTGGGCGTAGCGCTGCAGCAGGTTCAGGGCCGCCTGGTGGGCGTCGACCTGGCCGTCGGCGTACTTCTTGTCGAAGTCCTTGGCGTCGGCCTTGGTCAGGTCGTCGATCTTGCCCTGAGCGTCTTCCGATAGGACGGTCGGCAGGGTGATGGCCGCGCCCGAGGCGGCGATGGCCGACTTCAGCTCGGCGCTGGTGGCCATGTGGGCCTTTTCCATCGCGGCGGCGAACTTCTTCACCGAAGGATTGGTCGAGCGCGTGGCGGCCAGCTTGGCGGCGGCGATCTCGAACATGTCGCTGTCCGCGGCCTTCATGGCGAAGACGTCGGCCTTGGTCTCGTCCGCCGGGGTCGGGACGGTGGCGGCGGGGTTGGCGTCCGGGGTCGCGGCCTGTTCGGCCGGGGTGGCGGCGCCCTTGGTTTCTTCGGCCTTCTGGCCGCAGGCGGCCAAGCTGAGGGCGGCGATGGCGGCGGCGCCGAACATGATATGACGGTTCATGGCTCTGTCTTTCCCTGTGCGTTTTTCTTAGAGGTTCGTGGACAGGCGACGCGTGCGGCGCCGTGTGGACAACAAAACCTCACGGGGCCGTGAACGGTTCCGGCGAAGGTGGGGGAGAATGGCATGACGCAGGGTCCGCTGGCGGGATTGCGGGTGATCGAGATGGGCTCGCTGATCGCCGGGCCGTTCTGCGGTCAGGTGCTGGGCGACTTCGGCGCCGAGGTCATCAAGCTGGAGGATCCCAAGGTCGGCGACCCCATGCGCCAATGGGGGCGCTCCAAGCCCCAGGGCCTGTCGCCCTGGTGGCCGGTGATCGGCCGCAACAAGAAGTCCGTCACCATCGATCTGCGCACGGACGAAGGCCGCGCCATAGCGCGCGCCCTGATCACCAAGGCCGACGTGGTGGTCGAGAACTTCCGCCCCGGCACCCTCGAGAAGTGGGGCATGGGCTATGAGGCGCTGGCGAAGACCAATCCGGGCCTAGTCATGGCGCGGGTGTCGGGCTTTGGTCAGACGGGGCCCTATGCCAGCCGCGCCGGCTACGCTCTGGTCGGCGAGGCCATGGGGGGCTTGCGCCATATCACCGGCGAGCCCGACCGGCCGCCCGCGCGCGCCGGGATCTCGATCGGCGACAGCCTGTCGGGCCTGAACGCCGCGCTCGGCGTGATGATGGCCCTGCACGCCCGCCAGCGCACCGGCAAGGGTCAGGTGGTCGACGTGGCGATCTATGAGAGCGTGCTGACGGTGATGGAGAACCTGATCACCGAATACGACCTGACCGGCTATGTCCGCGAGCGCTCGGGGGCGGTGCTGCCCGGCATCGCGCCATCGAACGTCTATCCGACCAAGAGCGGCGAGCTGGTTTTGATCGGCGCCAACCAGGACACCCTGTTCAGGCGGCTCTGCGACCTGATGGGCCGGCCGGATCTGGCCGACGATGTCCGCTACCGCGACCATGCCGCGCGTGGCGCGCACCAAGCCGAACTCGACGCCCGCATCGCCGCCTGGACGGCCGACCAGGAGATCGACGACCTGCTGCGCAAGCTGGAGGCCGCGGGCCTGGCCACCGGCCGGATCTACCGCGCGCCCGACATGATCGCCGATCCGCAGTTCTCGGCGCGGGAGTCGATCGTCACCACGCCGCACCCGGTGTTCGGCCAGATCAAGATGCAGAACGCCTTCCCGAAGCTGACGGAGACGCCGGGCGGGGTGCGCTGGACCGGTCCGACGCTGGGTGAGCACACCGAGGCGGTGTTGACGCAGGTGGCCGGGATGAGCGCGGAGGCGGTGCAGGGGCTGCGGAAGCAGGGCGTGATCTGAGGGCCGGTCCTGGCCCTTCGACAGGCTCAGGGTGAGGACTACTTTCGGGGCGGTTCAGTAAGAAACCTCATCCTGAGCTTGTCGAAGGACGAGGTGTCGGTCCCGCTGATGATCAAGCCCGCCCCGTGACCCCCGCCACGGCCCGCGCGATCTGGTGCACGTTGTAGGGCTTGCGCACGATCGGTGCGTCGAAGCCCATCGGCGCGGCCTTGTCGGCATAGCCCGTGGCGAAGACGAACGGCCGGCCCATGGTGCGCAGGATCTCGGCCACCGGCGCGACCGACTGGCCGTTGAGGTCGGCGTCCAGCACCGCGACGTCGAAGTCCATCTCGACCATCGACAGCGCCTCGCTGAGCTCGGCCGCGCAGCCGACCACCACGACGCCGGCGTCCTCCAGGCCCGCTTCCAGCTCCAGGGCCAGCAGCAGCGAGTCCTCGACGATCAGCACCTTGAGGCCGGCGATGGCGCCCGGGCGGACGGTCTCGTCGGCGGCGACCACGGTCTCGACGATACGCTCGGGAGCGACCTCGGCCGGCTCGATCGGCGGCGCGTCGGCCAGGGCCTCGGCCGCGCCCTGGATCATTGCGGTGACGCCGCTGGAGCGGTAGTTGATCTTGGCCGAACCGCCCAGTTCGCGGCCGGCGACGTCCTCGATCAGGGTGGCGCCGAAGCCCTTGGCGGCTGGCGCGGTGGCCGGCGGGCCGCCGGTCTCCAGCCATTCGAGGGCGAAGCCGCCCTCGGGCGTGCGCCGCCAGACGACCTCGACCTTGCCGTTCTCGGTCGATAGCGAGCCGTAGCGCATCGCATTGACCGCCAGTTCGTGCAGCGCCAGCGACAGGGCCGAGGCCGCGCGCGGCGTCAGGAACAGTTCCGGCCCGTCCCAGCGGGTCTGGGTCGGGGCCAGACCGCCCAGTTCGGCGGCGGCGATCCGCGCCAGGGTCGCGCCGCGCCAGCGGGCGGCGGTCAAGAGGTCGTGGGCCGAGCTCATCGACTTCAGCCGCGCGGCGAAGGTCTTGAGGAACACGTCCAGCGAGGCCGACTTGCGCGCCGACTGGGCCGCCACCGACTGAACGACGGCCAGCAGGTTCTTGATGCGGTGGTCCAGCTCGGCGACCAGGTTTTCGCGCTGGTCCTCTTCGGCCCTGCGCTCGGTGATGTCCTGGACGACGCCGATCAGATAAGCCGGCTCGCCGTTGGCGTCGCGCACGATGACGCCCGAGCCATGGTTCCAGATCTCGCGGCCGTCGGGGCCATTGGGCCGGCGATATTCGGCCTCGTAGCGATCGCTTTCCGCCAACTGTTCGTCGATCGTTTCCTTCAGCCAAGCCCGATCGTCGGGGTGCACGTATACGTAGAGGGCCTCGCCGTCCTCGGCCGGGATCTCGCCGGGCTCGACGTTCGAGATCTTGGCCAGGCGGGGGCTGATCTTGAAGACGTCGCGTTTGATGTCCCACTCGAACTCGCCGAGGCTGGCGGCCGAGATGGCCAGGTCCAGGCGCTCGCTCTCGAGGCTGCGGGCCAGGCATGGCTGGTCGGCCAGGCCTTCCGCGGCCAGGTCGGCCAGGTCTTCCAGAGCCCGCAGATCCTCGTCGGAGGCGGGGCCATTCGCGCCCGGGCCTTCCACCACCAGGGCGCCCAGCACATGACCCTGCTTGTCGCGGATCGGCGCGCCGAGGGCGACGGGGCCGTTGGCGGTCACGACCTGATCGGCCAGGTCGCCGGCGCGGGGGCCTTCGGGGCCGGCATAGCCAACGAAGGCCTTGCGCCAGACCCTGTCCTCGTCGACCAGGACGACGGCGGCCTTGGGCGCATCGAACAGTCGGGCGGCCAGACGCGCGAGGCGCAGGAAGCGAGGCTCGTTGACCGCGCCGTCCAGGATGTTCAAGGCCTTCAAGGCGTTGAGCCGGGCGGCTTCCTGGCGCTCGTCGCTGACGATGGGGGCGTCCTCCATGATTCGACCTTAGACCCGCTTCGCGTCTAGCGCGAGCGCCTTTGGACGCTTCTTTTCGGGCCTCTTACGCGCTCAACCGGGGATTCCACAGTGGTGAAGCTTGGGCCCTTGCGCTAACGTGGAACCCCGACGTCGAGCAGGCGTTGACGAGGCGCAGCTTCAGCGCCCCAGGTCGGTCGCGTCGCGAACAGGAGATGATCATGCCCGCCAGTCCCGCCGCCGCCAAGGAAGCCGAGAAGGCCAAGTCGGCCACGCTCGAGGCCGTCGAACACGCCGAGCGCAGCTTCGCCCACGCCGCCGACGCCGCCCGCGTCTCGCTGACCGAAGCCGCCAAGCGCGTCGAGAAGTCGGTTTCGGAAGGCTTCGAAACCCTGCGCGCCCAGAGCCGCACCTATACCGACACCGCCGGCCAGCAGATCGAGGACGCCCAGCGCTATGCCTCGGAGCGTATCCGTGAGCGTCCGATCACCGCCACCCTCGCCGGTCTCGGCGTCGGCGTGCTGATCGGCCTGCTGCTCTCCGGCGGCCGCAGCAACAACCGGTGATCTTCGAAAAGACCCTGATGACGCTGGCCGCGGCCGCGGCGATCGCCGCCGCCGCCGCGGTGGCCGTCGTGTCCGCCGCCTTCGCGATCTACGCCGTGCTGGTTCCGCTGGTCACGGCGGCCGGCGCGGCCGCGATCGTCGCGGCCGTCGCGGCCCTGATCGTCGCCATCGCCGGCATGATCGCCGCCCGCAAGGTCGAAGGTCGTCATCATAACAACCAACAGGCCCCGCAGCAGGGTTTCGACATGACCAGCAAGGTCATCGAGATCGTGCGCGACAGGCCGCTGATGTCGATCGGCATCGGTCTGGCCGCCGGGATCTTCGCCCTGAAGAACCCGACCCTGACCGCCTCGCTGGCCAAGGCGTTCCTGGACCCGAAGCCGCCGCAGCGCTGATCACGCCAATGTTGTTCAAGACCGACGCCACCGGATCCGTTCGGTGGCGTTTGTCTTGGAGCATTGGTCTTCGGATTCCCGGAAACCCTAAGTTTTCAAGGGAATCTATCTCGAAAATTTGAGCGCGCCTTGGCGGCTTGCGGCGGTGAAACCGCTTACGCTTTGTCCTGGTGGGCTCTAGATGCTTCCCGCGCGTTCCCTCCTCCCTGGAACGCCTTCCCATGGAGTGAACATGACGTACAAGCTGCCGGACCTGCCCTACGCGTACGACGCGCTGGAGCCGACGATCTCCGCCAACACCCTCCATTTCCACCACGACAAGCACCACGCGGCCTATGTGACCGCGCTGAACGGCCTGCTGAACGGCGACGACAAGGGCTCGCTGGAAGCCGTGATCAAGGGCGCCGGCCCGGGCAAGGTGTTCAATAACGCCGCCCAGGCCTGGAACCACGCCTTCTTCTGGGACGGCCTCTCGCCGACCAAGACCGCCCCGGGCGCCGATCTGGCCGCCGCCATCGACTCCACCTTCGGCGGCCTGGCCGCCCTGAAGGAAAAGTTCGTCGCCGAAGGCATCGGCCACTTCGGCTCGGGCTGGGTGTGGCTGGTCTCGGACGCCTCGGGCGCGCTGAAGGTCATCTCGACCCACGACGCCGAAAGCCCGGTCACCCAGGATCTCACGGCCCTGGTGGTCGCCGACGTCTGGGAGCACGCCTACTATCTGGACTACCAGAACCTGCGGAAGGGCTTCCTGGAAGCGGTCTTCGACAACCTGATCAACTGGACCCTGGCCGACAGCCAGTACGCTGCGGCCAAGTCGGGTTCGCAAGGCTGGGCCTATCCGGCTCCGGAATAGGGCCATGCTCGGCGACTAATTTCCGGAACGCCCGGGAGTCGGGTGCGTTTTCTCGAAGCGGGGCCATGGCCTTGATTAAAGACAACGCCCCGGCTCGAAAGGCCGGGCTCATCCGGAGAGACCCATGCTGAACTGGGCCGTGACCTTCCTGGTGGTCGCCCTGATCGCCGCCCTCCTGGGCTTCACCGGCATCGCCGGGACCGCGATCGGGATCGCCAAGATCCTGTTCTACGTCTTCCTGATCCTGTTCCTGGTGTCGCTGGTCAGCCACCTCTTCCGAGGCGGACGCGGCGCGCCACGCTAGGTAGGACCGAGGCTAAACGGCGGAACGGCGCGGTTCAGGCCGCGCCGTTTTCGTTTGGGCTTCTGCGGTCGCAGGCCCAGGTGCGCCAGACCTCGAACTTGCCGTGCGCGTAGGCCAGGGCCTGTACGCGCACGCAGCCCGGCTCGACCTCGATGACATTGAAGCCTGGCGCCGCGCCCCGCTCTCGGTGCGAAAGGGTGCCCGAGCCGATCGCCTGGGTCTTGCCGTCGCCGAACGGGACGGCGGTGACGAACGGCAGATGGATATGGCCCGACAGGATGACGTCGGCGCCCGCCTGGACGAAGCGGTTGGCCGCGTCGACCCCGCCACGGACCTTGGCGGTCATCGGTCCGCCCAGAACCTCCATGAGGGGATGGTGGCAGACCACCACCCTGAGGTCGCCGGCGGGCGCGGCCTCCAGTTCGCGGATGACGCGGCGGACCTGGCCGCGCGACACCGCGCCCTTCGACCAGTTCCAGCGCACCTGGGCGGCGCGGGCGGTGTTCAGCGAGGTCACGGTGATCCCCGGCGCCCGCCAGGCCGCGCCATCCTCGTTCCCGAATCGGTCCCTGAACCGCCGCCAGGTGCGGGTGAAGCGCTCGAAGAGCTCGCCAAGGCCGACGAAGGGCGTGTCGTGGTTGCCGGGCACGACGATCATCGGATCGGGCAGGCGCTTCAGCCAGGCCGCCGCCGCGTCGAACTCGGGGGCCTTGCCGTCCAGGGTCAGGTCGCCGGCCACCACCACCAGGTCGGGCCGGGCCTCGGCGATCCAGGCTGTCGCGGCCTCGACGGCCTCCTGGTTCTCGCCGCCGAAATGAATGTCGGAGAGCTGGACCAATCTCATCGGTCTAGGCTCACTCTGGCGTCTCGTCCTTTGGGGTCTCATCTGGCGGAACCAGGGCGCGGAAGGCCTTTGGGCGGAAGCGGACAGACACCTCGGGATCGAAACGCGCGGGCTCGCCGTCCAGGATCGCCGGGATGCGGCCGTGAGCCCGGATCTTGCCGGTGCGGCAGCGGCCGGCGTTGACCGACGGGTCCTCGCGCCACTGGCCTCGCGCGGCGTTGAAGCCCAGGCGGAAGACGTCCAGGGCGCTGGACGGATCCAGCGCCGCCGCCTCCAGAGCGCGCTCGTCGGCGTCCAGGGCGGTCGAGACGAGCGGGCACATCAGGGTCAGGGCCTCGGTCTTGATCTCGGGGCGCCCGTCCAGCGAGACGCGCAGGCGGCCGGAAAAGGCGCGTCGAAGGGCCCGACGCGCACGGGCGATGGCGACGCTGAAGCGGCCTTCGCGGGCCGCCTCGCGCGCCGTGGCCCACAGGGCCGGGCTGCCCAGGATGGCGGCGACGAAGAACAGGCGTCCGCCAACCTCGCCGCCGGAGATGGTTCGCGCCTCGCCGTTCTCCAGGCAGGCCTTCATCGCCGCCTGCCAGTCGCGTTCGCCATAGAGAGCGTGCGGCAGCATGTTCATGGTGCCGCCGGGCAGGGGGGCGATCAGGGGACCGTCCGGCCCGGCCATTTCGGCGGCGGCGCGGGCCGTGCCGTCGCCGGCGATCACCAGCACCGCGTCCGGCGCGCTGTCGATCACTGTCCTCAGGCAGTTGATCAGCTCGCCCGGTCGCGGCGCGTGGACGACGCCGGAAACGCCGTATTCCGCCAGCAGCTGTTCGGCGATCCGCGGCGCGTCCGGGCCGACGGATCCGGACGCGGTGTTGGCGATGACCTCGATGCGCTTCACGCGCTCCCCTCTTCTCGTCAAACTCGCCGACGCAACGGGCGGAGCTCGACCGTGGTTCCCCGCCAAACGGAACCGTCGTGCTTGGGAGTCGTTAGCAGCGGCAGGGGACAGGAAGCTTGGAACGGAGAGCCAGGATGAAGATGACCATGATCGCCCTGATGGGCGTGGGTGTGCTTGCCGCGGCGTGCACCTCGACCGGCAATGTGGAGCGCAACGCCGCCGGCGGCGCGGCCATCGGCGCCCTGGCCGGCGCCGTGATCGGCAACAATGTGGGCAGCGGCAGCGCCGGCACGGGGGCCGCGATCGGCGCGGCCATCGGCGGCACCGCTGGGGCCATCAAGGGCTGCCGCGAAGACGGCGGCTGTGGCGCGACCGACACCAACCGCCGCCAGTACTATGACGAGCGGGCGGGCCGTTATTACTATTACGACTCCCGCAGCGGTCGTTACTACTGGGAAGATGGCGCGCGCCGCTACTAAGCTGGACAAGACGCGACGACGCCCCATGGAAGGCGATCGGCCCAGCCGATCGCCTTTCTTGTGTTCGCAGGTTCGAGGAGGAGGGTTCGAATGAAGACGATGAAGATCACCTATGCCGTGCAGGCCATCAGCGTGGCGGGCGTGGTCCTGGCGCTGGCGGGCTGCGCCACGTCCGAGAGCCCATGGCGGGTGTTGCGCAAGCCCGTGGCCGCCGCGCCGGCCGCCTGCGCCGATTTCCAGTCCTCGGTCTATTTCGAGCAGGACAGCGCCGATCTGACGAAGGAGGCCCGCATGCTGCTGGCCAACGCCCAGACCCAGGCGAGAGGCTGCGCCGTGAAGTCCGTGAGGGTGACCGGCCTGGCGGACGCCGTGGGGACCACCGGGGCGAACCTGGTCCTGTCACAGCGGCGCGCCGCGACGGTGACCGCCGCCCTGGCCAAGGCCGGCTTTGGCAAGGTCGAGATCGATACGACCGCCGTGGGGGACGCCGGTGCCGTTGCGGCGTCGGGCGCATCCGCGCCGCTGCGCCGCCGGGCGGACATCCTGTTCGACCTGGAGAGCAAATAGGCCAGGACGGGCGGGCCGCTCAGGCCGTTTGCTTGAGCGCAGCCGAAGGAAAGGCGGGCCGGTCGCCCGGTCCGCCCAAGTTCGCATCAACAAAAGGGGGGTGCGAAGGCGGCAGGCTGGCTATCGCCAGCCTCAAGTCGGGGGGGCGTCGCCGCCTTCGCAAGGATGAAAACGACGTTTCGCGCGAACGGTTCCGACCTCGCGCGTTTTTTTTCGCGAACGACCGAAAGGGTCGGGCGGCGGGAACGGCGGTGTCCGGAACACGTTGAAATCCCAGGCGGACATGTGGTCCGCCAAGGCAGGGGAGCAACGTCGTGATCCGGACTTATCAGGCCGAGCATGGCGGTACGGTTTTCGTCTCGACGCTCACGCAGCGTCAAAGAAGGGTGCGCTCGCGCGTCATGGCCTTGGTCGTGATCGTGGCGGTCGGAGCCTCCGCCGGGATGGTGCAGGCCTTCAACGACCGCGACCACGCGGACGCCACCCGTATCTGGACGCCATAAGGAGGTATGACATCATGCCCGCCGACATCCATCACGACGCCGCGCCAGACCCGCGGGGCCCCCGCCTGAACGCCACCCGCGCCCGCCAGGGTCGCTGGGGCCGCCAGGTGTTCTGGGTGCTGATCATTTCCACCGTGCTCGCGGCGTTGGCCCTGTTCGGGGCCTGGACCTTCCGCGCCCGCGATCTCGCCGAGGTCGAGGTCAACAACGGCGCCAAGACGCCGGCCGAGGCCCAGCGTTACGACACCCAGCAGACGCCGGCGCGCCAGACGCCCTAGGGTTCTGTCTGGACGCATTTTCCGACGACGAATCGGTCTCCGCTTCGTCGGAAATGCTCTAGCCTTGGCGATCGAAGGCGGCCTTCTGAAAGGAGGCCGCCCTTTCTTCATGTCCGTAGGAGCTCCGGCCTTCCCGCCTGGGGCCGAAAGAAAAACGGCCCTCCTTTCGGAGAGCCGTTCAAAGGGTCTTGTCGGGAGCGACCCTGAGATCAGGCGGCCTTGGCGGTCCGCCGCGGGTGGAAGAACAGCGCCTGGCCGATCGCCGCCTTCACCGTTTCCGGCTGGAAGGGCTTGGTGATCAGGAAGGTCGGTTCCGGGCGCTCGCCGGTCAGCAGGCGCTCGGGGAAGGCGGTGATGAAGATCACCGGCACGTCCATCCGGCCCAGGATGTCCTTGACGGCGTCGATGCCCGACGAGCCGTCGGCCAGCTGGATATCGGCCAGCACGAGGCCTGGGGTGCGGCGGGCCACGGCCTCGACGGCCTCGCCCCGGGT
This sequence comes from Caulobacter sp. GW822-FHT01G02, assembly GCF_058802865.1. Classification (NCBI taxonomy): domain Bacteria; kingdom Pseudomonadati; phylum Pseudomonadota; class Alphaproteobacteria; order Caulobacterales; family Caulobacteraceae; genus Caulobacter; species Caulobacter sp. GW822-FHT01G02. The sequence continues at coordinate 31,257 of NZ_JBXAON010000013.1, forward strand.
GGCGGCGATGTCGGTGACCTGGTGGCCCAGTTCCCTGACCAGCGCCTCGATGTCGGCGGCGATGACTGGCTCGTCCTCGATGATCAGGACGTCGGTGGCCAGTTCGGCGTCGATCTCGGCCTGGGCGTCGGAGATCAGGCGTTCGACCTCGCCGAAGTCGCAGTCCAGGATCTGGGCGGCTTCGGACGGGGTGAAGCCCTCGAGCGCGGTGAGCAGGAAGGCCTGCCGCGAACGCGGGGCGATGCGCATCAGGCGCTGGGCGGCGTCGTCGCCAGCCGTCAGGCCTTCGTCGCGGCGCGCCTCGAGCTGGGCGCCGGAGCTGAGCCAGATGGCGTGGAAGACGCGATATAGCGCCACGCGCGGCGACAGATCGTCGTCCAGCGAACGCTCGCCGGCCGCGAGGGCCTCGAGAGCCACGCGGACATAATGATCGCCGGTCGACTGATCGCCGGTGAGGGCGCGGGCGTAGCGGCGGATGTAAGGCAGATGCGGCGCCAGCCGAGCAAGAAGACTCATGACCCCTCCCGATGCGGTGTCTTCGAAAACTAACTAACGAACGGCAAAGCTATGCCGTTCCGTCGATGGTCGATAACGCCTCCTCAACTGAGCGGTTCCGTCCGGTGCGGATTTTTGACATCTTAAGCTCAAGCTTATGGAACCGGGCACGGAAAACCACGTTGTCGTCTGGCGGAAAGACATTCGGCCAAAGGGGGCGGACGCCGATGCAAATGCAGTTCGGTGTCGAGGACATGATCGAACACGTACCCATGGAAGACAAACGCAAGAGCGCCGCGGCGCTGGATGAGGCGCGTCTGCGCCAGCAGGCCATCGGCGTGAAGCTGCGCCAGATGTTCGATGAGGTCGTCAACGAGGCGGTGCCCGACGAATTCCTCGAGATTCTCCGCAAGGCCGAGCCTCCGAAGGGAGAGCGCTGAGCATGAGCGAACCGCAAGTCGGCCGCTCGCCGCCCGACCCCGTCCGTGACAACCAGTTCAAACGCGAACTGGTCACCTTGATTCCGCATCTGCGCGCCTTCGCCCGCACCCTGACCGGCGACCCCACCGCGGCCGACGATCTGGCGCAGGACGCCATGATGAAGGCGTGGGACGCGCGCGCCAGCTTCCAGCTGGGCACCAACATGAAGGCCTGGACCTTCATGATCCTGCGCAACCAGTTCTATTCGGAAAAGCGCCGCAGCTGGCGCCAGAGCCAGCTGGACCAGGAAGCCGCCGAGCGGACCCTGGTGGCGGTCGACGATCCCGAGGCGCCCGTCGCCCTGGACGAGCTGCGCCTGGGTCTGGCCATGTTGCCGGCCGAGCAGCGCGAAGCCCTGATCCTGGTCGGCGCCGGCGGCTTCGCCTACGAGGAAGCGGCCGAGATCTGCGGCTGCGCCGTGGGCACCGTGAAGAGCCGGGTCAGCCGCGCCCGCCGGGCGTTGCAGGCCATCCTCGAAGCGGGGGCCTATGATCGTGACGGCGCATCGGCGGGTGACGCCATGCATGCGATCCTCGCCGACGCGGAGCGGTTGAGCTCTCTGCGGTGAAGACTTTCGCCGGCCGCGCCGAGCAGGCCGTAACCTCCATCCGAGTCCGCCTGGCCTTCGCGCTGTGCGTGGCCTTGCTTCCCGTGCTGATCATCGGCGGCGCGCAATCGATCTTCGCCTTCCGAGCCGAGGCCGACTCGCGTCGCCAGAGCCTGGAGCTGGCCGCCGGACAGAGCGCCGCCAACGCCCGGGCCCGCATCGAGGCGGCCGGGGTGCTGCTCCAGACCCTGGGCCCAGGCTCGGTCGGGCTGGAATGCGCCCAGCGCCTGGCCGACGTGCGCGCCCGCCTGCCGGGCTACGCCAACCTGATCCGTTTCGACTCGCGTGGCCGCGTGGCCTGCGCGGCGGCGACCACGCCGTTCGACACCCAGCGGGGCCAGAGGCCCTGGTTTCAGGAACTGCGCGACGGCGCGACCATGGTCGTGGCCTCCGATCCCGGCGCGGTCTATGCGAACGAGCCGGCGGTGCTGGCCGCCGTTCGCGCTGGCGCGCCCGACAAGTTCGAGGGGGCGCTGGCCGCCGTCCTGAACCTGCGCGACCTCAAGGTCGGCACGGTCAACCGCTTCATGCCCGACGGGGCCGAGGTGGCGCTGGCCGATTCGAACGGCGCGATCTTCGCCGCCACCGACCCTTCGGCCTTCTCGGCGCCGCCGCGCGGCTGGCGCGAGCGCGCGGCCAAGAGCGGCGCGGCGATCTGGAGCCACGAGGACGCGGCCCACCACGAGCGCACCTACTCGGCCGCGCCGCTGGTCAATGACGATGTCTTCGTCGTGCTGTCGGCCCCCACGCCGGGCCTGGTGTCCTGGGCCTGGATCAACCCGATCTCGCGCCTGCTGCTGCCGCTTCTGGCCTTCTTCCTGGCCTTGGGCGCGGTGCTGATCGTCGCCGAGCGGGAGGTGATCCGCTGGATCGTCTACCTGCAGCGCGTGGCGGCGATCTATGCGCGTGGCCGCTTCACCGTTCGGCCGCTGCAGGCCGAGCGCGCGCCGCCGGAGATCCGCGAGCTGGCGGCGACCCTCGACGCCATGGCCGGCGGCATCGTCGCCCGCGACGCCTCGCTGCTGGACAGCCTGGCCGAGAAGGACGCGCTGATGCGCGAGATCCATCACCGGGTGAAGAACAATCTGCAGATCATCACCTCGCTGCTGAACATGCAGCAGCGGGCCCTGGCCGATCCCGCGGCCAAGGCGGCGATGAACGACACCCGCCAGCGGATCACCGCCCTGGCCCAGATCTATCGGGCCCTCTACCAGGGGCCGGATCTCAAGCGCGTCGATCTGCGGCCGTTCCTGGAGGAGCTGACCGCCCAGCTGCTGGCCAACGACATGTCCACCTCGCCCTTGGTGCGGACCGAGGTCCATGCCGATCCGCTGGTCATCGATCCCGACCGGCTGGCCCCGATCGCCCTGTTCGCGGTCGAAGCGATCACCAACGCCCAGAAGCACGCCTTCGGTCCGGCGGGCGGCATGCTCAGCGTCGGCTTCCACGTGCGTGGCGAGGAGGCCGAGCTCTCCATCAGCGATGATGGTCCGGGCGCGCCCGACAGTGTCGGCGGCGGGGTCGGCCGCACCCTGATGACCGCCTTCGCCCGTCAGCTGCGCGGCAAGGTGACGTTCGAAAGCCACACCCCGCGCGGTTTGACCGTACGCCTGACCTTCCCGACCCCGCAGGCGGTGATTCCCCTAACCTAGGCTGGAACCGAGCTTCGCCGCTGACGTTCTTGAGGGGCAATCGTTTCAAGCGCCCCTTCCCCATCCCTTCGGGGGCGAACATCGGAGAAGACCATGCGTAAGCTCGTCATTATCGCCGCCGCCCTCGCGTCGCTGTCGGTCGCCGCCTGCAACACCGTCGAGGGCGCTGGCAAGGACGTCTCGTCGGCCGGCAAGGCCGTCAGCGAGACGGCCAAGGACGTCAAGTAAGGCGCTCAGACCTGATCTAGCGAAAGGCCCGCCGGTTCCGCCGGCGGGCCTTTTTCGTTCGCGCCATAAAACGTCGCAGTATTGCGCGAATGCGACCTTGGGTAGCTTCGTCGATATCCGACTGCAAGATTGCCAAGCCAGACTCGTCCCCGTCGAGGGGCGCGCTTGTCGTTACACACCCACACCGTCTTCGTGCATAGCGGCTGGCGTTGCTCCAGCACCTATGTCTGGCATCGCTTCAGGGCGCTCGCGGGCGTGCGCGCTTACTACGAACCCTGGCACGAGCAGCTGGCCAGGCTGACGGCGCGGACCATCGATGTCGAAACCCCCGACAACAGCGGCCTGCGCCATCCGGGCGGGACCGAGCCCTATCTGAAGGAATTCGAGGTCGTCCTCGACCCCGCGGGCGGCGTACGGCGCTTCGAGCCCGGCTTCGCCCTCGATCGCTTCTGGATCGAACCCGAAGCCAGCGACCTGGCCCAGCAGGCCTATGTCGAGGAACTGGTCGCCGCCGCCCGGGCCCGGGGTGAGACGCCGGTGCTGGCCTGCTGCCGCACCCTGGGCCGGGCGGGATGGCTGAAGCGCCGGTTCGGCGGCTTCCACGTAGCGCTGATCCGCGATCCGGTGCAGCAATGGCTGTCGTTCTATTCGCTGCGCAAGCGACCGCGGCCGACCTATTTCGAGCTCTGCCACTATGTTCTGCTGTCCGAGATGGCCGGCTGCGGCGACGTTTCGCGGACCCTGCTGGGCCGCGACTTCGACGCCGGGGGCCAGGGAGGCGGGACCTTGGACGCGCGCGTCGCCGCCGTCCGCCGGCGCCTGAAGCGCGCCCCGGCCAGCGTTTCGTTCCAGGCCTTCCTGGCGGTGTGGCTGCGCTCGTACCTGAAGGCCCTGCCGGAAGCCGACCTGGTGGTCGATGTCGATCGCCTGGCCCGTGACCAAGCCTATGCCCGAGAGGTGGAGGCGGCGATCGAGGCCGGCTGCGGGCTGAGGCCGGACTTCTCCGACTGCCGCGCCCCGGCGCCGCACGGCATCGTCCCGCCGATCGCGTGGCGCAAGGCCGCCCGTCAGGTGGTGGATCTGATGGACCTGCATGGCGCCATCGTCGGTCCGGAGGCGCCGCCGATCCTGTTCCGCAAGCTCGCGCCCGCCTTCGCGGCGGTGACGCCGGCGCCGGTGCGCGGAATGACCAAGCTGGGAGAGGCGCTGGGCGGCCTCGTCGGTGGGGCGACGGTGACGCGCGCGCCCGCCAAGGCCTACGCCGCCGCGGCGACCCGCACGGACGGATCGCGCAGGTAGATACCGACCCGTCCCGGCGCGGCGGTCAGCACGTCGTCGAATTCCGAGACGTCGTCTTCGGGATCCAGGGCCAGCACGCCGTCGGCCGGCAGCAGGGCGACCAGGGCCTGGACCACCTTGGCCCGCAACGCGCCGTCCATGTTCCGCAGCACGCCGCGCAGCAGGATGACGTCGAAGCGGCCCATGACCGACAGGTCGGACAGCAGGTTGATCCGCTTCCAGCGCACCATCTGACGGATGCGCGGTGAGATCGTCCAGGTGTCGTCCTGGTTCTCGAAATACTTGATCAGCATCCGGATCGGCAGGCCGCGCTGGACCTCGAACTGGGTGTAGATGCCGGCCTGGGCCTTTTCCAGCGAGCGCTCGGAGAGGTCGGAGCCGAAGAACTCGAAACGCGTCCCGGTGGCCAGGGCGTTGGCCTCGTTGGCGGCGATGGCCAGCGAATAGACTTCCTGGCCGGTGGCGCAGGCCGCGCTCCAGATGCGGATCGGAGCGTCGGGGCGGCGATGCGACAGGGCGGGCAGCACCTCGTCGCGCAGCTGGGTGAAGGCCTCGCGGCCGCGGAAGAAGGTGGTGTCGCTGCGGCACAGGGCCTCGACCACGGCCCAGATCAGCCGGTCCTCGCGCTTGGCCCGCAGGGCCGCGATCAACGCCTCGATCGAGTCGTAGCCTTCGCGTCTCGCCAGCGGCGAGAGACGGCTTTCGACCAGGTAAGGCTTTTCCGTTTCGACCCGCACGCCGGCGCGGGCGCGGCCCAGGGCCGCCAGCAGGTCCATGTCCTCGGGCGTCACAGCAGGCCCGCCTCGGCGAACTTCGCCTCGATGATGTCGCCGTCGAACGGCTTCATGATGTATTCGTCCGCCCCGGCCTCGATGGCGGCGCGGATGTGATCGGGACTGTTCTCGACCGTGCAGAAGACGACCTTGGGCGCGGCGCCGCCGGGCTCGCTGCGCAGCTGGCGCAGGAAGTCGATGCCGTTCATCACCGGCATGTTCCAGTCGAGCAGCACCGCGTCGGGCATGGCCGCGCGGCACCACGCCAGGGCCTCCATGCCATCGGCGGCCTCGGCGATCTCGAAGCCGATGTCCTCGAGGACCCGGCGGGCGACCTTGCGGATCACCCGGCTGTCGTCGACCACCAGACAGGTCTTCACGGCATGCTCCAATTCAGGCCGCCATCGTGGGAGCGGTCTGGTTAAGGAGCGGTTTGCCTAAACCCGGATCGGGGTGCGGCAAATGTAACTTTTATGGCGAAGATTGAGCGGCGCGGCCGTCTAGGCCGGAACCCAGGCGGCGATGCTGGCGCGTTCCTCGCCGATCTCGACGGCGATCTGGCCGCCGGCCGCGCGGACCAGGGCGTTCAGATAGGCCGCCTGAACCCACGGACCGCCCAGGCCCTCGGCCAGGGGCTCGCCCTTCAGGCCGGCCAGGACCTCCGGACGCAGGCGGGCGCGGGGGCCCACCGAGTCGGCGATGATCGAGAAGCGTCCGTCGGCGGCCACGCCCTTGACCGTGGCCACGCCGCCCGCCGGCAGGGCGCTGGCGGCGATCTGGGCGATGTTGAGGATGGCGCGCGACGACGGCTTGTTCATCGCCTGCGGCTCGATCTGCCAGTCCAGGGTCGGGCGCACGTGGGCGAACACGCCCTGGGCCAGCTTTTCCAGCTCGCGCGAGTCGAAGTTCTCGGCCGAGGCCGAGGCGCCGAACGCCACGCGGGTGAACTGCAGCAGGTCGGCCAGCTTGCGGGCCGACGAGGCGATCAGGTTCATGGCGTCGTCGCGCATGTCCTGGGCCGCCGGGTCGTCCAGCAGATCCAGGCCCGAGACGATGGCGCTGGCCGGGCTGATGAAGTCATGGCACAGGCGCGCGGCCAGCATGGCGGCGAAGTCGGGACCCTGGACGTCCGTTTCGGGGGACGCGGGAGCCGGGGCCGCAAGGGAGGTCTCTGGGACGATGTCGGTCATGGCGGCGGACTCTGCCGTGATTTGAGGCTTTGGCAAACGGGGCCCGCCGCTCTAAACGAAGCCCGTGGTCGATCCGTTTCTAGAGCCCGGCGTTTTGGTGCGCCATCCCGGCCAGCCCGACTGGGGCCTGGGGCAGGTTCAGTCCGTGATCGGACACCGCGTGACCGTCAATTTCGAAGAGGCCGGCAAGCAGACCATCGACGCCAACCGCGTGCGTCTGGTCTTCGTCGGCGACGACCCCAGAGGACTGGGGTGAGGGGACAGCAATGAGCAGCGAAAATCTCGCGGATTGGGGCCGCGCCCTGGCCAAGATCACCGAAGAGGCGGCGGCGGTCATCCTGCCGTTCTGGCGCACCGAGCTGGCCGTGGTCCAGAAGGCCGACGAGAGCCCGGTCACCGAAGCCGACCGCGCCGGCGAGCGCCTGATCCTGCGGCGACTGGCCGAGCTCTATCCGGACGTGCCGGTGATCTCCGAGGAGGACGCCAGCGAGTTCGGGACTCCCGACGCCGTGGGGCCGCGCTTCTTCCTGGTCGATCCGGTCGACGGCACCAAGGCCTTCGTGCGCGGCGACCCCAACTTCACGGTGAATATCGGCCTGATCGACAACGGCGCGCCGGTCGCGGGCGCGGTCTGCGCCCCGGCCACGGGCGAGGTGTGGTTCACGACGGCGCGGGGCGCGGTGAAGCGCGCGGGCCCGGACGGGGCCGAGACGCCGGTCCGGGTGCGTCCTTGGCCCACGGGCGAGGCTCTGGGTCTGGTCAGCCACACCATGCGCGAGGAGAAGGCCGCGGAACTGGCCGCCCAGTACGGCTTCGACCTGCGCGCGCCCATGGATAGCTCGATCAAGATGTGCCGCATCGCCGAGGGCTCGGCCGACATCTATCCGCGCCACGGCCCGACCTCGGAGTGGGACACCGCCGCCGCCCACGCGGTGGTGGTCGCGGCCGGCGGCACCTTCACCCAGCCGGACGGCTCGCCCTTCATCTACGGCAAGGCCGACCAGGGCTTCCGCAACGGCTGGTTCGTGGTGCGCGGGGCGCCGGCGGCCTAAGGGGCGTCCTCGACCATCGGTTCGGCGGGCGTCTTCATGATCGTCCCGGCCGAGGCCGCGACGATGGCGGCGATGGCCAGCCACTGGGTCGGCGCCAGATGTTCGCGCAGGATGACCAGTCCCGCCAGGGCCCCGGCCGCGGGCTCCAGGCTGAGCATCACGCCGAAGCTGCGCTTGGGGATGGCGCGCAGGGCGATCATCTCCAGCGAATAGGGGATGGCGCTGGACATCACCGCCGCCACCAGGCCCAGCGCGATCAGCCTGGGCTGGAAGAGCGCGGTCCCGGCCGAGGCGACGCCGATCGGCACGACGATCAGGGCCGCGGCGGCCATGCCCAGCGCCACCGAGCGCCCGGCGTGCAGGTGGCCGGTCCGCTTGCCCAGGATGATATAGAGCGCCCACATCACCGCCGCGACGCAGGCGAAGCCGACCCCGACGGGATCCAGCGGCTTGGCGCCGGGATCGATCGGCAGCAGCATGGCCAGGCCCAGGACGGCCAGGCCGATCCAGACGAAGTGGATCAGCTTGCGCGAGCTGGCGACCGACACCGCCAGCGGCCCGATGAACTCGATGGCCACGGCCACGCCCAGCGGCACGGTGCGGATGGCCATGTAGAAGCTGAGGTTCAGCACGCCCATCACCGCGCCGTACAGCGCGACCCGGCCCAGATCGGCGCGCGAGATCGGATGGTTCCAGGGCCGCCAGACCAGCACCAGGATCAGGGCCGAGAAGCCGACCCGATAGGCGCTGGTCCCCTGCGCGCCGACGACCGGAAACAGGCCCTTGGCCAGCGACGTGCCGACGCACAGCGTGACGATCGCCCCGATCAGGGCCGCATAGGGCAGGAAGCGTTGGCGGGCGGCGGACATCGGCCGCTTTTAGGGCCGCGAACCCTTCCCGTCATCCCGCGCACAAGGCGCGGGATGACGGTTTAGATCATGCGCTTACTTCTTCACCCAGCCGCCATCCAGCGGCTTCCAGTATTGGCCGGGCGCCAGGCGGCTGTAGAGCTGCTTGGCGGTGGCCTGGCCGGCGGCGTCCGGGGTCACGCCGGTCTTGGCGGCGATGTCCTTGTAGGCGGCGGCGCGGCCGGTGTTGATCTCGGCCACCGAGGCGCGCAGGGACGCGTCGCCGCCGGACACGATGCCCAGATAGCCGTCGGCTTGCTCGCCGACCGTGCCGGCGGCCTTGGCGGCGTCCACGGCGGCCTTGGCGGCGGCCGATTGGGCCATGGCCAGGTTGGCGCCGGCGGCGGTCATCGCCAGGCCCAGGGCCAGAACCGTCATCGTCTTGCGGATCATGTCGGCTCTCCTTCTTAGAACAGGTTGGGGTTTTGCTGGATCAGCGACTGGACTTCCTTGTCCAGCCGCACGCGCACGTCGGCGTCCAGCTTGGCGTAGATATTGATCGGGTCGACCTTCACGCGGACGGTGGGCGTGCAGGCGGCCGCGCCGAGCGCTCCCGTCGCGGCGAGGGTTAGCAAGAGGGCGCGCGTCTTCATGCGTGAAGTCTCCAGTTCGTATTCAGCTTGGCGGGTCAAGGTTGAACCGCGCCTGAACGGGTTTGGGCCGGCTTCGAAAAGGCGAGCTTCCAGGCATTGAGAAGCTCGTCGAAGTTCAGCGACGTGTCGAGGGTCAGATCGACCGGCGTCTTGGCCGGCAGCGCGATGCGCTTGTCGAAGGCGCGGCCGCGCAGCAGGTCCAGGATCCCGACCCGGGCCTTTTCGGGGATCTTGGGATCGTGCCGGCCCTTGATGTGGAAGATCACGCCGAGGCGGCCTTTGTCGGTGCTGTTCACCCCGGCCTCCAGCTGGTCGAAGGCCAGGTTCTCCATGGCCTGATAGGCGAAGTCCTGGATGGCGTTGACCTGGGCCGGCGCCGGTGGCGGCGCGCCCGGGCTGTCGGCGGGGCTGGCCGCGACCCCGGTCAGGGCCGTGCGCGACAGCTCGACCCGGCCGGGCTGGATGGCGGTGATCCTCCCCTCATGGAAGCGCAGGCCCTCGGGACCGAAGGTGAAAGGCAGGCGACCGTCGACCACGGCCTGGACCTTGACCTTCTCGGCCAGGGACGTGGCGGCGATGACTTCGCCCAGGTCGAGATGCTCGATGACGATGGTCCCGCTGAGGGTCTTGTCCAGGCCCAGGGGCACGTCGATCGACTCGATCGAGATCCGGCCCTTGGCGGCCTCGAACGTGGCTTTGGAGAGCTTCAGGCTGTCGGCGGCCAGCTGGAACTCGGATTCCACGGCGGTCAGCGGCACGATGGAGTCGATCTTGGCGATTCTCAGCGCCTGGCCGGGGGCGGTGGTCAGGGGCGCCAGGCTGTTGAAGTCGACGGCGCCGTCCAGGGTGGCGACCAGGCCGATCGGGCTGGTGAAGTCGATGTTGTCGGCGACCAGGCGGCCGCGACTGGTCGCGCCCTTGGCGTTCCAGGCGAAGACGCCGGTGAAGCTGGCCGGGCCGCGCGCGTCGGTGGCGAAGGCGGCCATCGGCGACAGGTCGGCGGGCTGCAGGCCGTCCTTGGCGAAGGCCAGTTTCGAGGCGTCGATGTCGGCCTGGCCGACGCCGGTCGCCACCACGTGGCGCAGGCGGATCTCGCCCAGCGGCGCGCCGACCGGCGTCGCGGCCTGGAAAGTTCCGTTCCACAGGCCGCCCGACAGGCCCAGCTGACCCTTGGCGAGGACGGGGTTGAAGCGGCGCTCGGGGGCGGCGTCGGTGACGGCGGCGCTGGCGACCTGAACGCCGGCGCGCTCGAACCCGTGAACGCCGCCGAGCGTCGCCTCGCCCTTGACGCCCTGGAGCCTGGCTTGGGCCAGGGCCAGTTCGCCCTTGGCGTCCTGGAAGCGCAAGGCCGCGCTCCAGCCCTGGGCGCTGGCCGTGACCAGCGGGGCCTTGGCCGGGCACAGGGTCGCCTGGATCGCGGTGACGGGGGCGTCGCCGAGGGCGTAGGCCTTGGCGGTGATCGGCGCGCATTTGGGCGTGGTCAGGGTGAAGCGGCCGCCGGCGATCCGCGCCTGGCCGTCGATCTGGCCGGTCACGCCCTGGATCGGCGGCAGGTCGAAGTCTTCGGTGGCGATGGACAGGGGCGAGGTCATCACCCCGCCCGCGGCGCGCCAGTCGCTGGCCGTGATCCGCACCTTTGGCAGGCCGCCGCCCGCGAGCGCGACCTGCAAGGCGCCACGCGCCCCCTCCGGGCCCGCGTCCATCAGCAGGGCCTTCGGGGCGGCGGCGGTCAGCACGACGCCGTTGGACGCGGACAGGCGCGCCTCGCGGGGCAGGGTCAGCTTCGTCCGCGCGCCGCTGACCTCCAGCCCGACGGCGGGCAAGGCCAGGTCGAAGGTCCGCAGGGCCTGGCTCAGCGGCTTGCCATAGTCCGGATTGGGGATCAGGGCCGCCAGGCGCTCGGCGTCGGGGCCCGAGATGGCGCTGTGGCCGCCCGCCGAGCCGTTCAGGGTCAGGAACAGGCCCTTGGCGCCCTGGTCGATGCGGCCGCTGGCGTTCAGCCGCGCCGAGGCCAGGGCCAGCGCGCCGGCGGCCAGACGGTCGGCGCCGGCCTCGATCTTCAGCGGTCCGTTGACGCTCATGCCACTCGAGTCGGCCGCCAGGCCCAGATTGTCGGAGGTCGCTCGAGCCCGAAGAGCACGGAGCGCGGTCCCGGCGGCCACGGCCTCGCCCGTTCGCAACTCGGCGCTGGTCGCGCCGCGCAGGGTCAGCCGGCCGTCCTGGCGACCGCCGGCGATGCGGGCGAGGTCGACGGCGAGGCTGGCCTCGCGGGCGTCCAGCGACGGCGCGGACAGTCGCCCGCCGCGCAGGGCCGCGCGGCCTCGACCCAGGAAGGCGAAGCTCTCCAGCCCGCCGTCCAGGCGTCCGGTCAAGGAGAGGTCGCCGGTCACCGCCTCGCCCTGGGCGTCGCCGAAGCGGCCGTTCTCGGCGCGCAGGGTCAGCCGCGCTTCCAGCGGGCCGCTGGCGGTCATCCTGGCCAGGTCCGGATAGGGCAGGTCGGCGGAGAGCCTGGCGGTGGTCCCGGCCAGGTCGGCGGCCTCGGCCTCCAGGCTGTCGAGGGCCAGCGAGACGTCGATGGTCAGCCGGTCGCCGCGCTTGCGGGCCGTGACCGTCGCGCCCTTGGCGTCGAGGACCAGGTTTCGCGCCGCATAGCGCAGCGGCGCCAGGCGGCCGTCGAAGCGCAGCAGTTGGCCGTCGTCCAGGCTGGCGTCGCCGGTGATTCGGGCGCGGCCGCCGGGGGTGATCAGGTCCAGCCGCGCGTCCTCGACCAGCACGGCCGGTCCCGGGACGTTCGGTGTTTTCGGCGACTTCAGGAAGTCGTCGATCAGCGGCTGCAGCGCGCCGAAACGCACCTGGCCCTTGTCGTCGATGCTGGCCAGCACGCGCGGGCGGACCAGCCGCACGGCCTTGGTCTGGATGCCGAATTTCTCGCCATTCCACGGCGCGGACAGGTCGTAGGCGACTTCCAGCCGGTCGGCGGCGAAGACGGGGTTGTCGCGCGAACCCAGGCGGACCTTGCCGGTGAAGCCGGTGGCGTCCAGGTCGTCCAGCTCGACGGTGGCCTCGACGCCATGCTCGCGCAGCCAGGCCTCGGCCAGCTCGCGGCTGATTTCGCGTCGGCCCGACCAGACCACGAGGCCAGTGGCGATCATGACCAGCATCGACAGCGACAGGGCCTCGAGGCCGAGGTCGATCAGGCGCGCGTGATCCCAGGCCTTCCGGGGCGTCTTACGGGTTTCGGGGGCGGTCGGGGGCTCGGCCATCAGGTCCTTGGCAGTCCAGATCCTAGAAAAAGCCCCCCGGCTCAGCTTAGATCCCTACTTCGAAAAGCCCAGCACGTCCTGCATGTCGTAGAGGCCGGGCGGCTTTCCCTTCACCCAGACGGCGGCGGCGATGGCCCCGCGCGCGAACAGGCCCCGGTCGATGGCCGAGTGCGACAGGGTCAGGCTCTCGGACTCGCCGGCGAAGATCACGCTGTGCTCGCCGATGATGCCGCCGCCGCGCACGACCGAGAAGCCGATCGCGCCGTCCTTGCGGGGACCGGTGACGCCGTCGCGGCCACGGTCGGCGACCTGGCCCAGGTCCACGCCGCGCCCTTCGGCGGCGGCCTCGCCCAGCATCAGCGCCGTGCCGGAGGGGGCGTCGATCTTGCGCTTGTGGTGGGCCTCGAAGACCTCGATATCCCAGTCCTCGGCGGGCAGGGCGGCGGCGGCCTGGCGCACCAGACCCATCAGCATGTTGACGCCCAGCGAATAGTTGCCCGAGCGGACGATGGCGATGGTCTTGCTGGCTTCGTCGATGCGCGCCAGCTGGGCGTCCGAGAAGCCGGTCGAACCGATGACCAGGGCTGGACCGTTGTTCGAGGCGGCGATCTCCGCGAGGTCGACGGAGGCTTCCGGCAGGGTGAAGTCGATCGCCACCTGGGCCTGAGACAGCGCGATCTCTCGCGAGACGAGATCAGGGGCGTCCACGCCCGGACGCTCGAAGCGCGCGGCGACCACGGCATCGGCGCGGCCCTCCAGCGCCTTGGCCACGGCCTGGCCCATGCGGCCGTTGGCGCCGGCGATCGCGATCTTCACGGGCTGGGACAAGTCAGGCTCCAGTACAAAATGTACTTGAGGCAAATCGCCCAATCCGCCCCCTCGGGTCAACCTCTCCCGGCCTTCCCGAACGTCAGCGAAGTTGACGCAAGGCCAAGTCCAACAGGCGTTTGCTGGGATTTTCGCGTCCTTCCCCGGTTGTGACGCTCGGCGCCCCTCGCTACGGTGATCCCACATAAGGGCGTGTTCGCATCGATCGGCGCGCCCCTTCTTCAACTTGCGCAGCAGGAATGGGAAACGCCGGATGAGCGACGCGGAACGCAAGACCTTCACGGACGAGGAGGCTCTGGCCTTCCATCGCTATCCGACCCCCGGCAAGATCGCCATCGTGCCGACCAAGCCGATGGCCACCCAGCGCGACCTGTCGCTGGCCTATTCGCCCGGCGTCGCCGTGCCCGTCCACGCCATCGCCGCCGATCCGGACCTGGCCTACGAATACACTTCCAAGGGCAACCTGGTGGCGGTGATCTCCAACGGCACCGCGATCCTGGGCCTGGGCGACCTGGGCGCCCTGGCCAGCAAGCCGGTGATGGAAGGCAAGTCCGTCCTCTTCAAGCGCTTCGGCGACGTCGACAGCATCGACATCGAGATCAGCTCCAAGGATCCGGACGAGATCATCACGGTGGTCAAGAACATCGGCATCACCTTCGGCGGCATCAACCTGGAGGACATCAAGAGTCCTGAGTGCTTCCGCATCGAGACCGAGCTGCAGGAGCTGCTCGACATCCCGGTGTTCCACGACGACCAGCACGGCACGGCGATCATCTGCGCCGCCGGCCTGATCAACGCCTGCCACATCACTGGCAAGAAGCTGGAGGACGTGAAGGTCGTGCTGAACGGCCCCGGCGCGGCGGGCATCGCCTCGCTGGAGCTGATCAAGGCCATGGGCGTGCGTCCCGAAAACTGCATCGCCGTCGACTCCAAGGGGGTGCTCTACCAGGGCCGCACCGAGGGCATGAACCAGTGGAAGAGCGCCCACGCGGTCAAGACCGACAAGCGCACCCTGGCCGAGGCCGTCGCCGGCGCTGACGTGCTGCTGGGTCTGTCGGCCAAGGGCGCCTTCACGCCGGAGATCATCGCTTCGATGGCCCCCAACCCGGTCATCTTCGCCATGGCCAATCCCGATCCGGAGATCACGCCCGAAGAGGTGCACGCCGTGCGTCCCGACGCCATCATGGGCACGGGCCGCAGCGACTATCCCAACCAGGTCAACAACGTCCTGGGCTTTCCCTACATCTTCCGCGGCGCGCTTGACGTTCGCGCCAAGCGCGTGAACCACGAGATGAAGATCGCCTGCGCCCAGGCCCTGGCGATGCTGGCGCGCGAGGACGTGCCGGACGAGGTCGCCGCCGCCTATCACGGCCGCCAGCTGAAGTTCGGTCCGCAATACATCATCCCCTCGGCCTTCGACCCGCGCCTGATCTGGTACGTGCCGCCGTTCGTGGCCCAGGCGGCGATGGACACCGGCGTCGCCCGCAAGCCGATCGCCGACATGGACGCCTATCGCGCCGGCCTGGCCCAGCGCCTCGACCCGACCGCCGGCTTCCTGCAGAAGATCTCCGGCGCGGTGCTGGCCAATCCCAAGCGTATCGTCTTCGCCGAGGGCGAGGACCCCAGCGTCATCCGCGCGGCCTATGCCTATCAGACCGGCGGCTACGGCGCGGCCATCCTGTGCGGCCGCGAGAACCTGGTGCACGAGAACATGAAGCTCGTGGGCCTGGATCCGGAGACCGCCGGCCTCGAGATCGTCAACGCCCGCCTGTCCGACCGCAATCCGGACTATGTCGACGCCCTCTACGCCCGCCTGCAGCGCCAGGGCTATCTGAAGCGCGACGTCCAGCGCCTGATCAACCAGGACCGCAACAGCTTCGCCGCCTCGATGGTCACCCTGGGCGAGGCCGACTGCATGGTCACCGGCGTCACCCGCAGCTTCGACCAGGCCCTGGAAGAGGTGCTGCGCGTCGTCGATCCCGCCCCCGGCGGGCGGATCATGGGCATGTCGGTAGTGCTGGCCAAGGGCCGCACGATCTTCGTGGCCGACACCAACGTCACAGAGCTGCCCGAGGCCGAGGAACTGGTCGAGATCGCCTGCGAGGCCGCTCGCGCCGTCCGCCGCCTGGGCTTCAAGCCGCGCGTGGCCTTCATGAGCTATTCGACCTTCGGCAACCCGATGGGCCTGCGCTCGGAAAAGGTGCGCGAGGCCGTGGCCATGCTCGACGAGATGGACGTCGACTTCGAATATGAGGGTGAAATGCCGCCCGAGCTGGCCCTGGATCCTGAAAAGCGGGCCAACTATCCGTTCATGCGCCTGACCGACAGCGCCAATATCCTGATCATGCCGGCCATCCACGCCGCCTCGATCTCGACCAAGCTGGTGCAGTCGCTGGGCGGGGCCACGGTGATCGGCCCCGTGCTGCTGGGCCTGTCCAAGTCGATCCAGATCGCCCCGCTGTCGGCCTCGGTGTCCAAGATCCTGAACATGGCGATGATGGCGGCCTACGACCAGCCGGAGGAGGAAGCGGCCGACTAAGCTTCGCCGGGCGCCTCCGCGTCAGGGCGTCACAGGGCCTTTTGGACCTGTCTGGCGTACCCATCTTGTTCTCGTCGGCAACAGTAAGCCGACGCGTAAGCCCTCCGGCCGGCGTCATCCCCTTGCGACGCCGGCCGGCCCTTACGCGACAGCGCCCCCGGTCGCGGGAGGGTTCACGGGGATAGAGGGCGCTGTATCCCCGGCGTTGGCGGCATCGAACTCCACGAAATCAATGACTTGTCGATTTTACGCGCCCCTGAATGATCCGCGTTGAATCCGCCGCGATACTCAATGCATCCCCGTCGCGGGGGAGGGCGCTTGGATCCGGCCCAACGGTCTGCTCGCAGACCGGTCTCTCGCAAGGAGTCGCGGCGGCGGGGATAGGTTGAGCGGGGCCGCTGGCGGTTCCTGGAGGTTCGAAAGTCGCCCCGTCCGTACTCTTTAGGCGGATCGGCTGGCGAACGGGCGGTCTCCGGGATCAAAGCCGACAGCGGAGCGACAGGGCGGTGATCGTACAAGCCGCCTATCGTGGATCGTCGGGGTCGAGACGGATGTAGCCGATCGACTTGGTCCGCGCCCGTCCGGGGGCTAGTGGGGTCCCGAGCTGAAAGACGCTCACGCCCCCCATCCTCACGGGCAAGAACAGCCTGGCGGAGCGGTCAGCGAGCCGAAACGCAAACAAACTCTACGGTCTCCGGGTTCGCCCGGCCGCTCCGTCGCCTCCCCACCCAAACTCGCAGCCCCACGGCGCGAGGTCGATCAATCACGTTCCCTCTCCCTGGATGGGGGAGGGGGTGTCTTCAGAAGCCCAGGGCTTGCATCCTGCCTGCCCCGCACGTAACTCCCCCGCACCATGAGCATTCCCGCCCTTGGGGCCAAGATCTGCGGACTGTCGACGCCCGAGACGGTGAAGGCCGCCTTCGACGGGGGGGCGGCGTTCCTGGGCTTCGTCTTCTTCGACAAGAGCCCGCGCGACGTCGCGCCCGAGACCGCCGCGCGGCTGGTCGAGCCGGCCAAAAGCGAAATGTGGCGCGGTCGCGGCGTGAAGACCGTCGCCGTAACGGTCGATCCCGACGACGCCCTGATCGACCGCCTGATGGCCACGATGCGCCCCGACCTGATCCAGGTTCACGGCAAGGAGACGCCCTCGCGGGTCCGCGAGATCGCCGCCCGGGCCGGCGTCGGCGTGATCAAGGCCTTCTCGGTGTCGTCTTCCGCCGATGTCGACCAGGCCAGGGCCTTCGACGGCGTCGCCGAGCACCTGATGTTCGACGCCAGGCCGCTGGAAGGTTCCGCCCTGCCCGGGGGCACAGGCGCACGGTTCGACTGGGGACTGCTGGCCGATCGGCGCTTTTCTCGCCCGCATTTCCTGGCCGGCGGCCTCGATCCGTGGAACGTGGCGGACGCGATCCGGGTCTCCGGAACCCCGCTGGTGGACGTTTCCTCTGGCGTGGAGCGCGGTCCGGGCCTAAAGGACCCGGCTCTGATCGCGGCGTTCCTCGACGCCGTCAAACGCGTCTAGCCTTTGGTGAGCTCTTGAACGCCCCCGCAAAGCCTAACGACTGGTCGGCCTATCCTGACGCCAAGGGCCGCTTCGGCGACTACGGCGGCCTCTATGTGGCCGAGACGCTGATGCCGCTCGTGCTGGAGCTGGACCGCGCCTACACGGAAGCCAAGAACGATCCGAGCTTCCAGAACGAACTCAAGGGCTACCTGACGCACTATGTCGGCCGGCCCAGCCCGCTCTATTTCGCCGAGCGCCTGACCCGCCACCTCGGTGGCGCGAAGATCTATTTCAAGCGCGAAGAGCTGAACCACACCGGCGCGCACAAGATCAACAACTGCATGGGCCAGATCCTGCTGGCCCAGCGCATGGGCAAGACCCGAATCATCGCCGAGACCGGCGCGGGCCAGCACGGCGTGGCCAGCGCCACCGTCACGGCCCGCTTCGGCCTGCCCTGCGTGGTCTATATGGGCGCGGTCGACGTCGCCCGGCAGAAGCCCAACGTCTTCCGCATGAACCTCTTGGGCGCGGAAGTCCGCCCGGTGACCTCGGGCGCGGCGACCCTCAAGGACGCGATGAACGAGGCGATGCGCGACTGGGTCACCAATGTCGACGACACCTATTACATGATCGGCACCGCCGCCGGCCCGCATCCCTATCCAGCCATGGTCCGGGATTTCCAGGCGGTGATCGGCACCGAGACCCGCGAGCAGATCCAGGAAATGGAAGGCCGGCTGCCCGACGCGGTGGTCGCCTGCGTCGGCGGCGGCAGCAACGCCATCGGCATGTTCCACCCGTTCCTGGCCGACGAGAGTGTCAAGATCTACGGCGTCGAGGCCTCGGGCCACGGCCTGGAGACCGACAAGCACGCCGCGTCCCTGACCGGCGGCCGTCCGGGCGTATTGCACGGCAACAAGACCTATCTGCTGCAGGACGAGGACGGCCAGATCCTGGACGCTCACTCGATCTCGGCGGGCCTGGACTATCCGGGCATCGGTCCCGAGCACTCGTTCCTGCACGACATCGGCCGGGCCCAGTACCTGACCTGCACCGACGACGAGGCCCTGAAGGCCTTCCAGCTGTGCGCCGAGCTCGAGGGCATCATCCCGGCCCTGGAAAGCGCCCACGCGATCGCCAAGCTGCCGCAGTTGGCCAAGGAGATCGGCGAGGGCGGCGTGATCGTGCTGTGCCTGTCGGGCCGGGGCGACAAGGACATCTTCACCGTGGCCGACGCCCTCGGGCGGACGATCTAGGGTACAGACCGCTTGACCAAAGACCGCATCGACCGTCGCTTCGCGGCGCTGAAGGCCGAGGGCCGCGCCGCTTTCGTGGCTTATGTCATGGCCGGGGATCCGGACGCGGCGACCGCGCTCGAGATCGTCAAGGGCCTGCCGGCCGCCGGCGCCGACCTGATCGAGCTGGGCTTTCCGTTCTCGGACCCGATGGCCGAGGGCCCGACCATCCAGCGCGCCAGCCAGCGCGCCCTGGCCCAGAAGATGACGCTGAACGGGACGCTGGACATCGTCCGCGCTTTCCGCGAGGGCGACCAGGACACGCCGGTCATCCTGATGGGCTATCTGAACCCGGTGCTGAACCGCGGCTTCGAAAGCTTCGCCGCCGCCGCCGCCAAGGCCGGCGTCGACGGCCTGATCATCGTCGATTGTCCGCCCGAGGAAGCCGATCCGCTGACGGATGCGCTGGAGGCCGAAGGTATCTCCCTGATCCGTCTGGCGGCGCCGACCACCGACGATGCGCGTCTGCCGATGGTGGTCCGCCGCACCTCGGGCTTCGTCTACTACGTCTCGGTCGCCGGCGTGACCGGGGTGAAGTCGGCCGACGCCGCCGATGTCGCGCCCGCCGTCGAGCGGCTGCGCAAGGCCTCGGGCCTGCCGGTCGCGGTGGGCTTTGGCATCCGCACGCCCGAGCAGGCCGCCGCCGTCGCCCGCGTGGCCGACGCCGCCGTGGTGGGCTCCGCGCTCGTCGACGAAATCGAGTCCGCGGCCCAGTTGAACGAAAACGTGACCGAGAAGGTTCTTCTCAAGGCGTCGGAGCTGGCTAAGGCTGTGCGTTCGGCGCGAGTCGGGACGAAGTGAGGCTCTAAGGCTATGGCTATGGCTGAACCCCAGGACCCGAAAAAGGGCGACAAGAAAGTGGCGACGGACCGCCGAGGCGGCTGGCTGTCGCGGATCGCGCCGGGCGTGCGCGGCGCGTTCGCCAAGCGCGAGACGCCCGAGAACCTCTGGGTCAAGTGCCCCGACACGGGCGAGATGATCTTCCGCTCCGACCTGGAGGCCGCCCTGTGGGTCACGCCGGCCGGTCGCCACATGCGGATCGGGCCCGAAGCCCGCTTCAAGTTCACGTTCGATGACGGCCAGTACGAGGCCCTGCCGACCCCGTCGGTCGCCGAGGATCCGCTGCATTTCTCGGACGGCAAGCCCTACAAGGATCGCTTGGCCGCGGCACGCAAGGCCACCGGCGAGCCCGACGCCATGGCCATCGGCTATGGCAAGGTCGCCGGCGTCGACGCCGTGGTGCTGGTCCAGGATTTCGCCTTCATGGGCGGTTCGCTAGGCATGGCCGCGGGCGAGGGCTTCATCGCCGCCGCCAAGGCCGCGCTTGAGCGTGAAGTGCCGATGATCGCCTTCACCGCCGCCGGCGGCGCGCGGATGCAGGAAGGCGCGCTGTCGCTGATGCAGATGGCCCGCACGACCCTGGCCATCAACGAGCTGAAGGACGCGGCCCTGCCCTATGTCGTGGTCCTTACCGACCCGACCACCGGCGGCGTCACGGCCTCCTACGCCATGCTGGGAGACATCCACCTGGCCGAGCCGGGCGCCCTGATCGGCTTCGCCGGCCCCCGCGTCATCGAGCAGACCATCCGCGAGACCCTGCCGCCGGGCTTCCAGCGTTCGGAATATCTGGTCGAGAAGGGCATGGTCGACCGGGTCACCCACCGCAAGGACCTGCCGCAGGTGCTCGGTTCGATCCTGGGCACCCTGATGATGGGCCGCAACCGCAAGGCGGCTTAAAGCGTGGCGGCCGAAGTTGTGAGCGGTTTCGGCGTCCGCCACGCGGACAGGCTCTAGCCGCCTTGGCCGAGCATCTCCGCGCCCACGACGCCGCGCTCGAGCGGCTCAAGGCGCTGCATCCCAAGCTGATCGACCTGTCGCTGGACCGGATGCGGCGGCTTTGCGCGGCGCTGGGCGATCCGCAGGACCGCCTGCCGCCGGTGATCCACGTGGCCGGCACCAACGGCAAGGGCTCGACGGTCGCCTATCTCCGGGCCATGGCCGAGGCGGCCGGGCTCAAGGTCCACGTCTTCACCTCGCCGCATCTGGTGCGCTTCGCCGAACGGATCCGCCTGGCCGGAACCCTGATCACCGACGACCACCTGGCCGACGTGCTGGACCGTGTCGAGGCCGCCAACGCCGGCCTGCCGATCACCTTCTTCGAGATCACCACGGCCGCCGCCTTCGTGGCCTTCGCCGAGGTCCCGGCCGATCTGTGCATCGTCGAGGTCGGGCTGGGCGGCATACTGGACGCCACCAACGTCATCCAGAGGCCGGCGGTCTGCGTCATCGCCCCGGTGGACATCGACCATCGCGAGTTCCTGGGCGACACCATCGCCAAGATCGCTGTCGAAAAGGCCGGGATCATCAAGCCGGACGCGTCGGCTGTCTCGGCCCGCCAGCATGGCGAAGCCGAAGACGTGCTGGAGACCACGGCCGCCCTGGCCGGCGTCGAACTGACCCTGATGGGCCGCGACTTCGACGCCTGGAACGAGCGCGGCCGGCTGCTGGTCCAGATGCAGGACCGTCTTCTGGACCTGCCGGCGCCCTCGCTGCCCGGCGAGCACCAGTTCGCCAATGCCGGCCTGGCCGTCGCCGCCCTGCTGGCCCTGGCCGATCCGCGCATCGACGAAGCCGCCATGGGGCGGGGGATCGCAAGCGCGGTCTGGCCGGCCCGCTTCCAGCGCCTGACCGCCGGCCCGCTGGCCGAGCGCGCCAAGGCCGCCGGGGCCGACCTCTGGCTGGACGGCGGCCACAATCCGCACGCCGGCCGCGCCGTCTCCCGCGCCGTCGCCGATCTGGCCGCCCGCGACGGCCGGCCGGTGGCGCTGATCTCGGGCCTCCTGGCCAACAAGGACGCCGCCGGCTTCTTCGGTCCCTTCCGGGGCGTGGCGGCCAAGGTCTTCACCGTCACCTTCGAAGGCGCCGCCGCCGCCAGCGCCGCCGATACGGCCGCCGCCGCCGAGCTGGCCGGCCTGAGGGCCTGCGCCTGCGACTCGGTCGAGGACGCCCTGGACCGGGCCCTCACGCTGGCGCCGACGCCCCACGTCCTGATCTGCGGCTCGCTCTACCTGGCTGGCGAGGTCCTGGCGATGAGCCCAGAGACTTGGCCGACCTAAAAGCGTAAGGCTGAGCCCACGCCGATAGGGCGGCGCGGCCCGCTGGACATCCTCGGCGAGCGCACCCGTCCTGGCAGGAACCGCCGATGGCCAAGGGTCAGAAGAAATCGAACAAGGAAGTCCGCAAACCGAAGGCCGAAAAGAAAGCCCCTCCGGTCTCGGTCTCGCCGTTCATCGTGACGCCCAAGAAGTAGGTCGACACGAAAAACGCCCGCCCCGGAGACCGGAGCGGGCGTCTTCAATTCAGCCGTGAAGCCGCTTAGGCCGGTTGAACGCCGGCTTCGTTCAGCCATTCCAGGATCTTCTGCTTGGGCATGGCGCCGACCTTCATCGAGGTCATCTGGCCATCGCGGAACAGCATCATGGTCGGAATGCCGCGGACGCCGTAGCGCGACGGGGTCGTCGGGCTGTCCTCGATATTGACCTTGGCGACGGTGACGACGTCGGCCAGTTCTTCCGAGATCTGCTCCAGGGCCGGGGCGATCTGCTTACACGGACCGCACCACTCGGCCCAGAAGTCCACCAGCACGGGCTTGCCGGCTTTCAGGACGTCGGATTCGAAGGTGGCGTCGGTCACCACAACGGTGCTCATGGCTTGCTCCAGTCTGGCGTCACGCATTCGGCGCGGAGGACGCGATAAGGTCAATGTGCTCGGATTCGTTCCGAGCGCTTGCAGCAGATGTAGGAGGACGGGGCGCGTCCGGCAACGGCCTTAGGTCAGCCGCGCCAGCGCCTGGGCCATCACCTTTTCTGGAACCGGCATCAGTTTGGGGCCGTCCGTCCACACCAAAGCCGCTTCGACCGTTCTGCCGGGGAACACCTCTCGCAGCACGGCGGCATAGACGGCCATCTGCGCCAGATAGGCCGGATCGGCGTCCTCGATCCGGTCGGGCGAGGGGCGATTGGTCTTGTAATCGACGACCAGCACGCGGCTTTCGTCGACCACCAGCCGGTCGACGCGGCCCGAGACGGCGAGGCCTTCCGGCAAGTGAGCGCTGGTCCCGGCCAGGGCGACCTCGGCGCGGGAGCCGGGGCCGAACACGGCGGCGAACCGCGAATCATCCAGCACGCCAAACGCGGCTTGGGCCATCTCCTCACGCTGCGCGTCGGTCAGGTCGCGTTCGGCGGTCAGCAGGCGTCGGGCGGCGGTGGCGCGTTGGTCCGGCGCGACCTCGGGCAGCAGCTGCAGCAGCTTGTGGACAATCTCGCCCCGCCGGTAGCGGCCCAGGCCAGAGACCCTGGCCAGCGGCGAGGGAGCCGGGACACGGGCGTTGTCCTCGATCCGCGACGGCGCGGCGTAGCGGGCTGCGGCGGGCTCGGGCGGGGCTTCGACCTTGATCCAGGCCGGCGTGGACGCTGAATCGCGGATGGTCTCCTCCACGCGCGGGGCGCTGACCGGATCGGGACCGAAGCGCAGGAAGGCTGTCTCATTCTCACCAATTGACCGCACCTCCGGGGCGATGTCGGCATGCCCGAAGGCGGCGCGGGCGGCGGCGTACCAGCCGCCGACCTTGTCGTCCTTGGTCCGGGCGTCGATGCGGCCGCACAGGATCAGCCGGTCTCGGGCGCGGGTCAGGGCCACGTACAGCAGGCGCAGGGCCTCCTGGCTTTCCTTGTCCTCGCGCAGCCTGCGGGCCTTGGCCGAGGCGTCGCAGTCGCCCTTGCCGCTGGCGCACCACAGCAGGCCGCCGTCCTCGGTCACCAGCAGCGGCGAACCCCCGGCCCCGCGCTTCACGGTCGTCTCGGGCAGGAAGACGATCGGCGCCTCCAGGCCCTTGGAGCCGTGAGCGGTCATCACCCTGACCTCGCGCCGGGCGCCTTCCATCTCGCGCTTGACCACGATGTCCAGCGCCGCGAAGTCGGCGACCAGGGCCTCGAGGTCGCGCACGCCGCGCTGTTCGGCCTCCATCACCTGGGCCAGGAATTCGTCGAGCGCCTCTTCGGCCTCGGCGCCCAGACGGGTCAGCACCTTGGCCCGGTGCGAGCGGCCGCTGGCGTCGGCTAGGCCCAGCCAGCCGGCGAAGAACTCGAATGGCTGGCGCTTGCGGCCTTCCGTAAGCGCCCAGTCCAGCACGGTCCGCGCCGTGGTCCATTCCGGACGTTCCTCGGCCCGGCGGCGCAGTTCGGCCCACAGGGTGGCCCGGCGGCCCTTGGCCAGGGCGTAGACGTCCTCGTCGGTCAGGCCGCAGAAGGGCGACTTGAGCAGCGCCGCCAGGGTCAGGTCGTCGTCCGGGAACAGGATGAATCGCCCCAGCGCCAGCAGATCCTCGAAGGCGATGTGGCTGGACAGCGACAGCCGGTCGGCCCCGGCCACCGGCACGCCGCGCCGCTTCAGGGCCCGGATGATCTCCTCGAACAGCACCTTGCGGCGACGGACCAGGACGAGGATATCGCCGGCGTGGGCGGCGCGGTGGCGGCCGATCTCCTTGTCGAACACGGCATCGCCGCGCTCCAGGATCGCTTTCGTCTCGGCCGCGATGGCCTCGGCCAGGCGGCGGTTGGCGCTACGCTCGCCTTCCGAGTCGACCGGCACCTCCCAGGCCTCGCGCTCCTCGCCGGGAAGCTCACGGGTCAGGGGCCACAGGTCGACGCAGCCAGGATGGCCGTGACGGAACAGCTCGTGGCGGACGAGGTCCTGGCCGACCGGCGGGGGCACGCCCTCGCGGGTCTCGGGGTCGGAGAACAGCGCGTCGACGAAGCTCAGCACCTCGCGGGTCGAGCGGTATGACACCGTCAGCGGCACGCCCTTGCCGACCGCGCCGACCGCTTCGATGCGAGTGATGTAGCCTTGCGTCTCCTCCAGAAGCCGCGTCGGATCGGCGCCCTGGAACGAATAGATCGACTGCTTCTCGTCGCCGACCACGAACAGGGTCCGCTCGGCCCGGCGGCCGCTCCAGCCCTCGGAGGTTTCGCCGACGAAGAAGTCGGCGGTCAGGGCGCTGAGGATCTCCCACTGCTCCGGCGCGGTGTCCTGGGCCTCATCCAGCAGGATGTGATCGATGCCGCCGTCCAGCTTGTAGAGCACCCAGGCGGCTTCGACCTTCTCGGTCAGCAGCACGCGGGTCTTGTCGATCAGGTCGGTGAAGTCCAGCGCGCCGCGGGCGTCCTTCTCGATCCGGTGCGAGGTCACGTAAAGCACCGCCAGCCGCAGGGCGTCGGCGGTGTCCTCGGCCACCTTGGCGGCGCGGACCCGTTCGCGGGCGGCCTCCAGCTTGGCCTGGTCCAGCAGCAGGGCCTCCCGAAGGTCCTCGCGGCTCTTCAGGCCCGAGGTCTTGCCCGGCCAGGTCGCCGGCGCGCCCTCGCCGCCCTCGGTGAACAGGGCGCGGAGGGCAAGATCCAGCGTGGCGTCCGGATCGCGGGCCACGGCGGCCAGGCCTTCCGCGTACTTGGCGTCCTGCTTGCCGCCGCCATCGAAGAGCACCGTGGCCGCCGCCCGCCAGGCGCCGAGATCCAGCCGCGCCATGGCCTGGGCCGCGAGGTCGCCGGCCGAGGTCGGCGTAGCAAAACCGCAGCGCTCCCAGGCATCGGCCACGGCTTCGGACAGCCCGCCGCATCGCGCCACATAGGCCATGATCTGGTCGCGTCGGACCTCGAAGCCCGCGAACATGTTCTCGAAGCTCTGGAAGTCCAGCGCCACGGAGAAGCGGGCATAGGCCTCCGAGAATGCGTCTTCATGCGTATCGACCCATTGGGCCGTGGCGCGGCGCGCGGCGCGGGCGATGGCGGCGCCGGCCTGATCGTCCATCACCGTGAAGCCTGGCGAGACCCCGGCCTCCAGAGGGAAGCGCCGCAGCAGCTTTTCGCAGAAGGCGTGAATCGTCTGAATCTTCAGGCCGCCCGGCGTTTCCAGCGCCTTGGCGAACAGGGCGCGGGCGTCGGACAGGCCCTTGGCGTCGTAAGCGGCGTCCGTTTCGCCCACGAGCTTGATCAGCTCGGCCCGCAGGTCGGCGTCGCTGGTCACCGACCACTTGCCCAGCCGCTCGAACAGGCGGCGCTGCATCTCGGCGGCGGCGGCCTTGGTGTAGGTCACGCACAGGATCGCCTGGGGTTCGACCCCAGCCAGCAGCAGGCGCGCGACGCGGTCGATCAGGGTCTTGGTCTTGCCCGAGCCGGCATTGGCGGTGACGAAGGCCGAGATCGTCGGATCGGCCGCGATGCGCTGATGATCGGGCGCGCTCATTCGCCGTCCCCGTCGTCGCCGCTGGTCGACCATTCGAACACCCGCGCCAGGTGGGCGTAGTCGCCGGGATGCTCCTTGACGAACTGCGGGGCGACCCGCGAGCGGTAGGGCTCGGCCGGATCGTCATAACGGGCGATCAGCGTGGAGAGACCCTCCAGCGCCTTGGCGGCGGCGGCGGCGCTCTCCTCGCCGGCCAGGGCGCGGACCTGCTCCTCGCCGGCGGGGCGGCGGCCCGTGACGCGGACATAGGTCAGGTCGCCCGGCGTGGGGCTGCCCAGGTCCGGGAACCCGCCGTGCATCAGGATCGCCGCCGTCAGGGTCAGCTGCGGCGAAAAGCCGGTGTCGACCTGCTTCTGTGACGGGGCGGCGCCGGTCTTGTAGTCGAGGATGTGGGCGGTCCCGTCGGCGGTCGGCTCGATCCGGTCGGCCTTGGCGGTCAGGGTGAAGGGGCGGCCGTTGATGCTGAGCGACAGCTCGCCCGCCGCCTCGACCACGACCTTGCGCGCCGTGACGCGGCGATGACGCTCCCAGTCGGCGACCCACAGGGCGGCCTCGCGGGCCAGGGCCTTCTCGCGGGTCAAGGCGGTGGGCGGCATGCCCGCCGCGACCAAAGCGTCGATATAGAAGCGTTCGAACACGCCGGCGGCCTCGAGGGGCACGGCGTCGGGATAGGTCTCGGCGAATTTCTCGAAGGCCGCGTGGATGGCGGTGCCCCGGGCGCGGGCCTCGACCGGCTCGTCGGGGCGTTCCAGCGGATAGAGCTTGAGGATGTCGCGGGCCCAGACGGCGTAAGGGTCGCGGGTCAGGGCCTCGACGCGGGTGACGGCCATCTTGCGTGGGCGGTCCTCGACGGGCGGCGTCGGGGCTGGGCGGCCAATCGGCGCGTAGGGGGCGGGCGCGTCGAGGGCCCGGACCCAGTCCAGCACGTCGTCGCGGCGGGGCAGAGACAGCCCCGCGCCGGCGGCCAGGGTCTTCAGCCGCCACAGCCAGCGCGACTCGACGGCCGGCGCGCCGCCGCGTCGCTCGCAGTGGACCAGCACAACGTCCGGCGCGCTGGCGGCCTGTGCGAAGTCGTGGGCCGTCAGGCCGATCTTGCGTTCTGGCGGCGGCAGGCCGAGCCGGCTCCGCATGGGGCGCGACAGGAACGGATCGATCGGCGCGCCTTGCGGCCAGACGCCCTCCTCCAGCCCGGCCAGCACCAGGCGGTCGGCGCGAACCAGGCGGGCCTCGATAGCGCCCAGGATCCGCAGACGCGGATGGGTGGCGCCGCCGACGCGGACGGTCTCCTCGTTGACCAGTCGGTCGAGAATGTCGGCGAAGGCCTGGGGCGAGGCGTCGGGCAGGGGCTCGCCGTCCTGGATCAGGGCGGCCATCAGGGCGCCCAGGCACTCGCCCGCGCCGCCGGCCCAAAGACGGTGCGGCGCGATCAGGCCTTCCAGCGCCTCGACCAGGGCCTGGGCGGCCCGGCAAGGCGGAGCGAAGCCGTCCGCATAGGGCCCTGCGGCGTGGTCGACGGCAGCCAGGACGCGATCGCACAGGGCCAGGGCGTCGGGCGCGTCCCTCAGCCGGGCGCGCAGCACCTCGGCCGAACTGGGCGCGGCGCCGCGCAGGCCCTTACGTTCCAGCATTGCGGCGGCGGGCGCCTCGTCCTCGCCCAGAACCAGGGGGTGCTTGGCGAAGGCCAACAGGCGGACCGGGTTCAGTGGCTCCTCGACCAGCCGCGCCAAGTGCAGGGCCAGGATCGCCGAGCCGGCTGCGGCCAGAGGCGCGCCGGCCGAGCTGTCGGGGATCACGCCCCAGCGTTGCAGGCGGGTCATCACCCGGCGGGCCAGGGTCTGGTCGGGCGTGACGAGGGCGGCGGTCTTGTCCGGCGTCTCCAGCGCCTCGCGCAGCAGCAAGGCGCAGGCGCCGGCGGCCTCCTCCTCGGCGCGCGCGGCGATGACCGAGAAGCCGGTCAGGCCCTCGGCGACGGGGTCGAGGTCCGGGGCCTCGGCGCGCAGGGCGGCGATCTGGGCCAGCCAGTCGGCGGTGGCCTCGGCTGGACGCAGGGCCTCGTTGACGATCCGCCGCCGCCAGCGGCCGCGACTGTCGACATCGGGAACCCAGGCGCGGACATCCGAACGCGCGACGCCGGCGCGGTCCAGAAGGCGCTTCATCGCGCCTTGCGGATGCTGCTCGCCCTGGGAGCCCTCGATCTGGGTCCAGGCGCTGTCGGCCAGGTCCTCGTCGAGGCCTGGCAGCACCACGGCGCCCTTCGGCGCGGCGGCGATGACGCGCAGCAGGTCGGCGGTGGCGGGCGCGGTGCCGGTCGAGCCGGCGGCGACCAGCACCTCGGTCGGCGGATTCTCGGCCCATTGTCTTTCCAAGGCCCGCAGCAGCTTCACCCGGCGCTCGGAGACGTCGATCAGGCCCAGCGCCTCCAGCCGCTGCGGCCACGCGGTCAGCACGCCCTTCAGGAAGCGGGCCGAGACCTGCCAGTGCTGGGCCAGGTCGCCCTCGGCCAGGCCGTCCAGCTTGTCGGCGAACGGAACCTCCTCGATCTGACAGCTGTCGAGGAAGTCGGACAGGGCCTTGGCCAGTTCCAGGGCCTGGACCGGGCCGGGCTTGAACGACAGCTTGTCGCCATGGTCGATCACCAGCCGCGCCAGCTCGAATCGACGACGGCGCGACGAGATGGCGGGCGGGAAGTCGAGGGACAGCTCACCGGGCTCGAAGGGCGGCTCGCCTTCATCCAAGTCGCCCAGCGGCCGGATCTGCGGCAGCAGCAGCGCCCGACCGCCGCCGACCGCCAGGAAGGCGTCGGCCAGGGCGCGGGCGCCGCGCCGGGTCGGGGTTAGGACCGTGGCGCGGGGCAGGGCCTCGGGGCCCAGCGGTTCCAGCGTGTTCAGCAGGCCGCGCGCCAGATCATCGACGAACGGCCGATGGGCGGGGATCGAGAACCAGCGCGGCCCCGGTCTTTCAAAGAAGGGGGCCGGTCCGCTCATCCCTCGGCCATACTGTCTTGGGAGAGCTTGGCCTCGGCCGCCAGCTTGGCGTCGGGATCGCCGACGTGCATCCACAGGCCATCAGGCGCGACGCCGTGGACGCGGTGGTCGGCGGCCAGACGTTTCCACAGCGGCAGCAGGGAGAACGGACCTTCCGGCCCGTCGGCGGTGATGGCCGGCTTGCAGATATGGACGCCGACATAGACCAGCGGCGCGATCTCGCCGGAATCCTTGAAGCGCACGACGCCGTCTTCGAGGAACACGTCGCCGCTATCGTGGAAGCCGAGTGAACCGCTAGTCGAGGCCAGCATAAGGCAAACGTCCATCGTCTCAGGGTTCCAGGCGGCGGCCACGGCGTCGATGGCCGGACCGGCGTGCTCGATCCAGACGGAGTCGATATTGGCCACGAAGACCGGACCCTCACCCAGCAGTGGCAGGGCGTGCTTGACACCGCCGCCCGTCTCCAGGGCCTGAGGCCGCTCGTCGGAGATGACGATTTTCGGGCCAAGCCCCTTGGCTTGGCGAGCCTTGAGGTGAGCTTCGACCAGATCGGCGAAGTAGTGGACATTGACCACGGCGGTCTCGACCCCGGCGGCGGCCAGGCGATCCAGCATGTGGTCGATCAGCGCCTTGCCGGCGACCTCGACCAGGGCCTTGGGCCGGTCGTTGGTCAGCGGGCGCATGCGGGTGCCCAGGCCGGCGGCCAGCACCATCGCGACCTTGGGGCCACTCATCGGCGGGCCTCGGCGGGAACGTAGCGATCGAACCAGGCCTTGAGAGCGCTCATCACCGGATCGCTCAGGTTCCGCTCCAGGTAGCGCCAGGTGCGCGGCATGAAGGCCTCGTACTGGCGGCGACCCAGCAGGGCCTGGCGGGCGAAGACCCGGCCCAGGATGCGGGCGGCGTTCGAGGCGGCGAGGGCGCGGTAGTCGGCGATGAAGGCCTCGCGATCGACGCTCGGTCGGGCGGCGAGATAGCGGTCCAGCATGGCCGCTTCCAGTTCCGGCGACACGTCGCGGCGGGCGTCCTGCAGCAGGTGGGTCAGGTCCCAGGCGGGGTGGGCGCGCAGGGCGTCCTGGAAATCCAGCAGGCCGACGCGGGCGACGCCGTCGCGCTCGGGCAGCCACAGCAGGTTCTGGGCATGGTAGTCGCGATGGGTGAAGACGCTGGCCCCGGCCTCGCCGCGCACCCAGACGGGCGCCCACAGCGCGTCCCACGCGGCGACGGCCTCGCGGCTGAAGGCAGGAAGGCCGGCGAACTGGGGCCACCATTCCAGGAAGGTGTCGGTAGCGTATTTCAGGGCCAGGGTGTCGTAGGTCAGCAGCGGCCAGCGGACGTCGTCGACTGCCAGAACGTCCGGAGGCGTCTCGGCGTGCAGGGCCACCTGCAGGTCGACGGCGGCCTCGTACAGCGGGCGCTCATCCTGGCCTTCCGCGATCAGGGTGGCGTAGAGGCCGTCGCCCAAATCTTCCAGGACCGCCAGCCCCTGTGCGACGTCATAGGCGAAGATGCGCGGGGCCGAGAGACCGCGCTGGCGCAGATAGTCGGCGGTGGCGACGAAGGCGGCGACCGAGCCGGCGGCCAGGCGCGCGGCGGCGTTGTAGCCCAGGGCCAGGCGCTCGGCGTCCGTCGCGCCCGGTGGGCAGACGACGCTTTCCAGCGCTGGCGGCTGGTCCATGAAGATGAAGCTCTCGCTCTCGTCCCCCTTGGCGCGGTGCAGGCGCTCATAAGACCGCGTCGAGGCGTCGCCGCCCAGGCTCTCTCGGCGGACGTCGCCGAAGCCGTGGGTTTCCAGGAACGCGGCCTTCGCCACTTCTCTCTCAGAACTCAAGATCACGTCCCTCGAAATCGCCGTGCCGTGTGATGACGGCGCGCCGCGCGTCGCCGTCGAGGGCGATGTCTATATCGAGCCGAGTCGCGGGCAAACGTCCTTCGAGCCGTTGGGGCCATTCGATCAGGGCGACGCCGCCGTCCAGGGCTTCGTCCAGCCCGATCTCATAGGCCTCGTCGGGGTTCGACAGGCGATAGAGATCAAAGTGGGCCAGGGGGAAGCCGGCTGTTTCGTAGAACTGCACCAGCGTGAAGGTCGGGCTGGGCACCTCCTCATCCGGCGTCGTCAGGGCCCTGATGAGGGCCCGGGCCAGGGTCGACTTCCCCGCGCCCAGAGGACCGGTCAGGCACACGGCGTCGCCCGGGCGCAGGGACGCGGCCAGCGCTCGGCCCAGGTCCTGAGTGGCGGCCTCGTCGGCGAGAAAAAGGGCGGTCACGTCAGGCGGCTCGTCGGATCGGTCGGCAACATGCGCTCCACATAGCGCTTCAGGACTTCCGTGGCTTCTGTCGCGTCGCCGGGCAAGGCCTGCGGATCAACCTGCGCCCCGACGATCAGCGAAAAGCGACGGCCCTTCTTGTTCAGCAACTCATGGAACAAAGTGATGTCGCGCAGCTCTTTCCAGCGTTTGTCGAACAGGTGGAACAGGGTCGACCAGGGGCCGGCCAGGTGCATAGGCACGATTGGCGCGCCGTACTTGCGGGCGATCGAAACGGCGGAGGCCATCCAGGGCGGGTCGGTCAGGCGGCCGTCTGCGTCCTTCACCGCCAAGCGTCCGGCCGGGAAGATCATCAAGGCGCGCTCGGCCTCCATCGCGTCGCGGGTCATCGACAGGGTCAGGCGCATCCGCTCGCGGCTGCGCTTTTCCTCGACCCATTCGACGGGGATCAGCACCTCGTCGAACCGGCGGCAGACGCGGTGGGCGTCGGCGTTGGCGTAGAACAACACGTCGGGCCGCCGGGCCTTGACGGCGTCATAGACCGCGACGCCGTCGCCGATGCCGGTCGGATGGTTGGCGACGATCACGCAGCGGCCGGCGGCGGGCAGGTTCGAGAGGCCCGCGACCTCGACCCGCAGGGCCAGCAGGTCGGAGACGTGGTCCAGCGCCGCGCGGCCGTCCAGCTGACAGATCCTCTGCGCCATCCGCCGGGCCTTGCGGTAGTCCAGCATCCGATAAACGACCGGCCGAACCAGCGGCCAGATCGGGGACCCCGTCAGGCGCGGCGCGCGCTCGGCGATCAGAGTATCGACGATGTGGGGCTCGGGCGTCTGTCGCGCCCCGACCACCCCGAAGGCCGGAACATGAACCATGCCGGGAGTCTAGGTCGCGTCGACGAGGCTGTCAGCCGGCGGATGACGCATGGGCGGGCTTCCCCTCGAGGCGCTCACGCGCTAACCGCAGTCCCCGATGCCGACTTCTCTTCGCACCGCCTATCGCGAGCGCCTGACTCTGGGCGAGATCCGGCCCGACGTGGCCCAGGCCGCCGCCGTGGACGCCCTGTCCCGGCTGGAAGCCGATCTCGACAACGCCGGCGAGCCCGGCTTCTCGCTGTTCGGCCGCAAGCCCAAGAGCCAGCGCGGCGTCTATCTGTGGGGTCCGGTCGGGCGCGGGAAGTCCATGCTGATGGACCTGTTCTTCGACAGCGCGCCGATCAACAAGAAGCGCCGCATCCACTTCCACGCCTTCATGGCCGAGGTCCACGCCGACATCGACGCGTGGCGCAAGGGCGATGCCGCGGCGCGCAAGGCGCGGTTCGGTCAGTCCAGGGGCGATGATCCGATCGCCCCGACCGCCGAGCTGATCGCCACGAACGCTCGCCTGCTCTGCTTCGACGAGCTGCAGGTCACCGACATCGCCGACGCCATGATCCTGGGGCGGCTGTTCGAGGCCCTGTTCGCGCGGGGCGTAACCCTGGTGGCCACCTCGAACCGGCCGCCGGACGACCTCTACAAGGACGGCCTCAACCGTCAGCTCTTCGTCCCCTTCATCGACATGCTTAAGAGCGCCATGGACGTCGTGGCCGTGCGCGGGCCGGTCGACTTCCGCCTGGATCGTCTGCGCGCGGCCCGCACCTGGCTGGCGCCGAACGACAAGGAGAGCCAGGCCGAGTTCGAGCAGCTGTGGACCGACATGCTGGATGGCGCGGCCGAGACCGGCGCGACGCTGGAGGTGCTGGGCCGCAAGATGCGCCTGCCCCGCGCCGCCGGCGGCATGCTGCGCTCGTCCTTCGCCAGCCTGTGCCAGCAGGCCCTGGGGCCGCAGGACTACCTGGCCGTCGCTGAGCGGTTCCACACCCTCTTCCTGGAAGACGTGCCGCGCCTGACCCCCGCCCGGCGTGACGCGGCCAAGCGGTTCAACACGCTGATCGACGCGCTCTACGAAGCCGACGCCAAGCTGGTGGCCCTGGCCGACGCCGAGCCGGAACAGCTCTACCCCGAAGGCGATGGATCCTTCGAGTTCGAGCGCACGGTCTCGCGCCTGCAGGAAATGCGTTCGGCCGACTATGTGGCGCGGGTGCGGGACTAGGAGAATATCATGAGCGTCAAGGATCGGGTCCGCGTCCGCGAGACCAAGCTGCTGTCCGACAACTGGTACGTCCTGAAGACGACCACCTTCGACTGGAAGCGGCGGGACGGGACCTGGCAAACCCAGCATCGCGAGCACTACGACCGGGGCAATGGGGCGGTGCTGTTGCCCTACAATCTGAAAAGCCGGACGGTGCTGCTGGTCCGGCAGTTCCGCTGGCCGGCCTTCGTCAATGGCTATGACGATCTGCTGATCGAGGCGGCGGCCGGCCTGCTGGACAACGCCGAGCCGGAGGTTCGCATCCGCGCGGAGGTCGAGGAGGAGCTGGGCTACCGCCTGGGCGACGTGCGCAAGGTGTTCGAGGCCTTCATGAGCCCGGGCTCGGTGACCGAGATTCTGCACTTCTTCGTCGCCGAGTACGATGCGGCCATGCGGATCGGCGACGGCGGCGGCCATCCTGACGAGGGTGAGGACATCGAGGTTCTGGAGCCGACCATCGACGAGGCCCTGGCGATGATCGCCGACGGTCGCATCCGTGACGCCAAGACCATCATGCTGCTGCAGCACCTGGCCTTGACGGTGTTCAAGGCTTAGCGGGACCGCGGATCCGGGGAATTAGCCGAAGTCCCGCGCAAGCGGCACGTCGAACCGGACGAATAGGCCGGCCGGGCTGTAGTCGGCCGCGATCGCGCCGCGGAGTTCGCCGGTAATGCTGCGCTCGATCAGACGTGAGCCGAACCCGCGTCGGGTGGGCTGACGAGCTGGCGGGCCGTCGAGCTCGCGCCAGTCAAAGACGAGACGCTCGTCATCGCGCACCGACCAGGCCAGCGCCAGTCGGCCGGCGTTCGACAGGGACCCGTACTTGGCGGCGTTGGTGGCCAGCTCGTGGAACACCATCCCCAGCGACAGGGCAACGCGCGCCGGCAGGTGGACATTCGGGCCGTCCATGACGATGCGCTCCGGGCCATAGGGTCCGAGTTCCTGGATCAGGAGCTGGCGTAGTCCCGCGCCGGCCCACTGGCTGTCGGTCAGGGCGTTGTGCGTCTGAGATAGGGCCAGCAGCCTGGCTTCGAACGCGGCGGCGAAGTCCTCGGGCGTCGTGGCGCCGCGCAGGGTCTGCTGGGCGATGGCCTGGACCGTGGCCAAGGTATTCTTCACGCGGTGGTTCAGCTCGTCCAGCAGCAGGCGCTGGCGTTCGTCCGCCTGGACTTGATCCGTCATGTCCACGCCCTCGACGAAGACGCCCGAGGCCGTCCCGTCCGCCTCGATGATCGGCTGGTAGACGAAGTCGAGATAGCGCTCTTCCAACGCCGCGTCGGGGTTGCGCTGCAGGGCGATCTTCACGCGTCGGCCGACGAACGCCTCGCGGGTCGCCAAGACCTGATCCAGCAGATTGATGACGCCTTGGTCGACGATCTCCGGAAGCGCGGTTCGCACCGGCAGGCCGGTAACCTCTCGGTGACCGATCAGCTGGGCGTAGGCGTTGTTGGCGAGGTCGAAGACGTGATCTGGGCCGCGCAGCACCGCCATGAAGCTGGGCGCCTGCATGAAGAGATTGCGGAGCTGCCGGCTCTGGGATTGCACGGCTTCGGCCCGCCGAAGAACTTCGTCGCTCAGCATGGTCGTGGATCGCGCGCCGAAGGCCGCGTCCTTGAGGCGCTGGATCGCGGTGACGTCCTGGGTGTGCTGTAGAATGTAGCGGGTCGCGCCGGTCTCGTCGGGGATCGGCGTGTGGGTGGCGCTCCAGAGCCGGTCCTCGAAGCCGCCGCCCAGATGGGCCGGTCGTTCGATCGCGTAGTGGATCAGCGGCAGCTCGGTCACTTCGCCGCGGTCGCGGGCGTGGGCCAGGGAGGCTTCGAGCTGGGCTCGCGTCTCGCCTTCCGAGGGGAAGGCGTCGAAGATGTTGCGCCCTTCCAGTTCGTCCCAACCGCGCTGCAAGGTGCGCAGATAGGCGCTATTGGCAGCGACATATCGAAAGTCACGGTCCAGCAGCATGTAGGGCGAGGGAATGCGATCGAAAATCTCGCCGAAATCGATCGGACCCGTCATGCGCACGCCTTGCTCCCCTCCCTAAAGCGACAGACGGTAACGCAACCTTGGCCTTGGAGGTTCCTTAACCCACCCGGATCTGGATTGAGAACGTTTCTCAACAAGCGCCGCTTAATTGACACCCCCGCCCTCGCGCTTAAAAGCATCCCGCAACGCACAAAGGCTACTGGGGTTGGACCTCTCATGACCGACACGAGCCGGGGGCTGCCTGAGCGCCCGATGTCGCCGCACCTGCAGGTGTGGCGTTGGCATATCACCATGGCCTGCTCGATCCTGCACCGCGGCTGCATCGTTGGTCTGTGGGTCGGCGCCGTGATCCTGGCCGCCTGGGCCGCCGCCCTGGCCGCTGGTCCGGACGTCTATGCGGGCTTCCTCGGCGTGCTGGGCTCGCCGATCGGCAAGCTGGTGTTACTGGGCGAGACCTTCGCCGTGTTCTTCAACATCGCCTACACGATCCGCCAGACCTTCTGGGACACCGGCAAGGGCTTCGCTCCGCGCATCGCCGACATGACCGGCGCCATGGCGATCGCCTTTGCGGTCGTGGCGACGATCGTCACCTGGGTCATCGCCGGCGCGAACGGAGCGTTCTGAATCATGAGCAAGAACGACCTCTTCCAGCCCATTCAATTCCGCACCCCGTTGTCGCGGGCCCGCGGCCTGGGCGCCTCGCGTCACGGCGTCAGCCACTTCATCACCGAGCGCGTCTCTGGCCTGGCCCTGGCGCCGCTGAGCGTCTGGGGCGTGTTCGCGGCCCTGAAGCTGGTCGGCGCCGACCAGCACACCGCCGCCGCCTGGGTCGGCCAGCCGGTCAACGCCGTGTTGCTGAGCCTGCTGCTGATCTCGGCCCTGATCCACCTGTCGAACACGGTCCAGGTGGTGATCGAAGACTACATCCACCGCTTCACGAGCAAGTCGGCCCTGGTGATCGGCAATCTGTTCGTCTGCGTGCTGGCCGGCGCCGTGGGGGTCTTCTCGATCCTCAAGGTGGCCATGACCGTGACCGGAGCCCATTGATGTCGGCCTACAAGTTCATCGACCACAAGTTCGACGTCGTCGTCGTCGGCGCCGGCGGTTCAGGTCTCCGCGCCGCCTTGGGCGCCGCGCAGGCCGGCCTGAAGACCGCCTGCGTCACCAAGGTGTTCCCGACCCGCAGCCACACCGTGGCGGCGCAGGGCGGCATCTCGGCCTCGCTGGGCAATATGGGCCAGGATGACTGGCGCTGGCACATGTACGACACCGTCAAGGGGTCGGACTGGCTGGGCGACCAGGACGCCATCGAATACCTGACCCGCAACGCGCCGGCCGCCGTCTACGAGTTGGAGCACTGGGGCGTGCCCTTCTCGCGCACGGCCGAGGGCAAGATCTATCAGCGCGCCTTTGGCGGCATGACCAAGAACTATGGCGAAGGCCCGATCCAGCGCACCTGCGCGGCGGCCGACCGCACCGGTCACGCCATGCTGCACACGATGTACGGCCAGTCGCTGGCCCACGACACCGAGTTCTTCATCGAGTACTTCGCCCTCGACCTGATCATGGACGACGGCGTCTGCCGCGGTGTCACCGCCTGGAAGCTCGACGACGGCACCCTGCACCGCTTCCAGGCCCAGACGGTGATCCTGGCCACGGGCGGTTACGGCCGCGCCTACTTCTCGGCCACCTCGGCCCACACCTGCACGGGCGACGGCAACGCCATGGCGTTGCGCGCCGGCCTGCCGCTGCAGGACATGGAATTCGTGCAGTTCCACCCGACTGGCATCTACGGCGCCGGTTGCCTGATCACGGAAGGCGCTCGCGGCGAAGGCGGCTACCTGACCAACTCGGAAGGCGAGCGCTTCATGGAGCGCTACGCCCCGTCGGTGAAGGACCTGGCGCCCCGCGACATGGTCAGCCGCGCGATGACCATCGAGATCCGCGAAGGCCGCGGCGTCGGTCCGAACAAGGACCATATCTTCCTGCACCTGGATCACCTGGATCCGAAGATCCTGCACGAGCGCCTGCCCGGCATCTCCGAGACCGCCAAGGTCTTCGCCGGCGTAGACGTCACCAAGGCGCCGATCCCGGTGCTGCCGACCGTCCACTACAACATGGGCGGCATCCCGACGAACTATCACGGCGAGGTCGTCACCAAGTCGGGCGACAATCCCGACCAGGTGATCCCGGGCCTGATGGCCGTGGGCGAGGCCGCCTGCGTGTCGGTCCACGGCGCCAACCGCCTGGGCTCCAACTCGCTGATCGACCTGGTGGTCTTCGGTCGCGCCGCGGCCCTGCGCTGCGCCGAGGTCCTGACCCCCGGCGCCAAGCAGCCGGAACTGAAGGACGCCTGGACCGACGGCCACCTGGCCCGCTTTGACCGCTATCGCAACGCCAGCGGGACCCAAGGCACGGCCGCCCTGCGTCTCGAGATGCAGAAGGCCATGCAGGAAGACGCTGCGGTGTTCCGCACGGGCGAAACCCTGGTCGGCGGCGCTCAGCGCCTGGCGACGGTCTGGGACAAGGCCAAGGACATCAAGGTCAGCGATCGCGGTCTGGTGTGGAACACCGACCTGATGGAGACCCTGGAGTTCGACAACCTGATCGGCCAAGCGGTCGTGACCGTGGCCGGCGCGGTCAACCGCACCGAAAGCCGCGGCGCTCACGCACGCGAGGACTTCTCGAGCCGCGATGACGCCGAATGGATGAAGCACACCCTGGCCTGGCTCGATGTCGAGACCGGCAAGGTGAAGATCGATTACCGTCCGGTGCACAGCTACACGATGTCGGACGACATTGCCTACATCCCGCCGAAGCAACGGGTCTACTGAGGGTACGATGGTCGAACTCGCACTCCCCAAGAACTCGCAGGTCAAGTCGGGCAAGCACTGGCCCGCGCCGGCCGGCGCCAAGAAGGTCAAGACCTTCAAGATCTACCGCTACGATCCGGAAGCGGGCGGCAATCCGCGCTGGGACACCTACGACGTCGACGTCGACACCGTGGGCCCGATGGTCCTGGACGCCCTGCTGTATATCAAGAACACCATCGATCCGACCCTGGCCTTCCGCCGGTCGTGCCGGGAGGGTGTCTGTGGGTCGTGCTCGATGAACATCGGCGGCCGCAATACCCTGGCCTGCACCCACGGCTGGGCCGAGGTGCCGGGCAAGGCCGTGCAGATCAGCCCGCTGCCGCACATGCCGGTGGTCAAGGACCTGATCCCGGACCTGACGCTATTCTACGCCCAGTACGCCTCGGTCGAGCCCTGGCTGCACACCGACACGCCCGAGCCGCAGACCGAGTGGAAGCAGTCGCCGGAAGACCGCGAGAAGCTCGACGGTCTCTACGAGTGCATCCTCTGCGCCTGCTGCTCGACCTCGTGCCCCAGCTACTGGTGGAACGGCGACAAGTACCTGGGACCGGCGGCCCTGCTGCACGCCTATCGCTGGCTGATAGACAGCCGCGACGAAGCGACCGGCGACCGCCTCGACCAGCTCGAAGACCCGTTCAAGCTCTATCGCTGCCACACGATCATGAACTGCGCCCAGGTCTGCCCGAAGGGTCTGAACCCGGCCAAGGCCATCGCCGAGATCAAGAAGATGATGGTCGAGCGCGTCGTCTGACGGGCTCCCCGAGAAGACAAGAATGGGGCGGCTTCGGAAACGAGCCGCCCCATTCTATATCCGCCTTTGTCGAAGGCGCTTGCCAATAGGTGACGCCGGCGTCATTTTTGACGAAAGGGAGGGCGTCATTGAGCGCTGAAGCCAATCAGAACGCGTGCGTCGTCATCGTCGGCGCCGGCCATGCCGGCGGCTCGGCCGCGGCGTTCCTGCGTCAATATGGTCACCAGGGCCGCATTGTGCTGATCGGCGACGAGCCGTTGCTGCCCTATCAGCGCCCACCGCTGTCGAAGGCGTGGCTGAAGGGCGAGGCCGACGCCGACTCCTTGGCCCTCAAGCCGGCCGAATGGTACGCCGAGAACAACGTCTCCCTGCGCCTCGAAGGCGTGGCCGAGCGGATCAACCGTTCCGAAAAGACGGTGACCCTCGCGTCGGGGGAGGTCATCGCCTACGACTTCCTCATTCTGGCCACGGGCGCTCGCGCCCGTGAGCTGCCGATACCGGGTTCCGACCTCGCCGGTGTCCTGTCCCTGCGTACGGCGGCCGACGCTGAACGGCTCAAGCACGCCCTGGGACCGGGCAAGCGGCTGGCCGTGATCGGCGGCGGCTATGTCGGCCTGGAGGCGGCCGCCTCGGCCCGGGCGCTGGGCAGCCACGCCATGGTCATCGAGCGTGAAAGCCGCGTGCTGGCCCGGGTCGCCTGCGAGACCCTGTCGCTCTTCTTCCAAGACTATCACAGCAAGCATGGCGTCGTGTTCGAGCTGAACGCCGGTGTCGCCGGCTTCGAGGGCGAGAACGGCCACGTCACCGGCGTGAAGTTTTCGGATGGCCGCGTCATCGCCTGCGATGTCGCCCTGGTCGGCGTCGGCGCGGTTCCCAACGACGAACTGGCCAAGGATGCGGGCCTGGCGACCGCCAATGGCGTGGTTGTCGACCTGGAAGCGCGCACCGAGGATCCGTCGATCTTCGCGATCGGCGACGTCACCCATCGTCCGCTCCCGCTCTATGAGCGCCAGTTCCGCCTGGAATCCGTCCCCAACGCCCTGGAGCAGGCCAAGCAGGCTGCTTCGGCGATTCTTGGACGTCCGGGTCCCGCGCCCGAGGTGCCGTGGTTCTGGTCCGACCAGTATGATCTGAAGCTGCAGATCGCCGGCCTGCCGTTCGAGGCGGACCGCCAGGTGGTGCGCGGCGATGTCGCCGCCGCCAAGTTCGCGGTCTTCCATCTGAAGGGTGACCTGCTGCAGGCCGTCGAGGCGGTCAACGCGCCGCCCGAATTCATGGCCGGCAAGCAGCTGATCGCCAAACGCACACCGGTGAGCGCCGACAAGCTCGCCGATCTTACGGTGTCCATGAAAGAGGTGGCGGCTTAGGCCGCCCTATAGAGACAGCCTTCCAGGGGTAATGGGAAACAGATGGCCAAGATCACCTACATCGAACACGACGGCGCCGAACATGTCCTCGACGTGAAGCCAGGCCTGACCGTCATGGAAGGCGCCGTGAAGAACAACGTGCCGGGCATCGACGCGGACTGCGGCGGGGCCTGCGCCTGCGCCACCTGCCACGTCTATGTCGACCCGGCCTGGCTCGATAAGACCGGCGACAAGTCGGCCATGGAAGAGTCGATGCTGGATTTCGCCGAGAACGTCGAGCCCAACAGCCGCCTGTCGTGCCAGATCAAGGTGAGCGACGCGCTGGACGGTCTGATCGTGCGCCTGCCGGAAAGCCAGCATTAGTCACGGCGTCAAAAGAGCGTTGTTATATTGTCGCGAGGGGCTTGCCAGTCGTCCGAGGGAGGACTAGATCACCGCCTCGCTCGGAACGGCGTCGCGGCCGGACGATGCGGCCCCCGAAAGGGAGTTGCATCGGCTCAGACGCTTCGCTAAACACCGCGCTCCAATCGACTCGATGACGGATCCGCAAGGGCGGCCACGGCGGCCCAGGGATCCTTCTTTTGTCTCTTCACTCCCCGGTTTTCCGGAGTTTGAAAAAGCCGAAAAGAGTTGGTTGACTTCGGAATGTCGCTTCTTTAGAAGCGCCGCTCCGGACATCGCCGCCAAGACTTCGCAAGAAATCAGCGGCGCGATGTTAGGCTAGTCAAGTAATCGCTTCGAAGTTTTCTTCGAGAAATAGCTTGACTGGATTTGGTGGTTTCTTTAGAAGCTGCCGGCTCTGCCGAGGACCTCCGGGTTGGTTGGCGGGTTTGTCGGAAAGTTTTGAAAAAAACGATTTGACACGGAATTCGAGGTTCGCTAGATAG
>NZ_JBXAON010000014.1:0-58280 GCF_058802865.1 Caulobacter sp. GW822-FHT01G02
CCGCGTCGATATGGGCGCCCCGCGCCAGTTCCTCGGAAACCGGGAAAACCTGTCCGTCGCTCACGCCGCCTACTCCCCTTGGCATTTTTTCTGACGTGTGAAGGGGCGCGATGGAGTGTCGGCGCACCCCGTCACGCCCCTCATGAGGCCCTGCGCCTTACTGGCTCAGGTCCAGCACGACGCGGCCTTCGATCTGGCCGTTGCGCATGCGGTCGAAGACCGTGTTGACGTCGTCCAGGCGCGCGGTGCTGATCGTGGCCTTGACCTTGCCGTCGGCGGCGAAGTCCAGGGCCTCCTGCAGGTCCAGGCGAGTGCCGACGATAGAGCCGCGCACGGTGATCCCGTTCAGCACCATGTCGAAGATCGAGAGCGGGAAATCGCCGGGCGGCAGTCCGTTCAGCGCCACCGTCCCGCCGCGCGAGACCATGCCCAGGGCCTGCTTGAAGGCGATCGGCGAAACCGCCGTGACCAGCACGCCCTGGGCGCCGCCGCTGGTCTGTTTCTTGATCTCCGCCGCCGGGTCGGCGACGGTCCGGGCATTGACCGTGACGGTCGCGCCCAGCGCGCGGGCCAGGTCCAGCTTGGCGTCGTCGATATCGACCGCCGCGACGTTCAGGCCCATGGCCTTGGCGTATTGCACCGCCATGTGGCCCAGGCCCCCGACTCCGGAGATCACCACCCAGTCGCCGGGCTTGGTGTCGGTGACCTTCAGGCCCTTGTAGACCGTGACCCCCGCGCAAAGCACCGGCGCGATCTCGTTGAACGAAATCGCCTTGGGCAGATGGCCCACGAAGTTGGGATCGGCCACGACATAGTCGGCGAAGCCGCCATTGACCGAATAGCCGGTGTTCTGCTGGGACTCGCACAGGGTTTCCCAGCCGCCCAGGCAATGCTTGCAGTGACCGCAGGTGCTGTAGAGCCAGGGCACGCCGACGCGGTCGCCTTCCTTCACGATCTTGACCCCGGCGCCGACGCCCGAGACGAAGCCGACGCCCTCGTGACCAGGAATGAAGGGCGGGTTGGGCTTTACGGGCCAGTCGCCCTCCGCCGCGTGCAGGTCGGTGTGGCAGACGCCGGAAGCCTGGATGCGGACCTGGATCTCGCCGGGACCCGGCTCGGGGATCGGCGCGTCCTCGATGATCAGCGGCTTGCCAAATTCGCGCACGACGGCGGCCTTCATGGTTTTGGCCATGATGATATCCTTCCATATCGAAGAGGTTGCGGCGCCGGGGTATGCCGACGCCGCGTCAAGTCGGGGCGCTAGAAGAAGCCGAGCTTCTTGGGACTATAGCTGACCAGCATGTTCTTGGTTTGCTGATAATGGTCCAGCATCATCCGGTGGTTCTCACGGCCGATGCCTGACGACTTGTAGCCGCCGAACGCCGCGTGGGCGGGATAGGCGTGGTAGCAGTTGGTCCAGACCCGGCCCGCCTGGATGGCGCGGCCAAAGCGGTAGCAGCGATTGGCGTCCCGGCTCCAGACCCCGGCGCCCAGGCCGTAGAGCGTGTCATTGGCGATCGCCAGGGCCTCTTCGTCGGTCTTGAACGTCGTGACCGACAGCACCGGGCCGAAGATCTCCTCCTGGAAGATCCGCATCCGGTTGTGGCCCTTGAACACCGTCGGCTTGACGTAGAAGCCGCCGGCCAGATCGCCCGGCAGGTCGCTGCGCGCGCCGCCGGCGAGCAGTTCGGCGCCCTCGGCGAGGCCGATGTCGATATAGCTGAGGATCTTCTCCAGCTGCTCGCCAGAGGCCTGGGCGCCGATCATGGTGGTCGGGTCCAGCGGATCGCCCTGGGTGATCGCCTCGACGCGCTTGAGGGCGCGCGCCATGAACGCGTCGTAGATGTCCTCGTGGATCAGCGCCCGGCTGGGGCAGGTGCAGACCTCGCCCTGGTTGAGCGCGAACATCACGAAGCCCTCGATGGCCTTGTCGAGATAGTCGTCGTCTTCGGCCATCACGTCCTTGAAGAAGATGTTCGGCGACTTGCCGCCCAGCTCCAGGGTGACCGGGATCAGGTTCTGGCTGGCGTACTGCATGATCTGCCGACCGGTCGAGGTCTCGCCCGTGAAGGCGATCTTGGCGATGCGCGGGCT
This sequence comes from Caulobacter sp. GW822-FHT01G02, assembly GCF_058802865.1. NCBI lineage: Bacteria > Pseudomonadati > Pseudomonadota > Alphaproteobacteria > Caulobacterales > Caulobacteraceae > Caulobacter > Caulobacter sp. GW822-FHT01G02. The sequence continues at coordinate 2,095 of NZ_JBXAON010000014.1, forward strand.
GGAGGCCAGGGGCTTGCCGGCTTCCAGGCCAAAGCCATTGACGATGTTGAGCACGCCGGGCGGCAGGATGTCGGCGATCAGCTCGGCCAGCACCAGGATCGAGGCCGGCGTCTGCTCGGCGGGCTTGAGCACCACGCAGTTGCCGGCCGCCAGGGCCGGCGCCAGCTTCCAGCAGGCCATCAGCAGCGGGAAGTTCCACGGGATGATCTGGCCGACCACGCCCAGCGGCTCGTGGAAATGATAGGCGACCGTATCGTGGTCGATCTCGGAGATGCCGCCCTCCTGGGCGCGGATACAGCCGGCGAAGTAGCGGAAGTGGTCGATCGCCAGCGGCAGGTCGGCGGCGGTCGTCTCGCGGATCGGCTTGCCGTTGTCCCAGGTCTCGGCGGCGGCCAGCAGCGGCAGGTTGTCTTCCATCACCTGGGCGATGCGGGTCAGCAGGTTGGCGCGTTCGGTGACGCTGGCCGCGCCCCAGGCGGCCTTGGCGGCGTGCGCGGCGTCCAGGGCCAGGTCGATGTCGGCGGCGTCGGAGCGGGCGATCTCGCAGAGGACGCGGCCGTTGACCGGCGAGGTGTTCTCGAAATAGCGGCCCGCGGTCGGCTCGACCCATCGGCCGCCGATGAAGTTGCCATAGCGCGCTTTGAACGGCGGCTTGGCTGTGCGCGTGAACTCGGCTTTGGTCATGGCTTCCTCCTGTCGCGCCGTGTTCGGCGTCAAGAGGAAAGCATCCGCCAACGCCTCGACGTTTGTCAGGCTTGGCGCCCAACCGCCGAGAGCAACTGTCGCATGGGTGAGACAGTTTCCGGGCTCTATCTCGAACACTTAGAGCGTGGCAGGCGCCGAAACCGCTCACACTTTCGGCTGCCACGCTCTAGCGGCGTTGGGTCAGGCCCAGACGCGCCAACTTGCGGTGCAGGGTCGCCCGGCTGACACCCAGAGCCTTCGCCGCGGCGGAGACGTTGCCCGAGGTCAGGGCCAGGGCGCGCTGCACCCCCGACCGTTCAAGGTGAAGCAGGTCCTGCTCCAGAGCCGACTCTGGAAAGAGCAGTTCGTCCACGTGCAGTCGGCCGGCCAGGCGCGCGTCGGTCAGGCCATAGCTGAGACGCGCATCGCGGGTCGCGCCGATCACCAGGTCATCGCGATCGACCGCCACCACGCCGCCGCCGTGCTTGGTTCCCTCGACCACGATCAATCGCGCGCCCACGAACATTCGCCGGAAATGCTCGAGCTCGATGCGCCGCGCCGCATCCAGAACGGCGGCCGAGATCAGGCCGACGAAGCCTTCCGTGAGATCGGCCCGGCACGACGAGACATCCAAGGCGCCGGCCAACCGTCCCTGGTGATCGTAGATGGGCGCCACCGTGCAGCTCAGCGCGGTGTTGCGCGCATGGAAATGCTGATCGCGGTGGATGGTGAGCGCGCGCTCCTCGGCCAGGCAGGTGCCGATGCCGTTGGTGCCTTCGGCTTCCTCGCTCCACACCGCCCCGGTCCACAGACCCCAGCGGTGGAAGGTCTCGTCGTCGACATCCGCGCCACGCCGATCGACGGGAACACCCTGGCGATCGGTGAACAGAACGCAGCACCCGGTGGAGCCCACGGCCAGGAACAGCCTGTCGAGCGTCGACTGAGCCGCGTCCAGGAGCGGTTCGATGCGCTCTCGCGCCTCCCGCAATTCGCGCTCGCTCAGAACGCGCGGCGCGGTCATGTCCTCGGGGTTCAAGCCATACCAGGAGAACGATCTCTTCCAGGACGCGGCCAGCGCCGATCGCGCCGCCGCGGAACCGTCGGCCAGCACGTCGCGCACATGGGCGGCATGCCTTTTCTTGACGGTTTCCGGCACCCGCTCCTCCCTGAGCCGCGCACCTCTATTCGGTGTGATTAGGCGTAGTGTGCGGCTTCATCTCAAGCCATTGCAATCCTTCTTCGAATCCGCCGCGCGTGACAACTGGTCCCGGCGAGAAGCGTCACGCCTAAGAGAGAATCCGCAGCCCACGATTCTGGACTATCGCCAGCAGTCTTCCGCAGGTTCTTACCTTTGCGCTTGAGCGGCGTGCGACGACACGCCACAGGCCGGGTTTACCGGATGGCGCCCCCTTCCGAGCGATAACCGTACCGCCCGATCGAGTGTCGGGTCAGCGGGGGCTGAGAATGCGCCAGACTACGACCAACCGAGCCGTCAATCGCGCGGCCGCCGCCGCGGCGCTCTTGATCGCCGCCGGGAGCCTGCCCGCCCAGGGCGCCCACGCCGAGGATCGCGCCTTCAAGCTCAGCGGAAGCTATACCGCCGACCTCGCCGGCACGGTCAGCGGGGGCCTCGCCAAGCGCGGCCGTGTTCTGGACGACCTGCAGATCTTCGGCGACCTTGACCTCGACAAGGCCGTCGGCTGGAAAGGCGCGAGCGCTCATTTCGAGATTCTGAACAACAGCGGCGCCACGCCCAATGACGACGCGGGCACGCTGCAGGGCGTCGACAACATCGAGGTCGCCCGCCAGCGCGCCCGCCTGTTCGAGGCCTGGGTCGAGCAGGGCTTCGGCGACAAGGCGTCGGTCCGCGCCGGCCTCTATGATCTCAACAGCGAATTCTATGCCAACGACAGCGCCGGCCTGCTGCTGGCTCCAGCCTTCGGCATCGGTTCGGAGCTGGCGGCCACCGGTCCGAATGGTCCGTCGATCTTCCCCTCCACGGCCCTGGCCGTGCGCGTGCGCTGGACGCCGAACGAGCATGTCTATGCCCAGGCGGCGGCCTTGAACGCCAATGCGGGCGTGCTGGGTGACCCGGGCGGGATCAAGACCTCGCTCGACAACGGCCTGCTGCTGATCGCCGAGGCTGGCTGGCAGGGTCGGGGCAAGCTGGCGTTCGGCGCGTGGCGCTATACCGACAAGCAGGACGACATCCGTTTCCTGGCCCCGTCCGGCGATCCCGCCCCGGCGACGGCGCAGGGCGCCTATGTGCTGCTGGAGCGCCGCCTGACGGGCGAGGCGGATGTGCGCAGGACGACCGCCTTCGCCCGCCTCGGGGTCTCGGACGGCGACACCACCGCCTTCAGGGGCGGCTGGCAGGCGGGCATGCTGGTGGAGCACGTCTTCGAGGGCAGGCCCGACAGCGCCTTCTCGATCGGCGTCAACCAGGCGTTCCTGTCGGGAAAGTACCGCGACAACGCCATCGATGCTGGCTTGCGCCTGCGGCACGCTGAAAGCGCGATCGAAGTGACCTATGCGGACAAGGTCGGTCCGGTCACGATCCAGCCAGACATCCAGTACTTGATGGATCCTGGCGCCGAAAGCGGTGTGGGCCACGCCCTGGTGGCGATCCTGCGGATCGGGGTGTCCTTTTAAACTGTCATCCCGGACAGCCTCTACGACGCTTCCGGGATGACAAGAAAAGAGGAGCTTAGGCGCCGGCCGCTTCGGCGACGGCTTCGGCGGTGATGCCGAACTCCTTGTAGAGACGCTCGAACGGGGCCGAGGCGCCGAAGCTCTTCATGCCGACGAACTTGCCGTCCTCGCCGATGAAGCGCTCCCAGCCCATCTTGATGCCGGCTTCGACGGCGACGCGTACCGGCGCCGTGCCGATGACCGAAGCCTGGTAGGCGGCGTCCTGCTGTGCGAACAGCTCCCAGCAGGGGGTCGAGACGACGCGGGTCGGCTTGCCCTTGGCCTGCAGGATGTCGCGCGCGGCGACGGCGATGCCGACCTCGGTGCCCGAGGCGAAGATCGTCACTTCCGCTTCGCCGCCTTCGGCGGCCAGCAGCTCATAGGCGCCCTTGGCCGACAGATCGCCGCCCGACAGGCGGACATGCGGGGTCTTCTGGCGCGACAAGGTCATGACCGACGGGGTGCGCGGATGCTGCAGGGCGACCTTCCAGCACTCGGCGGCTTCGACCGCGTCGGCGGGACGGAAGACCAGCAGGTTCGGGATGGCGCGCAGGGAGGCGACCTGTTCCACCGGCTGGTGGGTAGGACCGTCCTCGCCCAGGCCGATGGAGTCGTGGGTCATCACGTGGATGACGCGGGTTTCCATCAGGGCGCCCAGGCGGATGGCGGCGCGGCTGTAGTCGGCGAAGGCCAGGAAGGTGCCCGAATACGGGATCACGCCGCCGTGCAGCGACATGCCATTCATGGCCGCGGCCATGCCGAACTCGCGCACGCCGTAGTGGACGTAGCGGCCGGTGTATTCCGGCGCGTCGAACGCGCCCATGCCCTTGACCAGGGTGTTGTTCGAGCCGGTCAGGTCGGCCGAGCCGCCGATCATCTCGGGGATCGACGGGATCAGGTGATCCAGGGCCGCGCCCGAGTGGACGCGGGTGGCGTTGACGGGCTTGGTCTCCAGGGCCTTGGCGATGTGGGCGTCCAGGGCCTCGAAGGCGCCGGCGGGCAGCTCGCCGGCCATGGCGCGCTTGAAGTCCGAGGCGTGGGTCGAGGCGGCCAGCTTGGCCTCCCAGGCCTTGCGGACCTTGGCGCCGCGACGACCGACGCTCTTCCAGGCCGTGGCGATGTCGCCCGGCACGGTGAACGGCTCGGCGTCCCAGCCCATGGCGACGCGGGCGTCGCGGATCTGGTCGTCGAACAGGGTGTAGCCGTGGCTGTGGGGGTCGCCTTCCTTCGGACCCGCGCCCTTCGAGATCAGCGTCTTGCACGCGATCATGGTCGGGCGGTCCTGCTTGACAGCCCAGCGCAGGGCGGCGGCGATCTTGCCGTGGTCGTGGCCGTCGACGACCTTCACGGCCCAGCCGGCGGCCTTGAAGCGGGCGACCTGGTCGCCGGTTTCGGCGATGGTCGCCTCGCCGTCGATGGTGGTGTTGTTGTCGTCGAACAGCACCGTCAGCTTCTTCAGCTTCAGGCGGCCGGCGATGCTGATCGCCTCATGGCTGACGCCCTCCATCAGGCAGCCGTCGCCGGCGATCACCCAGGTGCGGTGGTCGACCAGGTCATGACCGAAGCGGCCCGCCAGGTGGGCCTCGGCCATGGCCATGCCAACGGCGGTGGCCAGGCCCTGGCCCAGCGGGCCGGTGGTGGTCTCGACCCCCGGAGTATGGTGGACTTCCGGGTGGCCGGGGGTCAGCGAGCCCCACTGACGGAAGTTCTCGATCTCCTTCATCGTCATGGCCTTGAAGCCGGTCAGGTGAAGCAGGGAATAGAGCAGCATCGAGCCGTGGCCGGCCGACAGCACGAAGCGGTCGCGGTCGTGCCAATTGGGCTGAGACGCGTCGAACTTCAGGAACTTGCCCCACAGGACCGTGGCCACATCGGCCATGCCCATCGGCATGCCTTGGTGACCGGACTTGGCCTTGTGCACGGCGTCCATGGAAAGGACGCGGATCGCGTCGGCCATCTTGATGGGCGAAACGGGCATGGAAGTTCCGTCTTGTCTTTGTTTTGCAGGGCTGCGCGAGGGGCGCAGTCGCATGGGAGCCCCTGGGGGTCAACCCGCGCGAGGCTTCTGGCGGCATGTTGAGGACGCTATGCAACATCGTCCGGGGGCGTTATAGGTGAAGTCAGGCTTATGCTCAATTTAAGCATAACCCTGAAAGGCCGGTTCCTTGGGTAGTCCGTCGTTCTTCTCGCCCTATCGCCACGGCTTCGTCCGCGTGGCCACCGCCGTCCCCAAGGTGAAGCTGGCCGATCCGGCGACCAATGCGCGCAGCGTGCTGGCTCTGGCCCAGGAGGCGCACGAGGCCGGCGTGGCGGTGATCGTGTTCCCGGAATTGGGCCTGAGCGGCTACACGATCGATGACCTGCTGCAGCAGGATGTGCTGCTGGACGCGGTCGAGGCGGCGATCGCGACCCTGGCCGAGGCCAGCGCCGACCTGGCGCCGATGATCGTGGTCGGCGCGCCGTTGCGTGACGGCGGGCGGCTCTACAACACCGCCGTGGCGATCCAGGGCGGCAAGGTGCTGGGCGTTGTCCCCAAGAGCTTCCTGCCCAACTATCGCGAGTTCTACGAGCGCCGTTGGTTCACGCCGGGCGCTGGCGTGACGGGCAGGCTTCTGACCCTGGCTGGTCAGAGCGCGCCGTTCGGGACCGACGTCCTGTTCCGCGGCGAGGGCGTGACGCCGTTCACCGTCGGCGTCGAGATCTGCGAGGACGTCTGGACCCCGACCCCGCCCAGCACCGCCCAGGCCATGGCCGGAGCGGAGATTTTGCTGAATCTCTCGGCCAGCAACATCACCATCGGCAAGTCCGAGACGCGTCGTCTGCTGTGCGCCAGTCAGTCGTCGCGGATGATCGCGGCCTATGTCTATTCGGCGGCCGGGGCGGGCGAAAGCTCGACGGATCTGGCCTGGGACGGCCATGTCGACATCCACGAGATGGGCGCCCTGCTGGCGCAGAGCCCGCGGTTCTCGACCGGCCCGGCCTGGACCTATGCCGATATCGACATCGACCGGTTGCGCCAGGAACGCATGCGGGTCGGCAGCTTCGGCGACGCCATGGCGCTTTCGCCGCCCAAGGCGCCGTTCCGGACCGTGGGCTTCGCCTTCGAGCCGCCGGCCGGCGACCTGGCCCTTGTCCGACCGATAGAGCGCTTTCCATTCACGCCCTCTGATCCCGCCAAGCTGCGCGAGAACTGCTACGAGGCCTACAATATCCAGGTCCAGGGGCTGGCCCGGCGGCTCGAGGCTTCGGGTCTGAAGAAGCTGGTCATCGGCATCTCCGGCGGCCTCGATTCGACCCAGGCGCTGCTGGTGGCGGCCAAGGCGGTCGACCAACTGGGACTGCCTCGGACCAACATCCTGGCCTACACCCTGCCGGGCTTCGCGACCTCGGATCGCACGAAGGACAATGCTTGGGCGCTGATGCGGGCCATGGGGGTGACGGCCGCCGAGCTCGACATCCGTCCGGCCGCAACCCAGATGCTGAAGGACCTCGACCACCCGTTCGGGCGCGGCGAACCGGTCTATGACGTGACCTTCGAGAACGTTCAGGCGGGCCTGCGCACCGACTATCTGTTCCGCCTGGCCAACCACAACGCCGCCCTGGTGGTCGGCACCGGGGACCTGTCCGAGCTGGCCCTGGGCTGGTGCACCTACGGCGTCGGCGACCACATGAGTCACTACAACCCCAACTGCGGGGCGCCCAAGACGCTGATCCAGCACCTGATCCGCTTCGTGGCCCATTCCGGCGACGTCGACGCGGCCACGACGGGGTTGCTGGAGGACATCCTGGCCACCGAAATCTCGCCGGAACTGGTGCCGGGGGAGAAGACCCAGGCCACCGAGAGCTTCGTCGGCCCCTACGCCCTGCAGGATTTCAACCTCTATTACATGACGCGCTACGGCATGGCCCCGTCCAAGATCGCCTTCCTGGCCTGGACCGCCTGGCATGACGCCGAGGCCGGCGGCTGGCCGGTCGGCCTGCCGGAAGACGCCCGTCGCGCCTATGACCTGGCCGAGATCAAGGCCTGGCTGGAGCTCTTCCTGAAGCGGTTCTTCGCCAACCAGTTCAAGCGCTCGGCCGTGCCGAACGGTCCCAAGATCTCATCGGGCGGCGCGCTGTCGCCGCGCGGCGACTGGCGGATGCCGTCCGATGTCACCGCGGACGCATGGTTGACGGAACTGCACGCGGGGACGCCAAGCTGACGAAAACTCTTCGTTCCGTCACGCTTTGCCTTTAAGCACCCTTCGCAATAAGGCCCTATCAGGGGTCAAAGACTACGACGTGGTGGGGTTTAACTTGGCATCGATCTATCCGGTGATCCTGTGCGGCGGCTCAGGCACGCGACTTTGGCCCGCGTCGCGCAGCGACCAGCCCAAGCAGTTCCTGAAGCTGGTCGGCGATCGCTCGTCGTTCCAGGAAACGGTGCTGCGGGTGAAGGACATTCCCGGCGTCGCCGAGATCGTCATCGTCACCGGCGAGGCCATGGTCGGCTTCGTCTCCGAGCAGACCGCCGAGATCGGCGTCTTCGTCACCATCCTGGTCGAGCCCGAGGCCCGCGACAGCGCCCCGGCCGTGGCCGCCGCCGCCGCCTACGTGCAAGGCCAGGACCCGGACGGCGTCGTGCTGATGCTGGCCGCCGACCACCATATCGCCGAGCCGGAGATCTTCGGCGAAGCCGCCGTGATCGCGGCTCGGGCCGCCGAGAGCGACCTGATCGTCACCTTCGGCGTGCGGCCGACGTCGCCGGCGACCGGCTTCGGCTACATCCGTCCCGGTGACGCGCTGCTGGACGGCTCGGTCAACGCCGTCGCCGCCTTCGTCGAGAAGCCGGACCGCGAGACCGCCGAGCGCTATGTGCTTGAAGGCTATCTTTGGAACAGCGGAAACTTCGCCTTCAAGGCCGCCACGCTGATGGGCGAGTTCGAGGCCTTCGAGCCGACCGTCGCTGACGCCGCCAAGGCCTGCGCCGCCGCTCTGACGCTGGAGGCCGGAATCGGTCGCCTGGACCGCGAAGCCTTCGGCCAAGCCAAGAAGATCTCCCTCGACTACGCGGTGATGGAGCGCACCCAGAAGGCCGCCGTCGCGCCCGCCGCCTTCGCCTGGTCGGACCTGGGCGCCTGGGACGCGATCTGGGAAGCGTCGATCCGGGACCATGACGGCAACGCCCATGACGGCGACGTCGACCTGCACGGCGCCACGAACGTCCTGGTCCGCACCACGGGACCCTATGTCGGCGTGATCGGCGTCAGCGACATCGTCGTGGTGGTTGAGGCCGACGCGGTTCTCGTCTGCCACCGCAAGGACAGCCAAGCGGTGAAGACCCTGGTCGATGGCCTGAAGGCCAAGGGCCGTTCGATCGCCTCGCGCAAGAGCGCCGCGCCGAACGGGACCGAGACCCTGGTTTCGACCGACGGCTTCGACGTCGAGTTGCGCCGCGTTCCGGGCGGCGATGAGGTGGCTTTGCCGGCGTCGACCGTGCAGGTGCTGGAAGGCGTGCTGGAGATGGACGGTGACGTCTACGCCGCCGGCGCCCTGATCCCGCTGAACGCCGAGGTCCGGGCGCGCGCCGTCGGCGCCGCCACACTCCTGGTTACGAAACCGCGCTGACCGCCCGGTCGAATTCCGCGATCGCGCAGGTGATGTGGTAGAAGGAGCTGGCCGGCGCCGGCTCCTCCACGAACGTCTCGTCGGGCTGGTATTTGTCGCGCCACAGGCCGGGGACGGGCGTGCGCAGATAGGTCATCAAGCCTTCCGCGCCCGCGGCGGCCATGTCCCACCAGCGGGCCTCGCCGGTGATCTGGGCGGCCAGCACCGAGGCCTTGATCCGTTCGGTCTGGGGCCAGAGACGGGCGCTGTCGTCGTGGATCGCGTAGTCGTCCAGCAGGGCGTTGACCGCCACGCCGCGCGCCAGGTCCACGCCGTGCGTCTCGCCGGCCTCGATCATCTTCAGGGCGGCGGCGATCGCGTCGTCGCGGCCGGCCAGCCTGCCCCAGCGCAGCAGCAGCCAGCCCCATTCGAACTGGTGGCCCGGCTCGCAGATGCGGCCCTCGACGCCCGGCGCGGGGTTCCAGTCGAGGTCGAAGAACTCGCGGATCTGACCGCTTTCGGCATGGATGAACTTGGTCAGCGCCAAACCGCCGATCTCGTCGGCCAGGGCGCGCCAGGCCGGATCGTCGTCGACCTCGTTCCAGGCCAGCATGGCCTCGAACAGGTGCATGTGCGGGTTCGACTGCAGCGGCGTGGTTGGCGGGTTGGTCTGGTGGAAGCCGCCCAGCGGGTGCTTGCGCTCGGCGTACAACATGTCGCGGACATGGACGGCGATCGCCTTGGCCTCGGCCTTACGGTCCGGCAGCGCCTTGGCCACGGCGGCCAGGGCGAACATGGCGAAGGCCTGGTCGTAGGGATCGGCGGTGTCGTCGAGGCTCTCGCCGTTCGGCCCGACCAGGGCGCGGAACAGGCCGTCGGGCCGGCGGTAGGCCTTCAGGTAGAAGGCCAGGCCATGGGCGACCGCCTCGCGCCACGGGCCGGTCCAGCCCAACTCGCCGGCCAGGGCGTAAGAAAAGATCTGCCGGGGCAGCACGCGGCCGCGACGCGGGCCGTCCACCGGATGGCCGTCGAGATCGATCTTCTCGAAGAAGCCGCCCTTCACGTGGTCGGCGCCGGTCTCCCACCACAGCGGATAAGCGGCTTCCAGGGCCCAGGTCTTCAGGCGGTCGCGCAGGCGGGCGGCGTCGGCGAAGGCGGTCATCGAGAGCTCCAGAGGATCGCCTTCTTCTAGGGAGCTTGCGCGACGAGGCCAAGACGGAGGCGTGGTGTTTCGCCGCCGCTCGGAGTAGTGCTCGCGTCATGACCAGCCCTGCCGCTCTCCCTCCTCTGAAGGCCGTGTTCCTGGATCGGGACGGCGTGCTGAACGTCGACCACGGCTATGTCTCCGACCCCGCCAAGCTGACCTGGATCGACGGCGCCCGCGAGGCGGTGGCGGCGATGACCCAGGCGGGGCTGAAGGTGCTGGTGGTGACCAACCAGTCGGGCATCGGTCGTGGCTATTTCGACCAGACGCAGATGGACCGGTTCCATGCCGCCATGCAGGACCAACTGGCCGAACGAGGCGGTCGGATCGACGCCTTCTATCACTCGCCGTTCCACGAGACGGCCGTCGTGGAAGAATACCGGGTGGCCGACCATCCGGACCGCAAACCCAATCCCGGCATGATACTTCGCGGTCTGGCCGACTGGGGCCTCGCGCCGGACGAGGCGGTGATCATCGGCGACCGTCATATCGACGTGGAGGCGGGCGCCCGCGCGGGCCTGCCGGGCTATCTGTTCAAAGGCGGCAACCTGAGGACCTTCATCGGCCAGGTGTTGGGCGAGCGGGTCCCCGCCCTGAAATGAAGATCCTGCAGTTTGGCCGAACGGGTCAGGTGGCCACGGCGGTTCAGGCCGCCGCCCAGGGGCGAGCAGACGTCATCGCCCTCTCCCGCATCGACTGCGACCTGGAAAATTCCTCGGCTGTCCGCGCCGCGGTCCTGGCCGCCGACTGTGACCTCGTGCTCAACACCGCCGCCTTTACCCATGTCGACCCCGCCGAGGCGCGGCCCGACGAGGCCTTCGCGGTCAACGCCACCGCACCCGGCGCCATGGCCGCCGCCTGCGCCGAGCGGGACCTGCCGTTCGTGCACCTGTCGACCGATGCGGTGTTCGACGGTCTGACCGATCGCCCCTATGTCGAGACCGACGCGGCGCGGCCGATCAATGTCTACGGCCGCTCCAAGCTGGCCGGCGAGCAGGCGGTGCTGGCCTATCCTCGGACGACGGTGCTGCGAATCTCGTGGGTCTTTTCCAGGTATGGTCGAAACTATGTGAGCTTCATGTTGCGCTTGGCGCGCGAGCGCGAGGTGCTGAGGATCGTCGCCGACCAGTTCGGAACACCGACCGACGGCGAGGCCCTGGCCGATTTCCTGATCGCGACCGCGCCGCGCTGGGCGAAAGCGTCCGCCGAGGATCCGGCGTTCGGCCTGTTCCACTTCGCCAATGCGGGCGAGACCAGCCGCTTCGATTTCGCCAAGGCGGCGATCGACCGCGATCCGCTGGCCAAGGCGCGCCTGGAACGGACGAGCCAGGCCGCCTTCGTCGAGCCCGCGCCGCGCCCGCCGCGCTCGCCTCTGGACACCGGCAAGCTCCAGAAGGTGTTCGGCTTCAGGCCCGAAGCCTGGCGCACGGCCGTCGAGCGCACGGCCGACCGGCTCGTGGCGGACCCTGCCGCGTGGGTCTGACAAGTCTGGCGTGACGCCGCCGCTCGGGCTAAACCGGCGCAACTCCCGACATAGAAGAGCAGCGCGAGCGACCATGCAGATCTTCCTCGACAGCACCGACACCAAGGTGATCGCCGACCTGGCCTCGACCGGCCTGATCGACGGCGTGACCACCAACCCGACCCTGATCGCCAAGTCGGGCCGTCCGATGCTGGAAGTGATCGCCGAGATCTGCGACATCGTCCCGGGTCCGATCAGCGCCGAAGTGGCCGCCACCACGGCGGACGCCATGATCGCCGAAGGCCAGAAGCTGGCCAAGATCGCCCCGAACGTGGTGGTCAAGATCCCGTTGACCCGCGATGGCCTGATCGCCTGCGCCGCCTTCGCCGACGAAGAGATCAAGACTAACGTCACCCTGTGCTTCTCGCCGACCCAGGCCCTGCTGGCCGCCAAGGCCGGCGCGACCTACATCTCGCCGTTCATCGGCCGTCTGGACGACTATGGCTTCGACGGCATGGACCTGATCCGCGACATCCGCGCGATCTATGACAACTACGGCTACGAGACCGAGATTCTGGCCGCTTCGGTGCGCAACGCCGCCCACGTCAAGGAAGCCGCGATCATCGGCGCCGACGTCGTCACCATCCCGCCGGCGGTGTTCGCCGAGCTCTACAAGCACCCGCTGACCGACAAGGGTCTCGAGCAGTTTCTGAAGGACTGGGCCTCGACCGGCCAGTCGATCCTCTAAGGCTGTCCTGTAAGGGATTGCGCGTTCCGGGCGGGGTTTCACTCGCCCGGGAGGCGATCAAGTGATCACAGTTTATTTCGCAGGGGCGAAGCTGGTTCGCAAATGCGAGTTCGTGCGTTAAGTCTTGGTCCGTTCACAGAGGGCCACGCACATGGTTCCGACCGTCGCCGAGACCGAAGTTCGCCTGGCCGGCCCCGAAGAGGCCGACCGCTTCTCGCGATTCCTCCACGGTTTCCTGTCGGCCAATGACTTTCCGTTCGTGATCGTCCACGACGCGCCCGAGTACCTGGGCCAGTTGCGGCGGGTGGTGTTCGAGGACGTCTGCCTTTCCCGCAAGTTCGCCAGCGAGTGGCTGAACCAGCGTGGCACGGCCGGGACGGCCTGACCTTAAGCCGAAAGGCGCGCCTGGACCTCGGGATGGTCCTTCCAGGCCGGCATCTTCGACATGTAGATGATCGTCTCGGTTTCAGCCTGGGCGCGCGGGCTGCCGCGCCGCTCCTGCCACTGCACCATGCGCTCGAAGCGGGTCGGGAAGTCCTGCAGAGCGCCGCTCTCGTCGACACAGTACTGGCAATAGGGACCGGACTCGATCGGCATGCCGCAGCTTTCGCAAGCGTGGCTCATGGGCGGGCTCCTCTCAGCTGGGCGACGAACGCCCGGAAATGATCGATCAGCGCCTGGCGCTGCTGGGGCGACAGATTGGCGCCGGCGGCGGCCAGCGCGTCGAGGTCCAGGACGTTGCGACTCTCCAGCAAGGCGGCCTGGCCGGCGTCGGTCAGCCAGACCAGACTGCGGCGGGCGTCGGTCGGATCGCGGTCTCGGGTCAGCAGATCCTTATCGACCAGATGATCGACCATCTCGGTCAGGGTGCTGGGCGCGCGGTCGACATGGCGCGCCAGCTCGCCGGCGGTCAGCGGCCCGGCGGCGGCCAGATGGTCCAGCAGCGCCACGGTCTCGGGCGATAGCCGTTCGCGCTTGTCGCGCACGCGCCGGACGGCGGCCCGGTAGGTCGCGCGGAACAGATCCTCGAAATCGGCGGCGAAGACGTCGGTCATATAACGAGGCTATGAGGGGTGTGATCCTTCGTAAATCCCGAACGAACCCCTATGTCCGACGGCCCTGGCTCTCTTCCCTTCTTTTAAAAAACAGGCCTAGCTGGGGGAAATCGTTTCACCAGGCTGCGGAGCTGCGCCATGAACGACCCTAAATTGGGCCTTCCCGGCATTGCCGGTTCCGCGCTCGACCTGATCGGCCGCACGCCCATGGTCGAGGTCAGACGCCTCGACACCGGCCCGTGCCGGCTTTTCCTCAAGCTCGAAAACCAGAACCCGGGCGGTTCGATCAAGGACCGCGTCGCCCGTTCGATGATCGAGGCGGCCGAGGCCGACGGCCGGCTGAAGCCGGGCGGCACGATCATCGAGGCCACGGCCGGCAATACGGGCCTGGGCCTGGCGCAGGTGGCGGCCCTCAAGGGCTACAAGCTGATCCTGATCGTCCCCGACAAGATGGCGCGGGAGAAGATCCTGCACCTGCGGGCCATGGGCGTGGACGTGCGCCTGACCCGCAGCGACGTCGGCAAGGGCCACCCGGAATACTATCAGGACATGGCCCAGGCCCTGGCCCAGTCGATCCCCGGGTCGCTCTACGCCAACCAGTTCGAGAACCCGGCCAATCCGCTGGCCCACGAGACCACCACGGCGCCCGAGCTGCTGACCCAGATGGAGGGCGACATCGACGCCATCGTCGTCGGCGTCGGCTCGGGCGGCACGCTCACCGGCATTGGCCGCTACATGAAGGCCCACTCGCCCAAGACCAGGATGGTGCTGGCCGATCCGGTCGGCTCGATCCTGCGCGACTATGTGGAGACCGGGACCTTCGGCGAGGCCGGCAGCTGGATCGTCGAGGGCATCGGCGAGGACTTCATCCCCGACAACGCCCAGATGGACCTGGTCTCCCAGGCCTATTCGATCAGCGATCGCGAGAGCGTCGACACCGCCCGACTGTTGCTGAAGAAGGAAGGGATTCTCGGGGGCTCGTCCTCGGGCTGCCTGCTGGCGGCGGCGCTGAAATACTGCCGCGAGCAGACCGAGCCCCAGCGGGTCGTGACCTTCGTCTGCGACACCGGCGGCAAGTACCTGACCAAGATGTTCAACGACTTCTGGCTGGCGGCGCACGGCTTCGACGGTCGCGAGCTGCACGGCGACCTGCGCGACCTGATCGCCAAGCGCTACGCCGAGGGCGGCGTCATCGCCATCGGGCCCGACGACACGCTATTGACCGCATATAACCGCATGCGCTCGTCCGACATCAGCCAGTTGCCCGTGGTCGATCATGGCAAGCTGGTCGGCATCCTCGACGAGAGCGACGTGCTGGCCGCGGTCGAGGCGGGCGACGAGGCTCCGCGCTTCAAGACCCTGGTCGGCGCGGCCATGACCCGCGCGATCAACACCCTGCAGGCCCGTCAGAGCGTCGATGACCTGCCCGAGGTGTTCGATCGCGACGAGGTAGCGCTTGTGGTCGACGGGGAGGAGTTCCTAGGTGTGATCACCCGAGTCGACCTGATCAACCATCTGCGCCTCAGCGCTTGAAGGACCCGCATGACCGACATCCCCGGCAAGAACCGCCTGGACTTCGCCACGCGGACCATCCACGGCGGTCAGTTCCCCGACCCGACCACCGGCGCGGTCATGGTGCCGATCTACGCCACCTCGACCTACGCTCAAGCCAGTCCTGGCGAGCACAAGGGCTTCGAATATAGCCGCAGCCACAACCCGACCCGCTTCGCCTTCGAGCGCTGCATCGCCGACCTGGAGAGCGGGACGGCGGGCTTCGCCTTCGCCTCGGGCCTGGCGGCGGCCTCCACGATCCTGGAGACCCTGGACAGCGGCGCGCACGTGATCGCCAGCGACGACCTCTATGGCGGCTCGTTCCGGCTGTTCGACAAGGTGCGCAAGCGCTCGGCCGGCCTGACCTTCAGCTTCGTGGACATGGCGGACCTGGCGGCCGTCGAGGCGGCGATCACCCCGGCCACGCGGATGATCTGGGTGGAGACCCCGACCAACCCGATGCTGCGCCTGGCGGACCTGGCCGCCATCGCGGCCCTGGCCAAGAAACACGACCTGGTCACCGTCGCCGACAACACCTTCGCCAGCCCGTTCATTCAGCGGCCGCTGGAGCTAGGCTTCGACATCGTCATGCACTCGGCGACCAAGTACCTGAACGGCCACTCCGACGTGGTCGCGGGCGTGGCGGTGGTCGGCGACAACGCCGAGCTCGCCGACAGGATGAAGTTCCTGCAGAACGCCGTCGGCTCGGTGCTCGGCCCGTTCGACAGCTTCCTGGCGCTGCGCGGGGTCAAGACCCTGGCCTTGCGCATGCAGCGCGCCTGCGACAGCGCTCTGGAGATCGCCCGGTGGCTCGAGCAGCACCCAGCCATCGAGCGCGTCATCTATCCAGGCCTGGAAAGCCACCCGCAGCACGACCTAGCCAGGCGCCAGATGACCGGCGGCTTCGGCGGCATTATCTCGGCCGAGGTAAGGGGCGGCCTCGCCCCCGCGCGCCGGATGCTGGAGCGCACGCAGCTCTTCACGTTGGCCGAGAGCCTGGGCGGGGTGGAGAGCCTGATCGAGCATCCGGCCATCATGACTCACGCCTCGATCCCGGCCGATCAGCGCGCGGCCCTGGGCATTTCAGACGGCCTGATCAGGCTTTCGGTGGGGATTGAGTCTTGCCGGGACCTGATTTCCGACCTCGACGCGGCTTTATCAGGCTGAGCAGGTGATGGTGCTCTCCCTCGCCCGGCATGGCGGGTGAGGGATCCTTGGCCTTGGTCGGGCGCGGCGGCGGAAGATCGTCGCGAGCTGGGTCCTCGGCCAGCAGATGGGCGGCCAGCATCAGGTCGGTCTTGACCGGGCCGAAGTCGGCGGCCGCCGTCCAGACGCGGATCGCGGCCTGGGCGAACGCTTCCGACAGGTCGACGACCTCGATCATCACCGCCGGCTCCTTGCGGATGCGCGCGTCGCTCTCGGCCCGCTCGCGCAGGCGCTTGAGGACCATGACGAGGTCCGTCTTCAGCGGCACCTTGAACAACACGTCGGCCCGGCGGCTGCGATGGCTGGAATAGTTCAGGATCACGTCGCCGAACACCTTGCTGTTGGGGATCATCACCTTGACGTTGTCGGGGGTGGCGATCTCGGTGAACAGCAGGTCCAGGGACTTCACCGTGCCCTGGCGCGTCACCGTCTCGATATAGTCGCCCACGCGGTAGGGCCGGAACAGCAGGATCATCACCCCCGCCGCGACGTTCGAGAGGGCGCCTTGCAGGGCCAGGCCGATGGCCAGCGACGCCGCGCCCAGCACCGCGATGATCGAGGTGGTCTGCACGCCCAGCTGCTGCAGCACCGCCACCAGGCCGACGGCGATCACCGCATAGCGCACCAACGAGGCGCCGAAGCTCTCCAGGGTCGGGTCGGGATTGTTCCGATGCACCCGGCCCAGGCCCCTGCGGATGACCCGCGCCGCCCAGCCGGCCACCCAGAAGGTGACCAGCAGGATCAGGGCGGCGACCACCAGGTTCACCGCCAGCTTGCCCAGCCAGTCCAGGAAATGTCCGAACATGGTCTCGTCGGCCTTCACGTTGGCGAGCGACGGCAGGGACGTATCCGCCGGGATGATGCTGGGCTTGGTCTGCATGGAGTTCTCGATAGGCGCCCCCGCCACGTTCGGTCAACGACAAGACGAGCCCGCGGTTCCGCTTGATCGTCCTTGTGGCGTGGAAACAGTCGGTTACATCAATTGGCTCGAAATCGTCGCGATCGGACACTAGAGGCTGCGCCCATGAGCATGCCCTTCATCGACCTCGCCGCGCAGCAGCGCCGGATCCGCGACAAGATCGACGCCGCCATCGCCAAGGTGCTGGACAGCGGCGCCTATGTCATGGGCCCGCAAGTTCGTGAGTTCGAGGCCAAGCTGGCCGAATTCGGCCAGGCCAAGCTAGCCTTGTCCTGCGCCAACGGCACCGACGCCATCGCCCTGCCGCTGATGGCCTGGGGGGTGAGCGAGGGCGATGCGGTGTTCTGCCCCTCCTTCACCTTCGCCGCGACGCCGGAAGTCGTGCCGTGGGTCGATGCGACCCCGGTGTTCGTGGACGTCTTGCCCGACACCTACAATCTCGACCCGGCCAAGCTCGAAGCCGCCATCGCCGCCGTGAAGGCCGAGGGCAAGCTGACGCCCAAGGTGGTGATCGCCGTCGACCTGTTCGGCCAGCCCGCCGACTACCCGGCGATCAAGGCGATCTGCGACCGCGAGGGCCTGAAGCTGATCGCCGACAGCGCCCAGGGTTTCGGCTGCACGCTGAACGGCCATCACCCGCTGCATTGGGCCGATGTCGCCACCACCAGCTTCTTCCCGGCCAAGCCGCTGGGCTGCTACGGCGACGGCGGGGCGGTGCTGACCAATGACGCCCATCTGTGGAACCTGATGGACAGCTACCGCGTCCACGGCAAGGCGGTCGGTCCGGACCTCGAGGGCAAGACCTTCGACCACGACCCCAAGTACCTGAACACCCGCATCGGCATGAACTCGCGCCTCGACACGATCCAGGCGGCGATCCTGATCGAGAAGCTGGCGATTTTCGCCGAGGAGATCGCCCTGCGTCAGGTGGTGGCGGACCGCTATGCGCAGGGCCTGAAGGGCGCTGTGATCTCGACCCCGGCCGTGATCGAAGGCGGCGTCTCGGTCTGGGCTCAGTACGTGATCGAGCACGCCAACCGCGACGGCCTGGCCGCGCACCTGAAGACGCAAGGCATTCCTACCGCGGTCTACTATCCCGTCCCGATGCACGTGCAGGCGCCGTACGCGGCCTTCCCGCGCGGCGCGGGCGGCCTGCCCGTGACGGAAGCCAAGGCCGAGACCGTTCTGGCCCTGCCGATGCACCCCTATCTCGGCGAAGCCGACCAGGCGAAGATCATCGAGGCGATCCGGGCTTTCAACGGCTGATCGAGACAATCAGGTCTGGCGTCTCGCGCGCCAGGCCCTATATGCCGCCCTCATGCGTCTCGTGCCGGGGCGTCAGCCCGCGCGAGAAAATCCATGTCCGACACCGCGCCATCGCCGCATCCCGGCATGGGCTTTGGCCAGTTCGTCACCCTGATCGCGGCGATGATGGCCACCAATGCGCTGGCCATCGACTCGATGCTGCCGGCCCTGCCGCACATCGGCGAGGCCCTTGGCGTTCACGATCCGAACGCCCGCCAGTGGGTGATCACCTCTTACCTGCTGGGCTTCGGCGTGGCGCAGCTGGCCTATGGCTCTCTGGCCGACCGTTATGGCCGCAAGCCGGTGCTGATGGTCGGCCTGACGCTCTACACGCTCTTCGCCGCCCTCTGCGCCTTCTCGACCTCGTTCGAGATGCTGCTGATCGCCCGGTTCCTGACTGGCCTCGGCGCGGCGTCCACGCGGGTGCTGTCGGTGTCGATCGTCCGCGACTGCTATGCCGGCCGCCAGATGGCGCGGGTGATGTCGCTGGCCTTCATCGTCTTCCTGGCCACCCCGATCATCGCGCCCTCGCTGGGCCAGGCGATCATGCTGTTCGCCTCGTGGCGCTGGATCTTCGGCGTGCTGTCGATCTTCGGCCTTTTCGTCATGGCCTGGGCGGCGGCCAAGCTGCCGGAGACCCAGCATCCGGAGGACCGGATCCCGATCTCGGTCGCCGGCGTCACCTCGGCCTTCAGGATCGCCCTGACCGACCGTATCGCCATGGGCTACACGATCGCCGCCGCCCTGGTGCTGAGCGGGCTGTTCGGCTTCCTCAACTCGGCTCAGCAGGTGTTCGCGCAGGTGCTGGGCGCGGGCGACACCTTTCCGCTGATCTTCGCGGCCATCGCCGGAACCATGGCGGTCTCGTCGCTGCTGAATTCCCGGATCGTCGGGAAGTTGGGCATGCGCAAGGTCTCGCACTGGGCGCTGATCGGCTTTATCGCCTTCGCCGCCGCTCACGCGGTGATCGCCATCACCGGCCAAGAGACCCTGCTGAGCTTTTCCCTGATGCAGGCCGGCATGATGTTCTGCTTCGGTCTGGTCATGTCGAACTTCGGGGCCATCGCCATGGAGCCGCTGGGTCATGTGGCGGGCGCGGCCGCCTCGATCCAGGGTTTCATCACCACGATCGGCGGCGCGCTGTTCGGCTTCATCATTGGCCAGATGTTCGACGGCACGACCGTCCCTCTGACCCTCGGCTTCACCGGCTTTGGCCTGGCGGGCCTGGTGACGGTGCTGGCCACCGAGAAGGGCCGCCTGTTCCAGACCGGCGCCTCCGCCGCGACACCGGCGGCGGCGCACTAGCTCAGGCGGCTTCCTTTGGCCAATTCCTCGGGCTTGGCGCGGTCCAGCGCCGCGTAGAGAGCCCGGATATCCAGCGGCTTGGCCAGCCAGTCCGTCATGCCGGCCGCGCGGCAGGCCTGGACCTCCTCGTCGGCCACCCCGGCGCTGAAGCCGATCACCGGGGTGTCGTGATTGAGGCCGCGACCCGCCCGCAGGCGGCGCGTGGCCTCGCGGCCGTCGAGGCCCGGCATGTTGACGTCCATCAACACCACGTCGAAGGCCCGGGCCTCCAGATGCTTCAGCGCCTCCAGCCCGTCCGGGGCGGTGGTCAGTTCGACACCCAGGGGCTCCAGAACCAGGGCGAGCGTCCGACGGTTCACCTCGTGATCGTCGACGGCCAGGATTCGCAAGGCGCCGATGTCCGGCGTCGCGCGCTCGGGCTGGGCGACCGGGCGCGGAGCCTCCTGTTCCTGGCCCGCGGGCAGGGTCAGGGTCAGGCGAAAGATCGCGCCGCGTTCCGGACCTGGACGGGCGTCCAACTCGCCGCCCATCAGTCTGGCCAGCTGGCGGCTGACCGCCAGGCCCAGTCCCGTACCGCCATAGGTCCGCGCCGTCTCCTGGGAGGCCTGGGCGTAGGGCGTGAACAGCCGGCTCATCGCGTCCGTGGTGATGCCGGGGCCGCTGTCCTCGACCTCGATGACCACCCGCACCCGACCGTTCTCGGCGGGGTGGGCGCAGAGGCGCAGGGTGATCACCCCGTCCTCGGTGAACTTCACGGCGTTGGACAGCAGGTTGTTGAGGATCTGGCGCAGTCGGAACGGGTCGCCGCGCACCCAAGCCGAGGGCTGCTCGCCGGGCGGCTCGCGCAGGGTCAGGCCCTTGGCGCGGGCGTTGGCGCTCCAGAAGCGGGTGGCGTCGCGGATCGCGCCCAGGGCGTCGAAGTCGCGGTCCTCCAGGCTCATGGCCCTGGCCTCGATCTTGGCTTGGTCCAGCATGTCGGTCAGCAGGCCGGTCATCAGGTGCCCGGCGTCGATGATCAGATCGGCCGTGGCGTGGATCTGGGCCGGAGTGGTTCCCGCGCGGATCATGTGCGCGCCGGCCAGGATCGCCGACAGCGGCGTGCGCAGTTCGTGACTGACGATGGCGGCCATGGCGGTGCGTTCCGACAGGGCCTCCTCGGTCTGGATGCGGCGGCGGTCGGCCTCCTCGCGGGCGGCGACCACGGCGCGGCGGTCGTTGTGCATCCGGCTCCAGATCGTGTGGACGGCCAGCATGAAGAAGCCGACGCACACCGCCAGGATGGTCACCAGCCCGCGGGCGGAATTCCAGGCCAGGGCCGGCATGGCGGCCATGCTGAGCGCATAGGGCGTCACGCCCAGATAGAACAGAGGCCGGCTGTCGACGCCCGAGGCGACATTGTTCAGCGCCCCGCCGACCAGGACCATCAGGGCCAGGGCCATCAGCGGCGGCTGACCGCTCTGCCAGAAGATCAGCACCGCGCCCGCATGCACGGAGGCCATGGCCACCATGGCGACCAGCATCAGCACGATCCGCGCCTGGAGATGGCGCTCGGGGAAGCGGCCCTTGACGAACGGCCGGACGGCGACGAACTCCAGCGCCTGCACCGACAGGCTGGCGGCCAGCCACAACGGGATCAGGTCGGGGCGGCCGATCAGACTCAACGCCCAGCTCAGCAGCGCGGTCAGGCCGACGCGGGAATAGACCTGGCGGTAACGCTCGATGGCGTTGACCCGCAGGTGCGGCAGCAGTGACGCAAGGAAGGGGGACATCGGCGTACTCCTCGCAATCTTGCGTAGGGGCACATGGCAAACGAGACGTGAACGCCGATCAAGGATCCAGCATGATTTCCAATGTTCTGAGTTCGTCGGCCTCGCGCGAGGGCTTGTCCCAGCGGATGCGGTTGATGCGCGGGAAGCGCATCGCCACCCCGGACTTGTGCCGCGTCGAGCGCTGCAGCCCCTCGAAGGCGACCTCGAACACCAGGCCGAACTCCAGGTCGGCGCGGACCGAGCGCACGGGACCGAAGCGCTCGATCGTGTGGTCGCGGACGAACTTGTCGATCCGTTTCAGCTCCTCGTCGGTGAAGCCGAAATAGGCCTTGCCGACCGGGGTCAGGACGCGGCGCCCTTCCTCGTCCTCGCGCCAGACGCCGAAGGTGTAGTCGGAATAGAAGCTGGACCGCTTGCCATGGCCGCGCTGGGCGTACATCAGCACCGCGTCGATCAGGTGAGGGTCGCGCTTCCACTTGAACCACGGCCCCTTGGGGCGGCCGGGCTCGTAGACGCTGTCGCGGCGCTTGAGCATCAGGCCTTCGGAGAGCCTCGCGTCACCTTCGGGCGGATCCAGGCGCAGGGCGGCCAGCGCCTCCCAGGTCTCGAACGGTTGAAGGGGCGACAGGTCGATGCGGGTGGTCGAGAGCCGCGCCACGAACGCCTCCAGCCGCGCGCGGCGCTCGACGAAGGGCAGGGACCGCACGTCCTCCTCGCCGTCCAGCATCAGGTCGTAGGCGCGGATGCCGGCCGGGAACGCCGCCAGTTGCTTGCCGTCGACGGTCTTGCGGTTCAGCCGCTGCTGGAGGTCGCCGAACGGAGCCAGGGCGCCGTCGCGCAGCACCAGCAGTTCGCCGTCGATCGCGCCCTCGAAGTCCAGGGCCTCGACCACGTCCGGGAAGGCTGCGGAGATGTCGTCGCCGGTGCGGGTGTAGAGCCGCCGCTCGCCGCGCTCGGATACGGCCTGGACGCGGATGCCGTCCCACTTCCACTCGGCGACGTAGTCGGCCGGATCCAGCTTGGCGAAGTCGACGGCCTCGTCGATCGGCTGGGCCAGCATCACCGGCCGGAAGCGGCCCGGCGCGTCCGGCGACGGACGTTCGGAGCGGCCTTCCAGCCAGGCGAAAAGATCGCCGTAAGGCGGTTCAAGAGCATGCCAGACTTCCTCGACCTCGCCGACCTCGACGCCGCCGAAATTGGCGCAGGCCTGCTTGGCTAGACGCGAGGAGACCCCCACGCGAAGCCCGCCGGTCATCAGCTTCAGCAGCGCCCAGCGGCCGTCGGGGTCCAGCGCGTCCAGCCAGCCCTCGATCAGCCGCTGGACCTCGGTCCGCGAGGCCGAGCGCAGGGCCTCGATCACCTCGGACAGCTCCGGCGGCCGGTTGGCCCCGGGCCATTGTCTGGAAGAGGGGGCGGGCCAGACCAGGGCGACGGTCTCGGCGAGATCGCCCACATAGTCGTAGGACCAGGCGAACAGTTGGGCGTCCATCCGCGCCTCGACGGCCTTGCGGATGAAGGCCGGCTTGGCGGCGTTGAACGACAGCGCCCCGGTCAGGGCCGCCAGGGCGTATCCGCGATCGGGGTCTGGGGTCTGGCGCAGGTGGTCGGCGATCAGCGTCAGCTTGGCGTTGCGCGAGCTGGTCAGGGACAGCCGGTCGAGCAGATGGGCGAAGGCGCGCATGGACATGGAATGTCGGTCGGCCCGTTTCCGTTCAGCTCGCGCCATATCGCGATGCGCCAGCCCCTCGCGCAAGGGGGCGGTCGATGCTAGATTAAAACAATTGTTTGAAATTGCCCGAGGCGAGCATGGACGAGATCCCCGAGGGCTTCGTCCCTCATAGCCGCAAGAGCCCGCTCACCAATCCCTGGGAGCCGCTCTATGCCCGTTCGGCGCCGGACCGGCTGGTGCTGGGCGTCCGGGTGCGGCCGGAGCACTGCAATTCGCGGAGCATGCCGCACGGCGGCTTCCTGGCGGCGCTGGCCGACAACGCCATGGGCCTGTCGCTCGGCGTCAACCTGGCGGCCGCGGGCCAGGGGGCGAGCGGTCTGGTCACCGTGTCGCTGACGCTGGACTATCTCGGCGCGGCCAAGCTCGGGCAGTGGCTCACGTTCGACACCGACTTCGTCAAGCTGGGCCGCTCGATCTGCTTCGCCGAGGCGACGGTGCGCGCGGACGGGGATCCCGTCGCGCGCGCCCGCGCGACCTTCAAGGTGCTCGAGGCTAAAGCAGCGGCTTAAGCCCGTTCGTGCACCGCTTGCTCGGCCGCCAGCGGCTGGGGCAGGCGGCTGATCATCTCCTTCGGGCAGACCTGCCAGAACTGGTCCCGCACCCGGTCCCAGTCACGCAGCAGGGTGGCGGCGAACACCGAGTCCGTCTCGCGGGCGTGCTCGGCGATCAGCGAGCGCAGCACGCCTTCCCAATAGGGCGAGGCCAGGCGCTGCACGACGATGCTGTCGGGGTTGATGAGGTCTTCGAAGCGGTCGTGCTGGTCGAGCACGAAGGCCATGCCGCCGGTCATGCCCGCGCCGAAGTTGCCGCCCGTCGGGCCCAGGATCACCACCTGGCCGCCGGTCATGTACTCGCAGCCGTTGGCGCCGCAGCCCTCGACCACGGTGGTGGCCCCGGAGTTGCGGACCGCGAAGCGCTCACCGGCCTGCCCGGCCGCGAACAGCCGGCCCGAGGTGGCGCCGAACAGCACGGTGTTGCCGATCAGGGTGTTGGTCTCCGGAGCCGCCAGGCCACGAGCCGGCTTGATCACGATCGTCGCGCCCGACAGGCCCTTGCCGACATAGTCGTTGGCCTCGCCGGTCAGCTCGATGCGCAGGCCCTGGACCGCGAAGGCGCCCAGGCTCTGGCCGGCCGAGCCCTTGAGCTGGACGGTCAGGTGGCCGGCGGGCAGGCCCTTCATGCCGAACTTGCGGACGATGTGGCTGGACGTGCGCGTGCCGATGGTGCGGGCGGTGCTGCGGACCGTGTAGGTCAGCTGCATCTTCTCGCCCCGTTCCAGCAGCGGCGCGGCGTCGCGGACGATCTGGGCGTCCAGGGTGTCCGGCACCGCGTTGCGGCCGACGACGGTGTTGTACGGCTTGTTCGCGCCGGGATCGGCGCGGACCAGCAGCGGGTTCAGGTCGAGGTCGTCCAGGTGCTCGCCGCCGCGCGACACTTGCGCCAGCAGGTCGGTGCGGCCGACGATTTCCTGCAAGGACCGGAAGCCCAGGCCCGCCAGGATCTCGCGAACCTCCTCGGCCACGAAGGTGAACAGGTTGATGACCTTGTCCGGCGTGCCGGTGAACTTGGCGCGCAGGGCCTCGTCCTGGGTGCAGACGCCCACGGGACAGGTGTTGGAGTGGCACTGGCGGACCATGATGCAGCCCATCGCCACCAGCGAGGCGGTGCCGATGCCGAACTCCTCGGCGCCCATCATGGCGGCGATGACAATGTCGCGGCCCGTGCGCATGCCGCCGTCGGCCCGCAGGACCACGGAGTGGCGCAGGTTGTTCAGCGTCAACACCTGGTTGGCTTCCGACAGGCCCATCTCCCACGGACCGCCGGCATATTTCACCGAGGTCTGGGGCGAGGCGCCCGTGCCGCCGACGCCGCCGGCGACCAGAATCACGTCGGCCTTGGCCTTGGCCACGCCGGCCGCGATGGCCCCGATGCCGGTGGCGGCGACCAGCTTCACCGTGACGCGGGCGATCGGGTTGATCTGCTTCAGGTCATAGATGAGTTGGGCCAAGTCCTCGATCGAATAGATGTCGTGGTGCGGCGGCGGACTGATCAGCATCACGCCGGGCGTGGCGTGACGCAGGCGGGCGATCATCTCGGTGACCTTGAAGCCGGGCAGCTGGCCGCCCTCGCCGGGCTTGGCACCCTGGGCGACCTTGATCTCCAGCTCGACGCACTGGTTCAGATATTCGGCGGTGACGCCGAACCGGCCCGAGGCCACCTGCTTGATGGCGCTGTTGGGGTTGTCGCCGTTCGGCAGCGGCTTGTAGCGCGCGCTGTCCTCGCCGCCCTCGCCCGAGACCGACTTGGCCCCGATGCGGTTCATGGCGATGTTCAGGGCGCCGTGGGCCTCGGGGCCAAGCGCCCCCAGGCTCATGCCCGGCGTCACGAAGCGCTTGCGGATCTCGTTGACGCTCTCGACGTCGTCGGTCGAGATCGGGTTGCGGTCGGAACGCCAGTCCAGCAGGTCGCGTAGCTGGATCGGCTTTTGGGTGCGCAGGCCGTTGGACCAGCGACGATAGAGCTCGTAGTCGCCGGTGTCGCAGGCCGTCTGCAGGGTGTGCATCAGGCGGGCTTCGAAGGCGTGGGCCTCGCCCGAACGGCGGGCCTTGTAGAGGCCGCCGACTGGCAAGGTCACGGCGGCCTTGCCCCAGGCCTTGCGGTGCAGCTCGACCGTCTTGCTCTCGATGCCGGCCAGGCCGATGCCCGAGATACGCGAGGGCATGCCGGGGAAGAACTCGGCGGCCAGGGCGCGCGAAAGGCCGACGGCTTCGAAGTTGTAGCCGCCGCGGTACGAGGAAATGACGCTGATGCCCATCTTGGAGATGATCTTCAGCAGGCCGCCCTCGATGGCCGTCTTGAAGTTGACGCAGACGTCGCGCAGCGTCTTGTCGCCGATCAGGCCGCGCTCCAGGCGGTCCTGGAAGCTTTCCTGGGCCAGGTAGGCGTTGACCGCCGTGGCCCCGACGCCGACCAGCACCGCGAAATAGTGGGTGTCCAGGCACTCGGCCGAGCGGACGATGATCGACACGTACGAGCGCAGGCCCTTGCCCACCAGGTGGGCGTGGACGCCGCCGGTGGCCAGGATCATCGGCAGGGCGACGCGGGTCTCGGCGCTGGCCTCGTCGGTCAGGACGATGGCGCCGCAGCCGCGCAGCACGGCGTCCTCGGCCTCGGCCCGGATGCGGTCGAGATTGGCGCGCAGGGCGTCGCCATCCCGGGCCTCGGGCGCGGGCAGGGGCATGGTGCAGTCGATGACCGCGACGTTCTTCTCGCCCAGCAGGCCGTGGATCCGCTCGTACATGCCGGTGGTCAGCACGGGGCTTTCCAGCACGTAGACGTCGGCTTGCGCCGCGTCCTGGGCGAGGATGTTGCCCAGGTTCTTGAAGCGGGTCTTCAGGCTCATGACGCCGGTCTCCCGCAGAGGGTCGATCGGCGGGTTGGTCACCTGGCTGAAGTTCTGGCGGAAGTAGTGGCTGAGCGGACGGTACTTCTCGGACAGCACCGCCAGCGGCGTGTCGTCACCCATCGAGCCGATGGCTTCCTTGCCCTCCTCGACCATGGGGGCGAGGATCATTTCCAGATCCTCGAGGCTATAGCCGGCGGCGGCCTGGCGGCGGGTCAGCTCCTCGCGGCCGAACTTGCGCGGCTCGGGGCCGGGGCCGATCTGCTTTTCGAGATCGACCATGTTGCCCAGCCACTCGGTGTAGGGGTGGCGTTCGGCCAGTTCGTCGATGATCTCGTTCTCGCCGTATAGGCGGCCTTCGGCCAGGTCGATGGCGATCATCCGGCCGGGCGAGATGGCCAGCTTGCGGGTGATGCGGGCTTCCTCGACGCCGCACATGCCGGCTTCCGAGCCCATGATGACCAGGCCGTCGTCGGTATAGGCCACGCGCAAGGGGCGGAGACCCGAGCGGTCCTTACCGGCCACGACCCAGCGGCCATCGGTGGCGCACAGGGCGGCCGGACCGTCCCACGGCTCCATCACCGCGTTGCAGTAGGAATAGAGCGCCTTGTGGGCGTCCTTCATCTTCGGATTGGCGGCTTCCGGCACCAGTAGGGCCTTGGCCATCGGCGCATCGCGGCCGGCGCGCACCAGCACCTCGAAGGTGTTGTCGAGGTTGGCGCTGTCCGAGCCGCCCGGCTGGATCACCGGCTTCACATCATCCCCGAACTCGCCGAAGGCCTGGGCGGCCATCTTGATCTCGTGGGACTTCATCCAGTTGACGTTGCCCTTGATCGTATTGATCTCGCCGTTGTGGGCGAGCATCCGGAAGGGCTGGGCCAGGCGCCACTGCGGGAAGGTGTTGGTCGAATAGCGCTGGTGGAAGATCGCCACGGCGGCGGCGAAACGGTCGTCCTTCAGGTCGGGATAGAATTCGTCGATGTGCTCGGCGAGGAACATGCCCTTGTAGATCAGCGACTTGGCCGATAGCGAGCAGATGTAGAAGTCGCTGATGTTCTGGCCGTGGACGCGCTTTTCGATGCGCTTGCGGCACAGGAAGAGGGCGCGCTCCAGCGCCTCGCCTTCCAGGCCGGCCGGACCGGCCAGCATGATCTGCTCGATTTCCGGACGGGTGGCGTTGGCCTTCTCGCCGATCACCGAGGTGTCGACCGGCACCTGGCGCCAGCCATAGATGTAGAAGCCAAAGCGCAGAGCCTCGGCCTCGACGATGGTGCGGCAGGCCTCCTGGGCGCCGAGATCGGTGCGCGGCAGGAAGATCTGGCCGACGGCGATCGGGCCCGACCGCAGGGCGTGGCCCGTGCGACGCACCTGGTCGATGAAGAAGTCTTGGGGAACCGAGACCAGAACGCCGGCGCCGTCGCCGGTCTTGCCATCGGCGTCGATCGCGCCCCGGTGCCAGAGGGCCTTGAGGGCCTTGATCGCCAGTTCGACGACTTCGCGGCGCGGCTGACCGTCGATGGCGCAGACCAGGCCGACGCCGCACGCGTCGCGCTCGGTCGAGGGGTCATAGGCGTGGCCGTCGATCAGGGCCTGGCGGTTCTTCAGATAGAGGTCCATCTCGTTCATGGTCTTAGATCCTCTCTCTTATTCCGCCGCGATCAGCGCGGAGGCGCCGACCTTGGCCTGCAGGTAGCGGTGGATGGCGTCGGCGGCGTCGCGGCCGTCCTTGATCGCCCAGACGACCAGCGAGGCGCCGCGCACGATGTCGCCGGCGGCGAACACGCCGTCGAGATTGGTCATCTGGTCGCGGAGGTCGGCCTTGACCGTGCCCCAGCGGGTGACCTTCAGATCGGGGGCCGACCAGTCCTGCGGCAGGTTCTCGGGCTCGAAGCCGAGGGCCTTCAGCACCAGCTGGGCCGGACGGTCGAAGTCGCCGCCGGGGATTTCCTCGGGGCTCTGGCGGCCCGAGGCGTCCGGCGCGCCCAGGCGCATGCGGATGGCGCGTACGCCGGTGACAGCTTCGGCCTCGCCCGACAGGGCGCGCGGGGCGGCCAGCCATTCGAAGGTGACGCCCTCTTCCTCGGCATTCGAAACCTCGCGCATCGAACCCGGCATGTTGGCCTTGTCGCGACGATAGAGGCAGGTGACCGAGGCCGCGCCCTGGCGGATGGCGGTGCGGACGCAGTCCATGGCGGTGTCGCCGCCGCCGACCACGACCACGTCCTTGCCCTCGGCGTTCAGCTCGCCGGACTCATAGGCCGGCACGCTGTCGCCCAGGCCCACGCGGTTGGAGGCGATCAGATAGTCCAGGGCGGGCGCCACGCCCTTGCTGCCGCCGCCGGGGACGGTCAGGTCGCGCGCGGCGTAGACGCCGACGGCGATCAGCACCGCGTCGTGCTTTTCGCGCAGATCCTCGAGCGTGGCGTCCTTGCCGACCTCGAAGCCTAGCTTGAACTCGACGCCGCCGTCGGCCAGGCGCCGGGTGCGGCGCTCGACGACGTCCTTCTCCAGCTTGAAGCCGGGGATGCCGTAGATCAGCAGGCCGCCAGCGCGGTCGTGGCGGTCATAGACGGTGACGTCGTAGCCGGCCTCGCGCAGCATCTCGGCCGCCGCCAGGCCGGCGGGGCCCGCGCCGATCACGCCGACCGACTGGCCGCGCGCTTCACCGGGGACCAAGGGCTTCACCCAGCCCATCTCCCAGGCCTTGTCGGTCAGGTAGCGTTCGACGGAGCCGATCGTCACGGTGCCGTGACCGGATTGCTCGATAACGCAGTTGCCTTCGCACAGGCGATCCTGCGGGCAGATCCTGCCGCACACTTCCGGCATGGAATTGGTCGCCTGCGACAGGGCGTAGGCTTCTTCCAGGCGGCCCTCGGCCGTCATTCGCAGCCAGTCGGGGATGTTGTTATGCAGCGGGCAGTGGGTCTGACAGAACGGCACGCCGCACTGCGAGCAGCGCGAGGCCTGCTCGGTGGCCTTCGCGTCGATGAAGTCGGCGTAGATCTCGTGGAAGTCGCCCGAACGCTCAGTCGCCGCGCGCTTTTCGGGCGTCTTGCGGGCCACCGTGGTGAATTTCAGCATGCGCTCGGCCATGCGACTTCCCTCATCCCCGTCACGGGAGAAAAATTGCTCAGGCCGGCCTCATACGGACTCTTTCGGGCAAGAAGAATGTCATAGTCAAATAAGTAGACTTATATATCCTCACCGAGGGTAGGGATTTTGCGATCGCCTCGCAATGCACCCCTGAAATAGTCCACTTTGTGGATTTACGACCTATTTACCGTGTCGGGCGCACGCCGGGGCGGGTTTGGAGCCGAACAATGCCTGACTGGCTGAACGCAATCATTCTGGGTCTGGTCGAGGGGCTGACGGAGTTCATACCCGTCTCCTCGACCGGCCATCTGCTGCTGGCCAAGGAAGCCATGAGGCTGAAGGACCCGTCCTGGGACACCTTCATCGTGCTGATCCAGCTGGGCGCGATCCTGGCGGTGGTCGCCCTCTATTTCCAGAAGCTGTGGGGCGTGCTGATCGGCCTGCCCACCAAGCCCGAGGCGCGGCGCTTCGCGCTCAGCGTCATCATCGCGGTGGCCCCGGCCTTCGCGGCGGGCCTGCTGCTGCATGACCTGATCAAGACGTTCCTGTTCGAGAGCCCGCTGATCATATGCTGGTCGCTGCTGATCGGCGGGGCGATCCTGCTATTCATCGACAAGAAGGCGCCGCCGGCCGTCGATCACGACGCCATGAACCTGCCGCTGCACAAGGTGCTGATCGTCGGCCTGTTCCAGTGCCTGTCGCTGATCCCCGGCGTGTCGCGCTCGGGCTCGACCATCGTCGGCTCCATGCTGTTCGGCATCGAGCGCCGGGCCGCGGCCGAATTCAGCTTCTTCATGGCCATTCCGATCATGGTCGGGGCCTTCGCCCTGGACGTCTACAAGAACCGTGACGCCCTGGACGCCGGCCATGTCGGCGTGGTGGCCATCGGCTTCGTCGTGTCGTTCCTGTCGGGCCTGGTGGTCGTGAAGTACATGCTCGACTTCATCGGCAAGCGCGGCCTCGCTCCGTTCGCCTGGTGGCGGATCGTCGTCGGCGTCGGCGGCCTAGCGGTGCTTTACCTGCGTCCCTGAGCCAACGGCGACGCCAGCGAAAGAAAAAGGGCGGGCGCCTCGCGGCGTCCGCCCTTTGTCGTCTTGGTTAGGCGCGTGTCGCCTAGAACGCGCCCGCCGGGGTCTCGGCGTACTGGCCGCCCTTGCGGTAGCGGTAGAGATAGGTCGGGACCACGGCCTCGACACTCGTGCCGACCACGCCGGCCTCGGCCAGGCCCGGCAGGCCATGCTCGGCGACATTGTCGACCTTCAGCATCTCGACCTGATCGGTCGTCAACGGGGGCGGCAGGATCCCGGCGACCATGTCGCCCAGCGCGCCGATCAGCGAGGCCACCGGCCAGGGCAGCGGGGCCAGCGGCCGGGCGCGGCCGGTCTCGGTCAGGATGAGCTGCATGATCTCGCGCATCGTGTAGACGGTCGGCCCGCCCAGTTCGTAGGTCACGCCGACCGCGGCCGGGCTGGCGGCGGCCTTGGCGATCACGGCGGCGACGTCGCCGACGAACACCGGCTGGACGCGGCTGTCGCCGCCGACCAGCGGCATGATCGGCGACAGGGCGGCGATCTGGGCGAACCTGTTGAAGAACTTGTCGTCGACGCCGAACACCAGCGAAGGACGGATGATGGTCGCGCCCGGGAAGGCGGCGCGGACGGCGGCCTCGCCCTCGGCCTTGGTGCGGAAGTACTTCGACTCCGACTCGGCGTTGGCGCCCAGGGCGCTCATGTGGACCAGATGCTTCACGCCGGCCTTGGCGGCGGCCTGGGCCACGTTCTGGGCGGCCATGACATGGATCGACTGGAACTTCTGGCGGCCGCTCTCCCAGAGCACGCCCACCAGATTCACGCAGGCCTCGGCGCCGTCCAGGGCGCGGGCGATCGAGGCTGGATTGCGGACATTGGCCTGGACCACCTCGATCTGGCCGACGTCGCCCAGCATCCGCATACGATAGGCGAGATTGGGCTGGCGCACGGCCACCCGCACGCGATGGCCCGCCTTGGCGAGCGCCCGCACGACCTGGCCGCCCACGAAACCGGAGCCGCCGAACACCGTGACCAGACCTTGCATCTTCATTCCTCGTCGCATGCGATGACTCTACCGCGATAACGGGGGAATTAGACGACTGGGAGCGGCTTCGCAATGAAATCGCGACTTATCGATTTTTGTCTGTTGACGGCGTCGGAAGCTTTCCCTAAACGTCCCGGCCTCGCGGCGACCTAACCGGTTGCGACAGCGGGCCCAGGTGGCGGAATTGGTAGACGCGCTGGCTTCAGGTGCCAGTGACCGAAAGGTCGTGGAGGTTCGAGTCCTCTCCTGGGCACCACCCCTTAACTGAGCTTCTTTCGGGAAGCGGGGGTGGCGCCAAAAAATCCTCCGGATGCTAATTCGTTCATCGTGAGTATAAGTGTCGCGCGTTCTACTCGGACGCGTGGTTGAGCGCGCTCGCGCGGGCGCGATATGAATCGCCGGAGTTTGAGACTTGGCTAATTTCGTTCACGAGGGCGACCTGCCCGACGGCGTCTTCGCCGGCGCTGGCGTCATCGCCATCGATTCGGAGACCATGGGTCTGCGCCTGGGCCGTGACCCGCTGTGCGTGGTCCAGCTGTCATCGGGCGACGGCGACGCGCACGTGGTGCGCCTGAATCGCGCGACCTACGACTGCCCGAACCTGAAGGCTCTGCTGACCGATCCGGCCGTGCTGAAGCTTTTTCACTTCGGCCGCTTTGATATCGCCATGTTCGAACTCCATCTGGGCGTGGTGACCGCACCCGTCTATTGCACCAAGATCGCCTCGAAGCTGGCCCGCACCTACACCGACCGCCACGGCCTGAAGGACGTGACGCGCGAGCTGCTGGGCGTGGAGCTGTCGAAGGTGCAGCAGTCGTCGGACTGGGGCGCGCCATCGCTGAGCGCCGACCAGGTGGCCTACGCCGCCTCGGACGTGCTGCACCTGCACGCGCTGCGGCTTAAGCTGAACGCCATGCTGGAGCGCGAAGGCCGCATGGCCCTGGCCCAACACGCTTTCGACTATCTCCCCCACCGCGCCTCGCTCGACCTGGCCGGCTGGGAGGAGATGGACATCTTCGCCCATAGCTGACGGACGCGATGCACCCGACCGCGGTCATGACCGGACGAACGATGAGCGCCGACCTCGCGCGCTGGCGTCGCCGCTCGCGCCGCGTTCTGGCCGCGCGCATCATCCTGCCGGCCGCGATCACGGGCCTGCTGCTGATCGTCGCCTCGCAGGTTGGCTGGCGAACCTACATGGCCGCCACGCATCCGCCTGCGGAGGCCAAGACGGAGATCCGCCTGATCACGCCGCGCTTCTACGGTCAGTCGACCGACGGCCGCAGCTTCATGATCACCGCGCGCTCGGCGATCCGCGACGACAACGATCCGCGCCGCATCATCCTGGACGAGCCGGCTCTGACCCTGGACCTGGGCTCGCCGACGCCGACGCGGATGACCGCCAAGCACGGCGTCTATCGCCAGGACAATTTCGGCCTGAACCTGAAGGACGACGTCCGTCTGGACGATGGCACGGGTTACCGCTTCGCGTCCGAGGAGTCGTTCGTCGACACCAGGAGCGGCGACGTGACCGGCGAGACGACAATGAACGGCGAAGGCCCCAGTGGGCAGGTGCAATCCAACGCCTACTCCGTATATGACAAGGGCGATCGCGTCATCTTCCGGGGTGGGGTTCGCGCCCGGTTCGAACGGCAGTAAAGAAGATCAATGGCGCAGGTTCGCTTCGGATGCGGCCGCGACGGATGAGGACATGGTTCTGATGAAGCGACGGACGGCGGCGGCGGTGACGACCGCGTTGATCCTTGGTGGGATTGGGGCCAGCGGCGCGGCCTACGCCCAAGATTCGAGCACGCCGGTCGATGTTTCCGCCGACAATCAGGAAACCATCAACAGCAAGTGCATCACGATCTTCACGGGCAACGTGGAGATTCTGCAGAACCGCTCGCGCCTGCGCGCCCAGAAGGTGACCGTGTACAGCGCCCGCAAGGCCGGGGCGACGGCGGACGGGGCCAACGCCTGCGGCGCGGCCCAGCGCATGGAAGCCGAGGGCGGCGTCTACATGGTCAGCGACACGCAGACCGCCCGCGGCGACCGCGCCGTCTACACCTTCGACAACAACATCGCGATCGTCACCGGCGACGTGGTGCTGGTGAAGGGCAAGGACGTGGCGCGCGGCGACAAGCTGACGGTCAACACCAAGACCAACGACGCCAGGCTGGAGTCGAACCCTTCGGCCAAGGCCTCCCAGCGCCGGGTCCGCGCGGTGTTCTACCAGGACGACAAGAAGAACGACGCGCCGGCCGCGCCCGCCCAGCCCGCCGCCCCGCGCTAGGATCCTCCATGACCCTGACCTCCAACGACATGGACGGCCTGTTCGTCGATTCCGTGGGCAAGTCGTTCGGCGACCGTCCGGTCGTCAAGAACGTCTCCCTGCGCCTCAAGCGCGGCGAGGTCGCCGGCCTTCTGGGCCCGAACGGCGCCGGCAAGACGACCTGCTTCTACATGATCACGGGTCTGATCGCCGCCGACTACGGCGCGATCTATCTGGACGGCGAGAACATCACCGCCCAGCCGATGTTCCAGCGCGCCCGTCTCGGCGTCGGCTATCTGCCGCAGGAAGCCTCGATCTTCCGGGGCATGACGGTCGAGCAGAACGTCATGGCCGTGGTCGAGATGCGCCAGAGGGACCCGCGCAAGGCTCGCGAGCAGGTCACCGGCATCCTGGAAGAGCTGCGCATCACCCACATCCGCAAGTCGCCGGCCGTCGCCCTGTCGGGCGGTGAGCGCCGCCGCGTGGAAATCGCTCGGGCGCTCGCCTCCGAGCCGTCGTTCATGCTGCTGGACGAGCCGTTCGCCGGCATCGATCCGCTAGCCATCGCCGACATCCGCGACGTGATCGGCTATCTCAAGAGCCGTGGCATCGGCATCCTGATCACCGACCACAACGTGCGCGAGACGCTGGACATCATCGACCGCGCCTCGATCATCCACGCCGGTGAGGTTCTGTTCGAAGGCTCGCCGCGCGAGATCGTCGAGAACCCGGAAGTCAAGCGCGTCTATCTGGGCGACAGCTTCAGCGAGCCCCGGCTCGGGGATTAAAAAAGACGCGGTGAGCAAGGCGCGCGGGGTCGAGGAAAGGCGTCCGCGTTGAGCCTCCGCACCCGGATCAAGTCCTTGGCCCGTAAGGGCTAACGCCTCTGGCATGATATTTTCCGGGACGGAACGTCGCACCGGCCCGAGAATTGCAGGCGTTGGCGACCCGTTAACCAAACAGGCCCTTCAATGGCGATCGAAGTTTTCGATTTGTCAGGAGGGCGCATTGGCGCTCAGCCACCGCCTCGAGATCCGTCAGGGTCAGGGCCTCGTCATCACCCCGCAACTGCAGCAGGCCATCAAGCTGCTGCAGCTGTCGAACATCGAGCTCGACGCCTTCGTCGAGGCGGAGCTGGAGCGTAACCCGCTCCTGCAACGCGATGAGGGCGATCACGAGCCCGCGGGCGAGGTCGAGGCAGTTCGCGACGCCAGCCTGACCCATGTCGACGCCGTGGCCGACACCACGGCTGGCCGCGAGATGGACACGCCGCACGAGGACGTCTCGCCGGGCGAACGCGCCACGGGCGATGGCGCCGAAGCTGGCTCCGAGCATGGCGCCGAACATGCCGGCGGCCAGATCGACTGGTCGCGCGCCGGTGGCGGCGGCTCCTTCGAGGGCGACGACAACTACGAACGCGCCCTGACCGACATCCCGACCCTGGCCGCCCATCTGCGCACGCAGCTGGTCCAGGCCGCGCTGTCGCCGGCCCGCAACGCCGTCGCCGAGATCCTGATCGACGCCGTCGACGAAGGCGGCTACCTGCGCCTGGACGTCATCGAGCTGGCCGAGCGTCTGGGTTGCCCGCTGGAGATGGTCGAGGAAACGCTCGCCACCCTGCAGGGCTTCGAGCCGGTGGGCGTCTTCGCCCGCGACGTCCGCGAGTGCCTGGCGCTGCAGCTGAAGGACCAGAACCGCTACGACCCCGCCATGGCCGCCATGCTCGACAATCTCGAGCTGCTGGCCAAGCGCGACATGGCGTCCTTGCGCCGCCTCTGCGGCGTCGACGACGAGGACCTGCGCGAGATGGTCGCCGAGATCCGCTCGCTGAACCCGCGCCCCGGCGCGGCCTATCACAGCGAACCGGCCGAGACCCTGGTGCCCGACGTCATGGTCCGCGAGGGTCTGGGCGGCATGTGGCACGTCGAGCTCAACACCGACACCCTGCCGCGCGTGCTGGTCGACCAGCGCTACCACGCCCGCGTCGCCAAGGGCGCGCGGACCGATCAGGAAAAGACCTTCGTCTCGGACTGCATGGCCACGGCCAACTGGCTGGTGAAGAGCCTGGACCAGCGCGCCAAGACCATCCTGAAGGTCTCCAGCGAGATCGTCCGCCAGCAGGACGGCTTCCTGGCCTACGGCGTCGAGCACCTGCGCCCGCTGAACCTGAAGACCGTCGCCGACGCCATTGGCATGCATGAGAGCACGGTCAGTCGGGTCACCTCGAACAAGTACATCGCCACCCCGCGCGGCGTGTTCGAGCTGAAGTTCTTCTTCACCTCGGCCATCCAGTCGTCGGAGGGCGGCGAGGCTCACTCGGCCGCCAGCGTCCGCCACAAGATCAAGGGCCTGGTCGACGCCGAGAGGACCGAGGCCGACGTCCACTCCGACGACGCCATTGTCGAAATTCTCAAGGCCGCCGGGGTCGACATCGCCCGCCGGACCGTGGCCAAGTACCGCGAGGCCATGCGGATCCCTTCGTCGGTGGAGCGTCGCCGTCGGATGAAGGAAGCGGTCTAGTCCCCCTTCCGCGTTTACTGCCGCCTGGAAGGTTGGAATGCACGAGAAGTCGCTCGCGGATGTCATCGAGGGTTTCGGCGAGGACAGCCGGCCCGTCCTGACCGTGGGCGAGATGCTGGAGGCGTTCGACAGCCGCGCCTTCGGGGCCATGCTGCTGGTTTTCGGCCTGCTCAACACCCTGCCGCTGCCGCCTGGCTCCTCGACCATCCTGTCGCTGCCGATCCTGTTCCTGGCGCCGCAGATCGCCATGGGCGCGGATACGCCGTGGCTGCCAAGGGGGCTGATCGAGAAGCCCCTGAAGCGCGACGACCTGCGCGGGCTCTTCCGCCGCCTGGCGCCGATCGTGCGCAGCATGGAGCTGATCACCCGTCCGCGCCTGCGGCCGATGTTCGCACCCTTGGGCGAACGGGCGATCGGCGTGGTCTGCACCCTGCTGGCCTTGGTGCTGGTCCTGCCCATCCCACTGGGCAACCTGGCGCCCGGCGCGACGGTCGCCGTCCTGGCCCTGGCGCTGCTCCAGCGCGACGGCGTTCTGGCCCTGCTCGGCTACCTGATGGCTGTCGGTAGCGGGGCGCTTCTGTTCGTCAGCGCGCACGTTGTCGTGATGGCCGTACGCAAGCTTCTGAGCGTCTTTTCGGGGCTCGTCTGAGGTCGTCCACAGGCGTCTAAGGCGCCGCTTGACACCCGCCTGCGACAGGCGCGTTGTAGTCACATGCAAGTCCAAGTTTCCGGCAAGCATGTCGACGTTGGTGAGGCTCTGCGAGTGCGAGTCTCCGACGAAATCGCCCTGAGCATTGGGAAATACTTCGATCGCGGTGGTAACGCCGAGGTCGTGGTCAGCAAGGACGGCTACGCCTTCCGTGTCGATTGCTCGGTAAAGCTGGCTTCGGGTCAGCAACTGATCAGCCATGGTTCGGGAGGCGACGCGCACGCCGCGTTCGACTCGGCCCTGGCCAAGATCGACACCCGCATCAGGCGGTACAAGCGGCGGCTGAAGAGCCACTCGCCGGCGGCCACGGCCAAGCAGGTCGAGAACGCCGCGATGTTCGTCCTGAAGGCCCCGGAAGTCGACGAGGGCGAAGAGCACGACTGGGATGTGGAAGCCGGCCACCCGACGGGCGCGCCCGCGGGCATGGTCATCGCGGAGACCCAGGCCGAGGTGAAGACAATGACCGTTTCCATGGCTGTCATGGAACTGGACTTGACCGCATACCCGGCAATCGTGTTTAGGAACGCCGCCCACGGCGGGTTGTCCGTGGTCTATCGGCGTCCAGACGGGAATATCGGCTGGATCGACCCCGAACGCACGAAGTCGCTGAACGGGCACGGGTCAACCGCGAGCTAACCGGATCCTTCATGGTCTGGCGCCGTCGCGGCGGATCCGCGGCGACGGCGCCAAGGCGGTCGGCATCTAGCGAGCTTTGTACGTCCATGACCATTGGCGATCTTCTGGACCCCGGAGCGGTGGCGCTGCGCGCTGGCGCGCCCGGCAAGCGCCAGGCTCTTTCCCTGGTCGCCGACGTCGCCGCCCGCGTATTGGGTGTCGACGCCCACACAACGCTTGAAGGCTTGATGGACCGCGAAGCCGCTGGCTCGACCGGCGTCGGCGAGGGCGTCGCCATTCCGCATGCGCGCGTGGACGGCCTGGATCGTGTCCGCGCGGTCGTGGTGCGCCTGGACACCCCGGTGGCCTTCGACGCCCTGGACGACAAGCCCGTCGATCTTCTGGTGGCCCTGTTCGCGCCCCGCGACGCCAACGCCCAGCACTTGAGGGCCCTGGCGCGGGTGGCCCGGATGATGCGTCAGCCTGAAACGCGGTCGGCTCTGCGCCAGGCGCGCTCGGCGGACGCGATCCATGTGCTGCTGACCCAGGAAGCGACCAGCACGGCCGCTTAAAAGGCCGCCCGCGCGGGGCGGCCCTTCAAACCGTTAGTGGACGGAAACCGGCGCCAGTTCGTGGGCGAGGGCGGCGGCGATCGCGGTGTCGCGGTCGATCATCACGGCCAGGCGCGCGCCGTCCGCGCGGCACACCGCATAGAGGGTCTGGTCGGGCGCCAGGTTGAAGTCCTGCACGCCCTCGGGGACGTCGGCGAGGATTTCGGCCGCCTTGATCGGCCGGACATAGACGAGGTCGGGCGCGCCAAGGGCCGCGAAAGCTTCGCTGGTGAAGAGCGGGCTGTTGTAGTGCGTGTTGGGCGTCATGATGACCACCTCCTTGATTAGGGAACGCGCCTTTCTCCGGCCGGTTCAGAGCCCAGAGCGGCGAGGCGGGTTCCGCGCGGCTTCTCAGCCCGCGCTGCGAATGGGAATTCTCTTCACGAGGCGCTCGGGTTCGGGCCGGGCCAGATCGATGTGCAGCAGGCCGTGTTCCAGGGTCGCGGCGGTCACCTCCATGCCCTCGGCGAGGACGAAGGTGCGCACGAAGCCCCGCGCGGCGATCCCGCGGTGCAGGAAGGCCCGCTCGGCCTCTCCGCGCCCGTCGCCGCTGTCGCGCTTGCCGGCGACGACCAGCTGGCCGCCCTCGACCGTCACCTGCAGCTGATCGGGCGAGAAGCCCGCCACGGCCAGGGTGATGCGCACGCCGCCGTTGTCGGCCTGCTCGACGTTGTAGGGCGGATAGCTTTCCGAGGCGGCCTTGGCGGCGCGCTCTATGAGATCTCGGGTGTGCTCGAAGCCCAGCAGAAAGGGGCTGTCGAACATGATCATTCGGTTCATCGCGAAGTCCTCGCTTAAGCGACTTCGTTCGCGGAGATAAACCCGAGGATCGGCGCCGATCCCCACGACACGGCTCTAGATGTGGAGGCCGTGGCCAATCACTTCAAGAGGTGGCGGGGGGCGGGAGGAGCCGGCTGAATTCGGGTCCAGAAATGGACAAGGCCCGGACGTTTCCGTCCGGGCCTTGATGGTGGAGCTAAGCGGAGTCGAACCGCTGACCTCTTGAATGCCATTCAAGCGCTCTACCAGCTGAGCTATAGCCCCAGATTTTTCTTCGAGAACCTTGCGGTAACTCTCGGAAATCCTTGGTCTCTTCGGCGTTTCCGACTTGCGTCGCCCCCCGAAGAGGCGCGGAAACTAGTCCGGGATTTTTTCGGGATCAAGCCTCTTCTCAAACTTTTTTCGAGAAAAGTGTCGCACCCCGGAAAACCCCTGTGGATAGCCGGTTTCGCATGTCCGAAACCGGCTACCAACCAGAGAGACTAACCTGGCGGATTAGTCTTCGTCGCCCTCGCCGGGCAGGCCTTCGATCTCGTCGTCGAGATTGTCCTCGTCGTCCTCGTCCTCCAGGAACGGAACGTCGTCGGCCTCGTCTTCGGCGAGATCCTCGTCCTCGGCGAAGTCGACGCCCAGGTCATCACCGCCCGCGGGGGCGGCGCCGGGTTCGGCGTCTTCGTCGTCGGTCTCGATAACGTCCGGCTCGACCTTGTCGATTTCGGGCGTTTCATCGACTTCGTCCTCGAAGCCGTCCTCGTCCTTGGGCGCGGGGGCGGGCTTCTCGTCCTCGGCGTCATAATCCGGCGTGATCGAGCGAGCGCGGACGCGGCGCGATTTCAGCGCCTCCTCCGGGTCGAACGACTCGCCGCATTTGGGGCACACGGCCGGACGACGGCCGAGATCGTAGAATTTGGATTGGCAGTTGGGGCAAATTTGTTTTGCGCCCAATTCGGGATTGGCCAAGTGGCGACCCTTTGATCCGGATGGGAAAAGCGGCCGGTCACTTGCCATGACGAGAGCCCGCTGTCAAAAGCAAACCCCTTCGCGAAAACCACCAAGCACCAAGGAGCCGGTCTCGGCATGTCGTCGGCTGGATTGAAGAGCGCGCCCGCAGGCGCTCTGCGAGGGATCGTGCGGGCCCCGGGTGACAAGTCAATTTCCCACCGAGCGATGATCCTGGGCGCGCTGGCGACCGGGACGACGACGGTGGAAGGTCTGCTGGAAGGCGACGACGTGCTCGCCACCGCGCGGGCCATGCGGGCCTTCGGCGCGCGCGTCGAGCAGGAAGGCGTCGGCCGCTGGCGCATCGAGGGCAAGGGCGGGTTCGAGGAGCCGGCCGACGTGATCGACTGCGGCAACGCCGGCACCGGCGTGCGCCTGATCATGGGCGCGGCGGCGGGTTTTGCGATGTGCGCCACCTTCACGGGCGACAGCTCGCTGCGCAGCCGCCCGATGAGCCGGGTGCTGGATCCGCTGGCCCGCATGGGCGCGACCTGGCTGGGCCGCGACAGGGGTCGCCTGCCCTTGACGCTGAAGGGCGGCAATCTGCGCGGCCTGAACTACACCCTGCCGATGGCCTCTGCCCAGGTGAAGTCGGCCGTGCTGCTGGCCGGCCTGCACGCCGAGGGCGGCGTCGAGGTCATCGAACCCGAAGCCACCCGCGACCACACCG
This sequence comes from Caulobacter sp. GW822-FHT01G02, assembly GCF_058802865.1. NCBI lineage: Bacteria > Pseudomonadati > Pseudomonadota > Alphaproteobacteria > Caulobacterales > Caulobacteraceae > Caulobacter > Caulobacter sp. GW822-FHT01G02. The sequence goes on from NZ_JBXAON010000014.1 coordinate 43,054, forward strand.
AGCGCATGTTGCGCGCCTTCGGGGCCGAGGTGATCGTCGAGGACCGGGTCGTTGGCGAGAAGACCTTCCGCCATATTCGCCTGCCGGAAGGTCAGAAGCTGACCGGCGCGCATGTCGCCGTTCCGGGCGACCCCTCGTCGGCGGCCTTCCCGCTGGTGGCCGGCCTGCTGGTTCCGGGCTCGGAAGTGACGGTCGAGGGCGTGATGCTCAACGAATTGCGCACCGGCCTCTTCACGACGCTGCGGGAAATGGGCGCCGACCTGGTGATCTCGAACCGGCGCGTCGCCAGCGGCGAGGAGGTCGGCGACATCACCGCCCGATACTCCAGGCTCAAGGGCGTGATCGTTCCGCCCGAGCGCGCGCCGTCGATGATCGACGAATATCCGATCCTGGCCATCGCCGCCGCCTTCGCGGAAGGCGAGACGGTGATGCGCGGCGTCGGCGAGATGCGCGTCAAGGAAAGCGACCGCATCGCCCTGACGGCGGCGGGCCTCGAAGCCTGCGGCGTCGACGTGGAGGAGGAGCCGGAGGGCTTCATCGTCCGCGGGACCGGCCAGCCGCCGCGCGGCGGGACGATCGTCGAGACCCACGGCGACCACCGGATCGCCATGAGCCACCTGATCCTGGGCATGGCCGCCCAGGAAGGCGTGGCGGTCGACGAGCCGGGCATGATCGCCACCAGCTTCCCGGGCTTCGTCGACCTGATGCGCGGCTTGGGCGCGACCCTGGCGGAAGCCTGACGTGGGGGGGTTCGTCATCGCCGTCGACGGCCCCGCCGCCTCGGGCAAGGGCACTATCGCCGGACGCCTGGCGGCGCTTTACGGCTATCCCCTGCTCGACACCGGCCTGTTGTACCGCGCCGTGGGCGTGGGCGTGCTCGCCGGGGCGGGAGATCTGGACGACCCGATCGCGGCCGAGGGCGTGGCGCGCGCCCTGGATCTCTCGGACCTGGACCGCGCCGAGGTGCGGACGCGCGCGGCCGGCGAGGCCGCCAGCCGCGTGGCCGTCCATCCCGGCGTTCGCGCGGCTCTGTTCGATCTGCAGCGTGATTTCACCCGGCGCGAGCCCGGCGCGGTGCTGGATGGGCGCGACATCGGCACGGTGATCGCTCCCCGCGCGCCGGCCAAGCTGTACGTCACCGCGCGTCCCGAGGTTCGCGCCCAGCGGCGCTGGAAACAGCTGACGGAACAGGGCGAGGTCGTGGATTTCGAGGACATCCTGGCCGATATCCACAAGCGCGACGCGCGCGACGGCGGCCGCAAGGACGCGCCGATGACCCAGGCGCAAGACGCCGTCTTGCTCGATACGTCGGAAATGACTATAGAGCAGGCCTTCGATGCGGCCCGCCGTATCGTCGAGGACGCGCGCGCCCATCACCGGCTCTAGCCGGTAGGGCAAATCCACCGCCGACCTCGCCGCGATAGAGAGAACATCGCGGGACCGCAGAAAACCCACTTCATCCGGAATCCCGAGAACCGCTTTCTCCGGCGGCGCTCGCCATAGGGCTTCCCCCAACCTACGAGACTAAACATCAGCATGGCTGACGATATGAGCTTCAACCCGACGCGCGACGATTTCGAAGCGCTGCTGAACGACTCGATGGGCGGCCGCGATTTCGCGGAAGGCACCGTCGTCAAAGGCAAGGTCGTCGGGATCGAAAAGGACTTCGCGATCATCGACGTCGGTCTGAAGACCGAAGGTCGTATTCAGCTGAAGGAATTCGGCGTCGACGAAGCCGGCAAGGCGACCATCAAGATCGGCGATTCGGTCGAAGTCTTCCTGGAACGCCTGGAAAACGCCCTCGGCGAAGCGGTCATCAGCCGCGAAAAGGCCAAGCGCGAAGAAGCCTGGACCCGTCTGGAAGGCGTCTACGCCAAGAACGAACCCGTCATGGGCGCCATCGTCGGCCGCGTGAAGGGTGGCTTCACCGTCGACCTGGGCGGCGCTTCGGCCTTCCTGCCGGGCTCGCAAGTCGACATCCGTCCGGTCCGCGACGTCGGTCCGCTGATGGGCAAGGAACAGCCCTTCGCCATCCTGAAGATGGACCGTCCGCGCGGCAACATCGTCGTCTCGCGTCGCGCCATCCTGGAAGAAGCCCGCGCCGAGCAGCGCACCGAACTGGTGTCGCAGCTGCAAGAGGGTGAAATCCGCGAAGGCGTCGTCAAGAACATCACCGACTACGGTGCGTTCGTTGACCTGGGCGGCATCGACGGCCTGCTGCACGTCACCGACATGAGCTGGAAGCGCGTCAACCACCCGAGCCAGGTGCTCGCCGTGGGCGACACCGTGAAGGTCCAGATCGTCAAGATCAACCCGGACACCCAGCGCATCAGCCTCGGCATGAAGCAGCTGCAGTCGGATCCGTGGGACGGCGTGGAAGCCAAGTACCCGGTCGGCGCCAAGTTCACGGGCCGCATCACCAACATCACCGACTACGGCGCCTTCGTGGAGCTGGAAGCCGGCGTTGAAGGCCTGGTGCACGTCTCGGAAATGTCCTGGACCAAGAAGAACGTCCACCCCGGCAAGATCGTCTCGACCTCGCAGGAAGTCGACGTGGTCGTGCTGGACGTCGATCCGTCCAAGCGCCGCGTTTCGCTGGGCCTGAAGCAGGCTCTGGCCAACCCGTGGGAAGCCTTCCTGGAAGCTCACCCGGTCGGCTCGACCGTCGAAGGCGAAGTCAAGAACGCGACCGAATTCGGTCTGTTCGTCGGCCTCGACAACGACATCGACGGCATGGTGCACCTGTCGGACATCGACTGGAGCGTCCCGGGCGAAGAAGCCATGGCCCGCTACAAGAAGGGCGACCTGGTCAAGGCGAAGGTTCTCGATGTCGACGTCGAGAAGGAACGCATCTCGCTGGGCATCAAGCAGCTGGCTGGCGACCCGATGTCGGGCGATACCTACCGCAAGAACCAGACCGTGACCGTCACCGTCACGGAAGTCACCACGGGCGGCATCGAAGTCCGCTTCGGTGAAGACGACGCCCCGATGACCGCCTTCATCCGCAAGTCGGACCTGTCGCGCGATCGTCAGGAACAGCGCCCCGAGCGCTTCGCCGTGGGTGACCGCGTCGACGCTCAGATCACCAACATCGACAAGGCGGCTCGCCGCGTGTCGCTGTCGATCAAGTCGCTGGAAATGGCCGAAGAGAAGGAAGCCATCGAGCAGTTCGGCTCGTCGGACTCCGGCGCTTCGCTGGGCGACATCCTGGGCGCCGCTCTGCGCGAGCGCGCTTCCAAGGAATAGTCTTCAGCTCCTCGTGGGTTGAAGCCGGCGGCGGCGGGAGCAATCCCGCCGCCGTTTTCTTTTGCGCGAAACCCTGCCACACATTGCCTGAGGTTGAGCGTTTCGGGGGTGTGGCGTGTTTCAGCGTTGGGCGGCGGTGGCCGCGGTTTCGGTTCTGGCCGTGGGGAGCGCGGCCCGGGCCGACGAAAAGCCCGCCTACGGTCCGCCGGCCCCATGGGTGAAGGTCGCCGAGGTCCCGGCCCCGCCCGGCGACGACCAGGCTCCGGCCGTGCAGGCGGTGCTGGACGACACCCAGGCCCTGCTCGGCCAGGAGGGCCTGTTCCGCTACGTTCGCCGCATCGCGCGGGTCACCAAGCCCGAGGGGCTGTCCTCCGGCTCGCGGACGATCACCTGGCAGCCGGACCGCGACAATGTCACCTTGCATGGCCTGGCGATCATCCGGGACGGCCAACGCATCGACGTGCTGAAGAACGGCGAGGACGTCCTGGTCCTGCGCCGAGAGAAGGACCTGGAGCGGGCCATGCTGGATGGCCGCATGACCGCCTCGATTCAGATCAAGGACCTGCGGGTCGGCGACATGGTCGACTGGTCGTTCAGCATCGAGCGGCGCGATCCGATCCTGGGCCCCCGGGTCAGCGACTTCGAGCGCATGGGCTGGCCGGGCGCGATCGGCCGCTACCGCGTGCGGATGCTGTGGGCCGACGGGACGCCGCTGTCCTGGAAGACGACGGCCGGCTTCCCCGACCCGAAGATTGGCAGGGCCGACGGGCTGAACGAACTGGTGGTCGACCAGACGGGAACGATCGCGCCCAAGCCGCCGACCGGCGCGCCGCCGCGCTTCCGGCAGGTCGGCGAGATCCAGGCGGCGACTTATCGCGGCTGGGCCGACGTCGTCGCGCCGATGGCTCCGCTCTACGACGAGGCTGTGAGGCTGAAGCCGGACTCGCCGCTGAAGGCCGAGATCGCCGCCATCGCCGCCGCCAGTCCCGACCCCAAGGTCCGCGCCTTCAAGGCCCTGCGGCTGGTGGAGGACAAGACCCGCTACCTGCTGCTGGCCATGGGCGACGGCGGCTACAAGCCGGCCAGCGCCGACGAGACCTGGGCGCGCCGGTTCGGCGACTGCAAGGGCAAGACCGCGCTGCTGCTGGCCATTCTGAAGGGCCTCGACATCCAGGCCGAGCCGGTCGTGGTCCTTGCCGGTCCCGCCGCCGACGGCATGGACCAGCGCGTGCCCTCGGCCAGCCAGTTCAATCACGTGCTGGTCCGCGCCACGATCGACGGCAAGGCTTACTGGCTGGACGGCACGCGCTCAGGTGATCGCGGGGGCCTCCAGACCCTGGCCGCGCCGCCGTTCCTGTGGGGCCTGCCGATCAAGGCCTCGGGCGCCGCCCTGGAGCCGATCGTCCAGCAATCGCCATCGCGACCCGACCTGGACGCGACCATGCGCTTCGACGCCTCGGCCGGCCTCGACAAGCCGGCCAAATCGACGGTGGTCATGGTCATGCGCGGCGAAGCGGCCCGGGCCATGGCGCGAGTGATCGAGAACGCGCCGCGCGCCGACATCGAGCGCAGCTTCCGACAGAGCTTCTCGGCGACGAGCAGCTGGATGAGAATCGAGACCTTCGACTGGTCGGTCGCCGAGGACGGCGCCGTCACCCTGACCATCGCTGGTAACGCCGACATGGAGTGGCGGCTGAACGAAGACGTCGGCTTGATGGAATGGCGTCTGCCGATGTCCAGCTCGGGTAAGGCCGCTCAGTTTCCGCGCCGCGAACCGGGCCCCAACGCCGATGCGCCGTTCGCCACGCCGTTCCCCAGCTTCAAGAAGGCGCTGGTCGAGGTGACGTTGCCGAATGGCGGAGCGGGCTTCACCGTCAAGGGGCCGGTCTACACCGGCAAGATCGCCAACGCGGACATCGTCCGGATCTCGGAGCTGCAGGGCGGCAAAGCCCGCTTCTTCGAGTCCGACCAGAGCGTCGGCCGCGAACTGCCCTTCGATCAGGTCGAGGAGGCCAACAGGGTGCGTCGCCGGCTGGCCGAGCAGGCCTTGATCATCCGCGCGCCGAAGGGTTCGTGAGACCTTTTCACGGAGGGTGGCGGACGCCGAAACCGCTCGCACCCTCGGCTGCCACCCTCTTGGCCATTAACCGAACCCCGTTCGAGAATCTCACGCAACCCCTTGAAGACTCAGCCATCGTTGGGCAAAGGTCCGCTCGCGCCTTTCTCCTCCCAAGGGCGTTCCGGGGATATCGATGATCAAGTCTGAACTCATCGCCAGGCTCGCGAATGAAAATCCGCACCTGACGCAGAAAGACGTCGAACGCGTGGTCGGCGTGATCCTTGAGCGCATGATCGGGGCCCTGGAGGATGGCGGCCGCGTCGAGCTGCGTGGCTTCGGCGCGCTGTCGGTCCGCTCGCGTCCCGCCCGCACCGGCCGCAACCCGCGCACCGGCGAGGCGGTGGACGTCCGCGCCAAGCACGTGCCGTTCTTCAAGAGCGGCAAGGAACTGCGCGCGCGCCTCAACGCCGACGGCGACGAATAAGAACGATTGTCTCCCGGGGTTGACCCTGGGACGCGAACACCCTCAGCCTCGGCGCCGTATTTGAGGCAGCGAGAGTTTCGTCATGAGCGTGGTCAAGGAATTCCGCGAGTTCATCGCCCGGGGCAACGTCATCGACCTGGCTGTCGGTGTGATCATCGGCGCGGCGTTCAATGGCATCGTCAAGAGTCTCGTCGACCAGGTGATCATGCCGCCGATCGGGCTGCTGACCGGTGGTCTCGACTTCTCGAAGCTGGAATGGGTGCTTCGGCCCGAGGATCCGGCCACCGAGGCGATCGAGAAGGTCTCGATCATGTACGGCGCCTTCATCAACACCCTGATCCAGTTCTTCATCGTCGCGTTCGTCGTGTTCCTGCTGGTCAAGGTGGTCAATGGCATCCGCCGCCAGGACGCCGAGCAGCCCGCGCCCAGCGCCCCGCCGGCCCCGACGCCGGAAGAGAAGCTGCTGACTGAAATCCGCGACCTGCTGGCGACGCCTAAGTAAGGCTCGCGATCGCCGCTCGCGCCGCCGCCTGGCCCGTCAGCCAGGCGCCGTGGGCGGTGGAGAAGAAGTTGGGGCTGCAGGCCTCGCCAGCGAAGAACAGGCGCTGGTCGACCGGCGCGGCCAGCACGGCCCGTGCGCCGGCATGGCCGGGCAGGGCGTGGGAATAGGAGCCGCCGGCGAACGGGTCGGCCGCCCAGTGCGTCTCGGTGATCACGTGTACCTTGGATCGGATGTCGCCGCCGTAGACCGAGACCAGCCCCTCGACCGCGAAGGCCGCCGCCGCGCCAGGTCCCTGCCCCTCCAGCGCGCGGGCGTGGGCCCCGCCCAGGAACACCTCGATCATCGGCTTGTGCAGCGGCCGCAGATGATAGGCCCCGGTCGCCGTGATGTGGGGATCGGAATAGAGCTGGGTCTCCGGCGGGAACATCTCCGGTTCGTCCAGCCGCAGGAACACCTTGTCGGCAAGACCCAGCGGCAGGCCGGCGGCGGCGTCCAGCTTGTCGGGCAGGGCGGGCATGAATCGCAAGGCGCCCGCGGCGAGGATCGCGGTGGGCGCGCAGACGATCACCGCCCTGGCCGAGATCGTCCCCAGCGCCGTCTCCAGCTCCACGCGGTGACCGTCATGACGGATCATCGAGACAGAGCAGGACAGGCGCGTCGGCAGGTGGCCGCCGAGGCGCGCGATGGCCGCGCCATAACCCTCGGCGACCCGCCAGTCGACCTCGGTGTCCTTGTAGGCGGCGTAGTCGTGCAGAGAGACCTGGTCGAACTCCGCGCCGTTGTAGAAGGCGCTGAAGGCGTTCAGCAGCGGGGTCCAGCGACTGTCCGGGTCCAACAGGTCGGACGCCGGCCGGTCCGGTCCGCCGTCCTGGGCCGCCGCCTCGATCCGGGCGTCCAGGGCCTGGAACGCTTCGCCGAATTGGGCGCGTTCCTCGCGGCTGAAGACCGGACTGTCGGCGATATTCGCCCAGGGCGGCGGGGTCTTGTCGAGGGTCAGCCCCAGGGCCCCGACCCTGGCGACCAGCGGGTTCACGTCGGCCGAGTGCAGCCATTCGCAGCCAAGGTCGATAGGGCCGACGGATGTGTGGATTGTATGGGCGCGGCCTCCGAGACGGTCGCGGGCCTCCAGCAGCACGCCCGTCAGACCGCTGGCGGCCACGGCCTCGGCGGCCGCCAGTCCGGCGGCGCCGGCGCCCACGATCGCGATGTCGACCTCGTCCATGAGACCTCAATCGGATCGTGGGACCAGCCGTTCCCTTATTTGGTCAGGCTCGACGCGTCGAGGTCCAGCTTGTCGGCCGGGATCACCGTGGCGTTCGGCGCGGCCTTGGTCAGGTCCGCGCCCATGGCCTTGGCGTCGCCGGCGACGATGACGCTCATCTGGGCCGGGTCCAGCTTGGCCTTGGCGAAGGCCTGGACCTCCTCCGGCGTCACGGCCTCGACCTTGGCGGCGTAGCTCTGGATCTCGGTCAGGGGCACGCCGTAGACGGCGTAGTTGCCCAGAATGTTGGCCAGGCCTTCCGAGGTGCCGAGGTCCCGTCCGAAGTTACCGACCAGCACCGACTTGCGCGCGGCCAGTTCGCCGGCCGAGGCCGGTTCGGCGCCCAGGCGCGTCAGCTCGGCGCGGGTCAGGGTGACGACCTCGCCGGCCGACGCGTTCTTGGTCTGCACGCGGGCCGAGAAGCCGCCGAAACGGCCTTGCGGCGTCAGGCTGGAGCCGGCCCCGTAGGACAGGCCGCGCTTGATGCGGATCTCCTGGTTCAGGCGCGAGCTGAAGCCGACGCCCAGCACCGTGTTGGCGACCACGCCCTGGTAGTAGTTCGGGTCGGCGCGGGTGATGGCCGGCTTGGCCAGCACCACGGCCGCCTGCCCGGTGCCGGGTAGGTCGATCACGACGTTGCGCGGCGCGTAGCCGGTCGGGGCGGCCGGCGGGGCCGGCGGCGGCGCGGCCGGCTTCTTCCACGATCCAAAGGCCTTCTCGGCCAAGGCGAAGCCGGCCTCGGGCGTCAGGTTGCCGGTCAGCACCAGCACGGCGTTGTCGGGACGCCAGTAGGTCGCATGGGTCTTGGCCAGATCCGCGCGCTTGATCTTCGGCAGCGAGCCGGGCGTGCCGCCGGCCACGTGGCCATAGGCCGATCCGGCGTAGAGCACGGGCGCGGTGGCGAAGGCGGCCAGCGTGCCCGGACGCTGGAACGAGACCGACAGGCCGTCCAGGGTCTCGGTGCGGACGCGGTCCAGCTCCTCGGCGGAGAAGGCCGGGTGCTCGGCGACGTCGGCCATGATGGCCATGGCGGGCGCGGCGTTGTTGGCCGTGACGCTGAGGGTCAGCGAGGCGGCTTCCCAGCCCGAGCCGGCTTCGAGATTGGCGCCCAGGGCCTCGGTCTCGCGGGCGACCTGGGTAGCCGAGCGCGTGGTGGTGCCCTCGGTCAGCAGCTCCGAGGTCAGGTTCGACGTACCGGCCAGACCGGCGGGATCCGAGCTGGCCCCGCCCTTGACGGTCAGGTCGGCGGTGATCAGCGGCAGGTCGCTGGACTTGGCGACAATGACCCGCAGGCCGTTGGCCAGGGTCTTCTCGGCCGGGCTGGGCATCACGGCCGGCACCGGCGCGCCGATGGCCGGCGGCTTCTCGCGTTCGCCTTCCGGGGCCAGGGTGGTGACCGCGCCGTCGAACTTGACCGAGGCGACCTTGGGGATTGGCGGCGTGGCGTCCTTCTCGCCGGCCGGGCGGTCCTTTTCCGGCAGGTAGCGGATCACCGTGCGGCGATCGTCGGCCAGATACTTCTTCGCCACCCGCTGGATGTCGGCGGCGGTGACGGCCTGCAGCTTGGCCAGGGCGGTGTTGGCGACGGCCGGATCGCCCTCGGTTTCAAGGGCGTAGCCGATCGCGAAGCCGCGACCGTCGATCTCCTCGCGGCGGCGGACGGCGTCGGCCAGCAGGCCGGCCTTGGCCTCGGCCAGTTCGGCCGGCGTGACCAGGCCGTCGCGGACGCGGGCGACCTGGGCGCGCAGGGCCGCTTCGCCCTGGGCCACGGTCTTGCCGCCCGCCATCACCGCGCCGACGTAGAACAGGCCCGGCTGGGCGTTGTTCGGGGCGCTGGAGAACACCGACTGGGCGATCTTCTGGTCGTAGACCAGGCTGTCATAGAGCCGCGAGGACTTGCCGGCCGACAGCACCGCGTCCAGCACGGTCAGGGCGGGCGTGTCCTTGTCGGCGGCGGCCGGGGCCAGCCAGGTGATGGCCAGGGCCGGCAGCGGCACGTTGGGACCGTAGGTGTTGACGCTCTTGGGCCCCGTGCGGGGCGGTTCGACCACGGTGACCTTTGGGATGGTTCCGGCCGGCGTCTTCAGGGAGCCGAAATACTGGTCGATCATCGCGTCCAGCTTGGCCTGGTCAAAATTGCCGACGACGATCAGGGCCGCGTTGTCCGGCCGGTAGTAGGTGGCGTGGAAGGCGCGGACGTCATCGACCGTCGCCGCGTCCAGCTCCTCGATCGAGCCGATGCCCGGGCGCTGATAGGGGTGGGTGGTGAACGACTGCTGCGGGATCGACAGCGCGAAAAAGCGCCCATAGGGGTCGGCCAGCACGCGCTGGCGCAGCTCTTCCTTCACGACGTCGCGCTCGGAGGCGAACACCGCCTCGTCGATGACCAGCGACTTCAGGCGATCGCTTTCGGCCCAGAGCAGACGCTCCAGGTGGTTGGCCGGCGCGACCTCGTAATAGTTGGTGAAGTCGTCCCAGGTGGAGGCGTTGTTGAAGCCGCCCACGTCCTCGGTCAGGCGGTCCAGCGTCTCGCTGGGCATGTTGCGGGTGGCCTTGAACATCAGGTGTTCGAAGAGGTGCGCGAAGCCCGACCGTCCGCGCGGGTCGTCCTTGGAGCCGACGCCGTACCAGACCTGCACCGAGACGTTCGGGGTGGTCGCATCGCGCGAGGTGTAGACCTTCAGGCCGTTGGCCAGCACGCGCTGCTGGTAGACGATCGGCGGCACGGTGATCGGCGGACGCGCGGCGGCGACGGCCGGTTTGGCCTGGGGCTTCGCCTTCGCGGCCGCCATGGCCATCGGCGCCCATCCCAGCGTGGAGAGGGCCGTGGTGGAAAGGGCCGCGGCCATGAGGGCCAGCTTGGCGGTGCGGATCATGCGCGAAGGTCTCCTGAACGGTCGGGCTCGACCCTAGCATCGCGCCCGACGTGGTAAACCTTACTGTCCTGTCATGTGGGCGGAACCAATCGGCGACGTCAGTGTTACGACGGATTGTGTCGCCCCTTCCGCGTGACGGGTTCGATCCGGCTGGGGGAAATTTGTCCGAAAGTTCGCTTCGCGACCGCCTGCGCGCGGCCACCTCCGAGAGCCATGCCGCCCTGGACGCCCAGGTCGCCGCCTGGCGTACCGAGACGACCGTGGGATATGGCGCGTTCCTTTCGGCTTCGGCCCTGGCCATAGCGCCGCTGGAACGGGCTCTGGAACGGGCCGGGGTCGCCGAATGGCTGCCTGACTGGCCCGGGCGCGTCCGCCGCACCGCCCTGGCCCGAGATCTCGCCGCCCTCGGCCTGGACACACCGCCATTCGCCGCCGCCCTCGTTCCATCGCCGGACTTCGGGGCCGGCCTGCTCTACGTCCTGGAAGGCTCGCGTCTGGGCGCCCGCTTCCTGGCCCGTCAGGTCCGCGCCTCCGGCCACGGCCTGCCGCTGGCCTATCTGACCCAGGGCGAGAGCGACGACCTCTGGCGATCATTTCTGGCCTGGCTTGAGAAACCCAATGTCGGGACTCGGACAGACGAGGTGGAGGCCGGGGCGCGATATGGCTTCCAGTGTTTCTCGGACGCGTTCGAGACGATAGCCCCGCCTGGAGCCCTGAATGTCCGAACCGGCGCCCATGTCGGGGTTTGAGGTCGATCTGACCAACTGTGACCGGGAGCCGATCCACACCCTCGGCTCGGTGCAGCCGTTCGGTTTCCTGCTGGCCGTCAATTCCGACTGGCTGGTGGTTCACGCCTCGACCACCAGCCTGCGCTATCTGGGCCTGGCCCCCGCCGACCTGATCGGCAAGCCCCTGAGCCAGGTGCTGGACGGTCACGCCATCCACAACATCCGCGGCCGCCTGCAGATCATGCGCGGCGCCGACGCGATCGAGCGGATGTTCGGCCAGCCCCTGGTCGACGGCGGCGAGGACTTCGACCTTGCCCTGCACTATTCCGGCCGCCTGCTGATCGTCGAGGGCGAGCCCAGCCATCCCGATATCCTGATCGAGGCCGCCTCGGCCGTGCGCTCGATGACGACCCGCATCGCCGCGCGACCGACCTTCGAGGACTTCTGCCACGAGGCCGCCCGCCAGGTGCGGGCCCTGACCGAGTTCGACCGGGTGATGGTCTACCGCTTCGCCCACGACGGCGCGGGCGAGGTGATCGCCGAGTCGGTGCGGCCGGGCGTCGGCTCGTTCCTGGGCCAGCGCTACCCGGCCTCGGACATCCCCGTGCAGGCCCGCGCCCTTTATGAGCGCAACTGGCTGCGGATCATCGCCGATGTCGACGCCGAGGTCTCGCCGATCATCCCGCCGACCAGCCCGGCCGGCGAGCCCGTCGACCTGTCGATGAGCATGCTGCGGGCCGTCTCCCCGATCCACATCGAGTACCTGCGCAACATGGGCGTGGCCGCCTCGCTGTCGATTTCCATCCTGCGCGACGGCAAGCTGTGGGGCCTGTTCGCCTGCCACCACTACGCGCCCAAGCACATCAGCTACGAGCGCCGCACGGCCGCCGAGCTGTTCGGCCAGCTGTTCTCCCTGACGCTGGAGAGCCGCGAGCGCGAGATCGAGACCCGGCGCATGGCCGAGGCGCGCAATCTGCACGATCGGATGATGAGCGCCGTGGTCAGCGCTCCCCAGGGGGCGGACAGTCTGATCCCGTTCCTCGACGACCTGTGCCGGCTGGTCGGCTGCGACGGCCTGGCCCTGTGGCTCGAGGGGCGGCTGACCCTGCGCGATTCCACCCCCGACGCCAGCGACGTCCACACCCTGTTGCGGGTGCTGCGCGAGAAGGACACCCATTCGGTGTTCGCGACGAACGAGATCGCCGGCCTGCTGCCCTCGGCGGCCGTCTGGTCGCAGAAGGCGGCCGGCATGATGGCCGTGCCGCTGTCGCGCGCGCCGCGCGACTACCTGATCTTCTTCCGCAAGGAGGAGGCCAAGACCCTGGTCTGGGCCGGCAAGCCGGCCAAGCTTGTCCAGGTCGGCCCCCTGGGAGACCGCCTGACCCCGCGCAAGAGCTTCGAGGCCTGGGAAGAGACGGTGCGGGGCCAGAGCCGGCCGTGGACCACGGTCGAACGTTCGCTCGCCGAGAGCCTGCGCACCAGCCTGCTGGAGATCGTCTTCCGCCTGACCGATCTCGCCGACGAGGAGCGCCAGCGCGCCAACCAGCGCCAGGAACTGCTGATCGCCGAGCTGAACCACCGGGTGCGCAACATCCTGGGCCTGATCCGCGGCCTGATCAGCCAGAGCAAGGCCGGGGTCTCGACGGTCGAGGCGTTCGCCGAGGTGGTCGGCGGCCGCGTCCAGGCCCTGGCCCGGGCCCACGACCAGATCACCCGCCATCAGTGGGGACCGGGCGCGCTCAGCGACCTGATCACCGCCGAGGCCGAGGCCTATCTGTCCAGCAAGGCCGAACGCGTGCGCCTCAAGGGCGCGCCGACCGCCCTGGCGCCGGACGCCTTCTCGATCCTGTCCCTGGTCATCCATGAGCTGATGACCAACTCGGCCAAGTATGGGGCCCTGTGCGATCAGCGCGGCCATGTGGCGATCGACTGGGCGCGCGACGCCAAGGGCGACCTGATCATTGACTGGCGCGAGCGCGACGGCCCGCCGGTCAAGCCGCCGACCCGCCGAGGCTTCGGCTCGACCATCATCGAGCACTCGATCCCGCACGATCTGAACGGCGAGGTGGCGCTGGACTACCGGCCCGAGGGCTTGCAGGCCCGCATCCGCATCCCTGGCCGCTACGTCTCCAGCGAGGGCGTGACCGCGGCCGTGAGCCAGCCGCGCCGCGCCGACACGCCGGTGCGCGCCCCCGAGCGGATGCTGGTGCTCGAGGACAACATGATCATCGCCCTCGACCTTGAGGACATGCTGGTCCGGCTGGGCGTCAAGCAGGTCATCGTCGCCTCCAGCGTCGCCCAGGCTTTCGAGGCCCTGAGCAACGAGACGCCGCCATTCGCGATCCTGGACGTCAATCTGGGCCAGGAGACCAGCTTCCCGGTGGCCGAAGCCCTGCAGGACGCCGGCGTGCCCTTCGCCTTCGGCACCGGCTTCGGCGACAGCGCCGCCTTCCCGGACCGGTTCAAGGAGACGCCGGTGCTGCAGAAGCCCTACAGCGCCGAGAGCGTGGCGGCGTTGTTTTAGTGTGGTGGATTTGAAGTTCGCCCGCACTTGGATCAGGCTCTGAGCGAACTTCAAATCCAAAAAAGCACACTAGAAACATAAACTTACTAGCGTCCTTCAACCCATTGCGGCCCGCTGAAGCGCCCCTTCCGTCAGGTCGGCGGATCCAATTCCAGCACGAACCGCCCTCGCTGCTGCGGCGTCGGGACCATGCAGCGGCCCCTTCTGCCCATCAGCCGGTAGCGATTCCTCGCGATCCAGTCATAGGCCGCGTCGGTCGGGCCGCGCGGCAGGTGGTCGATGAACGCGAACCAGCGCCAGGGGGCGTCCAGCCGGCGCAGCAGGGCGCCGATGGCGGCGGTCTTGGCCAGGGGGCGGCCGTGGTCGAGGAACAGGAAGCTTTCGGGCGTTTCAGGATCGACGCCATGAGCCAGGGCGAGCTCACGGCCATAGGGCGACTGAATGGGCGTGAACCGGATCACGCCCTTGCGGTCCAGCCGTAGGACCGCCTGCACCGAACCCGTACAGACGTTGCAGAGGCCGTCGAACAGCCAGAGGCCGTCGGGCTCGTCCGTATCCGTCATCGTCCCTCGCATTCGCGTCGCAGCGCCTTCAGCGACTGTGGAACGTCGCGGCGCATCATGCCGCTGATCATGCTGGCCGGGAGGGCGAAGGGCGCGGTGGCCCACAGGTCGTAGGTAACGCGGGTGCGCAGTCCTCCGTCTAGCGGCTCAAGCCGCCAGGCCCCCTCGCAGGCCCGAATGTCGCCGCCTATGCAGGCGAAGCGGATCAGCCGGTCGGGCTCCACGGTGACGCGCGAGGTGGAGCGCAGGCTCGGCAGGAAGAAGCCCCACTTGACCGTGTGCTCGCGGATCTCCGTCCCGTCCGGCGCGCGCGAGAGCACGCGGCAGCTCTTGACGCCCGGGCTCATGCGGGCGGCGCGGTCGCAGTCCAGGATGATGCGAAACACCACGGCCGGCGGCGCGTCGATCTCGACATTGGCCCGGACCATGCCGCGCCCGTGGTTATCGGCATGCGCCTGGACGGCGATGCCGTCGCCCTTCGTCTCCCACTCGGCGTCGGCCCGGGCGGGACCCGCCAGGGCGATGAGGAGGGCGAAGGGGACCAGCCGGCGCATCATGCTGAAGCTAACGCGCCGATGTGGCTTTCGTCAGGCGCGGTCACCGCGTTTTGGCGATGACGGTTGGCGTTCACGCTCCGGCGCGATTTTTGACGAGATCGTCGACGACGTAGGGATCGGCGAGGGTGGAGGTGTCGCCCAGGCTGGTGAGCTCGTTCTCGGCGATCTTGCGCAGGATGCGGCGCATGATCTTGCCGGAGCGGGTCTTGGGCAGGCCGGGAGCCCACTGGATGACGTCGGGGGCGGCGAAGGGGCCGATCTCGTGACGGACCCACAGGACCAGGGCCTTGCGCAGGTCCTCGGTCGGCTCGACCCCGGCGTTGAGGGTGACATAGGCGTAGACGCCCTGGCCCTTGATGTCGTGCGGATAGCCGACCACGGCGGCCTCGGCGACGGTCTCGTGGGCGACGAGCGCGCTCTCGATCTC
>NZ_JBXAON010000015.1:0-32946 GCF_058802865.1 Caulobacter sp. GW822-FHT01G02
CTCCTGTCACGCACCGCACGCCCAGGCTTTGATCGCCGTCAATGCCAAGCTCGGTGGTCCCCACCATGGTGACGGTCCATTCCAGGGAGGGCTTCATGTCGACCAAGCTCGTCACGCCGCCAAGGTCGCTTGCTCCAATCGCCGCCGCGGGCGCGCTCGCCGCCTGGAGCGTGGCCTTGTTCCAGGCCCTGCCGCGTCTCATGGCTGGCCCGCTCTGTAGCGCGCGATCCGACCCGTTCTCGCTCGCCGGACATTGCCCCGCCTGCTACGCCGCCGTGGCTTTGACCCTGGTCTTTCTGGCGAGCTTGGCGAGTCCGGCGCCATCGGCGCGCGCGATCCCGACCGGGCGATCTTCGCGGCGATGACCCAGGAGGTCGGCGCGGCTGGCCTGAACATCCCATCCTTCAACGGCGACGATGTTACGCGCGCCTTCGCCGGAGCCTACCTGCCGCTGTGTCGCGCCTTGCGCGAGGCCGGCGCGATCGATCCCCACGCCCTGGCGGTCCGTATCCTGGCGCGGCTTGGGCCGGAGCGCGAGGCCTCGTGGGCGATGCTGGCGATCTCACTGGCCCACGTGCTGATCCAAGAGGCCGAAACGTCGCGCGGCTAGGTCTGGCCGCGCGCCTGATCGTCCTGCCGGCCACCCTGGATCACGCGCAGCGCCACGTCCTTAGTCGCGTCGAACAAGGACTCCGATAGCGCGACGGCCTCGTTCGGTCGGGGGCGACGCAGAACGGCCTGCAGGGCGGCGACCAGCGCCGCGCTTGAACTGACTTCCCCCGCCGGCGCGTAGAACCCCATGGTGTCGGCGAGCTTGCCCCGATCGAGGACCCCCGCCGCTTCGAGTTCATCGCACAGCGGCAGGTAGGTCGCCGCCATCAGCTTGACCAGGTCGTTGGCGCTGAAGGTCAGCGCGCCTGGCCGGTCCTCGGATCCGCTCATGTCTTCAATCTTCCTGCTAGCGCCGCGGCCGATCGATCTGAAAGCTCATCTCTCGCCTTCGGCGCCCAGTGATACGGGCAGAATCGCTTTCATAGGTCAAATCGTCCCCTAAGAGCGACGTTTCTATTTCCCATTTTGAGTATTGAGTCGGAATCTGTGCTTCTATTCGTCGGTTGCGAATTTTGATCCGTGGCGCGGATCGCCTCAAATATATGGGCGAAGGGATTTAGGTTAATGCGTCGGGGATAAATACATAGACCTGATTTCGGCGACCTCTGAAAGCGGCGGGGAGGGCGGCGACACGCCGCGCGAGAGCGGCTCGGCTTCGCTCACTAGCGACCCCAGGTCGCCAGGAGGCCTACCGCCGCGGCGGTCATCACCAAGGTCGCGAGCCACCCGACGACTTTCAGCCCCGGGTGAAGCTTGAACGAGCCCATGACCGCGCGGCGGCTGGACATATGCATCATCAAGGCCATGATCGGAACGGCGACGATCCCGTTGATCACCGCGCTCCAGAAGAGCGCCTTGATGGGGTCGATGGGGCTGAAGTTGAGCGCCGCGCCGATCAGCGTGGCCACCGCGATGGCGCCGTAGAACGCCTTGGCGCGTCTCGGTTTTCGGGCCAGGCCCACGTGCCAGCCGAACGTCTCGCCCAAGGCGTAGGCCGAGGAGCCGGCCAGCACGGGCAAGGCCAGCAAACCGGTGCCGATGATCCCCAGGGCGAAGACGAAGAACGCCAGCGGACCGGCGATGGGCCGCAAGGCTTCGGCCGCCTGGGCCGAAGTCTGGATGTCGCTGACCCCGTGGGCGTGCAAGGTCGCCGCCGTGGTTAGGATGATGAACAGGGCCACGGCGTTGGAGATCGCCATGCCGACATAGGTGTCGATGCGGATGCGTCGAAACTCCGCCGGCGCCTGATCGGGCGCCCGCAGCAGGGGCTTGGCGTCGACACGCTCCCTGACCTCCTCGACTTCCTCTTCGGCCTGCCAGAAGAAAAGGTAGGGACTGATCGTCGTTCCCAGCAGCGCGACGATGGCCGTCAGATAGTCGGCGTTGAAGGTCACGCTCGGCAGGACGAGGCTGCGCGCCACCGTCGGCCAGGGAATCTGGACGACGAACGCCACGCCGACATAGGCGAACAGCGACAGGGTCAGCCACTTGAGGACAGACACGTAGCGGGAATAGCGCGAGAAGACCTCGAGAAGCACCGAGACCAGGCCGAAGAGGGCGACATAGAGCAGGGCGGGCCCGCCGATCAGCAGCTTCAGAGCCGCGGCCATGGCGCCCAGGTCCGCTCCGAGATTGATGACATTGGCGCTGACCACCAGAAGGACCACGGCGTAGACCATGCCGCCCGGATAGTGGCGCTTGAGGTTGCCGGCGATTCCCCGCCCCGTGACCCGGCCGATTCGGGCGCTGATCTCCTGGATCGCGCACATCAGAGGCCAGCTGAACAGCATCACCCAGGTCAGGCCGAAGCCAAATTGCGCGCCCGCCTGCGAGTAGGTGGCGATGCCGCTGGGATCATCATCCGAGGCTCCCGTGATCAACCCCGGACCGAGGACCCGCAGGAGCTTGGGCCGTTCGGGCTGCTTGACGGCGGCGTGATCAACGGCGTCGATCATCAGGTCCTCGTGATATTGATCAGGATCAGGGCGGGCCCTTATCCTATGGTCAGGCTTGTGTCTTGAATGTGGGCTCGGAGCTTGGTCATGAACGTCGACGCGATGCACGTCCAGGTCGCCCGGAACCCGACGCCTGGCGCCCGCGGCGCCCTTCGGATTCCAGTTCGTCTGGCCTTGAGCCTACTCCCGCTGGTCTTCGGCGGGGCCTTGGTCGCCGCGCCCGCGGCGGCCAGCCCGCCAGAGCTTGTGGCGCGAGGCCAGGCCATCGTCGAGCGCGACTGCGCCGGCTGTCACGCGGTGGGCCGGACCGGCGACAGTCCCAATCCTCAAGCCCCGCGCTTTCGCCAACTGCATGAACGTTATGATGTCGAGGCGCTGAGCGAGGCCTTGACCGAGGGCTTGACGGTCGGTCACGGACCGATGCCCGAATGGTCGTTTGGGCCGGCCGACAACGCCGCGATCCTGGCCTATCTGAAGACCCTCGAGACGCCGACCAAGGGCAAGGCCAAGCCGGCCGCCCCACGGATCCCATGAGACCGTCGCGCCAGCGAGCGCCTCCGCTCAAGAACATCTGACCTGGACAAGGGAAATCTCCGGGGCTGGGCGAAGGAAATATGGATCGCGCCCGGCGGCCCGTTTTGACGGGCGTCAATCGCCCGGTCGGCGCTCGCCGGGGCTCCGTACAAATGCGGATGCCGGCGCGACGAGAGGCTCGCTAGCGTCGTCTCCAGGCGCTTTGCCGACCGTGGAGGCGATGATGAAGAACGTTCTGCTTTTCGTGCACCAGGACGAAGGCCAGGAAGCCCGCCTGCAGGCGGCCCTGGATGCGACGCGGGCTTTGAAGGGCCATCTGAGCTGCATCGACGTCACTCCCATCACGGTGGTCGCCGGCGACGATGGCGGTCAGGTCCAGGCGCTGCTCCTGGTGGAGGAGCGCAAGCTCGAGACGGCCAATCGCGCGGCCCTGATGGCCCGATTGACCGAAGAAGGCCTGCCCTGGGACTGGATCGAGAGCACGGGCGACGTCGCCAACTGCGTCCTGGATGCGGCGGGCCTTGCCGACCTGATCGTGATCAACTGCAAGCGCGACACCTTCATGCGGATTGAGCCGCGGGCGATCGCCAGTTCGACGGTGATGGGCGCGCGTTGCCCGGTCTTGGCCGTACCCGACGCCGCGCGAGGCTTCGACGCTGGCGGCCACGCCGTTGTGGCGTGGGACGGCTCGGCCTCGGCCATGGGGGCGTTGCGCGCGGCCACGCCCCTCCTGCGCCTGGCCGGATCGGTGACCATTTTCAACGCCGACGACGGCGGCAAGGGCGCGCCCGAAGAGGCGGCCGCGGTCTATCTGTCGCGCCATGGCGTCCACGCCTCTATCGAGCGGGCCTCCGCCCATGGCCAGCGCGCCGATGCGGCGATCCTCAAGGCCTGCGCCGACCAGCACGCCAGCTACTGCGTGATGGGCGCCTATGGCCAGGGCCGGTTGCGCGAGGACCTGTTCGGCGGCGTCACCCGCGGCATGCTCGCCGCCGAGCGCCTACCGCTCGTCCTGGGTCGCTGAAGCTGGAACATCCAGAGCGTGGCTGGCGCCGAACCGGCGGCCGCCACGCTCAGTGGGCGAAGAACAGGTTCAGCGCCCGGCCGTGGGCGATCAGCGACTTGGTGACGCCGCCCAGGACATCTTCGCGAAGGCGCGAGTGTTCGAAAGCGCCGGCCACCAGCAGACCCGCGTCCCACGATCGCGCCTGACGAACCAGGCCATCGTATCGGCTGAGGCCATCACGGGTTTCGACCTCGATCTCGCGGACGCCATGGCGGCGAAGATAGGCGACCAGGCGTTCGGGGGCGGCGACGACCCGCTCGCTGGCGCGCAGGTGGGCCGGATCCTGGAGGATGACCACGCGCGTGGCCGCCTTGAGCAGTGGCATGGCGGCGCGCACGGCGCGCGCGGCCGCCGGACTGCCGTTCCAGGCGATGGCCGCGCCGAGGCCCAGCTCTCCGGGCGCGCCGCTGATCACCAGGACGGGGACCTGGGCGCGAAGGAGGGCGTCGGCCATCAGTCCGCTCCAAGATCCCAAGGCCTGCAGCGTCATGCGGCCAACGACCACCAGATCGGCGAACGGCGCGAGGGCCGATAGGTCCAGCGCGTGCGCCGACTGCTCCTCGACCAAGACGATGCGGCCGGCGTCCGACTCGGCGCCCGGGCCCAACTGTCCGGTGATGTCCCGGGCCATGGCCTCGACATCGCGACGCAGCTCCGCCCGCGCGTTGTGGGCCGCCTCTTGCAACGCGGGCGAAAAGCCAAGGCCGCTCTGGCCTGGGGCGGGGTCCCCGACCACCGCGAGGGGCGGGGCCAGGACCACATTGACCTGCCCTTGGGCGGCGCGCGCCAACTCGGCGGCGGATGCAAGCGTCAGGGCGTCGTCGTCAGCGCCGGTAAGAATGGTCAGGATGCTGGCGTAGCTCATGGCGAGGTCCTCATGCCGCGAGCTTGCGGCCGCGTGCTTGCGTGACCTTGCGCCAAATCAAGTTCCTCCGCATCGTCAGGAGCTGACGCGGTCGTCTACGGGACATTGCGGATGCCGCGCGGGCGCATGCGCGCGTCGACATCACCAGCGCCCGTCGGCTGAGCCATACGGCCGCGTCGCGGGTGTCCGGCTATGGCGGCGCGAAACCTATGGAAGACGCGGCTCCGTCGAGACGTTGACGCGGCCCGCGTGGTGAGGTCGATGAATGAACGCCCAAGAGCCAAACGCGACCACCAGTTCACCCGCCCCGGCGACACCGCCGGGTGCGCTGGTCTTCACCTGTCCCATGCATCCCCAGGTGCGCCAGGCCGGCCCCGGGCTTTGCCCGTTCTGCGGCATGGCGCTCGAGCCGATTTCGACCTCGGGCGATCCGCCGCCCAATGCCGAACTGGCCGACATGACGCGGCGCTTCTGGATCGGCTTGTGTCTGGCCCTGCCGGTCTTCACGCTGGAAATGGGCGCCCACCTGATGGGGCATCATCGGTGGGTCGCGCCGACGGTTTCCAATCTGATCCAGTTCGCTCTGTCGACGCCGGTGGTGCTGTGGGCGGGCTGGCCGTTTTGGGTGCGCGGCTGGCGGTCGGTGACCACCGGCCAGCTCAACATGTTCACCCTGATCGCCATGGGCGTGGGCGTGGCCTACGGCGAGAGCCTGGTCGGCCTGTTCGCGCCTCGGCTGCTGCCGTCGGGCGCGCGCGACGCGATGGGCGCGACGCCCGTCTATTTCGAGGCCGCCGCGGTGATCACCGTTCTGGCCCTGCTGGGGCAGGTCCTGGAGCTTCGCGCGCGCGAACGAACATCCGGGGCCATCCGGGCCCTGCTTGACCTGGCGCCCAAGACAGCGCGCCGGGTCACGGCGGACGGAAGCGACGAGACCGTGACCCTGGATCTCGTGTCGGTCGGCGATCGCCTGAGGGTCCGTCCAGGCGAGAAGATTCCTGTCGACGGCGTCCTGGTCGAAGGCCACGTGACGATCGATGAGTCGCTGATCACCGGCGAGTCCATGCCGGTCACCAAGGCCGCCGGCGATCATGTGGTCGCTGGCGCGATCAATCGGACCGGCGCTTTCGTCATGCGCGCCGAGAAGGTCGGGTCTCAAACCCTGCTCGCGCGGATCGTGCAGATGGTCGAGCAAGCCCAGCGCAGCCGGGCGCCGGTGCAGCGGACGGCCGACCGGATCTCGGCCTGGTTCGTGCCGGCGGTCATCGGCGTCGCGCTCGCGGCCGCCGCTGCCTGGATGGCTTTCGGACCTCAACCCCGTCTCGGCTATGCCCTGATGGCGGTGGTTTCGGTGTTGATCATCGCCTGTCCCTGCGCGCTCGGGCTGGCGACCCCGATATCGATCATGGTCGGGATCGGCCGCGGCGCGCGCCTGGGCGTGCTGATCAAGGACGCCCAGGCGCTGGAGCGGCTGGAGAAGATCGACACCCTGGTCGTCGACAAGACCGGAACCCTCACCGAGGGGCGTCCGGCGGTGACGGCCCTTGAGCCCGCCGAGGGTTTCGACGAGGCGCGGCTGCTGCGCCTGGCCGCGAGCCTGGAGCGCGGAAGCGAACACCCGCTGGCCGAGGCCATCCTGGCCATGGCTCGCGATCGCGGCCTGGCTCTGTCGGAGCCCGCGCAGGTCGACTCGCCGGTGGGCCTGGGCGTGCTGGGCCTGGTCGATGGCCAGCGCGTGGCGGTCGGCGGGCCCCGGCTCATGGCCCAGGAAGGCGTCGAGGCGGCGCCGCTCGCGGCGCGGGCCGAGGCGCTGCGTCGCGGCGGCGCGACGGCGGTGTTCGTCGCCGTCGATGGGCGGCTGGCTGGCGTGCTGGGGATCGCCGATCCGATCAAGGCGACGACTCCCGCGGCCCTGGCGGCCTTGGCGGCTGATGGCGTGCGCGTGGTCGTGGTGACGGGAGACAACCGCACCACGGCGCTGGCCGTGGCCGAGCGGCTGGGCCTTCGGGAGGTCGAGGCCGACGTCTCGCCGCAGGACAAGGTGAAGGTGGTGGCGCGCTTGCGGGCGCAGGGACGTCTGGTGGCCATGGCCGGCGATGGCGTCAACGATGCGCCGGCTCTGGCGGCCGCCGAGGTTGGGGTGGCGATGGGGGCGGGCGCCGACGTCGCTATTGAAGGCGCGGGGGTGACCCTGGTGCAGGGCGACCTGCAAGGCATCGTCAGGGCCAAGCGGCTGTCCCGGGCGGTCATGCGAAATATCCGCCAGAACCTGGTGTTCGCCTTCGCCTACAATCTCGCCGGCGTGCCGATCGCCGCGGGCGTGCTCTACCCGGCGTTCGGCATAACGCTGTCGCCAGCGATCGCGGCGCTGGCCATGGCGCTGTCGTCGGTAAGCGTGGTGGCCAACGCCTTGCGTCTGCGCCGGGCGCGGCTCTGATCGGCGCTTTGCTCGAGCACGAGGGCGGCGCCCGAACCGCTGGCTAGGCCAGCGGCGTCAGGTGACGCTCGACCATGCGCAGGCTCATGTCCTCGGGGCAGGCGCGCACCGAAAAGCCCATCTCGGCTTCCAGCCGCAGAGCCGCCCCGTTCTCGGCGCTCTCCAGGGATTCGATGGTCTCCACGCCATGGGCGCGCGCATAGGTCAGGGTGTGGTCCATCAGCGTCCAGCCCAAGCCACGTCCCTTGAGATCCGAACGCACCGAAACGGCGATCTCGGCGCGCGAGGGATCAGCGCCCTTGGCCAGCATGGAGACGGCCAGGATGGTCTCGGTCCCGGGCTCCAGGGCGAGAAACGTCATCGTCCGCGCGTAGTCGATCTGGGTCATCAGCGCCAGGCGGTCATGATCGACGACCTGGATGCCGGTCAGGAACCGCATCCGAAGGTCTTCGGGCGTCAGCTGGGCAAAGAAGGCCGCCAGGGCCGCTTCATCGTCCGGCCGGACCGGACGCACGTGGAAGGCCAGGCCCGAGCGGGTGGAAAGATCGCGTGTCCAATCGGCCGGCGGCGGCGCGATGACCAGACGCGACGGCGGGCTGGAGAACGGGCTGATCACCAGGCGCGCATCGAGGGCGAGCACGCCGTCGGGCCCGACGCGCAAAGGATTGATGTCCAGCTCGAGCACATCGGGAAAATCGACCACCAGGGCCGAAAGCGCCGCGATCGTGCGCGCCAGGCCCTCGACGTCGGCGGGGGGGACGTCGCGATATCCCGCCAGCAGGCGGCTGATGCGGGTCTTGGCGATCATGTCGCGGGCCTGGGCGGCGTTCAACGGCGGCAGGCCTAGAGCCTTGTCGTTCAGGATCTCCACGGCCGTGCCGCCAGCGCCCACCATCAGCACCGGACCGAAGATGGGATCGGTGGTCAGGCCCACGATCACCTCCAGGCCGCCGGGCGGGGCGACGGACTCGACGGCGAAGCCGCTCAGGTGCGCTTGCGGCGCGCGCGCGGCGATGGTCTCGCGCATGGCCCGGGCCGCGTTCGTGGCCGCGCGCACCGTGGTCAGGTCGAGCGCGACGCCGCCGACGTCGGACTTGTGCGAGATGTCGGGCGAGACGATCTTGATCGCATAGGGCGGCGCCAGGATATGGCAGGCATCTTCGACCGCCTCGATCGAAGCGGCGAAGCGGGTGGGTATGACGGGCACGCCATAGGCGGCCAAAACCGTCTTGGCTTCGACTTCGTTGAGCAAGGTGCGGCCCGCTTCGCGCGCATTGGCGAAGATCAGCTGCACGGCCGCGCGATCACCGACGACCTCCGTCCCTGTCGCCGGCGCGGTGGTCAGGGCCAGGCGGGCGCGGCCCGCGGCGAGAAGGTAGCCGAACCCGCGCGCCGCCGCTTCGGGATTGTCGAACAGCGGGATGGCGGCCTTGGCGAAAAGATCGCGAACGGCGGCGGCGTTGGCGTCGCCCAGCCAGCAGGTCAGAACCGGCTTGAGAACGCCGCGACGTCGGGCCTTGGTCACCACGTCCGCCACCGCTTCGGCGATGTCCTGGGGCGTGGAGACCGCGGTCGGACAGTTCATGACCAGAACGGCGTCGACGCCAGGATCGGCCAGCACCGTCTCGAGCGCCGCCGTGTAGCGGTCGGCATGGGCGTCGCCGAGCAGGTCGATCGGGCCGGCGTGCGACCAGCCGGCCGGCATCCGGTCCTCGAGGGACGCGATCGTTTCGGGCGATGGCGCGGCCAGGCGCGCGCCGGCGCCGTCGAGCGCGTCGACGGTCAGCACGCCGGCCCCGCCGCCGTTGGTGACGATGGCCAGACGCTCGCCCGCGCGCGCGCGGGTGGAGCCGAGCACGGCGGCGGCGTCGAAGAGATCCTCGAGCGTCTCGACCATGACGATCCCGGCTCGCGCGAAGGCGCAGGCGTGAACGTCGTAGGCTCCGGCCAGGGCGCCGGTGTGCGAGCGCGCGGCCAAGCCGGCCGCGGCGGTGCGGCCGGCCTTGATGGCGATGACCGGCTTGTTGCGCGCGGCGGCCCGGGCCGCCGACATGAACTTGGCCGCATGGGTGACGCCTTCGATGTAGAGCAGGATGGCGTCGGTGTGCGGATCGGCGTTGAAGAGGTCGATCAGGTCCGCGAGATCGGCGTCGGCCATGTCGCCAGCCGAGACCACGCCGGAAAAGCCGATCCGCCGGGCGCGCGCCCAGTCGAGCATCGCGGTGATCAGCGCGCCGCTCTGGGAGATGAACGCTAGGCGCCCTGGCGTGGCGTCGCCTCGCGTGAATGAGGCGTTGAGCTTGGCGTGCGGCGCGAGGAGACCAAGGCCATTGGGCCCGACGATCCGCAGGCCCGAGGCCTTGGCCGCCGCCAGCATCGCCGGCCGCAGACCGTTCTCCTCGGTCAGGCCGGCCGTGATCACCATGGCGATCTTGACGCCGCGCGCGCCCAACCCGGCGATGACGCTCGGCACGGTTCGCGCGGGAGACGCCACCACCGCCAGGTCGATGTCGGCTGGCAGGTCGGCCAAATCGGTCCAGCACCTGACGCCGTCGAGCGCCAGCGGGCGTGGATTGACGACGTGGATCGCTCCAGCGAAGCCGCCGCTGATCAGGTTGCTGACCACGACCGCGCCGACGCTGTCGGGACGATCGGAACCGCCGACGACCACGACGGCCGAGGGGGAGAGCAGGGCGGACAGGGCATGTTGGGACATCGTGAGCCTCGGCTTTGACGCGCCGAAAGGACCGCTTCGCCGCCGACGCCGCCATCCGTAGAATCCACAATGGGCCGCGAAGTCGGGCGTCTGGGACGAGCTTGGCTATGGCGCGGTCGGACGTTCGGCTTTACTTTGCGGGCGGAATGGGAAGCATACTGGCGGTAGAGTGGCGTGGGTGCGGCAGCATGAACCTTGAGCAGGCAAGAGTTGAGCCGCCCCGCGCGTCTCTCGCCTTGTCCGAACCGCTGTCGGCTCCCGCGCGCTATGGTTTGGCGGTCGGCGCCGTGGCGGTCGCGGCCTTGGTTCGCCTGGCGCTGGAGCCTTGGCTTGAGCATCGCTCGCCCTATCTGATGTTCACCGCCCCGGTGGTTCTGGCCGCCGCCTTCGGTGGTCTGCGGCCCGCCCTCTTGGCCAGCGCCCTAAGCTTGGTCGTGGGTCTCCTTTTCGTGGGCGAGGGATGGCGCGGGCCGCTCACCGATGGCCTGACGTTCGCGCTCGTGTCCGCCGCCCTGATCATGGTCGGCGGAGAGATCGATCGTCTGCGCTTGCGGTCGGCCGAGAGCGAGCGCGAGGCCCAGGAGAGGGCCGCCGCGGCCGGACGCGTCGCCCACGAACTCAATCTGCTGATCGACGGCGCGGCCGAGTACGCCATCTACATGCTCGATCCGGAGGGGCGTGTGTTGATCTGGAATTCGGGCGGAGAACGGCTCAAGGGCTGGCGCGAGGCCGAGGTGCTCGGACAGTCGGCGGCGATGTTCTATCCGGCCGACGCGCGCGCCGCAGGCAAGCCGGAGGCCGACCTTGGCCGGGCGCGGACGCTGGGCAAGTTCGAGGAAGAAGACTGGCGCCTGCGAAAGGACGGCTCGGAGTTTCTCGCCCACGTCTCCATCACCGCGCTCTACGACGAGGCCGGCAGGTTGCAGGGCTACGGCAAGGTCGTGCGTGACGTCACAGGCCATAGAGCCAGCGAGCGGGCTCTGCAGGCCAGCACCAACCACCTCAAATCCATCCTTTCCACGGTGCCCGATGCGATGATCGTCATCGACGAGGCCGGGAGGATTCTGTCGTTCTCCAGCGCCGCCGAGCGTCTGTTCGGCTACGCCGAGGCCGAGATCGTCGGGGAGAATGTCAGCAAGCTGATGCCCGAGCCCGACCGCGGACGCCATGACGACTACCTGCATCGCTATGTAGATACGGGCGAGCGCAAGATCATCGGCATCGGACGGGTGGTGGTGGGGCAGCGCCGCGATGGGAGAACCTTTCCCATGGAGCTCTCGGTCGGCGAGGCGCGAGGCGAAGGGCAGCGCGTGTTCACCGGCTTCATTCGCGATCTGACCGAGCCCCATCGCACCCAGGCGCGCCTCGACGAACTCCAGGCCGAGTTGATCCATGTCGCCCGCGTCAGCGCCATGGGGACGATGGCCTCGACCCTGGCCCACGAGCTGAACCAGCCGATCACGGCGGTCGCCAACTATGTCGAGGCGGTGCGCGATCTGCTCGAAAGGCCCGAGCCAGACGACCTGCCGATGATCCGCGAGGCACTCACCGACGCCGCCGGCCAGGCCATCCGTGCGGGCCACATCGTTCGGCGCCTGCGCGACTTCGTGGCCCGGGGCGAGGTCGAAAAGTCGATCGAGGATCTGCAGGGTCTCGTCGACGACGCCTTGGCCCTGGGGTTGATGGGCGCGCGGGAGTCCGGTCTGGCCGTCAGCGTGGACCTCGATCCAGCCGCCAGCCTGGTGCTGGTCGACAAGGTTCAGATCCAACAGGTGCTGATCAATCTGGCGCGCAACGCCGCCGAGGCCACGGCGGGACGCGACGATCGCCGAATCTGGGTGTCTAGCCGGGTCGAGGCGGGGGGGCTCGTGCGCGTGACGGTCGCCGACACAGGGGCAGGGGTCTCGCCCAGCATTTCCGAACAGCTCTTCACCGCCTTCGTCAGCACCAAGTCCGATGGGATGGGGCTGGGGCTGTCGATCTGTCGAACCATTGTCGAGGCCCATGGCGGCCGTATCTGGTTCGAGCCCCGCCCAGGCGGCGGAACGCAGTTTCACTTTACCCTTGTGCGCGCCGATCCGGAGGCGATTGATGTCCGATAAACGCATGATCCATATCGTCGATGACGACGACGCCATTCGCCGTTCGGCCAGCTTCATGCTGAAGACGTCCGGATTTTCCGTGACGGCGCACGAGTCCGGCGTGGCCTTCCTGCGGGAGGTGCGTCACTTGCAGCCGGGCTGCGTGCTGCTGGATGTCCGCATGCCCGAGGTCGACGGCCTGGAAGTCCAGGCCACGCTGAACGAACGGGGCATCGCCATGCCTGTCGTCGTGCTGACCGGCCACGGAGACATCAGTGTGGCGGTGCGCGCGATGAAGGCCGGCGCCGTCGACTTTATCGAGAAGCCCTTTGAGAAGGCGGCGCTTCTGATCGCGATCGAAACCGCCTTCGAGCGACTGGCCGACGTCGAGGGACGATCGGCCCGATCGCTGGAGGCCAGCGTCGCCGTCGCAGGCCTGACCGGGCGCGAGCAGGAGGTCCTCAAGGGCCTGGCGCAGGGCTTACCCAACAAGACCATCGCCTTCGACCTTGGCATTTCGCCGCGCACCGTAGAGGTCCATCGGGCCAATCTGATGACCAAGCTGAAGGCCCGCAGCCTCTCCGAGGCGCTGCGTATCGCCTTCGCCGCCGGGTTTGCCGAGCCGCAGGCCTAGGAAGTCTACGTAACGACGCGATCGCGAGCGGATGCGAAGCCTGACCGGAGCCGAATTTCCGGCCAGCCTTCAGACGCCGACATGACCGCTTCCCCGACCTCCGACGTTTCGAGCCCGCCACGCCTCCTGCTCGTGGAGGATGACGCGGCCGTCCGCCGGGCGCTGCAGCTTCTTCTGCGCGCCAGGGGATACGATGTGCGGGCCTATGCCGCCGGATCGGCGTTGCTGGCCGATCTCGACGCCCAGAGGCAGGCGGTGGTCCTGATCGCCGACATGAAGATGCCGGAGGTCGACGGGGTCACGTTGTTGCGCGCCCTGCGGTCCGGAGGGTGGCAGGGGCCGGCTCTCTTGATCACCGGCTTTCCCTCCCCCCAGGTGCGCGCTGACGCGTTGGCGGCGGGCTATGTCCGCGTGCTTGAAAAGCCTCTCATCGAGCATGCGCTGGCCGACGCGGTCGATCGTCTGGTCGCCGCCGGCGGCGACGGCGCGACTACGTACTAATCCCAACTGCGTCGCCAGGACCTCGGGCCTATCGGAAAGATTGTACGCCCAGCGATTTCCTTCGAAGACGCCAGGCTCCGGGAGACACCTGACATGGCCCAGTCCGATCTTCTTTCGCCGCAAGTCGCTTCGACCCCTGGTGGGGCGCAAAACCCCCTGATGAAAGCCGCCGTGGTTCGAGCCTTTGGTCAGGCCCTGGCGATCGAGAGCCTCGACCGTCCCAAGCCCGGCCACGGTCAGGTTCTGGTCAAGATCGGCGCCTGCGGGGTCTGCCACACCGATCTGCACGCGGCCAACGGCGACTGGCCGATCAAGCCCTCGCCGCCCTTCGTTCCCGGTCATGAGGGCGCGGGCGAGATCGTCGAGATCGGCGAGGGCGTCAGCCATCTCAAAGTCGGTGATCGGGTCGGCGTGCCATGGCTGCACTCGGCCTGCGGTCAATGCGACGCCTGTCTGGCAGGCTGGGAAACCCTGTGCCCGGATCAACAGAACACCGGCTATTCGGTCAACGGCGGCTTCGCTGAATACGCCCTGGCCGAGGCCGACTATGTCGCGCGCCTGCCCGACAACATCGATCTGGTCGAGATCGCGCCGGTGCTGTGCGCGGGGGTCACGGTCTACAAGGGCCTGAAGATGACCGAGGCCAAGCCGGGCGACTGGGTGGCCATCAGCGGCGTCGGCGGCCTTGGCCACATGGCGGTCCAATACGCCGTTGCCATGGGCCTGAAGGTCGCGGCCATCGATATCGACGACGATAAACTGGCCCTGGCCACGCGGCTGGGCGCTAGCCTGGTCGCCAACGCTCAGGACGCGAACGCCGTCGCCCAGCTGAAGGCGCGCATGGGCGGGGCTCACGGCGTTCTGGTCACGGCGGTGTCGTTGCCGGCGTTCAGCCAGGCGCAAGGCCTGGCGCGACGCGGCGGCACGGTGGTGCTGGTCGGCCTTCCGCCCGGCGACTTTCCGCTGTCGGTCTTCGACACCGTCCTCAACGCCATCACCGTGCGCGGCTCGATCGTCGGCACGCGACTGGACCTGAAGGAGGCTCTCGCCTTCGCCGCGGACGGACGGGTGCGCGCGACCGTCGCGACGGCCCGGCTCGAGGACATCAACACGGTTCTGGATCATATGCGCCAAGGCAAGATCGAGGGGCGGGTGGTGCTGGACTTCTCCGCCAAGGCAACGGGCGATGACGCCTAGTCCCGCGCCGAGACCGACAACCCGACTGATCATGGCCATGCTTGCGATAACGGTTCCCGTGCGTCGCTGGCTGATCAGGCGCACGCCCTTATGGCTCTGGTCAGGATCGCGTCGTCTGAGCCGTGGTGATGGTGGCTGGGGGCCGACATGAGCCCGCTGAATGAACCCGTGCGCACCCGGGGCATAGCCCTGGTCGCCCTTCTGGCTCTGGGCGCCTGCGCGGCCGAGCCCAAGATCGGCGGCCAAGGCCGTGAAGTCCTCGGCGCGCGCGATCGTGGCGAGGCGACGGCCAAGAGCCAGTGCGCCAGCTGCCATTTCGCGGACAAAGATGGCGTAGGGACGCGGGTGGATGCGCCGTCCTTTGGCCAGATCGCCGTGCGCTACCGTGACCTGCGGCTCGACTGGGAACTGGAGACCATCAGTCAGGTGGGCCACTACGCCATGCCCGCCAAGCCGCTGGCGCCGGGTCAGGTCGCCGATTTGACGGCCTATATCCGAAGTCTGGACCGTCAAGCGCGCGACGACCGGGAGAACGGTCTGGGTCCGGACAGGCCGGACAGTCATGTGCGGCGCATACCTTGACCCCCGCGGCCCTGGCGGTCGGCTGATCGCAAGATGTCGTCCGTCGGCGAGGGCCCTTCGGCGAAGCTTGAGCTGAGTCAAAGCCCGGCGTCCCGCGCGCGGGCTGGATAATACGGGACGCGCGCGGGGGATATCGGCGATGACGCATAAGCTCTGGCTCCATCCCGAAAGGACGGCCATCCGGCAGACCTCGCCGCTGGCCTATCTCATCGCTGTCGCCAGCGTCGCCCTGGCGACGGTCCTGCGGCATGTTCTGGCGCCGTGGATCACTGGTGCTCAGTTCATCACCTTCTTTCCGGCGATCATGCTCACGGTGGCTCTGTGCGGCGCTCGCGCGGGCCTGGTCGCGGTCGCCCTGGCCGCGCTGGCCGCCCGGTTCATACTGGGACCGCCCGCGCCCACGCCGCGTGACGATGTCGCCCTGGCGATGTTCATCGCGGTAGGCTTGCTCGATGTCGTGGTCCTCTCGGCGCTGCTGAGATCCAACGCCGCCCTCAACCTGGCCTTGGACCCTCTGCGCCGGGCCAACCAGGACCTGATGGCCAGCGAAGCGCGGTTTGGCGACCTTCTGGAATCAGCGGCCGACGCCGTGGTGATCGTCGATCGGGGCGGATTCATCGTCCGCGCCAACGGCCAGACCGAGCGGCTGTTTGGCTTTCCGCGCCAGGATCTCATCGGTCAGCCCGTGGAGCGGCTGATTCCCGACTCCCATCGTGCGTCCCACGCCCGGTTCGTCCGCGACTACATGGCCTCGCCGCAACTGAGGGAAATGGGGCATGGCGGTGAGCTGCAAGGTCAGACCGCGAGCGGCGCGACCTTTCCCGTCGAGGTCAGCCTCACCCCCCTGTACAACGATGCGGGCCTTGTCTGCGCCGTCATTCGCGACGTCAGCCTGCGCAAGGCCGCCGAGGATCACCAGACGCTGCTGATCCACGAGCTCAATCACCGCGTGAAGAACACCCTGGCGACGGTGCAATCGATCGCGCGCCAGACCTTGAAGTCGACAGGTGATCCGGCGGCCTTCTGCGAAGCCTTCACTGCTCGTCTGGTCGCGCTCTCTCAGAGCCACGACGTTCTGACGCGCAACGACTGGATCGGGGCGACTCTGTCGGAGGTGTTGCTCGAGCAGTTGCGGCCCTACCAGAATGGCCGCAGCGCCCGCTTCGAGCTCTCCGGACCGCCGGTCAGTCTCACGCCACGCGTGGCGCTTGCGCTGGGCATGGTGTTTGGCGAGCTCAGCACCAACGCGGCCAGATATGGGGCGCTGTCCAACGACGAGGGGCGTCTCCTGGTCGAGTGGCGCTGGCTGGACGAGCCGGGCAAGCCGACCTTGTCCATCACCTGGCGCGAGGTCGACGGGCCACCCGTCGCCCCGCCGAACCAACACGGGTTCGGCGAGCGGTTGATCCAGCGCAGCCTGTCCCACGAACTGGGTGGTTCAGCCGTTCTGACCTATACGGCGGAAGGACTGATCTGCGACCTGCGGTTCGCGCCGTAAGGAACCTCGCTCAAGATGTCGCCGTCGGCGTCCGCAAGCCGCCGTCCAGCAGCCGCGTCCAGACGGCCTCGGCGTCGTCGGCGAAGGCCAGCAGCGCCAGATCGGCTCTGTCGATCATGCCGGCCTCGACCAGGGCCTCGAAATTGATCACCGCGCGCCAGTAGGCCTCGTCGAACAGGACGATCGGGATAGGCGGGGCCTTCTGGGTCTGACGCAGCGTCAGAAGTTCGAACAATTCGTCGAACGTCCCAAAGCCGCCGGGGAAAACCACGAGCGCCCTGGCTCGCATCGCCAGGTGCATCTTGCGCATGGCGAAGTAGTGAAAACGGAACGTCAACGCCGGAGTGCAGTAGGGATTGGGTTGCTGCTCGCGCGGCAGGGTGATGTTGAAGCCGATCGAGGGCGCGCCGACCTCGAAGGCCCCCTGGTTGGCGGCCGACATCAGGCCGGGACCGCCGCCCGTGGCGATGACGTTGTCGAAGACGCCTTGGCGCGGGCTCAGCGCGCCGCCGCGTTCCGAGGCGATCTGGCCAAGCCGGCGCGCCTGCTCGAACCAGAAGGCTTGGCGGCCCGGCCCATCGGCGCGAACGCGCGCGCTGCCGAACACCACGATCGTCGTGGCCACGCCGAAGGCGCGCAAGGCTTCGTCGGCCTTGGCGAACTCGAGCAGGAAGCGCACGCCGCGCATGGAGTCGCCAAGCAGGAAATCCTGGTCGAGCGCGGCCAGGCGATAGGCCGGGGCGTTCAACTGGGCGGCGTTGCTAAGCGGCGGTGGCGAAGGGGCGTCCATCGAGGTCAGGCCACGGCGGGTTCGAAGAGCTCATCCAAGCGTGTGCGCACCTGTTCGAGCACGTCGGCGCCGGACTCGTCGGTCATGTTCGACACCACCCCGCCGAAGTGCTTGTGATCGACGACGCGCAGGCCGCAGACGCCTTGAAGATGGATGTCGAACACCGTCATCAGCGCTCTGAGCGCGCCGGTGTGGTTGACCCAGTCATCGGGCGCGCCAGAGGTCGAGAACGACAAAAGGCTCTTGCCCGTCAACAGCGCCTCGGTCCCGCCGGCGCCAGGCGCGTAGCCGAAACCCATGCCGAACACGCGGTCGACATAGCCCTTGAGAATGGCGGGCGGGGCGTTGAACCAGAACGGATACACGAAGATGAAGCTCTTGACGTCGCTCAGTCGCCGCCGTTCGGCCACGACGTCCGGCGCGGGCGTCACGCCGTGCGGGGTGGGCATCTCCTCGGCCTTGAGGCGCGGGTCGAAGTCCATCGCATAGAGATCGTGTAACTGGGCCTCATGCCCTCCTGCGCGCAGATGTTCGACACAGGTGCGCGCCAGCGCCGCACAGAAGCTGGTCGGTTTGGGGTGGGCGAGCACGACGGCGTGCAGCATGGCGAGCCTCCAGTTTTTCGAGGCCTCCAGACTAAGGTCGCCGCGCCGATGGGAATTGATCTGCGTCAGGCTTTACGCTCGCGCGTGACGGACGCCGCGAGGCGAGCGCCTGCTCAAGGTCGCGCCATGCCTTGAAATTTGGGCCCGCCGGCTGGGGTTTGACACAGGTCAAGCGGGTCCACGCTGGCGCGGCGATGGTGGCGGTCAGCACACCCACAGGAGTTTAGACATGCGAAAGCCCCTTGCCCTCGCTGACGACCTCGGACACCAGGGCGGTAAAGCCTTCGCCAAGGTCGGTGAACATCTGCGCGCCTTGAAGGCCCAACTCGGCGACAAGACCGGCGACGCGCTTTCGACCACGTCGCTAGCTCTGGGTCACGCGGCCCTGGAGCTTGTCGGCGAGGTGGAGGAGAAGCTCGACGCCGTGGCCGACGGCGCCCGGCGCCAGATCCGCCGCCATCCGGACGAGGCGGCCGCGACCGCGGCTCTTGCGGTGGTCCTCGCCGCCGGCGTCGCGGGGCTCGTCACCTACGGACTGATGCGCCGGCGCGACTAGCCCGACCCGTTGGCCGCGGCGATCCGCGCCGCGGCCTCGAGCAGGATGGGCCGTTGGCCGGGCAGGATCTTGTACAGGGCGGTGGGTAAGTCGAAATAGGCGACAGCGTCGATCTCTGGCGCATCGATCCACTGTCCCGAACGCGGCGGCCATTCCAGACGGAAGGTCTGGCTGGCGAACCGCTCAAGGTCGAGATCTGCCCTGATCAGCCAGGGGGAAATCGCCTTGCCGCGATAGGCGCGCCGAGGCGTCAGCGCCTCCAGCGGACCGCGCAGCGCCAGCCCGGTCTCTTCCTGAAACTCCCGGCGCGCGGCGGCCATCGCCGTCTCTCCGGGCTCGATCAGGCCTTTCGGGATCGACCAGGCTCCTTCATCGCGGCCGCGCCAGTAGGGACCGCCGGGATGCCCGAGCAGGAAGACGGGGGCGTCGTCGGAACCACCCCAGACCAGAACGCCGGCGGCTTGCTGCACCATGACCCGACCTTGAAACGGTGGACCCGGAGCGACAAGCTCCGTGGACAAAAAGAAGCGTCCGCCCCGTCGGTGACGTCGAGACGGCCTGGGCTCGTGCGGTGGTGGGGCAGCGCAAGACGGACACGCGGTCTTTGACGGCGATGCCGCCGGCGGCGGCCCAAGCGGCGCGGTCAGAAGGATGCGGTCACGGGGCGGGCGTTTCGGCGGGCCCTGGCGTCGCTTCCAGGCGCCAGTCCTCGTGCACGGTGAAATGCTGGGCGACCGCGCCGAGCGCCTGATAGTCGATCAGCGAGAGCACCGTCGGCCGGGCCTCCAGCAGCGCGATGTCGCGTCCGGCCGGGTGGGGCGTGAAGGGTTGATCGTGCGCCGCGCCCCAAATTCGTTGGTTCAGGCGGTCAATCTTGGTTGGGTCATTCACCTCGATGACATGCGCGGCCATCGAGAGCCCGACCGGCGGACCGGCGCCGTCCGTGGCCAGCGCGATCGCCACCCGCCCGTCGCGCGCGATATTGGCCAGCTTCTGGCTGTGGCGGCTCACCACGAAGAAGAGCGACAGACCTTCTGCGACATAGTTGACCACAGTGGCCTGAGGCCAGCCATCGGGCCGGAGCGTGGCGATGGTCATCAGCCGCGAACGGGTCAGGAGTTCAGCGATGCGCGTCTTGGCCGTCTGCGGATCCAGCGGCGGGGGCGCGGGCAGGGGCGGAGGCGTCGGCATGGGATCCTCCACGCGGGGTTAGAGCGCGGCGCGCTTGGCAAGCCGCGCGTGGGACATCACGCGAAAGCGCCGGCAACCCTCCAGGACGATGAGACCCTCGTCCTGCAACTGACTGAACATGCGCGACACGGTCTCGATGCTCAGGCCCAGATGGTCGGCGATGTCCTGGCGGCTCATCGCCAGTTCGTTCCACGCCGCCGGTTGGCGGGCGGCGAGGTCGGAGAGGAAGCCGGCGACCTTCTCCAGGGCGCTCTTGCGAGCCAGGAGCATCATGTGTTCGTGAGCCCGTTCCAGCTCCGAGCCGGTCGCGCGCCAGATGGCCCGTTCCAGGCCATGGCCGGCCTCGCCGTGATAGCGCATGGCCGAGCGCCGGACGACCAGGACGCGAGTCGGCCCCAGCGCCTCGGCCGAGGATAGGTGCGCGGGCCCGGTCTCCAGGCCGAAGAGATCGCCCGGATAATAGAACCCCGCGATCTGGCGGCGGCCGTCGCTGGTCAGGCGCGAGGCGCGCACCGCGCCGCTCTGCACCTGATAGACGAGATCGGTTTCTTCGCCTTGAGCGTAGATTTCTTCGCCGCAGGCGAAGCTCATGCTGACGCCCATGTCGCCGAACATGTCGGCCGTGGGGGCGAACAGCGGGGATATGCTGGGCGTATCGGCGGAACGTAGGAACGCGGGCATCGACATGACGGCTCTCCCTGCTGCGTGGCGACAGGGATAGGGCGGGCCTGGTCAACCGGCCATTGGGAACAGTACTTAGAATGACCGTTTGCTCTTCCGCTCCGTGCGTCGAAGAAAAAAAGGCCGAGGAGGCGGAAAAAGCCGCGACGGACACGCGTGCGCGCCAGCATCCGTATAATCCCTCATACCGACCCTGTTTCCGTTTTTCTAGCTTTGCTCCCATTGATCCAATGGAGGCGGCCATGAAGACGGTGCTGTTGCTAGTGCATGCCGACGCCGGACAGGAGGCCCGTCTGCAGGCGGCGCTCGATCTGACCCGTGCGCTCGAAGGCCACCTGACCTGCGTTGATGTCACGCCCATCCCTGATTTCGCCGGCGATATCGGCGGCGCGGCGCAGGCGATGATCCTGGAGGAGGAGCGCGAGGCCGAGACGATCAATCGGGTCGCTCTGGAAGCGCGACTGGCCGGCGAGGGTGTCGCCTGGGACTGGATCGACGCGACGGGCGACTTCACCCAATGCCTGATGCGCCAAGCCGGGCTGGCCGACGTCATCGTGGTCAACTGCAAGCGGGACACGATGATGGCGGTGGATCGCCGAGGCGTGGTGGCCTCTGTCGTGACCCAGGCCAGTTGCCCCGTGGTCGCTGTGCCGGACGACGCGCGCGGCTTCAATCCGAACCTTCCGGCCCTGGTCGCGTGGGATGGCTCGGAGCCTTGCATGGCGACCTTGCGCGCCAGCGTTCCCCTGCTGCGCTTGGCGCAATCGGTCACCTTGTTCGTCGTCGAGGATGGCCCGACCCGGGCCGCGCCAGTCGAGGCGGCGGCCGCCTACCTGTCACGCCATGATGTCCACGCGACGATCGAGCAGGTCGCCGCCGACGGCGCTACGCCCGACGCGCTGATCCTGACGGCCTGCGAAGCCGCTGGGGTGGGTTATTGCGTGATGGGCGCCTTCGGCCACGGCCGGATGCGCGAAGAGCTCTTCGGCGGGGTGACCCGTCGCATGCTCGACGCGGCCCAGCTGCCCCTGGTGTTGGGGCGCTAAGCGGCCCTTCGCCATCACGATCCTTTTTTTGCAGTGAGGGAGGCGAGCATGCCTGCGGGATGTTCAGATGCGTGGCCACCTTCGGCCGCGGAGCGGGGCGCGAGCCTGTCGTTCGCCGCGGCGTTTCTGGTCTTGTGCGCCTGGGGCGCGCCGATCTCGTCCCCGCAAGCCCAGCCCGTGTCGGCCGCCCACGCCCCTTCGGGCGACCAGATCAACGGTCAGCGTCTGGCGCAGCGCTATTGTGGGCAGTGTCACGCCATCGCCCAAGGCGCGAGCCCTTTGCCGGACGCGCCGCCATTCCCGCGCCTGTTCACCCGCTACCGCCCCGGCCGTCTCGACGCGATCCTCGCCGAGGGCATGCTCGCTCCCAGCCAGCCGCCGGAAGAGGGCTCGCCGCGAAGTCATCCCCGCATGCCGATGGCCAAGCTGGACGATGATCAGATCGCCGATCTCAAAGCCTATTTGCGCGGCTTGGATCCGCGTATCGGCTCACGTCCCGCGCCCTGCCGTCGCTGCGGGTCCGGCCGGTCCGGAAACGCTGACATCGTTCGACCAGGCATCTGAAGGCGCGATTGCGCGACGTCAAATTCCTCGCGCGCGATCGCGCGAGACTGCCGACATTCGGAGGCTCGGACCATGAGCATGCTGCAAACGACCTTCCTGCTTCTCGACATCGTCGGCCTTTTTGCCCTGACCACGATCGCGAGCATGATCCTGTTGATCGCGACGGCGGGCGAGGGGCCGGTCATGCGACGCGATCGGAGACGGCCATGAGGCCGGCGTCCCGCAGGTCTTGGGTGGCGATCCTGGCCCTCGCGGTGGTCATCGGCGTGGTGTCGCTCGCCAGCTGCCAGAACCTCGATCGCCTGCGCCGTCCCTATCACGAGCCGGCGATCGCGCCGGGCGCCGGACGCTAGGAGACGGTTCGATGGACGCTTTCGGGATCAGATGGCCGCTCCATAGAGCCCGGACGCACGACCGTGCGGCGCCGCGCGTCAGGCCGCCCGCCGGCGGTGGGGCGCTGCGCTGGATCTTCCCCGTGCTCTGCCTGGCCGCGCCCTTCCTCGGCGAAGTCGCCGGGATCTATCTGCCCAGCTGTCTGTTGTTCGGCGCCGTGTTGGGAATCTGGGGCGCGCACCAGACCGGTGCGGTGTGGTCCGTGATGATCTGGAGCCTCGTCACCGGTGTGTTCGGGGCCCTGTTAGCCTTCGTCGCGGTCCAGGTCGTTCCGGACTTGAGGATCCTGGCCTTGGTCGCCGCGCTGATCCAGGCCCTCGCGCTGCTGGCGATCGGCGCGCCGGCCACGATCGCGGGATGGTCCGCGCGGGGCATGGTCCTGGCCAGCCTAGCCGGACCGCTCGCCTTGGCGTTGCTGGCGCTGCGCGGCGCTCCGGCCTGGGGGGCCCTGGCGGCCACCCTGGCCGTCGCGCTCAACCTGGCGGCGCTGCCCCTGGCGCTGATGGCGCGCCGCCGCGCGTGGCCGTGAGGCAGTCCTGCCCGGCCGCCGCCCTGGAGACGGCGCCGAGTTGAGCGTCTCACGCACCCGGCGCTGGCGGCCGTCCCATCGGCTCGTCCTGACGGCCGCGGTCTTGGTCGCGTTGATCGCCGTGGGTTGGCCGCCCCCAGCGGGACGCGACATCCCTCACGTCTCGAACCCGGAAGCCTCGTTGTCACCAGTGCTGCGCGCCCAGACCTGGGCGACCTGGCGACGGCTGCTGGCGATCATCGCGCCCTGCGACGCCGCGGTGGAGGCGGTGGCTCGGGCGACCCCGGCGCCGTCCAACCCGATCGTCCCGTCACAGTCGGTGCTACGCGCCCAGGACGCCTGCCGCGCCGCGGGCCTTAGCCTGTCGTCCCTGCGCGCCCCGCCCGCCGCCGATAGCGCGACGCGCGCCGCGTTCGACGCCGCGATCGAGCGTTGTCAGAGCGTCTATCGGGTCGAAGGCGACGCCCACGCCCGCCTCGCGCGGGCCCTGGATCGGGTCGCCTCGCCGATCTCGCCCGCCCGCCCAGACCTGTTCGGCTCCTGGTCCGGCGTGCAGGAAGCCAATATCGACGCCCTGGGATGCCGCAGCGCTTTCATCAGCGTCGCGCGACGCGCGGGACTGCCCCTTGGCGGCTTCGATCCCGAGACCCCCGTCAGCGAGGCCTCGCCGCGAGCGGACACGGCGTGAGGAGTGGGCGCGTGAGCCGCGCGGCGGGCCGTCTCAAGAGGCGCGCCGCCGGCCGTGCTCGAAGGATCAGCTCGCGGCGCTTTCGCGGCGCGGCAGGCACCAGCCCGGGCGGATGAAGTGGCAGGTATAGCCATTGGGGATCCGCTCCAGGTAGTCCTGGTGCTCGGGTTCGGCTTCCCAGAAGTCCCCGGCGGGCTCGACTTCGGTCACGGCCTTGCCGGGCCAGAGGCCTGACGCGTCGACATCGGCGATCGTCTCCACCGCCACGCGACGCTGGTCCTCGGACGTGTAGAAGATCGCCGAGCGATAGCTGCGGCCAAGGTCGTTGCCCTGCCGGTTCAGCGTCGTCGGATCGTGGATCTGGAAGAAAAACTCCAGAAGCTGGCGATAGCTGATCAGGGCCGGATCGAACTGGATCTCGATGGCCTCGGCGTGGTCGCCATGATTGCGGTAGGTGGCGTTGGGCGTATCGCCGCCGGAATAGCCGACGCGGGTCGCGACGACGCCCGGATATCGGCGCAGGAGATCCTGGACGCCCCAGAAGCAGCCGCCGGCCAGGATGGCGGTTTCGAGCTTGGCGTCCATGGCGAAGTCCCTTCAAGAGCTGAGAGCGTCGCGCGCCTGACGCGACGCCCTAGCAAGTGGGGATGGATGCGGAGATGTCCAGGATCGGACGCTCCGCGGCGATCCAGCCGCCATAGGGAGGGCTGAACTTCGATAAGGCGCGGATCAACCGTCAGCCCGTCCAGCCGGCCAAGGACCCGACCGCGAAATGACGTGATCGCGCTCGTCACGATTGTCGGTGACGACCACGCGATAACTGGCCCCGCCCGGGGCGACGCGGACCACGACGTGGCCGCCGCGCGCGGCCAGGCGGTCGGTCAGCCACTTGTGGGCCAGTTCGTTGGCGGGCGAGAGCCCGGTGGCGAAGATGTCGCGCGGACCGGCATAGAGGCGTTGGCTCAGCATTCGCTCCAGCGCGTCGGTGCTGGGATGCGCGGCGTGCCAGCCGGGAATGACCCAGGCGCGAGGTTTCAGCGCCCGTACGACGTCGGCGCCGGTCGCGTCGAACATGCCGTGATGGGCGGCGACGGCGACGTCGACCTGGCCGGCGGCCTGGGCGGCCAGGGTCTCGACGTCGCGCCAGGGCAGGGTTCCGTCGAAGCTGTTGCTGGTCAGGTCTCCGGCCGCGAAATAGCCGAACGCGCCGTAGCGCAGGCGGACGGCGGCCGAGCAGGCGTTCTCGTCGGGAATGTCGTCCTTGGCCAGGCTGTCGATCGGTGGGAACAGGTGGCGGGTCTTGCTCCCACGTCCGGTCCAGACCTCGCCATTGGCGGCCAGGTTGCGGATCTCCGCGCCGGGCAGCATGAGCTGATCGGCGGCGCCCACGCGGAAGCGCTCGACACGGCCGCTGGTCCGGGCCCGCTCGCGGACGAAGGCGACATAGGCCCTGGCGAACGGCGCGTCCGAGACCGTGGGATAGGCGTAGTCGGGATAGGCGCGATCGACCAGGACGCCGATGCGCAGCAGGCCGGCGACATCGTACAGGCCATCGATGTGGTCTGGATGCAGATGACTGACCAGGAAGGCGTCGAGCTTCGGCTCACCCGTCGCCGCCAGATGCCGGCGGGCGTAACGGCCGATCCACTCGCCGGCGCGACGTTCCGGACCTGGACGGATGTCCAGGCTGGCCGGCGGCGGCGTGCTCGAGGCGCCGGCGTCGATCATCAGGCTGGAGCCGTCCGGCCCGATGATCAGCGTCGAGTCGCCCCGGCCGGTGGCGATGTGGTGGATGTCCAGGCCGCCGCGCCGCCAGGGGCGCAGCGGCTGGCCGACGACATCGTCCTCGGGCAAGGGCGCGGCGGCGGCCAGCGCGGCCGCGCCGAGCAGCAGGCCGCGACGGGTGAAGTCGACCGCCGCCACCGCCTAGAACTTCGCCGACAGCATGACGCCGACCGTGCGCGCCTCGCCAAGATATTCGGCCAGCACGCCCTGGGTGGACGGGGTCAGCAGGTAGTCGACATCGCCCAGGTTCTTGGCCCAGGCCGTCAACGCCCAACGGCCGTTCTGGCTCTCATAGCCCAACGACAGGTTGGTCAGGGCATAGCTGTCGATGTGCAGGTTCGGATCCTTGGTCGCGCCGGTATAGTAGCCGTCGGTATAGGCCCAGCTCAGCGCGCCGGTGACATAGCCCTTGCCGTTCAGCGGGATGCGGAGGTCGGCGGCCAAGGCGCCCTTGTTTCGCGGCGACGAGCCCAGCGGATGGCCGGTGTTCACCGCCCCGCCCGGAATGACGAAGTTGTCGTAGACCGTGTCGAGCAGTCCGTAGTTCGCCATCAGGTTCAGCCAGGGCAGGGGACGCCAGGTCACTTCCAGCTCCGCGCCTTTCACCGTGGCCTGGCCGGCGTTGGTGATGGTCAACACACGCGTCAGATTGTTGAAGAACAGCTCCTGCTTGTCCTTGTAGTCCATGTGAAAGACCGAGGCGTTGATCCGCAGGGTGTCGGCCAGCCACTGGGATTTCAGGCCCAGCTCGTAGTTGGTGACGGTCTCGGGCTCGAACGGCTGGGCCAGGGCCGTGATCACCGCCGCGTCGGTGTTGAAGCCGCCGGCCGTGTAGCCGCGCGTGACGCTGCCATAGACCTTGAGGTCTTCACGCGGTGTCCAGCTGAGGACGGCGCGGGGCGTCACCTCGCTCCAGTCGGCCTTCAGGCCGCGGGCGGTGAAACTGCCGGTCGCGGGGCGGACGAAGTCGGTGCGGACGAGGTCGGCGGTCTTCTCGTCGTGGGTATATCGGGCGCCGAGGGTCAGGTCGAAGGCGGCCGGCAGATGGACCGTGCCATCCACGAAGGCGGCGTAGCTCCTGGTTTTCACCGCCTGGTCCGTCAGGACGTCCGAGGAGGCAACGCCGGTGACGGCGGCCAAGCCGCGCGTGCGCAGCTGGCGCTTGGCGTCCTCGTCGGCGAAATAGACGCCGGCCACCAGGTCGCCGCGCTCCCACTTCGGGCTGGCCCAGCGGACTTCCTGCGAGAACAGGCCGACATCGTCGACGTCGCGATTGACCGACTGAGTGTTGCTCCCGGCCAGGAAGACGTAGCTGGCGCCGGTCCCCGAATAGTCCTCGCCCGACTGCGACCAGCGATAGCCGGTGACGGAGGTGACCTGGCCGACCGGCGCGTTCCAGTAGACCCGTCCCGAGGCGCCCCACTGGTTCCGCGCGAAGCCCTGATTGTAGCCCAGCTCGGAGGTGCGGCGGTCTCCGTCCGAACCGGCGGCCTTGGACGACAGGGTGCGGCCGCCATTATGGTCCTCGGCGTAGTCGGCGCCCAGCAACACCTCGACATCGTCGTTGGCGCGCAGGCGGGCCTGGGCGCGGAGGCTGCGGCTGTCGAG
The DNA here is from genome assembly GCF_058802865.1 of Caulobacter sp. GW822-FHT01G02. Classification (NCBI taxonomy): domain Bacteria; kingdom Pseudomonadati; phylum Pseudomonadota; class Alphaproteobacteria; order Caulobacterales; family Caulobacteraceae; genus Caulobacter; species Caulobacter sp. GW822-FHT01G02. The sequence goes on from NZ_JBXAON010000015.1 coordinate 27,115, forward strand.
GTCGTCCTGCTCGCGGCCGGTCAGGCGGTCCTTGCCGTAGCCGTCGTGTTGTTTGAGCGAGCCCGCCAGGCGCAGGGCGACCGTCTCCCCAACGGGGATGTCGACGCGACCGTCGACCTGCTTCAGGTCATAGTCGCCGCCGCCGATCCGGATCGCGCCCGCCGTGCTGCCGAAGGCCGGCTTGCCGGTGTCCAGCACGATGGCGCCGCCCGTGACGTTGCGGCCGAACAACGTGCCTTGCGGCCCCTTCAGCACCTGCACCGAGTTCAGGCCGTAGAGTTCGAAGGTCGCGGCGCTGTTGCGGGGGATGAACAGGTCGTCGATGACCACGGCCACCGGCTTGTTGGCGCCGATCTGGGTGAAGGTGTTGGTCGCGCCGCGAATGGCGATGGTCGGGCTGGACTGGCTGAACGCCGACACCAGCAGGCCCGGCGTCAGGCGTGAGATATCGCGCAGGCTTTCCAGGCGGTAGGTCTCGACCGCGCGACCCGAGAAGGCGGTCAGCGAGATCGGCACGCCCTGGGCGGCCTCCTCGCGCTTCTGGGCGGTGACGATGATGGTGTCCAGCGCGGTGGGCTCGGCGGCGAGGTTCTCCGTCGAAACGGCGGGCCGGGCGACGCGCAGGGTGATGATGCGGCCGTCGTCGGCCGCGACTTCCAGGCCGGTTCCGGCGATCAGCTTCCGCAGCGCCTCATGCAGGTCCATCTCGCCTTCGATGGCCACGGTGCGCACGCCCTTCAGATGGGCCGCGGGGGCGAAGATCTGCACGCCGGCCTGGCGCGCGAACTGCGGGATGGCGCTGACCGCGTCCTGCGCGGGCACCTTGAAGGATCGCTGCTGGGCCGCCGCCGAGCCGCCGATGCACAGCGCCAGGGCGGCCACGCCGCCGACCAGGATCGCTTTCGTCTTGTACAAAGCCATGTCGCCCCTCTCACGCGCCAGTCGCGGCGCGATTTCCGAGGCCAAGAGACGTCGCGGCGACGTCTCCGCCATGTGTCACGGAACTTTTACGCGCCCCTCGCCGCGGAAGGGCGGCTGAGACGGACGGTGCGGCCCTCGATATCCAGCCGCGCGCCGAACGCCTGCGAGGCCGACCGCGCGAAGCTGACCGGGTCGTTGGCCGCGAAGAGACCGCTGACCGGTTCCTGGGCCAGGGCTGGATCGTCGATCACCAGCCGCACGTCGCTGTAGCGGGCGAATTCGCGGGCCGCCTGAGCCATGGTCTCGCCCTCGAAGGCGATCTTGCCCTCCCGCCACGCCAGTTGCCGTGATAGCGCCGCCGGCGCGATGGTCTCGACCTGGGTTTGCTTCGGTGACGCGTCCATCTGCTGGTTGGCGCCGAGCCGCAGGCGACCGCGACGGTCGGTGACGCTGACCTGGCCCTCGCGCACCACGACCGACACCGGCTCGCCGGTGATCGCCTTGACGACGAAGGCGGCGTTGGTCGCCACGACGGACAGGGCATCGGCCGAGACGACGAACGGCTGCTCGCTGCTGGCCACCTCGAACAGGGCCTCGCCGCGAAGGAGTTCGACCGTACGCCGACGGACCCGGATCTTGCTGTCGGTGTTGAGGGTGATGGCCGAGCCGTCGTCAAGCGGGATCAGGCGGACCTCGCCTCGCTGGGACGCATAGGCGCGGGAGGCGTAGCTGGACACGGTCAGCGCGCCGACGCCGGCGACCAGACCCGCGGCGATCGCGCCGCCACCCCAGCCGATCAGGTTCCGACGCGATGGCCGGATGACGGGTTTGGCCTTGAACGGAGCCGGATCGAACTCCGGACCCAGCGCGCGCGCGGCGTCGCTGCGGTCGTACAGCGCCTGGGCGCGAGCCAGGGCGCCGAGCCTGCGCGGATCGCCGGAGACCCAGGCCGCGAGCGCGGCGTCGTCGGCCGCCGACAAGGGGCCGCGATCTATCCGCCCGGCCCAAACCGCCGCCGCGTCGTCAACCGCCCGACTTGTCTCTCGCTCTGCCTTCAAGGCCATTCGTTCCTGTGTCGTCGTTCCTAGATGCGCCGAGCGCGCGTTTTCCGCCACGCCCAAAGCGATCGATCAACAGGCGGATGCCCTTGACGATGTGCTTTTCGACCGTGTTCTCGGACACGCCCATGCGGGCGGCGATCTCGCGCTGGGAGAGGCCCTGCACCCGGCGCAGGATGAAGGCCTCCTGGGTCTTCTCGGGCATCTCGGCGATGGCTTCGGCCAGCCGATGCAGCTCGTCGCGGTCGATCAGCACCTGCTCGGGCGAGGCCATCTCCGCCGCCAGGTCCAGGCGCTCCAGGTCGGCGACGGCGCGGATCGAGACGATGCGGCTGCGCTGCACGTGACGCACCAGCAGCGAATAGGCGACCTGGAAGAGGTAAGCCTTTGGGTTCTGGATGTCCTCGACGTTCTCCTTGGAGACCAGGATCGTGTAGGCCTCCTGGATGACGTCGTCGGCGTCCAGGCCAGGCGCGAGCCGGCGGTTGAGCCAGCCGCGCAGCACGTGCTCGTGCGGCAGGATGTTGCGCGCGAACCATCGGGACCGTTCGGGTGTGATCGCAGGCATGGCTCGGGCGCGACTCTCCAGACGGGGGATAGAGAGGCGACGAACGGCGACGCCACAAGCGGCCGTGGGTCATCCGCTCTGCTTTGGCGCTGCTAACCGTCTTTCGTGACAGTCTTTCGCACCGGCAGCACCAGGACCAGGCAGGCGCCGACCGGAGAGGGCTCCCAGACGACCCGTCCGCCGATCGCCTCGGCGCGGCGCTGCTGGTTGGCCAGTCCCCGGCCGGTGACGGGCAGGGTCGGGTCGAAGCCGCGGCCGTCGTCCCGCACGCGCACCAGCACGCGGCCGTCCTCGGTTCGCACCGAGAGCGCCACCTCGCGGGCCTCGGCGTGCTTGAGGATATTGGCGAAGGTCTCCTGCAGGATGCGCAGGATGTGCAGCGCGTGGCGCTGGTCCAGCCATTCCAGGGGCGGGACCTCGCCGGCGTCCCAGTTCAGCTTGAGACCGCTGGCCTCTAGTCGCGGCTGAAGGCGGAAGCGCAGGGTGGCCAGCAGCAGGAGCAGATCGGTTTCGACGGGCTCCATCGAGTCGATGGTCAGCTTCAGGTCGTCGATGCAGCCACGCAGCAGGGCGACGGCGTCCAGGTCGGCGGCGCGATCGCCTTCGAAGGCGCGCAGGGCGGTGACCAGGGTCGAGCCCAGGCCGTCATGCATGTCCTGCATCAGCCGCTGGCGTTCCTGGTGCAGCAGTTCGCGGTTCTCGATCTCGCGCAGCCGCTGGTGGCTGGTCGTCAGTTCGGCTTCGCGCTGGGTCAGGCGTCGCGCCAGATCGGCCTTGGCCCTGGTCGCCGTCTCCAGCGCCTCGATATAGCGGCCGAACATGATGTACCAGAACAGCACCGTGAACCCGACGCCGGTGAAGTTGCTGACGAACACGCTCTCGATGCTGACGATATTCTGCTGCAGCGCCAGGTCGTAGACGCCCGAGAGCACGGTGACGAGGCACCAGACCGACAGCAGCAGGGCGTCGCGCGACTTGAACCGGATCGACTGGCGCACGCCGTTGAAGGCCACGATCAGCCCCAGGACCAGCAGGTTGGCGTAGACAGGCGCCGAGAGCAGGGTGGGATCCAGCAGGCCGGGCAGGGTGGCGATCGTCCAGAACCCGCCGTTGAGCAGCGCCACGCCCGTCAGCAGCGGCTGGCGCCTGCCGTGCAGCTCGGTGACGAACAGGTGCAGCACCACGATCATCCAGTACGGCGAGATCACGGTGATCCAGCCGAACCAGGCGTCGGAAACGATCAGCGGATGCACGCCGACGAAGGTGTGCAGCATCCGCAGGAAGACCACGACGGAGGTCATGAAGTAGAGCAGGTAGATCGGCTCGCCGCGGCGGCTGAACCAGACGAACAGGGCGAAGACGCCGGTCGCCAGGAACGCGAAGGACGAGAAGGACGACAGCTGGACCTGCAGGATCTCCCGGATGGTGTAGCGCGGAGCCAGCTGACGATAGTTGCCGATCCAGACCGACGAGAACGCGCCGCCGATGCCGCGCACATGCTGCAGCCGGACGTCCAGCGTCCGGGGCGGATGTGAGACCTCGGTGCGCGGCAGGCTGATCATCAGCGGCTCGTTGGAGCCGTTCCATTGCAGATTGGCGTGCGACTGATGGATCAGCTTGCCGTCCGCGTAGATCGCCAGCGTGCCGTCGGACTTCCAGCGGGGCACATAGAGATAGAGCTGGCGGCCGTCGTCGGGAAGGGGCGGGACTTGCAGAGAATACCAGGTGACGCGCGTGGCGATGCGCTGGGGCGCGGCTTCGGCTGTCGGCGCCCAGAGCGGCGCCGGCGCGTGGGGCATGGCCACGGTCCGGCCGCTGGCCCGGAGGTTCGACGGAACGGTCGCCGGCGGCGGCTGGTAGCCGACCGTATCGGCGATCGTCATGCGCGCGGCGGTGATTCGCTCGCCGCCGGCGCGCGACTCGATGACGAAGGCGACCCCCAGGGCGAGAAGTCCCGCCAGGATCCAGGCCGCCCATGGAAACCACGGGCGTGCGGTCCCCGCCGGCCTAGAGGAGACCATGGGCGCGGGCCTCGAACACCGCCTCCGTCTTGGAGCGGACCTCCAGCTTGGCGTAGATCCGTCGCACGAAGGTCAGCACGGTGTTGCGGGACACGCCCATCAGCTCGGCGATCTCGTCGAACGAGAAGCCGCGGGTGATCAGCTGCAGCGTTTCCTTTTCGCGTTCGGACAGGCTGGGGACGCCGCTCCTTTCGACGGTCTCGGCTTCTTGGGCCGGACGTTCGTCGGGCCGGAAGCGCATCAGCACCTGGCGGGCGATGCGCGGGCTGATCGGGCTGCCGCCAGCATGCAGCACGCGGATGTCCTCGGCGATGGTCGGCAGGGGACTGTCCTTGAGCAGATAGCCGCTGGCCCCGGCCTCGATCGAGGCGATGACGTGGCGCTCATCGGCGAAGGTGGTCGCGACCATGATCGCGCAGGCGGGCCAGCGGGCGTGGGCCTCGCGGATGACGTCGACGCCCGAGCCGTCGGGGAGACCCAGATCCACGATCAGCACGTCGGCCGGTTGGCCCGCCAGGCGGGCGCGCGCTTCGGCCGCCGTGGCGGCCACGCCGGCGATTGACAGATCCGGCGCGACGGCCAGGGCGGTGCGAAAGGCGTCCTGGAAGGCGACGTCGTCCTCGACCAGGACGATCTGGAGCGGCGTCGACGACGCGGCTTCGATGCTCATCCCGGCGTCCCCGTTTCCCGCGCCCGTTCCTCGCACGATGGCTTGCGGCGCAAGCCATCGCAGACCTGGCCTCGTCTGTCGTCATCACATCTTGCGACAGGCGCGAGATTGCGCCGCTCCGCTTCACCCGGCAACTAGACCGTGTCGAAAGCGTCGCGAGAAGCGACCGTCGATCAGCGCGGTGGGGCGCGAAAAGCGAGGGGCGCCGACACGACCGGCGCTCCTCGCCAATCAGCCTGGGACGAGGGCTCGGCGTCGAGCGAGAAATCCGACGGGGGCGGCTTTTGGTCGCGCCAGCGCCAGACTGATTCCAAAGACGAGGGTCAAGGCCGCGGCGACGTAGCAGGCGGGGCAATGGCCCGCCATGGACCAGACGTCCTGGCGGCTGCTGCAAAGCGGACCCGCCAGCAGGCGCGGCAGGGCCTGGGCCAGGGCGATCGTCCACGCGACCAAGGCGGTCGCGCCGACGACCGGAACGATGAAGCGAGACTTGGCCGACATGAAACTCTCCGGATGCGCGGACACACAGTCCTCCCGGATCCGGTTCCTGGCTTTGATACGTATCAAAGCCTGGGCCTGCGGTGCGTGACAGGA
>NZ_JBXAON010000016.1:0-18200 GCF_058802865.1 Caulobacter sp. GW822-FHT01G02
TGTCGCTGCAACTTGGGTCGATCCCACTAAGGCATTGAAAACCTTATAGATCGACCCAAGCCACAACCTGAGAAAACAACCTAACGCTGGCCCGGAAACGCCATTTCCAACTTAAGGCTGGCCCTAGTTCGCGATCGGCTGCCCCGTGGGGAACATCCGCGCGAAATGAGACTCTACCTCCTGCCTACGCCAAAATGGGCCGTAGGAACGCTGGATGCCGTGGTCAACACCGAGACGATCGCGCATGGCTGGCGACACTCGCCATCGCCAAGCGATCTCGCGCGAGGAGATCAGCTCTCGCCCCAGCACATCGACCTGGTCAGCCAAGTAGTCGGGGTGGAGCCGTCCGTTGCTGACCAGCCAACCCACGTCGCGTGGAAAGCAATTGAGGTGCTGCTCAACTTCGCCCCGGCTAAAGTTCCTCGGAGCTAAGTGTTCGGAGGGGGCCACAGGCACCACCAGGAGATCCGGTCGCCGACCACATACGACCTCCCTGCCTAGGGCCTCCGAAACTCGTAGGTCCTTGATGCTCAGCTGACCTGCGGATCCCTCGTCAGCGTATAGCTTCAGCTCCCGGCCTAAAGCTGACCTGATAAAGGCGCTCCACGGCTTTCGCTGTCCTCCAATCCCATAAAACAGGTCCTGAAGGCTCAAGGTCCCCATCCCGAACGGCGCGAAATCGATGCGCGCTCGCAATCGCTCGACAAAGGCTTCGACCTCTGACCGATCGAATTGCGGCAACGGGTGAAGCAACCTGACGAACTGACATTGGTTCTCGCTAACCAGGCCCGCGCTGCAAAGTTGAAGCACACCGCTGGCCGGCAACTGGCAGGCCAAGGAAAACTCACGGAGAGACATTCGCTGAGCCAGACTACGCGCAGCGAACATCACATCAGATTTGGCAAGCCAATCGTAATGCCGCTCCTCTCCTCGGGAGCTCACCGGGCTCAGGAGACCGCTCTCCACCAGCTTTCGGACAGTGGCGTTGTCGACCTTCATCTCCTCGGCCGCCTCGCGCACTGTCAGACAGTCAGCAGCCTCGCGCTCCCGCTTAATTCTCTGAATCCCGTGGCGACAGGGCTCCCAGTCAGAAAGCAGTTTTTCCAGCAGCCGCAGCACGTCGGGAGAGCTCTGTGCGTGCTGACGCAGCCTACTGATGAAGGCAAATTCCTTGCCCCGGCTCGGTTCGGCAAGCTTGTCGAAGCAGTATGGATAATCGCGCAGGAAGTTGACGGCCTCCGCGAGAAACTCAGCCCTAGCTGACGGAGGAGACTCAGAAAGTTTCCACTTGCCCCTACTGCGAGCGGTGAAGGAACCAAGGCTACATATCAGCTTGAAGACGTCAGACCGGCGGGCGCCTATCAACAGCGCCGGAATCTCTACGTCCTCCCCGATTTCCCCCTGCGGATCCACGTTCATTAAGTCCGCAAGGAACTCGAGCGGCTCGCGCGCCTCCAACGGCACAGCGTCCGTCTTCGCCAACCTCAGATCGAAGTCGCACTGAGCGCAGAGGTGAACCTCCCGCGCGGTGCTCCAAGCCAACCCGGACCCGCACCTGGGGCACCGATCGATAAGGATATCCCAGGTGAACGGACAATACGGTAGGCGGGCTATCGACCACGCCCGCCGATGATAGAGCGCCTCCTCCAAGCTCCGCGGCGCAAGCCTGCGGGGGTCCCATTGGAATTCTTTGTGGCACTTTGCGTCTAGCCGCCGCCAAAGGAGCTCTCCAAGTTCTTCGGGGGTCAGGCCCATCCGCCGCGCGAGGCGTCCATCATCCTTCAACGCCTCGGCAAACCCACCTGAATTGGTGCTTTGGACGCCCAACGCCTTTAGGAGGACTCGCCGATTTTCAAAGCAGTTCGAACTTGTCAGGCGGGCGAGAAAGCTGGGGTAGCTCTCGTCGTGATAGGGTTCGACCGGGAATAAGACGCGCCCTTCTGGTACGAGCACCACGTGTTTGGAGAAGGCGTTCATAGGCCGCCTCCTCGATAGAATGGGTTTGTCTTGCAAACGCCGTTCGGAATAGCCCAGCGGTCAACCGCCTTTGCCAGGTCCCCACGTTCGATCCGCGCCCCCTCACGCCTCAGCGCCAGCTCCAACGCAACGGCGAGAAGACGAGAGACCCTGCCGACGACTCCATTCGCCATAAGGAATAGGCACTCGGCGATTTCAGGATCGTCCAAACCGCTTAGACCTGGCAGGATCTTTCTTGAGACAATCGCCTGATCGATCAGCTTGACGTATCCGCCAAACAACCCCCGGTCCTGCTCAGATTTCAGGTCGAGGGCGGTCAAGTCGCACGGCGAGAGCAGACGGCTCGACAGCTGGATATTCCGCGTAAAAAGATCGCGAGCTTCGTCAGTGCCCATGAATACGATCGGCACAACGCCGTCGTCCAAGAGCCTTTTAAGGCTGTCGCTCACATCGTTCTTCACTGACACCTGGTAGTTCAGGTGCTGGATCTCATCGATGATAAGGAGAAGCGTTCCAAAGGATTGGAAACACCGGATGACCCGATTCTTCAGAGCCTGCTCATTTCCCGAATACGAGTAATGATCCCCAAAATATTCCAGGATGGAGATCATAAGCTTTTTGGCTGTGGCCGCTCGGTCTAGCGAGACGTACACGACGGGCACACTGGTGGCTGTGCGCGGGTACTTCGCCAGAATTAGACGAACCAGCGCCATCGCCGCCGACGTTTTGCCCGACCCGGAGGGCGCTAAGACCCTCAGACCCTTCTGAGGCATCCCGCGGGTGGCGATCCCAAGCTCGATCAGGAACTTGCTGCGTTCATGGAAATCGAGATGCGGCCGGTAGGGAACATAGATCTGCTCGAAGAGCGCGAGTTTCCCTGAAATCTGGTCGATGCTCATAGCTCGACCTCCTTCCAAGCAGAAACATCCACCGAGAAGTCGAGAGGCTGTTCACGTTGCTCTGAGCGAGTCACAGAGCCGATGGCTGCATTGCGCCGTGGGGGCGCTGGCTTGGGCTTTTTCCGGCGAGCGGGCCTGGACGGCTTTTGCCCGCCGTCACTGCGGGCGGCAGCCATCGTTTCATGTTCTACAATGACCGGCGCCAAGCCATCATGCCTCGGCAGCGCATAGGCAAGCGTCACGTCGGGGTTGAGTTTCGATTTAACCGCCGGCGAATTGCTCAGGCGGGCAAAGGTCCGGAGCTCTTTCCCCTTCAGCTTAGGGCCACACTCTTCAAGCTTGGCGATCAACTGCGCCTGAACGTGTAGGCGGTCCTCCTCAGTACAGAATTCGAGCCCCTTCTGCTTTGCCCACTCCTGCAGTTTCTGATGGTGCCAGAGCGAAACACCGCTTGCATATTTCTCGTCGGTACATGGCAGGGTGACGTAGAAGCCGCTAACTTTGTTCCAGACGTGAACCTCGGCGAGGTTTTCTGGATTGTACTTTACCTTGACCCGGGCGGTCGCAGAGCCCTCTCGCCTCTCCCCGATAGGCTCGAGTGGAAACAAGTCCTCCAAAAGGCCGCCAACCTTGCCCGGATCGTGATAGCGGAGCCCGAAGAGCGACACACCCGACCGCGAGACGACGCAGCGCTCAGCCGCCTTGCCCAGCATCTTGTCCAGTTCGTGGTCGTCCCCCAGCACCTCGATAGGATGGAGCTCCGCGTTCTTTTGCCAAACTAGCGCCCTAGGAAGAGCTTCTCCCTCCGGCGGCCTGATATGATGAAGCACGAGGGCCTGCCAGATGAGATCCTCAAGCTGCGCCAGCGTTATCGCGGCATCTTTTCTGGGGTCGTATCCGAACTCGCGGAGCAGCTCGGGCTTGAACACTCCGCCCGGTAGCTTCTGTAGAAGCAGCGTGTTTAGGGTGTTGAAAAACCGCTCCACCTTTCCCTTGTGCGTAGGCGTTCCGACCGGGGCCAAGCGAAGGGAAATGCCGACGTCAGTAAGGGCGTCCTGCATTGCTACTCCGGCAAATTCTCTGCCGTTGTCAGCAACGAGCTCGTCGAAGCGACCGAAGATATAGACGAGAATTGGGTACGGCTCTGCGCAGCTTGGAAGATTAACTTTCGGCCGATTGGCTCGCTTGATGCATTCGATGACGGAGAAAATCGACGGCGGCACGAACGAAACAAAAAAGCCAACGATGCAGCCGCTAAAGACATCGGCGATCGCGGTGAGGTAGGGTCGGCCAGCAGGCAGCCTGTTATATTCGTCGATAACGACGACGCCATCGACCATCGTGTGGTCGATTTCTCCTATCTGAAGGATCTTCGTTGCGGTCAGACCCTTTCCGCACGCCTTGAAACGCTTATTGGCGACTTGAGCGCCGTACTTTCCGCGGACGGTGTCATGGCATTCGAGCTTGCGAACTGTGCGACGGAATATCTCTGGTGATGGCGCGCTGAGCGGCTGCTCACCGCTTGCTGCTCGACGATCATTGAGGTTTGCCAGGGACTGCCTGCATCGCGCATAGCCATCGCCAATCGACCACCTTCGGCTCGACCAGTACCAAAGTGCTGCCTCCTCCATGATGGCATGCACTTCTGGCGCAAGGCGGCTCTGGCGGGGAACGCGGCCCGCTAACGAGACCATTTGGTTCAGACGCCGCTCGCCAGGCTCCCCCCTAGTATCGAACCACCTGCGAACGGTCCTAGCGCCGGGCTTTCGGGGAAACTTTGCCGCTAGACGCTCGTCGCGGGCCCAAATTTTGGCGATCGCAATCCGAAATGCTTTGTCGGTGCGCGGCGTTTCCGGCATCTCGTCGAGCGCGCGCAGCACGCGGAAACGCAACTCCGCCTGCGGGTCCTTTGCGTACGCTGTTTCCGGATCAATCTCTTGAAGTCCCGCCCTTTTCAGCGCGGGCGATCCCAGCAAGTCGCGTTCAAGCTTAAGATCGCCGCTCGCAAGAGCTTCTAGCGCCCACTCCATGGTAGGAGCGCGCCATTCGCCGTCTTCGTCTTCAATCTGTAAGGGGCTCAACGTGCCTTCGTCGCGGAAGAAGAGGCAGCCGTTACCCATCTCACATTCGAAGCGATACCGCCGGCCGCAGTAAGACCAAGGGTCCCCGGCTTTGAAGTTGACAGAGATATTCATTGGCCGGCCCTCCCCAGGAGGGTTGGAGGCGCCAACTCAAGGCTCGTAACGAGGCTGTCGGGCGACGTCGGTACCGAAACGTCGATGGCCAACCATCGCCGAACCATCATCCCCTGCAAGGCGACAAGGCCGATTTGCCAGTGCCCCCAGAACTCAGCCAACCGACCTAGAGAGCTCCTGCCGCCCATCTTCTCGAGGTGGTCGACCGCCCGACATGCGGACGCAACATTGATCGCCGCCTGTCGTCGCGCCTGGATGAAATCAACATTGTCGAAGATGGTCTTGCGGCCGAGCAGCTTCTTGCGCGTCACGAGCTTGAAGCGCCAGCCCAAGTTCGCGCAGTACTCAGTGACTTGCGCGAGCTTCTCAAAATACTCCGGGTCGTCGAGCCGAGTGCGCTCACCCTTAACCTCGACGACCTCGACCTCACCGTCGTCCAGCACCCGAACGCAGTCGGCGATGTAGATGCGCTTTTTGCCATCGAGCACGAACTCGAAGCGGAAAGGCTGAGCGAGGTAGTAGACGACGCGAGTATCAACCTCGCAGTATTTGAGCAGCGCGGCCTCGTTCATGCCCTCGAAGGGAAGCGCACACCCCACCTTCCTACTGGACAAGAACCCCGTGGTTATCACGCGGCTTCCAGTGAGAACGCTCCTCAACGGGCTCCCATCCCGCGTGATGACAAGGGTCGCGGCCGCGGCTCGGCGGACGCCGCCTTCTTCAGAGCCGAGCTGGCCGAGTGATGCCTGAATGACGTCGAACAACTTGAAGTGCTTCGACATACCGGCGGGGTACGGGCCGAACCGGCTGATAGGACTCTCTTTCATTGATCCTCTCCTGTTTTGAAGGGAGGCGGAGACACCGACGTGTTTCATGGATCGGCGCAGCAGGGGCCGTTGACTCCGTCGGGTTGTGGGGAGAGAGTTCCGCTCGCTGCTAGACGAGTTTCGGATTCGCTCCGGAACCGGCCCCTGGGAAAGTTGCCGCTTTCCCAGGGCCAGCTTCTCCGCCAAGCGGATGCTGCATTATCTCGATCTCATCGATCCTCCTCTCGCGCCTATGCCGCACGCGCTGCGCGCATGGCTTTGCGCCTCATCGACGACTGGCCGATGAGGCGTCCTGGCGAACTCGAATTCAGATTGATTTTTTGAGTCTAAGCAAGATTATGTCGCGCCCACAGCGCACACGGCCCGACCAAGTAATAGCTATGGGATATATTCAGAAGGCCGCATGAGTAGATCGATACAGTAATTTATGCGCGAAGATCTCATTTCTGGCTTGACGAATGCGATGGATATAAAGCCGATTCACCTCTCGAATTTGAGGGAGAATTCGCATTGGGGCGGAGAGGCGCTCGTCAAGCTAAGCAACGAGAGATCCTCCACTGGGCGCAATCAGGCCGGTGTGCGGGATGTGGTCTGCCGATCGGTCTGGGCAAATCCGTTGCGCGCTCGCACCCACGCTACCCGACGTTCGATCACGTTGACCCGATAGCCTTGGGTGGCGCGCGAACTGTCGCGAATGGCCTCCTGAAGCATCGTCGATGCAATGAAGCGCGCGGCGGCGCGCTGCCGACTGGATGTGACCTTATCTGGCACTGGGCCGTTCTCAGCCACCTCCGCACGACAGAAGCGCTCAATCTATGGGGAGAGGCTGTCGCCTCGGCATACCCGGAGGGCTGGTTCGGGCCCGGCGCGGGGGTGGGTTGGCAGAAGCAGATCATGGATCCGAACGACGCCAGATCTCTGCCGAAGGACTAAGCGTCCTCGACGGCGGCCGAAGCAGCGCCCCGCCCCAAGAAGACGGTCTTCGTTCGCGCTCATGAAGAAGGCGGCACCAGCGCTAAACCTTCGATTGCCCCAATGAAAAATACGCTCAAGATCAGGATTCACCCCGTCCGAGCACACCGCGTTCACCACGCGCCCTCAAAAACCGTCGAATGGCAAAGCTCGTTCATCGCTTTATTCCGCACGGCCGCCCCCCGAAGGCTCCAAGAGCGACGCTCTTTAGCCGGCTGCACGCAGCGGCTGCAGTCTGCCAGAGCGTTACGGCGATTATGGTCCTGGTCGTGCCGCTGCTTTTGGGCGTCGTAAACTTCACCACCACCCGCTACCTGGCCGCTTTCGGCCACCCAGGGCTCTCGTCGTTTGGGGATGTCGCCGGCTTTTCCGTCGCTGCCCTTCCCTTTGTCCTATGGGTGGTCGTGATCGCCGGGTTGTTTGCGGCCTTCCCGGTCTATATTCGGTTAGTAGGCACCACCGGCGCGCCCCATGCTTTTGCGCCGGCCTTCGACTGGTCGACGGTACGCTGGTCCAGATTCTGGCGCTCGGAAGCGCTCTGGTCGTCAGCAGGATCCTACGCCGCCCTTTACGCCGTCCATCTGACAATCAGCCTCTTCTTGATCCTCTCCATTTTCTTCCCTGGAGCCACCAGGGTAGCGCCGATATGGGAGCTGGTCTTTGGGATCACGGCTGGAGTTTTTGTCTACGGCCTGTGGCGCGTGAAGGCGACAGGTATGACCGGATCGCCCCCGGGAGCCCCCTATGCGGCCACCCTTGGGATCGCCTTTCTCGCCACCCTGGGCGGCATGACCTGGCTACTGGTCATCGCGAAGGCGGCCCTAAATGTCTTGGGATCGCATCTGCCGACGAACAGCGAGGCACAAGCCAATCTGATGATCGTGCTCGTCATCGTTGCCCTCATGTTCGTTCACCTTCTGGCTACAGCCGCTCCGCGCCATGGCGCGATGGTGATCGGCGCCGCCATGGTCCTGACGGTGCTTATCGTGGCAGGCGATCAAAGCGTGTTGGCGCTATCCCTGCGGATGGCAAATCTCGGCGGCGGCGCTCCGATCGCCTATCGCCCGAGCCAGGCGGCTAAGGACACAGCTCCCGTCACGGCCTGTCTAGTCCTGGCGGCCGGCGACACACGGATCGTCTGGATTCCACCGGCAGGCCCTAAGGGCAAGGTCACACCGCCCTGCGAATGGACAGCCTTCAAAGCGGCACTCGACCAAGGCGCGATGGCCGTCGCCGCAGGTACTCGGGGCGCGGCCCTGGATGTGCGCACTTTCAAGCGCGAGGACCTCTACGACAAGCCTTGAGCAGCACCTACCGGCACGGCAACAGGCAGCGAGGCAGCGCCAAACGCTGCCGCTGGTGCACCTCCGGGACGCCGAGTTCGGTGGAGGCGATCGCGCGATCTGAGGGTTTAGAGGTGTCGGCGTAGAATAGATCAGTAGTTCTGCTCCTCAGCGCGGCACCATTAATATTGCGCAGGATTCGGAGGGGAACACGTTGCGAGCCACGCTTCAGGAGATCGTCGACCTACAAGCCAGCTTCAGCGCGACGGCGACGCCGGAAATGGAGCGACGTGGCCAACTGGTGCGGCAGACGCTCAAGGCAGACATCGAAGCGCACGGACCAGCGCTGCGAAAGCTGCTCGGCAAATTCGGTGACGACGCCAAGGCGGAAGGTAAGGACAATCAGGGTCAGTATTCCCGCATCCCGTGGGCCCGCTGGTTCTCAGCGTCACGGTCACCGTCAGCGACGACAGGCTGGTACGTCGTCTACCTCTTTCACCCGGACGGTTCCGGCGTTTCTTTATGCCTGAGCCACGGCTCGACGCAGATTGTCGGTACAGGTTTCGTCAATAGGAGCGACGCAGAGGTCGCTGGCCTGATGAACTGGGCCGCGGGCGTGCTGGGTTCAGAGTTTGAGAGCGATCCTGGCGTTCGTCTCGGCATCGAGCTCGGAACCTTCGACCTGGCGCGCGGCTACGAACGCACCACAGTGGCCTCGAAATTCTATCCTTCGGGCCGCATACCGCGCGATGCTGAGCTCATTACCGATCTCCAACGGTTCGTGCGACCGCTGGCCAAGCTCTATCAGGCTCAGGAGTCGGGCCTCGTGCCTGGCAGCGTTAGCAGCGAGATGCTCGGCCAACTGGACGAAGTCGAAAAGGCTGCTTCACCTCTTAAGAACCGTCCCAAAGGCCAGGGCCGCTTGCCAGCGCCGCTGCGCAAGCTGGTGGAGTTGCACGCCATGACGCTCGCCGAGCAATGGCTCAAGGACGAGGGCTTCGAATACGAGAATGTATCGGCTACGGACAGCTGCGACTTCCGTGCTCGGCGCCACGGCGAAGACTGGGTGATCGAGGTGAAGGGCACGACCGGTGGCCCGGCGAGTGTCCTGCTCACGCGGAACGAGGTCACGCTTCACCGCATCAGCTATCCGTACAACGCATTACTCGTCTTCCACGGCATTGTCGTCACAGGCGCCGATACCACGAGTCCCAGGGCGCTTGGGGGCGAGCTGGCCGCATTCAGTCCCTGGCAGATCGATAGCGACCGCCTAAGTCCTGTGGCCTATGAATACAGACTTCCGGTCTAGTCCTGTGAATTATACGGCTGGACGGATAGCGGTGTAGGCAGCGTCAAGCGCGCTGATAACTGCTGCCGCCCATGGGTCCTCCCTCAACACCCGCATCGCGTCCGATACCTTTCCGCCAAGGCGCGTTGCCAGTCGGTCCGCCAGCTCGACTGCATAGTGGGCCTCGGGCTCTGGCCGTGCGTGTCGATTTTCGACGAACCATTGCTCGGCTTCCTGAGATCGAAAGATCCGAGTCAGTAGTCTGATGTAGTCGATCGCGATCCCTGTTCGGAACATGTCAGGCAGATTGTCGCCGCTCCATGCGGTCTGGAGGCCGATGACAATCGCTGCCAAGCTCGCAGCCATGGCTTGTAGGCCCTTTTGGCCGCCGCTGCCGAGCTCGACTTCCAGCAAGTGGCGATGAACGACGGGATTCAGGTCGCTTCGCAGCACATCAGTCCCTTTTGGGAGCGCGGCCAATCGGCGGCCAGCGGCCTGGAGGACCGCTAAATCTGGAACGTCCTGAGGGGGATTGCCGTCGAGCGGTCGAACTCCTTCCAGCGCCCGTCCAAGGAGATTGTCCTCCAGCGCGTCTGCGAGCTCATTTTGCTCGGGCGTCTGACGGAGGAATGACACAAGTATGGCCGCAAACTGGTCTCGACCATGCATATTATCAACAATCAGGCGGGCCTTGTCCTCTGCAGATAGGCTTGGAGACAAGACCTCTAAGATCTCCTTCAGGACAGAAGAGACCGCCTCCTCGTTCTGTAGGTCGCTCGCTCGATAAAGGTCGGAAAGCTTCAGGTAAGGCTGCCAGAGCGGGTGCGGTATGAACGGGCTTCCCGCTACTGAGTCTTGTCCTCTTTTGACTTCTCCCGTCTGCCAAATGATCTGACTGTTGAACGCCTTACTGGCCGGATCGGTCAGGCCGTTGACATAGCTGGCGATATCCCAGGCCGTCGGCGTATCGACTTCCGCCACGACAAATGGCCAATCGCCGGCCGCCTTACTGAGGCTGTTCGAGAGCAAATAGACCTCAGGACGGCCATTCTTGAGAACCAAACCAAGGTAGCGGTCGTGAAAAGCTTGGCGTACGCCTTGCCCGCGTTGGACGTGAATGAGCGTGAGTTGACCGCAAAGCGAGCTCTTCAGCGACTCTGCTTTGTTCGCAAGGTTCTGAAGATGGAGACCCTGCGTGCCTTCGGTGTCCATTTCGGCGGCATCAGGATCCACCCTGCCGGGCGAAACGATCACGGTGAGCTTGATGTCCTCATTGCCATGCCGAATGATGACTCGCTCGAAGGCCTGACTCCCCAGATAAGGGTCGATTAGGAAGGCGGCAGCGACATCGGTGCGTTCGAACTGCCCCTTCATCCAACGGATTACTTCCAGCTGTGGCTCTGGGCCCGACACGAAAAAGCGTGACTGCCCTTTCCATTCCTTGGGCCCGAGGAGGACGTCGAGAGCCGCTGCGTTTTGTGAGATTGCGCTGGCCGCGGGATCTCGGGACCCCTTTTCCCCAATTTCCGTTGCGCTTCGGGTAGTTCGCGCTCTTTCGGTCAAATCCCTTGCCGATGGGGCTGAGCGAAACGGCGGAGGCAGTGAGTCCGCAGCTGTCAGCATGTTGAGATTGATGCTGATACTCTGGATAAACCTTTGGTCGATCTCGTCGATTAGGTCGCCCGTGGCGTCGTCGTAGATATGAGCCGCGATACGAGTGAGATGGCGACCGACGTTGAGCCTCAGGTCTGGCGCTTCAGTCCCGAGCGCGACCAGCTTGTCTAGGATGATCTCATCACTTGCGAATACGCGCAGCTGAATGCGCAGAGGTCGTGGCTCGGAGCCATTGATCCGCGTCAGCACGACTGTCTGGCAAGGATCTGTAGAGCGCCTTACTGGCTTGACGATGTCGATCTTGAGGGAAGCTCGTGAACCCGGTCCTTGAGCCCGCCACAAATATTCAACAACACCGAGGCGCTCTCGCGCCGAGAAGCCATAGCGGTGGCCCACGCGATCATCGATAGCCTTGATCAAAGCCTGAAGCTCGCGTGCGACCTCGGTTCGGCCGAACAAGACTTGTAGACCCTTGATGACATCCAAATTTCCACCATCGACGATCACTGCGGTCGAACGCAACGCGCCCGCGCCGTCGATCGATGTCCGCCCGCCAGCCTCGGATACCCAGGTATTCCGCGAAACCGCACCGGAAACCGACAGGCCACCGATTCCGGGTGCATCTGAGGGAACGGTCAGTCGTCCAGCCTCGAGCTGGATCCGCATCTCTTCGCTATCGCTTTCCGGGATCGGTTGAACCCAACAAACGAGCGATCCGTCGAAGAGGTCAGGGTTTAGATGGACTAGATGCGGTTGCTTAGCATGGTCTGGAAGCAACGGAGCCGCGAACCGGTCGTCCCGCCGAGTCTCTCGAATTTGCGCGTAACAGAATACGGGAGGGTGGCCATCGGCGTTGATTGCGATCACCGTCAATGCAAGCTGCACACTCACCTCCCTACTTCATCCGCCGCTCTGGGACGGTTGCCGCGAGCTTTGAGCGTGCTGCGACGCCGGCCGCCTGAGTATCAGCCATCAGCGCTTCTCATTCTGTGAGAAGCATCACAGGCCGTACTTATGGGGACCGCACAACGAAGGCGTGAACTTAGATGTGGAGCCTGGCGCTGACAGTGGCCAGCCGCCAACGTTCAACCGGAAGAATCGATTTCCACGCCAACGCAGCCCGAAAGCACATGTAGCGATCGCCCATCTCGCCGATCCTTAATTGTCAAGGAGGAGAGAGCCAGCCTTTGCGAACATCGATGACGCCCGCTTAACTGCTTAAGGGCGGCAGCACTGGCGTAGTGCTGTATACGATTTCACAGATAAGCCTAGGTGCGTAGATCGAATGACGAGGAGACCTGCGCCCGCGCCGCAGCCTTTTAGAGCACGAATTGCAACAGTCGAGAGAGCCCCGCGCATGGACAGAGAGTGCCAAGAGCCATGACAGCTCGGACGGCGCTTTAGCTACCGGCCAAAGCTCGCTCCATCTCGCTTTCGCGAGCGCGATTCACGTCGATCACCATGGATCGGTACAAGTTAGCTGCCTGGCTGTGAGCGGCATTAGTACCGGCCGACTGCTCCGCCGCACGGCGGCGGGCTTGTTCAGCCTGCCGGATCAATGCAGCTCGTTCCGCTTCCCAATTCATCGCTGGGCTCCCAAACGATGGCTCCTACTTATTGTCCAACCCGCTTCATGAAGCGAGGGTTAAGCGCCGCATCGAAATAGTGCTTACGCTTAATCCAAACTAGGCCTTCATTCTTGGTGATCACGGCCACATCGATCGGGCCGCCAACCGTCGACGATGGCTTGGTGACCTTTTCCTTCAACGACTGCAGATTGATGAGAGTTTCAGCGAGATCCGCCATTTCGTCGATCGGCAACGCGCCCAGAACGCGGCGGAGCGGATAGGCATGATCTTCCCTGGCCCTGTCAAGCCAGTCCTTAGTGACAGCCAAAGACGCCGCACTGACCATCCCAGGCAAATCCGCAACGTTGGCGACGTCGCCGCCGCCAGCAACGCAAACATCGTTCGCGAATGTGGCCAAATGGCGCTTCAGGGCATCAGCAAGCGAGGAATAAACGTCTTGGCTAATACCGATAGTGAAGGTGTTCGCCATCGAGGTTTGAGCGAAAGGCTGGAGCGACGCCGGCGTCTCATGATCGACCGCTTCTCGAACGACGTCGGTCGCGAGATGGCGGCTTTTGAGCAGCCCGCATGACGTATAGGCGAGGCTTTTGGGGAAAACGTCATGATCGCCAAATCCCGCAAACACCAAGCCGGTGGTCGAGAGGTGTTGTTTTGGGGCCTTGATGACCTCTTGAAGGCCAAGCTCCGCGAGTTGGCCAACGTCCAGTTCTTCAGGCACACCAATACGGGGTAACCAGTCCCGAATTTCCTGTGTAAGTCCCTCCGTCCATGCTGCGCGCACCTCAGCAACTAGCTCAATGTCGATGCACTGAGCGAGGTCGGAGTCGTTGAGCGCCTCAAGGCGGTTGCCGATCGCCTCGCCAAAGATCCTTGCGCGTTGAGCCTCATCTGCCCCTTCGGGGGGTTCGGCTAAAGCGATCACCGTTAGGGCAGCAATTCTAGCTGCTTCTACGAATGCGCCACGCCGAATGTCCTCAGGGAACATTCGTTGATTGGCCTCAAGATATTGAAAGAACTCGTTCGCGTATCCTTCGAGTTCATTGAAAGACTTTTCGCCCAGCTCGCGCCGAAAGTCTTTTATTACAAGCTCCCAAGGGACCCTGAGGATGTCCGCAGAGTCATAAATCATCAAGCCGACGGGGTGATGATTTGATAGTTGAAAAATCTTGTTAGCGCCTTTGAAGTAACGAGTCTCGCGCTCTTCCCCGGTCCACCGAGTAACCGTTGTGGCGCTGTCGGCCGCCAAGACTGCCGCATGTCGATTCATGATGCAGACTTCAGACGTCATGAGCCCCCCGCCCTTTTAACCATTCAGCGACTGATTGCGCGAAATCGTCAACTAGGCACCCGCGTTCCGGGTGTTTGACCGCTAGCCGGCAAGGTCGCGACCAAGACAGCATCCGCCAGTAGTGGGGAGGGTGCGCCCCGCCCAGCTCACCTATCAGAGCGTCAAGCGGGTGACCGGCATAATGAGTTTCCGGCCCAGTGTTAGCTCCGCCACGAGCAAGATGAATGTCTGGTGCGGAGTCTTGAAAGCCTCGCCAATGAAGGCGTGCCGCTCGCCATCGGCATCCGTGAGAATCAAGGTCCGTGGCCCAGTCATTCGGCCATACGGAACGAGCGCGCCGATCGGGTCGTCCGGCGTGACCAGTTGTGGCCAGCGAAAATGCGGAAAGCGTGCCTCGAAGGCGGATGACGCAACGGCGCGGCGCACTTGACTAAAATGCCCAACACGTTCCGCCAGCTCGGGCGGGTTCAACACCACTACGGCGCAAATCCGGTCGCTGCTGGCAACATACCGGCGGATAGTCGCATAGGCCGAGGCACCGTAGCGTCTGGCAAGTGCAAGCGGAGCCCTGATACCAAACTTCAGATCTCGCGCATCAGATGTGAACTGGTCCAATTGGAACAGGACGTCCGACGCAAATACATTGGCCTCACGTTCGAACTGAGCTTTTACATCGGGGTCGAGGGTTTTTCGGCAGTCCTCGAAGAGACCGAAAACGCTCTGCCAAGGCAAAACCGCGTGACCGCCTTCATGCAGTTTCAGGAAGGGCAGCTTCTCTTTGGGCGTTTCAGGGTCGATGAAGGCCATCCTGGCCCTCGGATCGAAAACGCCCCAGACCTTGCTAATCGCACTTAGCAACGCTTTCCCCGCCGACTCCGCCGTGCGGCGGAGTCTGGCGAGGTAGCCCTCATCGAGGACCATGGGGACGACGGAGACCTTTGAAGCCTCTAGGATTCGATCGACTGGTGTTGGCAGGACGCCAACGGCGCCAGCGTCCGCTAATGCTTGCCGTGCCGCTAAGCGGACTTCGTGGCGTTGCTCGGCCGAGATCGAACAGTCGTCCTCCAGCATTATCCCTTCCGTTCTCTAATGAACTTCAGGTAACGCAGAAGCTCTTCTTCCTCGTTTGAGGATAGCTCTCCGAAAACCGAGGTTGCAACCCGATTCACGGGGGTTTCCGATTCTGTAATGAAGCCGGCTTTCTCCATCAGCTCGTTGTAGTCAACAGCGTAAGCTGACGAGAGCCTATGCAACATAATAGCCGATGGCTTTTCAATCCCACCATTCTCAAGTTGACTAAGATAAGCGTTGGAAATTTTGCCATCGGTGACGCGTTCCACGTCTCGGAGAGTCAGGCCGCGCGATGCGCGGACTTCTTTCAAGAACTGGCCAAGCTCTGGGCGTGATTCATCGCGGGTCCTCTCTTTTGGCATAAAGCACACGGTTTTATGGGGTTGGCGGGGCGCATAGTTTAGCATTTTTGCTAAATTCGTCAAGCATCGCTTCGGCTAGATGCTAAATTTGCTAGGCGCCGCAAAACTCACTTGACACTTAGATTTGCTAAGCCAATTTAGCAAGCGAGCCGACCGTTGTGGTCCCGCTCTGAATTGGAGTCGTTTTAGAGATGTCCTCCCCCCACCACCCCGATCACGACGATACGATCGTGATCACCGAAGCGGACGGCGACAAAGTCATCGTCCACGACCGCGCCGACAAGGACGTCGCCGTCGAGGTCAAGATCCGCCACGAACACGGCCACGAGGTCATCGAGGTTGAGATCGTCGACGTCGAAGAGCACGGCCGAGACAACCGCTGCCCGCCGCCCGCGCGCCACTACAACGTCAAGGTCGACGGCAAGCCGTACGTCTTCGACAAGCGCCACGTGACGGGGCGGGAAATCCTGGAGAAGGCTGGCAAAACCCCGCCGGAGCGTTACGAGCTCGAAAAGCGCATGCATGGCGGCCACTACGTGGCCATCGCGCTGACCGAGACCGTCGACCTGGGCGAGAAGGGTATCGAGGTCTTCGAAACCTTCCCGCTCGACGAAACGGAGGGCTAACGGTGCGCCGAGACTTCGAACTCGGCCCCGACGATGTCCGAGCGCTTGATGCGCTCGGACGTCCTTGGGAGGCCATCCGCTCCGGCTTCGGGCGATATGTCCTGATCCATGGCTACCCGACGCCGGAGGGCTACAACCATTCCGCCGTCGACGTGGCCATCAGGCTGGACGTCTATCCGCCGGGGCCGCTCGACATGGCCTACGTCTTCCCCCCGCTCGCGCGGGCGGATGGCAAGACCATCAACAACCTCTCGATGCTCGAAATCGACGGCAAGCCTTTCCAGCAATGGTCGCGGCACTATGCCTTCAAGCCCGGCGTCGACACCCTCGCGAGCCATCTGCGGCGCTTCCGCTCCTGGCTGACCCACGAATTCCGCAAACGCTAAGGGCATGACCATGAACCTTCTGCGCATGACTAGCCCGCAGCACGCCCAGCTGCAGGCTCACCTTTTTCCGGGCGACGGCAACGAGGCGGTGGCCGTGGCGATCTGCGGTCGCGGCCACGCCCTGGATCGCCACGTGTGGATGGTCCACGAGATTATCGAAATTCCCTACGAGGCCTGCCTTCGGGCGCCCGAGTTCGTGACCTGGCCCACGTCGGAGATGAAGAAGCGGCTGGCCGAGGTCGCCGGAAAGGGCATGGCCTTCATGAAGATCCACTCCCACCCCACGGGCTATCGAGCCTTTTCGGATTGCGATGATCGATCGGACATCGAGCTTTTCGGGGCGATCGGCCGCCGCGTTCCGGGCCGTCACGTATCTGCGGTTATGATGCCGGATGGCGAGATCCTGGCCCGGGTGATGGACGGCGACGGGATCGCGGGCTGGATCGATCGTGTCGTCGTGGTCGGTGACGACCTGGTCTTCTACGAAAAAGACGGCGGCAAGGAAGTTCGGGATTTCGATCTGCGCCACCGGCAAGCCTTTGGCGACAAGACGACTGAGCTGCTGTCTGGCCTGACGATTGGCATCGGCGGTGCTTCGGGTACGGGAAGCCCGAGCATCGAAATGCTGGCTCGGCTGGGCGTCGCTCGCCTAGTCGTCCTCGAGCCCGACGTGGTCGAGGGCAAGAACCTGAATCGGATCTATGGCGCTACTCGAGAGGACGCCGAGGCAGAGCGCAACAAGGCGCTTACCTTGAAGGCCCACGTCGATCGCATCGGGCTGGGGACTGAGGTCATCCCCTACGAAGGGCGCGTCGACGAGCCCGTTGCCATCGCCCTGTTGTCCGTCTGCGACGTGATCATCGGCTGCATGGACTCGGTCGAAGGGCGCGACACGATGAACCGCGTCTGCGCGTTCTATATCGTGCCCTATATCGACATCGGCGTGCGGCTCGATGCCGACGGCCAAGGCAGCGTCAGCAGCGTTTCGGCCGGCATCCACTATCTGGTTCCGGGTGGCTCCAGCCTGAAGTCGCGGGGCGTGTACGACGACGCCGATCTCTACGCCGAGTACCTCAAGCGCACGGATCCGGACTTCTACGAGGACCAGCTGAAGCGAGGCTATATCCGCGGTGTGAAGGTTGATCGCCCGGCCGTGATCAGCATCAACACCGCTGCGGCCGCCTGCGGCGTCAATGAACTCCTCGCGCGACTTCACCCCTATAGAACTGCGCCAAACGGCGAATTCGCGATCCATAAGCTGCTCTTCAGCCACGGCAGGACCGCGCGGCGTCCGGATGGTCCGCCGGATGCAGAGCTGGCCAGTTGGGTTGGTCGCGGGGATTGCCGCCCTCTCCTGATGTGCGGGCGCCTGGAGGTGGCGGCATGATCTACTGGACCACCCGACAAATCCGCCGGGTCGCTATCTGGCTTGGCGCGATCACGGCCTGGCGACCGCGTTGGGGTGATCAGCGGATCAAGGTTGCCTTTACCGACCGAGAGCCAGCCAAGCCAAAGCCCTGCCGCTTGTATGTAGCGTCCTCGGCTAGCGGTCCGACCTTCGGCTACCTTCTCTGCCCGTGCGGATGTGGCGAAACGCTTCATCTCCGCTTCTTGCCCGACAGACGCCCTCGCTGGGATATTAATATCGATCCTGACGGTGTGGTGTCGCTAAATCCCTCAGTCTGGAGGCAAGTGGGCTGCCGCAGCCATTTCATAGTGAGGAACGGCAAGGTTCACTGGTGCTGATGTAAGGCCAAAGATGCGACTGTCGCACCTTGGTCGGCGTTAAGTTGTCGTTGGGCCAGCGTTAGGTTGTAACGACA
>NZ_JBXAON010000017.1:0-5695 GCF_058802865.1 Caulobacter sp. GW822-FHT01G02
CCTTGGGTGCGGGGACAGGATTTGAACCTGTGACCTTCAGGTTATGAGCCTGACGAGCTACCGGGCTGCTCCACCCCGCGTCAGGGTGTTTTGGATTGTGATGCAGGGTTTTTGGACTTGGGGTTTGATATCCTTTTGGCGGACCTGGCGGCGACCTACTCTCCCGCGCCTTGAGACGAAGTACCATTGGCCCAGGGGGACTTAACGACCGAGTTCGGAATGGGATCGGGTGGGGAACCCCCGGCAAAGCCACCAGGTCAGCGAAAAGGATATCACTCACGCTCCGAAGAGCGCGAGGATTGTGAAGAAGACATCAGTGCCTGAAGTAGAGCCATGCGTTATGCATGGGTTTGACTGAAGAACGATCAAGCCTATCGAGCTATTAGTACCGGTAAGCTCCATGCGTCGCCGCACTTCCACACCCGGCCTATCAACGTGGTGGTCTTCCACGGCTCTCAGCGAGACCTTGTTTTGAGGTTAGTTTCCCGCTTAGATGCTTTCAGCGGTTATCTATTCCACACTTAGCTACCCTGCTGCACAGCTGGCGCCATGACAGGTCCACCAGAGGTGTGTCCATCCCGGTCCTCTCGTACTAGGGACAGATCCTCTCAAGTCTCGTACACCCACGGCAGATAGGGACCAAACTGTCTCACGACGTTCTGAACCCAGCTCACGTACCACTTTAATCGGCGAACAGCCGAACCCTTGGGACCTGCTCCAGCCCCAGGATGTGATGAGCCGACATCGAGGTGCCAAACTTTGCCGTCGATATGGACTCTTGGGCAAAATCAGCCTGTTATCCCTAGAGTACCTTTTATTCGTTGAGCGATGGCCCTTCCACGCAGGACCACCGGATCACTATGGCCGACTTTCGTCTCTGCTCGACTTGTCAGTCTCGCAGTCAGGCGGGCTTATGCCATTGCACTCGACGACCGATTTCCGACCGGTCTGAGCCCACCATCGCGCGCCTCCGTTACACTTTGGGAGGCGACCGCCCCAGTCAAACTGCCCGCCACGCCATGTCCCGGACCCGGATAACGGGCCGCGGTTAGACGTCAGCAACAATAAGGGTGGTATTTCAAGGATGGCTCCACCGGAACTGGCGCCCCGGTTTCATAGCCTCCCACCTATCCTACACATGTTGCTGCTAACGCCAAGGCGAAGCTGCAGTAAAGGTTCATAGGGTCTTTCCGTCTGACCGCGGGAACCCCGCATCTTCACGGGGAATTCAATTTCGCTGAGCCTGTGCTGGAGACAGTGGGGAAGTCGTTACGCCATTCGTGCAGGTCGGAACTTACCCGACAAGGAATTTCGCTACCTTAGGACCGTTATAGTTACGGCCGCCGTTTACCTGGGCTTCAATTCAGAGCTTGCACCCCTCCTTTTAACCTTCAGGCACCGGGCAGGCGTCAGACCCTATACGTCGCCTTGCGGCTTCGCAGAGCCCTGTGTTTTTGATAAACAGTCGCTACCCCCTGGCTTGTGCCACTCTCATCTGGTTGCCCAAAAGAGAGTCACGCTTATCCCGAAGTTACGCGTGCAATTTGCCGAGTTCCTTCAGCACAGTTCTCTCAAGCGCCTTGGTATACTCTACCTGCCCACCTGTGTCGGTTTCGGGTACGGTCTCCGTTGGAGTTATTTCCAGGGACCTGTTCACTGCCGGGAGCAATCCAATAAGCCCCGACAATTTACCAGATCCGTCACTTCCAACTGGTTCAGGAATATTCACCTGATTCCCATCGACTACGCCTTTCGGCCTCGCCTTAGGGGCCGACTAACCCTGCGCAGATTAGCTTTACGCAGGAACCCTTGGGCTTTCGGCGAGAGGGTCTCTCACCCTCTTTATCGCTACTCATGTCAGCATTCTCACTTCCGATACCTCCAGCAAGGCTCACGCCTCACCTTCATCGGCTTACGGAACGCTCCGCTACCGCGTGCACAAAGTGCACACCCATACCTTCGGCGACTGGCTTGAGCCCCGTTACATTTTCCGCGCAGGTTCGCTTGACCAGTGAGCTGTTACGCTTTCTTTAAATGATGGCTGCTTCTAAGCCAACATCCTGGTTGTCAAAGCAAACCCACATCGTTTCCCACTTAGCCAGTACTTGGGGGCCTTAGATGATGGTTAGGGTTGTTTCCCTTTTCACGACGGACGTTAGCACCCGCCGTGTGTCTCCCGGATAGTTCTCTTGGGTATTCGGAGTTTGGTTAGAATTGGTACAGCTCGCGCCGCCCGCATCCATCCAGTGCTCTACCCCCCAAGGAATACGTCCGAGGCACTACCTAAATAGTTTTCGCGGAGAACCAGCTATGTCCAGGTTTGATTGGCCTTTCACCCCTATCCACAAGTCATCCGAGAATTTTTCAACATTCACCGGTTCGGTCCTCCAGTAAGTGTTACCTTACCTTCAACCTGCTCATGGATAGATCACCTGGTTTCGGGTCGTCATGCGACGTACTTATTCGCCCTATTCAGACTCGCTTTCGCTGCGCCTACACCTAACGGCTTAAGCTTGCACGGCACATGAAGTCGCTGACCCATTATACAAAAGGTACGCCGTCACCACGCGCGGTGGCTCCGACTGCTTGTAGGCTTCCGATTTCAGGATCTGTTTCACTCCCCTTGTCGGGGTGCTTTTCACCTTTCCCTCACGGTACTTGTTCGCTATCGGTCATTGAGGAGTACTTAGGCTTGGAGGGTGGTCCCCCCATGTTCAGACAGGATTTCACGTGTCCCGCCCTACTCGAGTCTGTCGCTATTTGACGCTTACGGGGCTATCACCCACTATGGCTGTGCTTCCCAGCACATTCAGCTTTATGTCACGACAGCACTGGCCTGGTCCCGGTTCGCTCGCCACTACTACGGGAGTCTCGGTTGATGTCCTTTCCTCCGGGTACTGAGATGTTTCAGTTCCCCGGGTTTGCTTAATGAACCCTATGTATTCAGGTCATTATACCTCTTCTGATCCATCCACTACGGCCCTGACCGAAGTCAGGAACAAGTGGAGTGACCATAAAGGTGGGTTTCCCCATTCGGAGATAGCCGGATCAAAGGGTGCTCGCGCCTCCCCGGCTCTTATCGCAGCGTGCCACGTCCTTCATCGCCTCTCAATGCCAAGGCATCCGTCAGAAGCCCTTATGCGCTTGATCGTTCTCAGCAAAACCCATGCGTTTTGAGACCTAGCCGCGTCACGCGGGAAGGTCTCGAGCATGAGCTCTACCTTTAGTCAGACAATGATGTCTTCTTAAGTCCATCCTTGAACCAGGTCCGTATCCCAGGGGTGAGCTACGGTTGGCGGAGGAACCCTGCCTTCACAATGTCATTTCGCATCGGCTCGAAAGCCGCTGCAAACTTGATCATCCTCGATCGCGATTTTCCCAACCCTACCAGCTAGCCTCGCTCAAGCAGCGAAGCGGTAGCGAGGATTGCGAGGAAAAATGGTGGAGCCAGACGGATTCGAACCGACGACATCCTGCTTGCAAAGCAGGCGCTCTACCAACTGAGCTATGGCCCCTCACACTCGGTGTGAGTTGCTTGCCCAGCGGGAGCTGGTCGGTGCGGTCCGTATGTGGAAAGAGTGGTAGGCCCGATAAGACTTGAACTTATGACCTCACGCTTATCAAGCGTGCGCTCTAACCAACTGAGCTACGGGCCCATAGGCCGCTCAGATGAGGTCCAGTCAGTCTGACTGAACCCGCTCCAGGGCTCGCGATCGTGTCCTGAACCTCGACGGTCCAGAACAAGCGGAAAGAGAAACGAAGACGGCGGCGATCCGCTCATTTGTGTGCGTCTAGCGCACTAATTGGAGCCTCAATAGTCTCGTGAGAGACTGGAGAAGCATCCTTAGAAAGGAGGTGATCCAGCCGCAGGTTCCCCTACGGCTACCTTGTTACGACTTCACCCCAGTCGCTGACCCTACCGTGGTCGCCTGCCCCCTTGCGGTTAGCGCAGCGCCTTCGGGTAAAGCCAACTCCCATGGTGTGACGGGCGGTGTGTACAAGGCCCGGGAACGTATTCACCGCGGCATGCTGATCCGCGATTACTAGCGATTCCAACTTCATGCTCTCGAGTTGCAGAGAACAATCCGAACTGAGACGACTTTTAGGGATTGGCTCCCCCTCGCGGGATTGCAGCCCTCTGTAGTCGCCATTGTAGCACGTGTGTAGCCCACCTTGTAAGGGCCATGAGGACTTGACGTCATCCCCGCCTTCCTC
Organism: Caulobacter sp. GW822-FHT01G02; assembly: GCF_058802865.1. Lineage (NCBI taxonomy): Bacteria > Pseudomonadati > Pseudomonadota > Alphaproteobacteria > Caulobacterales > Caulobacteraceae > Caulobacter > Caulobacter sp. GW822-FHT01G02. The sequence goes on from NZ_JBXAON010000017.1 coordinate 4,216, forward strand.
CGGATTAACTCCGGCAGTACGATTAGAGTGCCCAGCCAAACCTGATGGCAACTAATCGCGAGGGTTGCGCTCGTTGCGGGACTTAACCCAACATCTCACGACACGAGCTGACGACAGCCATGCAGCACCTGTGTCCCAGTCCCCGAAGGGAAAGCCAGATCTCTCTGGTGGTCCGGGCATGTCAAAAGGTGGTAAGGTTCTGCGCGTTGCTTCGAATTAAACCACATGCTCCACCGCTTGTGCGGGCCCCCGTCAATTCCTTTGAGTTTTAATCTTGCGACCGTACTCCCCAGGCGGAGTGCTTAATGCGTTAGCTGCGTCACCGACATGCATGCATGCCGACAACTAGCACTCATCGTTTACGGCGTGGACTACCAGGGTATCTAATCCTGTTTGCTCCCCACGCTTTCGAGCCTCAGCGTCAGTAACGGACCAGTATGTCGCCTTCGCCACTGGTGTTCTTCCGAATATCTACGAATTTCACCTCTACACTCGGAGTTCCACATACCTCTTCCGTACTCAAGACTGCCAGTATCAAAGGCAATTCCAAGGTTGAGCCCTGGGCTTTCACCTCTGACTAAACAGTCCGCCTACGCTCCCTTTACGCCCAGTAATTCCGAGCAACGCTAGCCCCCTTCGTATTACCGCGGCTGCTGGCACGAAGTTAGCCGGGGCTTCTTCTCCGGGTACCGTCATTATCGTCCCCGGTGAAAGAATTTTACAATCCTAAGACCTTCATCATTCACGCGGCATGGCTGCGTCAGGCTTTCGCCCATTGCGCAAGATTCCCCACTGCTGCCTCCCGTAGGAGTTTGGGCCGTGTCTCAGTCCCAATGTGGCTGATCATCCTCTCAGACCAGCTACTGATCGTCGCCTTGGTGGGCCTTTACCCCACCAACTAGCTAATCAGACGCGGGCCGCTCCAATGGCGATAAATCTTTCCCCCGAAGGGCACATCCGGTATTAGCTCAAGTTTCCCTGAGTTGTTCCGAACCAAAGGGCACGTTCCCACGTGTTACTCACCCGTCCGCCACTAATCCCGAAGGATCCGTTCGACTTGCATGTGTTAGGCCTGCCGCCAGCGTTCGCTCTGAGCCAGGATCAAACTCTCAGGTTGAGTTGACATTGACTTCAGACTTCCAGTCCCGGGGGAAAACCCAGAACCAGGTATCTGGTTTGCATAGTTTCTTGACGAGTTCCCATCACACAGTGACCAACCCGAAGGTCAGCCACCATATTAATGGTGTCTTCAAGAGACCGCATTTGTCAGCGTCGAAGGTTACCTCGAAGGGTAACCGCCAGAGCGCCGCCGCCTGCGTTTCTCTTTCCAAATCAACAATGTCAAAGACCCGAACCGCCTCTCAGCGGCCCCACCGTTTAGCGCCCGGTGTCGGCGGAGGCGGCTATCTAGCGAACCTCGAATTCCGTGTCAAATCGTTTTTTTCAAAACTTTCCGACAAACCCGCCAACCAACCCGGAG
>NZ_JBXAON010000018.1:0-4702 GCF_058802865.1 Caulobacter sp. GW822-FHT01G02
GACCGTGGCCGCGCCATGGCCCGCGAACGGGCAGGGCTGGTCGTGCGACGGCTTTTCGGACGGGGCCCTTTTGTCGTGGTTCATCGGGGCGCCGGGTTCGACGACCATCGCGCCCTGCCCAGTGCAGATGACCACGGAGAACGGCAGGCCGTTCGTCGGCCCCGGCGCTGTCATGAAGCCCGCCGGCACCAGCACCTTCAGCGCAACCGCTATCAACGCCAACGCAAGGAACGCAGCGCGCATCAAGGGCCAGCGGTGGAACGCCGATCGAGTCACGCGATGCGCTTTAGCCGAAGACCGGGTGGCTGTCGCCTACGCTTGATCCCGTACGTCCTCGGCGTCCGTCTGTCGCCGGGGGCGCCCTGCACGTCGCGGCTCGCGCGGGTGGACAGGGGGCGCTCGCCTTGGTGATCGGCGCGAAGCCGCCGCTGACGCGCCGCCGTATCAGTCGCGATCCCGGGACAGGGCCATGCGCACCAGTTCCGAAAGGCTGCGCGCCTGCATCTTGCCCATGAGATTGGCCCGATGGATTTCCACCGTTCGCGGGCTGATCCCCAGGTCGAAGGCGATGACCTTGTTGGCCTTGCCTTCGACGAGGCCGTCGAGGACTTCTCGCTCGCGGGGCGACAGCGCCGCCAGACGCTTTCGCGTCTCGATCAGAGTGGTGTCCTGGTCGCGCTGGGCCTTGCCTTGCGCCAGGGCGGCGTTGATCGCCGCGAGCAACTGGCCTTCCTCGAACGGCTTTTCGATGAAATCGACGACCCCGGCCTTCATCGCTTCGATGGCCAGCGGAACGTCCGCGTGGCCGGTCATCACAATGACCGGCGCGCGATCGCCGCGCGCCTTCAGGCGACGAACCATCTCGACGCCATTCATTTCGGGCATGCGTACATCGGTCAGGATGCACCCCCCATCGGGCGGCGAGGCCTCCAGGAATTCAACTGGCGAGCTGAAGACGCGGAACGGGATGCGATTGACCCGCAGCAGAAAGCCGAGGGAGTCGCGGATGGCTTCATCGTCATCGATGATGTGCACGACGCCGTCACTCAAAACTCTGGTCTCCTTCCACGATCTTCAGGGTGAACCTGAACGTCGCCCCGCCGCCGGGCGTCTCCTCGGCCCACAGCCGACCGCCGTGCGATTCGATGATGGTTCGTGAGATCGAAAGTCCCACGCCCATGCCGTCGCGCTTGGTCGTGACAAACGCGGCGAACAGATTGTCGATGATTTCCGGCGCGACGCCAGGTCCAGTATCGCTCACGGAGACGACAGCGTCTTGGTCGGCGCGTGATACGCTGATCTTCAGGTCTCGGCGAGGGCCGTCCGACATGGCTTCGATGGCGTTGCGGATCAGATTGACGATGACCTGCTGGATCTGGACGCGATCGGCCAGAACGCGGTCGGTCTTGATGTCGTAGTCGAAGCGCACCCCGACCCCGAGCTCCCGCGCGCCGATGAACGCCAGGGCCGCAGCTTCCTCGACCATACGATTGAGGCTCTCTACCTGTCGCTCCGTTTCGCCGCGCGCCACGAAGTCTCGCAGACGGCGGATGATCGCGCCGGCGCGAAGCGCCTGCTCCCCGGCCTTGTCGAGCGCGCCATCGAGGGTGTCGCGGTCAATGTCGGTCTCTTCGAGAAGGCGGCGCGCGCCCTTCAGATAGTTGGCGATGGCCGACAGCGGCTGATTGATCTCATGCGCCAGCGCCGAGGCCATCTCGCCCATCGAGGTCAGCCGGGCGATATGGACGAGCTCGCCCTGAAGCTCCTGCAATCGGGCCTGGGTGCGCTGGGTCTCGGTGAGGTCGCGTACGAAGCCGGTGAAGAACCGTTCCCGGCCGGTCCGGATTTCACCCACCGACAACTCCATCGGAAAGGTCGAGCCGTCCTTGCGCTCGCCGATGACCACGCGACCCAGGCCGATGATCCGGCGCTCGCCGGTGCCGTAGTAGCGCTGCAGATAGCCGTCGTGTGCCGACCGGTAGGGCTCGGGCATGAGCCGATTGACGTTCTGGCCGAAGATTTCCTCCGGGGTCCAGCCGAACAGACGGACGGCCGTCGAGCTGAACGAGCGCACGCGCCCCGCTTCATCGATCAGCACCATGGCGTCGGGCACGGTGTCGAGGATGGAGGCCAGATGGGCCTCGCGCAGCAGCAGATCGGCCGTCACGGCGTCGGCCCGTTTGCGGGCCGTGCGAAAGCGCTCGCCGCCAAAACAGATCCCCGCGCTGACCGCCACGAACAGCAGCGTCCCGACCGCGTCGCCGAAGTCAAAGCCGTTGTGGCGCAGGTTCACGAGGAGAAGGCAGACAAGACTCAGAGCGCAGGCCAAAAGGCCCCCGGCCGCGCCGCGATAGGCGGAGGCGGCGACCACGGCCGGAAAGAAGAAGAGATAGAGGCCGCGATCGCCCAGGATCGGTTCGAACAAGACGCGCGCGATGATCCCGGCGACGACCAGCGCGGACGCGATGCTCGCGGCCATCGCCCATTCCCGAGCGGCGTTAGTCCGAGCGGAGTTGGGACGCGGCGGCGTGAATTCGTCGATGGTCGTCACTCCGCGCGTGGCCGGTCGGGCGGCCGTGACTAGTCCGGGATTCCCCTTAGGGGCAGTCCAGATGTTTCCGACAGTCGGGCCGGCGTATCAAGGTCGGGCGCACCCGGCCCGCCGCCGGGTCACTCCCGTCAGGCGGAACAAGATCCGTGTCCTTGCCCTTGAGTTTAGCCCAGTCGCCTCGCGTTCTCGTGATCGACGAGGATGCCGCGCTGCGTCAAGCCTTGAGCTTTTCCCTGAGTCTCGAGGGCTACCGGGTGGAGACCTTCGCCGCCACGTCGACCTTTTTCGCCCGCCTGCGCGCAGGCGCGGCCGAGGCGGTGATCATGGGGCACGCCGCGCCAGCGATAGACGCCCTGGCCCTCATCGAACTGGTGCGAGGGCTCTTTCCCGACATCGTCATGGTGGTGACCGCCACGCATCCCTCCACGGACCTGCGGCGCAAGGCGGAACAGTCGGGGGCCTTGCTGATTGAAAAGCCACTGCTGGACGATGACCTGGTCGATACCCTGCGCGCGGCGCTGACGCGCTGAGTGCGCCGAGCTTGTCGGGCCGCCCGAGGCGGCGCTGTCAGGCTTGAGCGCCTTGCGACGATGCGACGCGCGCCATTCGGCGCTCGATCTCCGCGGGCAGTTCGAACGGGTCGAAGGGTTTGCCGAGGATGGCGACGGGGGCCAGGGCCTCCAGCGCGGCGGTGCGAGGGTCGAAGCCCGAGGTCAGGAAGACGACAGGCGCGCCGGACAAGGCCTCGTCGCGCACGGCGCCGACAAATTGCGCGCCGTTCATGCCGGGCATCGTCACGTCGGAGATGATCAGGTCGACAGGATGGGTGCGCAGATGGTCCAGGGCGGCCGGACCGTCCTGAAAGGACAGGACGTCGTGACCGAGGCGTCCCATGCTGATCTTGATCAGTTCACGAACCAGTTGGTCGTCATCGACGTGAAGAATGCGCATTGTAGACCTTCCGGCGCTCGACGAACGATGCTCGCGATGCCTAGCGTCACCATGCCTGGGGTTTGTCCACACTCGGTAAGATTACCTAAGTGGACAATCCGTCGCACCTGAATGGGACTCCAACAACGACAGGTCGAACCCGAGGAGGCGCGGCATTGCGCCGAGAGATTCGGCGCCTTTGATCTTGGGGGCTCGTTCCGGCTTTTCCGATTGTGTTCCCCATCTCTGGATGTGTGCGAATTGGTCGCGGGTCAAGGGCGTCGTAATGAGTTCGACTAGGTAGGTTTCCTAATAGTGGGCGTGACCCTGTCGTCCCTAATCTTCTGAAGAGTTTTGGGGGAAGTCATGCCGTTTCAGGTCTTGATCAGTTCGGCTGCGGGTACGTCCGCCGACCTCGCCGCGCAGGCCGCCTTCGATCGCCTGGCGCGCACGACGCGCTTCGGGGCGGGGGACGAGATCTTCGCCCAGGAGGGCCGGGCCACCGACTACTATCGCGTGACCAAGGGCGTGGTGCGCAGCACGCGACTGCTCGCCGACGGTCGTCGTCAGGTCAGCGAGTTCTATTTTCCGGGCGACATGTTCGGACTGGCGCTGGGCGCGACTCACAGCCACGCGGCCGAGGCCCTCACCGACTGCGAAATCGCCCATGTACGGCGCCAGGCCCTCGCCGTCGCCGAGGATGGGGCGCTTATCGAGCGGCTGATCTGGACGGTCACTAGCCTGCAACTGGAACAGGCCCAGGCCCGCATGGTGATCTTGGCGCGGCGCAACGCCTACGAGAAGGTCGTCTTCTTCCTGAGCCAGATCGCCCGGCGCAGCGAAGGGGCGTGGGCCAACCTGCCGATGTGCCGCCAAGATATCGCCGACTATCTGGGACTCACGATCGAAACGGTGTCGCGCATGCTTACCCAGTTGCAGCATGACGGCCGCGTGGCGCTGGATGGTTCACGACGCTTCACGATCACCCACCCACGCTTCTCGGCGACGGATTTGGCCGCCTGACGGTCTCCCTTCGATTCCGGGCTAGCCGACCGGGTCCGGGACCGACGTCGGATCCTCGACCAGATCGCACCGAGCGATGCGCTCATGGACCGCCAACAGGCTTCCGGCGCCCAGGTTGAGGCAAAGACGAACGTTCGCGGGCGATGCCGGTGATCGCAAGGCGGGAAATCTCCCTTTTGAGCCATCCTGAGCCGTCCA
>NZ_JBXAON010000019.1:0-2924 GCF_058802865.1 Caulobacter sp. GW822-FHT01G02
GTATGCGTCCGGCCGCTGCACGTCCGTCAGGTGTTGACGTGATTTCCGCTCTTCCAGGCCCAGGGCAGCAGCTCGTCGAGGCGGTTGACGGGGTGGCCATCGACCATGCGCTCCAGCACATCGCGCAGATAGGCGAAGGGCTCGACGCCGTTCATCTTGGCGGTCTCGATCAGCGAACCGACCACGGCCCAGCGGTCGCCGCCGCCGTCCGAACCGGCGAACAGGTGGTTCTTGCGGCCGAGAGCAATGGGCCGGATCGCGCGCTCGACGGGGTTGTTGTCCAGATCGATACGGCCGTCGGCCAGGAACAGGCTGAGCGCGTCCCAGCGGCCGAGGGCGTAACGGATGGCCTCAGCCAAGGCGCCGCGCGGCGGCACGCGGGCGAGTTGGCGTTCGAACCAGACGTGCAGGGCATCGACCAGCGGACGGGAAGACTCCTGACGCGCCGCCCGCCGCAGCGCCGCCGACTGGCCGCGCACCTGGGCTTCGATGGCGTAGAGCTCGCCGATCCGGCGCAACGCCTCGACGGCCACGGGCGACTGGGTTGCCTCGGCGATCTCATAGAACTTGCGCCGGGCGTGCGCCCAACAGGCCGCCAGCTTGATTTCGCCGGACGCCGTCAACGGCTCGAAGCCGGCATAGCCATCGACCTGGAGGACGCCCTTGAACCGGCCCAGATGGGCGGCCGGGCGCTCACCCTTCCGGTCCGGCGCATAGACATAGACCGTGCCGGGCGGCTCCGGTCCGCCCCACGGTCGATCATCACGAGTGTAAGCCCAGAGCCGCCCGGTCTTGGTTCGGCCCCGGCCAGGATCGAGCACCGGGATGGGCGTGTCGTCGGCGAACAAGTGGCTGCTGGCGAACAGGTTGGCCGACAGCTTGTCATGCAGGGCTTCAAGCCACCAACAGGCCCCACCGACCCAGCCGGCCAGCGTCGAGCGCTCCAGATCCACGCCGTGTCGGGCGAAGATCTTGGACTGGCGATAGAGCGGGGTGTGGTCGCAATACTTGCTGATCAGCACCTGGGCCAACAGCGCCGGCGTGGCCAGGCCGCCGTCGACCGGCCGCTCCGGCGCCGGCGCCTGGACGACTGTTGCGCAGGCCCGGCAGGCGTACTTGGGGCGCACGATCCGGATCACCCGCATCTGCGCGGGGACCCAGTCCAGCATCTCGCTGACGCTCTCGCCGATGCTGTGCAGGGCGCCGCCGCAGGCGCAGACCGGGCTGTCGATGTCGATCAACCGGTCTTCGCGCGGCAGATGGTCGGGGAGCGATTTGCGCTTGGGCTGGGTCTTCGCGGGCGCCGGCAAGATGTCGGGCCGGCGCGCTTCGGCGGCGGCCAGATCGGTCTCGACATCCTCCAGAGCCAGCGCCAGTTGATCGGCGTCCAGGCGCTCGGAACGGCGTCCAAATTGCGCGCGCTGGAGCTGCTTGATGATGGCTTTGAGCCGGTCGATCTCGCCGTCCCGCTCACCGACGAAGCCGGCCATTTCGCGCACCAACTGGTGCAGCAAGACCGTGTCGGTAGGCAGGTTTTCCAGATCCAGCCGCATGCCCGATTCTACTATTTTCGGAGTCCGCGACCAAGCATTTTCCCCTTATCCAGCGGGGGTTTCGACGCTATTTCAGCCGGCGATGGCGGGTCGCCAGGTGCGCTCTGGGAAGCGCCAGTCGATGCCTTCGACCAGCATGGCGAGTTGCGCGGGCGAGAGCACCACGGAACCTCCCGGCGTGGTGATGTGCGGCCAGATGAAGCGCCCGCGTTGCAGTCGCTTGGTGAACAGGCACAGGCCCGTTCCGTCCCAGTAGAGCAACTTGATGGTGTCGGCCTTTCGCCCCCGGAAGGCGAACAGGTGGCCCGAGAACGGGTCCTCCTTCAGCACCTCCTGCACCAGCATCGACAGGCCATTGAAGCCCTTGCGCATGTCGGTGTGGCCCAGCGCCAGATGCACCTTCACGCCGGATGGGATGATCATCATCGGGCCGCCTCCCGCTGCGCCACGTACCGCCGGACCTCGTCTGGATCGCTCCCAGGCGGCGCGAAGACCCTGCGTCCGTCGCCAAGATCGACGGCCACCGCGCCCTCGGGGATGGGCAAGGGAATGCCCGACGTAAGAGCCTGGCCCGCCGCCTTCAGGCCATCGCCAACCAGCCGAACGCGAGCCAGCCGTGCGCGCTCGTCCTGGCCAAGGCCCATCTGCGCGCGCCACCGGAACACCATGCTGGTGACCACGCCGTGGTTCCTGGCCACCGCGCTGACCGTGGCGCCGGGAAGCTGCGTTTCGGCGACGATGGCGCGCCTTTGCTCGTCGCTGAACGTCCGGCGACTGCTCCGGCCGTCACCGTCGCAAAGGGTTCTGGTCGCGCCCGTCAAGCCGGATTCCAGCGCCGGGGCCTTAGCACTAGTGCTTCGTCTGGGGCACACATACGGGCGGGCGCTGGGATGAACGAGCTCTCTCCAATCGATCCCAAGGGGATCTTCGTCGAGGCGTTGACGCCACTGGCGCAGCGACGAGGGCGTCAGGCGATGGGCGCTGGCATACTCCGCAGCGGTCAGCCCGCTCCACAGGTGGGCCTCGACGTGCATGGCCCAGAACGCCTGCACGGCCCTGTTACGGACCTCGCTGGTGGAGCGTCGCGGCGGAGGCTTTCGCTTGCTCAAAGGCTTGTGCTGCAAGGCGTCGGCGTCACCGATCTTCTTCAGCCAGTTGCCGAAGACGGCCGGCTTGAGCTGGTGTTCGCCGCAGTATGCCGCGCGCGACAGACCGCTCAGCCGCCACGCCTCGATGTGGACCGCCCAGTAGGTTCGCAGTCCTCGGTTTTGGTACCGCTTCGACGCCACGGCCGACCTCCCTCGATAATCAGGAGCCCGACATGGTTCGCCTCATGGAAGGAGAACAAGAGTGCAACAACCGAACGCAAAC
>NZ_JBXAON010000020.1:0-2010 GCF_058802865.1 Caulobacter sp. GW822-FHT01G02
CAGGCCACGCACTGGGTGTCGAAGACCGGCTTGGCGCGGGCGATGGCCCCGGCGTCGGCCGGACGGTTCGACAGGTGGACGACATATTCGGTCAGGTCGTCGATCTGCTCGGGCTTGAGCAGTTCGTCGCGGCCGAAGGCGGGCATCTGCGACATCCGCGCGCCGTCCGCGCCGGTGCGCACGCCGTGGGTGATGGTGTACTGGATGTCCTCCAGCTTGCCGCCCCACAGCCAGACGTCGTCGCGCAGGTTGGGATAGCCCTTGCCGCCGGTGCCGCCGATGCCGTGGCAGGTGGCGCAGTTGTCGCCGAACACCGACTGGCCGACCTGCTGGGCGTAGGCCTGCAGCTTGGGATCCTGCTCGATCTGCTCGAGGCTGGCGGTGCGCAGCTGGGCCGCGCCCGCCCCGCGCTGGACGTCCAGGGCCTTGAGCTCGTGGCCCACGGCGGCCCGGTCGGACTGGTGCAGCAGGCCCTTGGTGTAGCCATGCACGCCCGGCCAGGCCGGCATCAGCACCCAGTAGCCGATCGAGAAGGCGATGCAGCCGTACCAGACCCACAGCCACCAGCGCGGCAGCGGGTTGTCCAGTTCGCGGATGCCGTCCCACTCGTGGCCGGTGGTCTCGACGCCGGTGACGTCGTCGGTCTTGCGTTCGGAAGCCATCAGGAGAGCTCCTCGTCATCCAGCGGCATGCGCGCGGCGTGTTGGAATTCGGCCTTCTTGGAAGGCCGCAGGGCATAGGCGACACCGGCCAGGAAGATCAGGCCGAAGTAGATCAGTCCGCCCTGCTGGGCGAAGCGCGCCACGGTTTCGTAGGAGAGCTGGCTCATCGCTGGTTCTCCGGGGCCTGGGCCTTGTAGGACTTGAAGTCGACCTGGGTCCCGAGCATCTGCAGATAGGCCACCAGGGCGTCCATCTCGGTGATCCTGTCGGGATCGCCGTCGAAGTCGCGATTGACCACCTTGGCCCCGTAGCGGCCGCGCAGGGCCACCGCGTCGGTCGAGTACGGATCGGCCTGGGCCTCGAGATCCTTCTTGGCGTTGGTCAGTTCGTCGGCCGTGTAGGGCACGCCCTCGGTGCGCAGCACCTTCATCCGGTCGACGATGTCGCGATAGTCCAGGTCCTTCTCGGCCAGGAACTTGTAGGGCGGCATCACCGACTCCGGCACCACCGAGCGCGGGTCGATCAGGTGGTCGCGGTGCCAGGCGTCGGAGTACTTGCCGCCGACCCGGGCCAGGTCGGGCCCGGTGCGCTTGGACCCCCACTGGAACGGGTGGTCGTACATGCTCTCGGCGGCCAGGCTGTAGTGGCCGTAGCGCTCGACCTCGTCGCGCAGCGGGCGGATCATCTGCGAGTGGCACAGATAGCAGCCCTCGCGGACATAGATGTCGCGGCCGTTCAGTTCCAGCGGGGTGTAGGGACGCACGCCCTGCACCTTCTCGATGGTGCCCTGCAGCCAGAACAGCGGGGCGATCTCGACCAGCCCCCCGATCGAGACGACCAGGAGGATGCCGACGACGAGCAGCAGCGAGTGCCGCTCAAGCTTGGCGTGTTGCTTCCAGAGAGACATCGGCTGACCTCAGGCGATCGCGGTGGCGGGAGCGGCCGTTTCGTCGGCCGGCTCGGCGGAGGGCGAAGCGATCGTCTTCCAGATGTTGACGATCATGATCAGCGCCCCGGACAGGTACATCAGCCCCCCGACGGCGCGGATGACGTTCTCGATGTGCTTGGCCGAGACGGTCTCGATGAAGCTGTAGGCCAGGAAGCCCTGGGGCGTGTAGGCGCGCCACATCAGGCCTTCCATGATGCCCGACACCCACATCGCGGCGATGTAGAGCAGGATGCCGGTGGTCGCGATCCAGAAGTGCCACTCGATCAGCTTGGTCGAGTACATGTCCTTCTTCTTCCACAGCCACGGCACCAGGCAGTAGACCGCGCCGAAGCTGATGAAGCCCACCCAGCCCAGGGCGCCGGAGTGCACGTGGCCGATGGTCCAGTCGGTGTAGTGGCT
>NZ_JBXAON010000021.1:0-1996 GCF_058802865.1 Caulobacter sp. GW822-FHT01G02
GCGAACTCCACCAGCACCTCATCGGCCGCGACGGGATCGCCGGACTTGGCGTTGACCGCCTTGACGACGCCGTCGCGTTCGGCGCGGATGATGTTCTGCATCTTCATGGCCTCGAGCACGCAGACCACCTCGCCCTCGCGGACCTGCTGGCCGGTGACGACGTCCATCGAGACGACGAGGCCCGGCATCGGCGACAGCACCAGCCTGGAGGTGTCGGCGGCCTGCTTCTCGGGCAGCTTGTCGTGCAGTTCGGCGTTGCGCGGGGTCAGGACCAGCACCCGGGCCCTGGCGGCGCGGTGGCGGATGGTGAAGCCCTCGGCGGCCGGCGCGGCCTGGACCGTGAAGGCCTTACCGTCCAGGGCCGCCTTGAACACCGGCTTGCCCGGACGCCAGTCGATGTCGGTCAGGACCAGGGCGCGGCCTTCGTCGAGCAGCGCGACCGAGACCTCGCCGTTCTCCCCGGCCACTTTCACCCGGCGCTTGGCGGGACCGACGGCGACGATCCACTCGGCGCGCGGCGGACCGGCCAGGCCCGAGACGTCGGAGCGGGCGCGGGCGGCGTAGACCCGCTGCATGGCCGCGCCGACGGCGGTCAGGATGTCGATCTGCTCAGACGTCGGTTCGGTCCCGGCGAAGCCGTCGGCGAACTCGTCCTTGATGTAGTTGGTCGAGATCTTGCCGGACCGGAACCGCTCCTGGTCCATCACCGCGGCCAGGAACGGGATGTTCTGGGAGAGGCCCTCGATGTGGAAGTCCTCCAGCGCCCGGCCCATGCCGTCGATCGCCGCCAGCCGGGTCGGGGCCCAGGCGCACAGCTTGGAGATCATCGGGTCGTAGTACATCGAGATCTCGTCGCCCTCGCGGACACCGGCGTCGTTGCGGATGGTGTAACCGCCCTTGTCGCCTTCCTCCGGAGGGGCGTAGCGGACCAGGCGGCCGATCGAGGGCAGGAACTTGCGATAGGGATCCTCGGCGTAGATGCGGCTCTCGATGGCCCAGCCGTTGATCGAGAGGTCCTTCTGCTCGAAGGCCATCTTCTCGCCGGCCGCGCTGAGGATCATCTGCTCGACCAGATCCAGGCCCGTGATCAGCTCGGTGACCGGGTGCTCGACCTGCAGGCGGGTGTTCATCTCCAGGAAGAAGAAGCTCCTGTCCTGGCCGGCGACGAACTCGACCGTGCCGGCGCTGTCGTAGTTCACCGCCTTGGCCAGGGCCACGGCCTGGGCGCCCATGGCCGCGCGGGTCGCCTCGTCCAGCAGCGGCGACGGGGCTTCCTCGATGACCTTCTGGTTGCGGCGCTGGATCGAGCACTCGCGCTCGAACAGGTGGACGACGTTGCCGTGCTTGTCGCCCAGCACCTGGATCTCGATGTGGCGCGGGCTCTCGATGAACTTCTCGATGAAGATCCGATCGTCGCCGAAGCTGGCCTTGGCCTCGGCGCGCACGGCCGGGAAGCCTTCCTCGACGTCCTGGCGGCTCCAGGCGACACGGATGCCCTTGCCGCCGCCGCCGGCCGAGGCCTTGATCATCACCGGATAGCCGATCTGCTCGGCGATCGTCGTCGCGTGGGCGGTGTCGTCGATCTCGCCGATATGGCCGGGCACGCAGGAGACGCCGGCGGCCTGGGCGAACTTCTTGCTCTCGATCTTGTCGCCCATGGCGCTGATGGCGCCGGGGTTGGGACCGATGAACACGATCCCCTCGTCGGCGCAGCGCTGGGCGAAGCTGGCGTTCTCGGACAGGAAGCCGAAGCCCGGATGCACGGCCTGGGCGCCGGTCTGCTTGCAGGCGGCGATGATCTTGTCGGCGACGAGGTAGCTCTGATTGGCCGGCGAGGGCCCGATATGCACGGTCTCGTCGGCCATCTCGACGGCCAGCGAACCGGCGTCGGCGTCCGAATAGACCACCACCGTGGCGATCCCCAGCCGACGGCACGTCTTGATCACCCGAACCGCGATCTCGCCCCGGTTGGCGATCAGTATCTTCGAAAACATCG
>NZ_JBXAON010000022.1:0-1365 GCF_058802865.1 Caulobacter sp. GW822-FHT01G02
CGCGACGGCGTCGTCAAGGCGGTCAACGCCAAGTCCGGCGATCCCGTCGCGGCCGATGAGGTGCTGGTGGAGTTCGCGTAAGGCGACTTGCGACCTCAGGTGGAGTTGATAGCTTCGCCTTATGGCGAAGAAGAATCACTTCTTGATCGACGGCTTGTTCGGATTCGACGGCCGTTTCCGGCGCTCGGAGTATTGGATTGCCAGCATTGGCCTGACGATCGTGCGCCTGGTGGCGCTGCTCGTGATCTGCGGAGTGATGGGCGTGGGGCTAGTCGAGGCGTCGCGGATGCCGTTGGTGCGTCTTGGTCTCGACCTGCTTTTCCTTTGGCCCGCCGCGGCGATCACCATCAAGCGCGGGCATGACCGTAACAGGTCCGCCCTCTACACCAGCGTTTTGCTCTTCGTACTCTACGGCTCTGGCGGGGTTCTGACGTTCCTGACCCAGAGCGGAAATCAGCTGGCGGTCGCGGGGGGGAGCGTCCTGCTGCTGCCGTTCATGCTCTACATGTTCATCGACTACGGGCTGATCGACGGGACCAAGGGCGACAACCGCTATGGCCCGTCGCCCAAAGCGGTCGGCGGCGCGCCGCCCCTGGCCCTCGACTAGGGGCTCTTTCTCCGTCGTGACCTAGGCCCTAGATTGTGGATGTCGGTGAGTGGCCGACTCGAAGAGGGCGGGCATGAGCGAGCGTAGCGAATGGGCGGAGCTGTTCCTGTCGTCGAACGGCAGGCTGTCGCGCACGCCGTTCCTGATCGCCGCCGGCGTGCTGATCGGCGTGGCGGTGCTGTATGAAGCCATCGCCGGCTATACCCTGCACTGGCTGACCGGCTGGCTGGTCTATCCGGCCCTGCTGTTCTCGGGCGCCTGCGTGCTGTCCAAGCGCCTGCACGATCGCGGCCGGTCGGGCTGGTGGTCGCTGCTGGTGCTGGTCGCGGTGATCGCCGTCTGGCCGCAGCCCGAGCACTTCCTGGACTTCATGTTCTGCCTGGTGATCGTCTGGGCGATCATCGAGCTGGGCGTCATGGGCGGCGAGCAGGGGGCCAACCGCTATGGGGCCAACCCGCTGAAGACGATCTCGATCTAGGTCGCACAATTCTTGTCATCCCGGCCGAAGCGCAGCGTAGAGCCGGGACCCAGGGGCGACCGCGATGCGCCGGCCCCTGGGTCCCGGATAGCCCCTGCGAGGCTTCCGGGATGACAATTATTGTGGCTGACGAGGATAGGATGCGATCTATCCCCGGCGTTCGCGGCGCCGAACCCCGCGAAATCAACGACTTATCACTTTTACGCGCCCCTGAATGATCCGCGTTGAATCCGCCTGCACAATCATAGCCGTCCCCGTCGCGGGGGAGGGCGTTTGGATC
>NZ_JBXAON010000023.1:0-1092 GCF_058802865.1 Caulobacter sp. GW822-FHT01G02
CCCCCAAGCGGGGCGGACACGGGACGGGCGGCTGGCTTGAGGCGGAAGGGGAGGGACCTTCCCGCCGAACGGTCGCTCGGCGGGAAGGTCTTGCGCGAACGGGCAATCAGGCAACCCGCTCGCTCAAGGTCAAAATTGTCGCGACTGGCCCGACGAGGCGACCGACGGGTCAGGCCTTCGGCGCCCCGCCATTGATCTTGGCGTCCTTGACGGGCGCGGCCCGCGCGCCAGCGCCGATGACGATGGGGGCGTGTTCGGATCGGTCGACGCCGTTCGCGCCGGTGGCGGCGGGATCGTTTCCGGGCAGGGCGAAGAGGCCGCCGCCGATATCGTGATAGCCGGCGCGTTCGAGATAGGCGCGAACCTCGCGCGCCGACCGCGCCGCGCCGGGAACCTCGCCCGTCTCCGCGCAAGCCGACAGCCGCAAGACGTCAGGCGCCGAGCGAACGATCTGGCGAACGTCCGCCAGCGCGCTTCCCGTCAGATCGAAAGTGACCCCCAAGTCGACCTCCAGCACGGAGACGTGGGCGTCCCGCAAGGCCGCTATCGCCTGGGCCAGGGTCGCGAGCTCGGGCCGGTCGCCGCCCGCGTCGCCTCCCGCGGGCGGCGAAATGCTGAACCGCGCGCGGCCGACGCCGTGGAACGCTGCGGCGCTCGCCCAGGCGCTGGACCAGGCCGAAAGATCGATCTCGGCGACGCTGATCGCGCCCGGCGCGAACCGAAAGACATGTCGCAAGGCTTCGAAGAGCCGGACCATGCCGTCGCGGGTCAGGCGATTGGCCGCGCCGCTCAGGAGGACGCCGCGCGTGCGTCGCGGCGAGGGAAGAGCCGCTTCCAACTGGATCAGTTCCTCGATCAAGGCGTCGACGCGCAGGTCGGCCGCCCCTGGCGTGAGCATGGCCTCGGCCGGCAGGCAAACCACAAGGTCGGCGGTCAGGTCGGAGTCGCGCGCGGTAAGGACGTCGAGCATGGGGATACTCCCTGTGGCCGGCCAGGCGGTCAGAGCGGATCGGCGGGCGGCTTGTCGTCGAGATGGTCGTAGAGGATGCGGGCGGCGTCGCCCTTGGGGTCGTCGTACTGGCCCGAGCGCAT
>NZ_JBXAON010000024.1:0-1027 GCF_058802865.1 Caulobacter sp. GW822-FHT01G02
TGGCCCGGGTCAAGACCGATCCGGAAGGCTACTGGCGCGACATCGCCGCCCGGCTGGACTGGATCAAGGCCCCGACCCAGATCAAGGACGTCTCGTTCGACAAGGACGACTTCCGCATCCGCTGGTACGAGGACGGGGTGCTGAACGTCAGCGCCAACTGCCTGGATCGCCACCTGCCGGCCCGCAAGGACGACATCGCCCTGATCTTCGAGGGCGACGAGCCGGGGACCTCCGACACCCTGACCTATGGCCAGCTGCACGAGGAGGTTTGCCGCATGGCCAACGTCCTCAAGGTCCAGGGCGTCCAGAAGGGCGACCGGGTGACGATCTACCTGCCGATGATCCCGATCGCCGCCGTCGCCATGCTGGCCTGCGCGCGGATCGGCGCGGTCCATTCGGTGGTGTTCGGCGGCTTCTCGCCCGACAGCATCGCCGGCCGCATCCAGGACTGCGCCTCCCACTTCGTGATCACCGCCGACGAGGGCAAGCGCGGCGGCAAGCGCATCCCGCTGAAGGCCAATATCGACGAGGCGCTCAAGCACTGCCCCTGGGTGGGCAAGGTGCTGATGGTCCGCTGGACCGGCGCCGACGTGCCCCTGGTCAAGAACCGCGACATCGTCTGGCAGGATGTCCGCGAGGCGGTGTCGACCGACTGCCCGCCCGAGCCGATGCACGCCGAGGATCCGCTGTTCATCCTCTACACCTCGGGATCGACGGGCAAGCCCAAGGGCGTGCTGCACACCACCGGCGGCTACCTGGCCTGGGCCTCGTGGACCTTCTGGGCGGTGTTCGACTATCGTGCGGGCGAGGTGTTCTGGTGCACGGCCGATGTCGGCTGGGTCACCGGTCACAGCTATGTCGTCTACGGTCCGCTGGCCAATGGCGGGACCAGCCTGATCTTCGAGGGCGTGCCCAACTATCCCACCCCCAGCCGCTTCTGGGAGGTGATCGACAAGCACAGGGTCGAGATCTTCTACACCGCCCCCACGGCCCTGCGGGCCCTGATGCGCGAGGGCGACGACTACGT
>NZ_JBXAON010000025.1:0-844 GCF_058802865.1 Caulobacter sp. GW822-FHT01G02
AGCGCGTTGACCGCGCGGATCGACATCACCGGGCCTTCGAAGGTGCTCATGCCGTAGAAGGCGATCGACACCACCATCATCCGCACCACCGGGTCGGTGCGCAGCTTGTCCCAGGCCCCCGATAGCGTCATCAGGCCGTTGATCATGCCGCCCCAGGACGGCATCCACAGCATGATCGAGAAGGTCATGCCCAGGGTCTGGGCCCACTGCGGCAGGGCCGTGTAGTGCAGGTGGTGCGGGCCGGCCCAGATGTAGATGAAGATCAGCGCCCAGAAGTGCACGATCGACAGGCGGTAGCTGTAGACCGGACGCTCCACGCGCTTGGGCACGAAGTAGTACATCATGGCCAGGAAGCCGGCGGTCAGGAAGAAGCCGACGGCGTTGTGGCCGTACCACCACTGCACCAGCGCGTCCTGCACGCCCGAGAAGACGCCATAGGACTTGTGGTTCAGCAGACCCACCGGAATGGCGGCGTTGTTGACCAGATGCAGCAGGGCGATGGTGACGATGAAGGCCAGGTAGAACCAGTTGGCCACGTAGATGTGGGGTTCCTTGCGCTTCCAGATCGTGCCCAGGAACACCAGCAGATAGGCGACCCAGACGATGGTCAGCCACAGGTCGGTGTACCACTCCGGCTCGGCGTATTCCTTGCTCTGGGTCGCGCCCATCAGATAGCCGGTCGCGGCCAGCACGATGAACAGCTGATAGCCCCAGAACACGAACCACGGCGCGATGCCGCCCGCCAGCTTGGCCTTGCAGGTGCGCTGCACGACCCAGAACGACGTGGCGATCAGGGCGTTGCCCCCGAAGGCGAAGATCACCGCCGAGGTGTGCAGCGGCCGCA